>NZ_JAKUHD010000002.1:0-586832 GCF_022664325.1 Bacillus cereus group sp. BfR-BA-01310 | reverse complement strand
GCTCGACTTGCATGTATTAGGCACGCCGCCAGCGTTCATCCTGAGCCAGGATCAAACTCTCCAATAAAGTTAGTTTGTCTAGCATCTAAAAATAAAAATTGACGTTTCACGTTGTTTGTTTCGTTTAGTTTTCAAAGTTCAACATCGCGTTTCAGCGACTTTTATAATATATCATAGTATATTATTTTCGTCAACAAGTTTTTTTGATAATTTGTATCACTCATTTGCTGACTCTGCCTATTATATAGACTTTATTATTATTATGCAAGTATTATTATATAAAAAATAAGAGAGGGAAAATTCCCCTCTCTTATTCTTCAGAAGTAACCTCTTCGCCAGATTCTTCTTCTTCGTCTTTTTGTGCTTTTGCTACTGTCGCTACCTCTTGTTCACCCTCTAATCGAATTAGGCGAACACCTTGTGTATTACGTCCCATTTGAGAGATTTGATCAACCGGCATACGAATAATAATACCCGCTGCTGTTATTAACATAACGTCTTCTTCACCTGTTACAGACTTAACCGCTACTAATTTACCGTTTTTATCTGTAATATTACAAGTCTTCAGACCTTTACCACCACGACTTTGCAGGCGGTATTCATCAATTGGCGTACGCTTTCCATAACCATTTTTCGTTACAATTAGAACATTTACATCCTCTTCGACAATTTCCATACCTACGACTTGATCTTCATCACCTAATGTAATTGCTTTTACACCAGCCGCATTACGTCCCATAGAACGCACATCTTGCTCATTGAAACGAATTAACATACCGTTACTTGTTCCAACGATAATATCCTTATCGCCAGATGTTAAGCGTACAGAGATTACTTCATCCTCTTCACGAAGAGAAATTGCAATTAAACCATTCGTACGTATATTTGCAAATGATGAAAGTGGTGTTCTCTTAGAGATACCTTGTTTCGTTGTGAAGAATAAGAACTGATCGTCACCAAATTCACGAATCGGAATAATAGCGTTGATCCACTCACCTTTATCTACTCCTAATAGGTTAATAATAGGTAGCCCTTTCGCCGTACGACTATATTCTGGAATTTCATATCCTTTTGTACGGTATACTTTACCCTTGTTTGTGAAGAATAAAATATGATCATGGGTAGACGTTGTTAATAAATGTTCAACGAAGTCATCATCATTCGTACCCATTCCTTGTACACCACGTCCCCCACGGTTCTGTGTTTTGTACGTGGACGCTGGTAACCTTTTAATATAACCATTGTGAGTTAATGTAATTGCAATGTTTTGCTCTGGAATTAAATCTTCATCTTCGATAGATTCCATACCGCCGATTGTGATTTCAGTTCGTCTCTTGTCATTAAAACGTTCTTTTACTTCCGTTAATTCCTCACGAATGATCTCAAGAACCTTCTCTTCATCTGCTAAAATTGCTTTTAATTCTGCAATTAGCTTCATTAAGTCTTGATATTCTTGTTCGATTTTTTCACGTTCTAGTCCAGTTAAACGTTGCAGACGCATATCTAAAATCGCCTGTGCTTGTTTTTCACTTAAGCCGAAGCGTTCCATTAAACCTTGTTTTGCAATATCGGCTGTTTTTGAACTACGGATTAACGTAATAACTTCATCAAGATGATCTAAAGCAATTCGTAATCCCTCTAAAATATGAGCGCGCGCTTCCGCTTTCTCTAATTCATAAGCAGTACGTCTACGAATCACGACCTTCTGATGCTCTAAATAATGATATAAATTTTGTTTTAAATTCAGAACTTGTGGCTCTCCATTTACAAGAGACAACATATTAATACCGAAACTTGTTTGAAGTGCTGTGTGTTTATATAGATTATTTAATAGTACATTGGCATTTGCATCGCGACGTACTTCCATAACAATACGCATACCATTTCGATCCGATTCATCACGTAAATCTGTAATACCTTCAATTTTCTTATCACGAACTAATTCTGCAATTTTTTCAATTAAACGTGCCTTATTAACTTGATAAGGTAGCTCAGTTACAATAATAGATTGTTTACCGTTGGCTCTCTCTTCAATTTCAACTTTAGCACGAATTATAATAGAACCACGACCTGTCTCGTAAGCTCTTCGAATCCCACTTCTTCCTAAGATCAAACCTGCTGTTGGGAAATCTGGTCCTGGAATACATTCCATTAATTCAGCAATGGTAATTTCGGGATTATGACTTAATGCCAATACACCATCAATTACTTCCCCAAGTTGATGCGGTGGAATATTCGTTGCCATACCAACCGCAATACCTGTTGTACCATTTACTAATAAATTAGGGAAACGGGCTGGTAATACAATCGGTTCTCTCTCAGAACCATCATAGTTATCTTGATAGTCAATTGTATTTTTGGTAATATCTCGTATTAATTCCATAGAGATCTTAGACATTCTTGCTTCTGTATAACGCATTGCTGCCGCTGAATCTCCATCAACAGAACCGAAATTACCATGTCCGTCAACAAGCATATAACGTTGACTAAAATCTTGCGCCATACGTACCATTGTTTCATAAACAGCTGAATCACCGTGTGGATGATACTTACCGATTACTTCGCCGACAATACGCGCCGATTTCTTATATGCTTTGTCAGCTGTAATTCCTAAATCATTCATTGCGTATAAAACCCTGCGATGTACGGGTTTTAATCCATCACGAACATCTGGTAGTGCACGAGATACGATAACACTCATTGCGTAATCTAAAAATGAGGTACGCATTTCGTGACTAATATTAATTTCTCGAATTCGTGCTTGTTGTTGATTATCTGACATCAACGAGCACCTCCTCTTACATTTCCGTTACACATACATTGATTTATATGTAGAAGACAGGAATACTTAGATCCCTGTCATTACTTACTTAAATATCAAGGTTTTTCACGTATTTTGCATTTTCTTGGATAAAATTACGACGTGGTTCTACTTTATCACCCATTAAAATTTCAAATGTTTCGTCTGCCTCAATTGCATCTTGAAGAGAAACTTGAAGTAATGAACGTACTTCTGGGTCCATTGTCGTTTCCCATAACTGAGTTGGATTCATTTCCCCTAGACCTTTATAACGCTGAATTCCCGGTTTCGGATGAGCTGGTAGCTCCGCTAATATCTTTTCAAGCTCTCTATCATTGTAAGCATATTGAATTTTTTTACCTTGTTGTACTTTAAACAACGGTGGCTGTGCAATATATATATAACCATACTCAATGATTTGACGCATATAACGATAGAAGAACGTTAATAATAGGGTACGAATATGCGCACCATCCACGTCAGCATCTGTCATAATAATAACTTTATGATAACGAGCCTTCTCTATATCGAAGTCCCCACCAATATTTGTACCAATCGCTGTTATAATTGTACGCACTTCATCATTTGATAAAATCTTATCTAAGCGTGCCTTTTCAACATTAATAATTTTACCCTTCAGTGGTAAAATCGCTTGGAAATGACGATCGCGCCCTTGTTTCGCTGATCCCCCCGCAGAGTCGCCCTCTACGATATAAATTTCGCTAATTGCTGGATCTTTAGAAGAACAATCTGCCAACTTCCCTGGTAAACTTGAGACTTCTAGAGCACTCTTTCGGCGCGTTAATTCACGAGCTTTTTTAGCCGCTACACGTGCACGCGCTGCCATAGTCCCTTTATCTACAATTTTACGTGCAACATTGGGATTTTCCAGCAAGAACTTCTCAAACGCCTCTGAGAATACAGACTCTGTAATCGTTCTCGCTTCACTATTCCCAAGTTTCGTCTTTGTTTGTCCTTCAAATTGTGGATTTGGATGTTTAATTGACACGATTGCTGTTAAACCTTCACGAACATCTTCACCAGTTAAATTACTATCCGCATCTTTTAAAATGTTATTTTTACGACCATAATCGTTAATTACACGTGTTAGGGCAGTCTTAAAGCCTACCTCATGCGTACCGCCTTCATACGTATGAATATTATTTGTAAATGAGTAAATATGATTAGTATATCCTTCGTTATATTGAAGGGAAACCTCAACCTGAATTCCATCTTTTGAACCTTCAACATATACAGGTTCTTCATGAATCGGTTGCTTTGAACGATTTAAATGTTCAACATATGATTTAATTCCACCTTCATAATGGAATTCTTTCTTTTGCTTATGTTCACGCTTATCTTCAATTGTTAATTTAATATTACGATTTAAAAACGCTAGCTCACGCATACGGGTAGCTAATGTATCAAATTCGTATTCTGTCGTCTCTTGAAAAATTTCTGGATCTGGCTTAAATCGTGTTATTGTTCCTGTGCGGTCTGTTTCACCTATTACCTTTAAATCCGCAACCGGGATACCACGTTCATATTTTTGATAGTGAACTTTTCCATCTCGATGTACAAATACCTCTAATTCTGTTGATAAAGCATTTACAACAGATGCACCTACTCCGTGCAAACCACCGGAGACTTTATAACCGCCACCGCCAAATTTCCCTCCAGCATGAAGGACCGTCATAATAACCTCTACAGCAGGACGTCCCATTTTCTCTTGAATACCAACTGGGATACCACGACCATCATCTGTTACAACAATACTATTATCTTCTTCAATACTGACATTAATTTCATCACAATATCCGGCTAAAGCTTCGTCAATACTATTATCAACTATTTCCCATACGAGGTGATGAAGACCTTTTCCACTTGTAGAGCCGATATACATACCAGGACGCTTACGAACCGCTTCCAGTCCTTCTAACACCTGAATCTGACTTTCATCATATGCATTTTCCTGCATTTGCTTTTGTTCCATTGACACAAAGATCACCTACTTTTCCATTTAAACAGAAATTATTTTCTGTCTATTTCACAATCTACCGTGCCGTTCGTTACATGAATTGTTTTCGCTTCTTTCAATGTTTCGTGTTCAATTCCGTCGACACTCGTCGTTGTCACAAATGTTTGCACTTTTCCTTGAATTGTATTTAGCAGATGCGATTGACGATAATCATCTAATTCTGATAACACATCATCTAGTAAAAGGATTGGATATTCCTTAACCTCTGAGTATATCAATTCAATTTCAGCCAATTTTAGGGATAGTGCGGTTGTTCGTTGTTGCCCTTGTGAACCAAAGACTTGAACATTTTTACTATTAACGAAGAATTGTAAATCATCACGATGAGGACCGAGTAAAGTTGTACCACGAAAAATTTCACGTTGTTTCACAGTTTGAAAACTTTCATAGTATACTTCTTTTATTTTCGACAAATCCATTGATTCTGATACATCTACGCTTGGTTTATACACGATTTCTAGCTCCTCTAACCCCCTGCTAATTCCACGGTGAATTGGAGCAGCCCATTCTTGTAGTAAATGTAAAAACTCAAAACGTTTCCGCAAAATTTTCGCACCATGCTCGATAAGTTGAATTGTAAATACATCCAGCATCGTTTCCTCATTTTTACTATTTCCTTGCATCTTCTTAAGTAAATGATTTCGTTGCGTGAGTACCTTTTGATATTGGCTTAATTCATACAAATAGACAGGAGCTATTTGTCCAAGTTCCATATCCAAAAAGCGTCTTCGTACTTGAGGGCTTCCTTTTACAAGATTTAAATCTTCTGGGGCAAACATAACAACATTCATTTCACCAATGTACTGGCTTAATTTTTGTTGTTCTAACTGATTCAACTTTGCCTTTTTACCTTTTTTTGAAATATTTAATTCTAAAGATAAAGAACTATTTCGCTTTTGTAATCTACCTTTTATATTACCATAATCCTCATCCCAACGAATGAGTTCACGATCGTTCGAAGTTCTATGGGATTTCGCCATCGCCAGTACATATATAGCTTCCATTAGATTCGTTTTCCCTTGGGCATTTTCCCCAATAATTACATTGACTTTATCCTCAAAGGAAAGCTCTAAATGCTCATAATTGCGATAGTTTTTTAATTGTATTTCTGTAATAAACAAAGGGATCCCCCTTTATGCCTGAACTTGGAAAGTTCCGCTTCCCGGAATTTCAACAATATCATTTGCATATAACTTTCGGCCTCTTCTATTTTCAAGTTCTTGATTCACGTATACTTCATATTCTTGTAAGAACCATTTCACAGCGCCACCTGTATCAATTACATCAGCTAACTTTAAAAATTGTCCTAGTGTAATGTATTCTGTTGAAATCTTAATAAGTTTCATAAAATCGCTCACTTTCTGAAAGTGTTCATTCTTTCATTGTACTAAATAAACTAGCATTAGGAAAGTAATACCCTACAAATCAAATAAGGGTCACTAGTACCTTTAAACTAGCAACCCTTAATCCTTACTTAGTAAGTACGGACCGGTAAAATTAATTGGATAATGGAATTATCATTTACTGTACGAATTAAGAACGGTCTCATTGCCCCAGTAAAACTAACTTTAATTTCTGTACTATCTAAAGCTTTTAATGCGTCCATCATATATTTTGCACTAAAAGATATTTTTAATTCTTCTCCATCTACATTTTCACATTGAACCTCTTCTACTACTTTTCCGATTTCTGGCGAATTCGAAGAAATCTCTAGCATCTGTTGTTCTAACGTCGATAATTTAACAACGTTGTTACGACCATCTCTTGCTAATAGTGAAGCACGATCAATTGCTTGTAAAAACTCTTTTGTATTTACAAAAATATCAGTCTTACTCTCAGCTGGAATTAAACGTGTTGTATCTGGATAATTTCCTTCTAACAATCTCGAGAAGAATAATAAATGTTTTGTACGGAATAATACTTGATACTCCGTAATAACGATATCTACCATTTCTTCAGACTCATCTAGAATTTTACTTAATTCATTTAAGCTTTTACCAGGAATAACGACATTTGCTTGAAATTCATCGGCAATATCATGTCCTGCTATTTTCGCTTTACGAAGTGCTAGCCTGTGACTATCTGTTGCAATACAAGTTAATTCGCTGTTATATACTTTCCAGTTTACACCTGTCAAGATCGGCCTTGTTTCAGAACTTGAAACTGCAAATACAGTTTGACGAATCATGTGCTTTAATAAATCTGTTGGAATCTTAAATACATGATGTTCTTCGATTTGTGGTAATAACGGATATTCAGCAGAATCTAAACCATTTAGATTAAACTCTGATTTTCCAGATTTTATTTTTGTCATAAAATGATTTTCCACAGAAATTTCGACAATGTCTTTAGGTAATTTTTTTACGATCTCACTAAAATATTTTGCTTGTAAAACAATGCTTCCTGATTGTTCAATTTCTACAATTTCTTTTCCAGCATCTTCAACTGGGATAAATGACTCAATGGAAATATCTGCATCGCTGCCTGTTAAAGTAACCCCTTCTTCAGTTGCTACAACTTTAATCCCTGTAAGAATTGGAATGGTTGTACGGGAAGAAACAGCCTTCATTACATCTTGTACACTTCTTACAAGATAGTCTTTTTGTATTGTAAAACGCATAACGAAAAACCTCCGGTAAGTATAAGATTTTATTTATTTAATAAAGATAAAAAAGTAGTAGTAATAGTAATAGGGCTTGTGGATATGTGGATAACTCTGTTTAGAGATGTAAAAACAGTCTATCTACATGTGGATAGACTGTGCGTAAAACAAAGTAAGTTATTCACACTATTCAGCTACTACTACTTTAAAATATCATTAATTTCTTCAACGTGTTTTTGCAATTGAGTATCCGTTTTTAGTAGCTTCGAAATTTTCTCGTGAGCATGGATAACTGTTGTATGATCGCGACCACCAAATTCTTCACCTATTTTTGGTAAAGATGAGTCCGTAAGTTCACGTGATAAATACATCGCAATTTGGCGAGGGAATGCAACGGATTTTGTGCGTTTTTTCGCTTTAAAATCTTCTAATTTTACTTGATAGACACCCCCAACAGCCTTTTGAATATCAGAAATAGAAATAATCCTAGGTATAGAATTTGGAATAATATCTTTAAGTGCTTCGGCCGCTAAATCAGCATTCATATCTTTATTAATTAAAGATGAATAAGCTACAACTCGAATAAGTGCACCCTCTAGTTCACGAATGTTTGAGTCAATTTGATTTGCGATATAAAGCATAACTTCATTTGGTATATCAAGACCTTCTGCTTTTGCCTTTTTACGTAAAATTGCGATTCTAGTTTCTAAATCTGGTGGCGTAATATCTGTGATTAAACCCCATTCAAAGCGAGAACGAAGGCGATCTTCTAAAGTTGGGATCTCTTTTGGAGGTCTATCACTTGAAATTACAATTTGTTTACTTTCTTCATGTAATGCATTAAATGTATGGAAAAACTCTTCTTGTGTTTGTTCTTTTCCAGCAAGAAATTGAATATCATCTATCAATAAGACATCTACATTACGATATTTATTACGAAAATCGACAGCTTTATTATCACGAATTGAGTTAATGAATTCATTTGTAAATTTTTCAGATGATAAATATACAACTTTTGCATTTGGATTGTGTTCAATTACATAATGACCAATTGCGTGCATTAAATGCGTTTTTCCAAGTCCAACGCCCCCGTAAATAAAGAGTGGATTATAGGCTTTAGCCGGCGCTTCGGCTACAGCTAAAGAAGCAGCATGTGCAAAACGATTACCAGAGCCGATAACAAACGTATCAAATGTATATTTTGGATTTAACATGCTCTGTGGTAAATGGTTAGATTCATCATGTGCTGGATTTTGTTTAACAGAAGGGAGATCTATATCCTCTTCTGCTTGACTTTGGGGAATGATAAAGCGAATAGCTAGTTTTGCCCCTGTTAAATCATAAAGTGTTTCTGAAATTAGTTCTGAATAATGCGATTCTAGCCAGTCACGAGCAAATTCATTTGGAGCTGTAATAGTTAATACATCTTTTTTTAAGTTATGAGCAGTTGTTGATTTTAACCACGTTTCATAACTTGGCTTACTCACCTTTTTTTCTAATTCTTTTAAGGCGCTATTCCATAAATCAGAGATATTTTCCAAAGGTGTCCCTCCTTTACAAAGATGGTAAAAGAATGAGGTTGCGCAACAATTGTACAACCCACAAATATTTTAAATGCATATTTATACGAAACGTATTTTAAAATATAAAAACGTTGTTTGTATCCGAGATAGAGTTTTCGACAAAAAAACAAATGTGGACAACTATTTACCCACATGTGATTTAAACTATCCACATGTTATGCACAAATTGTGGATAAAATAATGATGTGGAAAACTTATTCAAAGTGAAAACACAACTATAATATCAAAAAAAAGTGGCTATAGCAATGAAATTAAGAAAGTTATCCACAAAATCAATACCTTGTGGAATAAACTTGTCCACAATACGATATACTGTGTAAAAGTGAAAAAAGGGTTTGTGGATATAAAAAAAGAGGAAATGCATTTATCCACAAGGGAATGTAGGGGTTGTGAAAAAGTGTGTGAATAGATTCAAAATGAATATTTGATGAAAATTTCGAGAACCATTGACATTTTCCTAGTTGATTTACTATAATTTATTAGACTGTCTTTAACAGATATTCCTCAGGGAGGTGTCATATAATGAAAAGAACTTACCAACCAAATAAACGTAAGCGCAGCAAAGTACATGGTTTCCGCAGCCGTATGAGCACAGCGAACGGACGTAAAGTGCTAGCAGCTCGTCGTCGTAAAGGAAGAAAAGTATTATCTGCGTAGACCACTGATCGTTCAGTGGTCTTTTTTTCTAATAATAATGAATTTCCACTGATGAAATACAGGAGTGTCAATTGATATGAAGAAAAAAAATCGTATAAAAAAGAATGATGAATTCCAGGCTGTTTTCCAAAAAGGACAGTCGAATGCTAATCGTCAGTTTGTTGTATACCAATTAGATAAAGAAAAACAGCCACACTTTCGCATTGGCCTTTCTGTTAGTAAGAAAATAGGAAATGCAGTAGTTCGTAATCGAATTAAGCGTATGATTCGCCAATCGATTATAGAATTAAAAGATGAGATAGATTCTGGAAAAGATTTTGTTATAATAGCAAGGAAGCCTTGTGCAGAGATGACATATGAAGAGTTAAAGAAAAGCTTAATTCATGTCTTTAAACGCTCTGGTATGAAAATAATAAAAAAGTAGCGTAAGGAAATGAATTACACTATATACATACCGAAACAAGGAGGAGCAGGCTTTGAAAAAGAAAATAGGTTTACTGGCCATGGTTGTTGCATTAATGGCAATTGCTACCGGTTGTAATCAAACGAATCAGCCGATTACATCAAAGAGCACTGGGATTTGGAATGAATACTTCGTATACCCGCTTTCTCAGTTGATCACGTATTTCGCGAAATTGTTGGGTGATAATTACGGTTTAGCGATCGTTATTACGACTCTTATTATTCGTTTTGCATTATTACCATTAATGATTAAGCAAACGAAGAGTACGAAAGCGATGCAGGCGTTACAACCAGAAATGGTGAGGTTAAAAGAGAAATATAGCTCGAAAGACCAAGCAACGCAGCAAAAATTACAACAAGAAATGATGCAGTTATATCAAAAAAATGGTGTAAATCCATTAGCAGGGTGTTTACCAATATTTGTTCAGATGCCTATTTTATTCGCTTTCTATCACGCGATTATGAGAACATCAGAAATTAGTAAGCATACATTCTTATGGTTTGATTTAGGGCACGCAGATCCGTACTACATCCTTCCGGTTGTTGCGGCTATTACGACATTTATTCAGCAAAAGCTTGCAATGGCAGGAACAGCTGGACAAAATCCGCAAATGGCAATGATGATTTGGCTTATGCCAATCATGATTTTAGTCTTTGCAATTAACTTCCCAGCAGCACTATCACTGTACTGGGTAGTTGGTAACATCTTTGGTATCGCTCAAATGTATATGATCAAAGGGCCTGAAATTAAGGCTAGTAAGGCAGGAGGATCAAGCAAGTGAGTATAATTACTGCTAAAGGACAAACAGTCGAGCTGGCAGTACAAGATGCTTTAAGACAACTAAATGCTTCGAAAGATCGAGTGGATATAAATATTATCGATGAGGGTAAGAGAGGATTCCTAGGTTTATTTGGGAATCGTCCTGCTGTAGTAGAAGTTGTATTGAAGAAGGATCCAATCCAAGAATGTGAAGAATATTTAAAAAATGTTATTCGCAATATGGATGTGGAAGTTGAGATTAGAAAAGTTGTAAAAGGGCGCGAAGTTGAATTTACAATTTCTGGTGAAAATGTAGGTGTTTTAATTGGAAAAAGAGGTAATACGCTGAATTCTTTACAATATTTAACAAAACTTGTTGCGAATCGTAATACAAAGGAATATATTGGTATCACACTAGATGCTGAAAACTATCGTAGTAAAAGGAAAAATACGTTAGAATCGCTTTCTTATCGATTAGCAAAACAAGTGGCGAGTACGAAAAAAAGAGTTGTATTAGAACCAATGCCTTCTTTTGAACGGAAAATTATTCATCAAGCATTATCTAATCATCAAAGTATCATTACAACTTCTGAAGGAAAAGAACCACATCGGCATGTTGTAATATCTTCCAAATGACCGGTTACTCAATTGAGTGCCGGTTTTTTTGAGGCAAAAATGATTGTGGATAACTAAAAAACACTAAACTTATCCACTGTGAATAAGTTTAGTGTTTTTTACATGAGGACATAATAAAATGAGTTATTATTCTTTTGTAGATAGGTTCGTTATGGTATCCTAATAATTTAGTGAAGGAAAAAATCATGTTGAAATAGAGATAAATAAGCAAGTGAGGTGAAAGGACATGGAATTTGATACAATTGCCGCGATTTCCACAGCGCTTGGGGAAGGTGCAATTGCCATTGTTCGAGTAAGTGGAGATGATGCGGTTGAGAAAGTGAATCGCATTTTTAAAGGGAAGGATTTAACAGAAGTTCCTTCTCACACTATTCATTATGGTCATATTGTTGATTTAGATACAAATCAAGTTATTGAAGAAGTTATGGTGTCCATTATGCGTGCACCAAGGACTTTTACACGTGAAAATATAGTAGAGATTAACTGTCATGGTGGACTTGTTTCGGTAAATAAAGTATTGCAGCTTATTTTAGCACAAGGAGTACGATTAGCTGAGCCTGGTGAATTTACAAAACGTGCTTTTTTAAATGGGCGTATTGATTTATCACAAGCAGAAGCTGTTATGGATTTAATTCGTGCAAAAACAGATCGTGCAATGAATGTAGCAATTAACCAAATGGAAGGACGATTATCTAAATTAATTGGTCGTCTGCGTCAAGAAATATTAGAAACACTAGCTCATGTTGAAGTAAATATAGATTACCCAGAATATGATGATGTAGAAGAGATGACGCATAATATTTTAATTGAGAAAGCTACACATGTCCGTGCTGAAATTGCAAAGATATTAGAAACGTCGAAGCAAGGGAAAATTTTACGTGAAGGTATCGCAACCGCAATTATCGGTAGACCTAACGTTGGAAAGTCATCGCTATTAAATAGTCTTGTTCAAGAGAAAAAAGCAATTGTAACTGATATTGCAGGAACAACTCGCGATGTTATTGAAGAGTACGTTAATGTGCGTGGTGTACCACTTAAACTTATAGATACAGCCGGTATTCGTGAGACGGAAGATGTCGTTGAACGAATTGGTGTAGAGCGTTCAAAAGAAATGATGAGCCAAGCTGATTTAGTTTTAGTTGTTGTCAACTATAGTGAGGTTTTAACAAATGAAGATGAAGATTTATTCCATGCCGTACAAGGAAAAGATTTCATTGTTATTGTGAATAAGACAGATTTACCGCAAGAAATTGATATGGAACGTGTTGCAGAGTTAGCTGCGGGGAATCGTGTTATTACAACATCCTTAATTGAGGAGCAAGGAATAGATGAGCTTGAAAAGGCTATTGCTGATTTATTCTTTGAAGGAGCAATTGATTCTGCAGATATGACATATGTTTCTAACGCAAGACATATTGGACTATTGACACAAGCAGGAAAAACAATTGGTGATGCAATTGAAGCGATAGAAAATGGTGTTCCAATTGATATGGTACAAATCGATTTAACAAGAACGTGGGAAATACTTGGTGAAATTACTGGTGATACCGTCCATGAAAGCTTAATTGACCAATTGTTCTCTCAATTTTGTTTAGGAAAATAATACAGAGATTATTTAGGAGGAATAAACAATGGGATACAATGCCGGTTCATACGATGTCATAGTAATCGGTGCAGGTCATGCAGGATGTGAAGCTGGTCTTGCGGCAGCACGAATGGGCTCAAAAACCTTAATGCTAACAATTAATTTAGATATGGTAGCGTTCATGCCATGTAACCCTTCTGTTGGTGGACCAGCAAAAGGGATTGTTGTTCGTGAAATTGATGCATTAGGCGGAGAAATGGGACGAAATATTGATAAAACGCATATTCAAATGCGTATGTTAAATACAGGTAAAGGACCAGCTGTACGTGCGCTTCGAGCACAAGCTGATAAATTCTCTTACCAGCATGAATTGAAGAAAACGATTGAAGAGACACCAAACTTAACGTTGTTCCAAGGAATGGTAGAGCGTTTAATTGTTGAAGATGGTGTATGTAAAGGGGTAATTACGCAAGCTGGTGCCGAATATACAGCAAAAACAGTTGTAATTACAACGGGAACATTTTTACGCGGTGAGATTATTATGGGGGATTTAAAATATTCAAGTGGTCCAAATAATCAGCAACCATCCATTACATTATCTGAACACTTAGAGGAGCTTGGTTTTGATCTTGTTAGATTTAAAACAGGTACACCTCCTCGTGTAAACAGTAATACAATTGATTACAGTAAAACAGAAATTCAACCAGGTGATGATAAACCACGTGCGTTCTCTTTTGAAACGACAAAATTTATTATGGATCAAATTCCTTGTTGGTTGACATATACGAGTACGGAAACACATCGTTTAATAGATGAAAATTTACATCGTTCAGCTATGTATTCTGGTATGATTAAAGGAACGGGACCTAGATACTGCCCTTCTATTGAAGATAAAGTAGTAAGATTTAATGATAAACCACGTCATCAAATTTTCTTAGAGCCAGAGGGACGCAACACACAAGAAGTATATGTACAAGGTTTATCCACAAGCTTACCAGAAGATGTACAGCGAGACATGCTTAGAACAATCCCAGGTCTGGAAAATGTTGAAATGATGCGTACAGGTTATGCCATTGAATATGATGCAATTGTGCCAACGCAATTATGGCCAACACTTGAAACGAAAAACATTAAAAATTTATATACAGCAGGACAAATTAATGGAACTTCTGGTTACGAAGAAGCGGCAGGACAAGGACTTATGGCTGGAATTAATGCAGCATGTCGTTCTTTAGGTAAAAAAGAAGTTATTTTAGGTCGTGCAGATGCATATATTGGTGTCTTAATTGATGACCTTGTAACAAAAGGTACAAATGAACCATACCGTTTATTAACATCTCGAGCAGAATATCGTTTATTATTACGCCACGATAATGCAGATCTTCGTCTAACTGAGATTGGTCGGGAAATTGGTTTAATTAAAGAAGATCGTTATGAGAGATTTACAAATAAAAAACTACAAATTGAACAGGAAAAGGAACGTTTAGAGAGTATTTTTATTAAACCGCGTCCTGAAGTTCAAGAATTAATTCGTAGTATTGGTGGAAGTGAATTGAAAGATGGGATACGCGCAAGTGATTTATTACGTCGCCCAGAGATGACATATGAGCATATCCATCTTTTAGTACCAAGTGAAGTAGAATTAAATGATGAGATTACAGAACAAGTTGAGATTCAGATTAAGTACGAAGGATATATCGAAAAATCTTTACAGCAAGTAGACCGTATGAAGAGAATGGAAAACAAAAAAATTCCTGTGGATATTGATTATGATGCGATTTCTGGAATTGCATCAGAAGCTAGACAGAAACTAAAAGATGTTCGTCCGCTTTCGATGGGGCAAGCTTCACGTATTTCTGGCGTAAATCCAGCTGATGTTTCCATTTTGCTTGTGTACATTGAACAAGGAAAAATTGCACGAGTATCGAACCAATAAATAGTAAGGAGATATTGCTAGATGAACATAGAACAATTTCAATCTATGCTAGAAGAGAAGGGGATTTCCCTCTCTTCTAGACAGTTAGAGCAGTTCAAAATCTACTTTGAAACGTTAGTAGAGTGGAATGAGAAAATGAATTTAACAGCTATTACGGAGAAAGAAGAAGTATACTTAAAACACTTTTTTGATTCTATTACAGCTGCTTTTTATTATGATTTTTCAAAACCATCCTCTATTTGTGATGTTGGTGCAGGAGCCGGATTCCCAAGCATTCCTTTGAAAATCTGTTTCCCACACTTAAAAGTAACAATTGTAGATTCATTGCAAAAACGTATTAATTTCTTAAATCACTTAGCACAAAAGCTAGAATTAAGTGATGTTGCATTTTGCCATGATCGCGCTGAAACATTTGGGAAAAAAGAAGGTGTACGTGAGTCATACGATATTGTAATGGCACGTGCAGTTGCGCGACTTTCTGTACTGAGTGAGCTATGTTTACCACTTGTAAAAGTAGGAGGAACATTCATTGCCATGAAAGGTGCAGCAGCGAACGAAGAAATTGAAAATGGCAAGTATGCTTTAGAGGTACTTGGCGGGGAATTAAAAGAAATGTCTACGTTCCAATTGCCGTTTGAAGAAAGTGAACGTAATATTTTATTAATCGAGAAAAAGCGCAAGACACCAAAGAAATATCCACGCAAACCGGGAACACCCAATAAATTACCTATTGAAAAATAAATCTTATTAGACGTAAGATTAAATTATATAAATGAAAACGTAAATGTTTCATGGGAAACATTTTATGTAAAACAGTCAATAGGCCTAAAAGGTGGTGGAATATGTATGAAAAATACGTTTTCTCGTTTATTTGGCTTTGGAGATAAAGAGAGCGAATTCGAATTACAAGACGAAAGCCATGAAGAAATAGATAAAAAGGTATTTGAAGAAATACAAGAAATACCGATAGTAAATATTACCCCTAACCGCTATCAACCGCGAACAGTTTTTGATGATGCACGTATTGAGGAGCTAGCTTTAACGATTCGTACACATGGGCTTATCCAGCCGATTGTTGTGAGACAATATGAGGATGATAAGTATGAGATTATTGCCGGGGAAAGACGTTTTCGTGCAGCAACAAAATTAGGGTGGGAAAAGGTTCCTGCAATAATAAAAAATTTAAATGATACTGAGACAGCTTCTGTGGCGTTAATTGAAAATTTGCAGCGTGAGGAATTAACAGCAATCGAGGAGGCTGTGGCATATCAAAAGCTGATTGAGTTACATAATTTAACACAAGAAGCATTGGCACAACGACTTGGAAAAGGGCAATCCACAATCGCAAATAAATTACGATTATTAAAGTTGCCCGAAGAAATAAAAAATGCATTATTAGAAAAGAGTATTACAGAACGGCATGCTCGCGCTCTTATTCCTTTGAAAAATGAGGAATTACAACTGAAGGTTTTACAAGAAATTGTGGAGAAGCAGTTGAATGTAAAGCAAACAGAAGAACGAATTGCGAAGTTACTAGAGGAAGTAAAACCAAAGCGCAAAGCGAAGCAAAAAGCAGTAAGTCGAGATGCGAGAATTGCTATGAATACAATTAGACAATCATTACAAATGGTTGCTAACAGTGGTTTGAATGTTAATTCTGCGGAAGAAGAATTTGATGAGTACTATCAAATTACAATTAAAATTCCGAAGAAAAAATAATTATGTGCTAGAGACCTTATCCTATTGGAAAGGTCTCTTTTACTATATTTTCTTGTTAAATGAAGAAGGAGTTTAGAAATAAATTTTGAAGTTTAATAAGGACGTAAAAGAAAAACTTTTATTTCATGTTACAATAAACGTAATTGTTTCTAGAATAAGAAAGAAAGGTTGAAAGTAGGTGACATCATGGGAAAAATCATTGCTATTGCTAATCAAAAAGGCGGTGTTGGAAAAACAACAACATCCGTTAATTTAGGAGCCGGATTGGCACAAGTAGGAAAAAAAGTCCTTCTTGTAGATATTGATGCTCAAGGAAACGCAACGACTGGTGTAGGAATTGAAAAATCTGAATTAGATCAATGTATCTATAATGTTCTTGTGGAAGATGCAGATGTTCAAGGTGTTATACGGAAAACCGCAACTGAAAACTTAGATGTTCTACCCGCTACAATTCAATTGGCTGGTGCCGAAATTGAATTGGTACCAACCATTTCCCGGGAAGTACGCTTGCAGAGAGCATTACAGCCAATTCGTGACGAATATGATTATATTATTATTGACTGTCCCCCATCATTAGGATTACTAACGATTAATGCGTTAACAGCAGCAGATTCTGTTATTATTCCTGTACAGTGTGAATATTACGCGCTGGAAGGGTTAAGTCAGCTATTAAATACAGTTCGACTTGTACAGAAGCATTTAAACAAAAATTTAGCAATTCAAGGTGTATTGCTAACGATGTTGGATGCTCGTACAAATTTAGGAATTCAAGTTATAGATGAAGTGAAAAAATACTTTAGGGATAAAGTGTATCGTTCAATTATTCCTCGCAATGTTCGCTTAAGTGAGGCACCAAGTCATGGAAAACCAATTATGCAGTATGACGCTAAATCAAGAGGGGCAGAAGTATATATAGATTTAGCAGAGGAAGTGATTGCAGGTGGCTAAGGGGTTAGGAAGAGGAATCAATGTGTTTTTTCCTGATTTAGATGTGAAAGAAGAAGAAACAATTCAGGAGATTGTAGTAACTGAATTAAGGCCGAATCCATATCAACCACGTAAACATTTCAATAAAGAAGCGATTCAGGAATTAGCGGCTTCTATTAAAGAACACGGCATATTGCAACCTTTAATTGCTCGAAAGAGTATTAAAGGATATGAAATTGTTGCAGGTGAAAGAAGATATCGTGCTGCTAAAGAGGCTGGACTTGAAAAAGTACCTGCTGTTGTAAGGCAATTAAATGAGCAGCAAATGATGGAATTTGCTTTGCTTGAAAACTTACAAAGAGAAGATTTAAATCCTATGGAAGAGGCAATGGCATATCAGATGTTAATGAATGAGCTAAATGTAACGCAAGAACAATTAGCCAAACGTCTTGGTAAAAGCAGGCCTTACATCGCCAATTATACCCGGTTATTAAGCCTCCCCTCATTCGTTCAAGATATGATTGCAAACGGTCAGCTTTCAATGGCTCATGGAAGAACTTTACTTACGATAAAAGATGAGGAACAGTTGAAAGCTCTATTAAAACGAATCGAAAAAGAAGGATTGAACGTTCGCCAATTAGAACAAATTGTCCAGGAGATTAATCAACGCGTTTCACGTGAAACAATACAAGTGAAAAAAGAAAGAAATATATTTTTTGTAGAACGCGAAACGTTTTTAAGAGAAAAGTTTGGTACAGATGTGAAGATTAAAGAAACGAAAAAAGAAAAAGGTAAAATCGAAATTGAATTTTTCAATAAAGAAGATTTAAATCGCATTTTAGAGCTACTATCAAAGGAAAATTAAAAAGCAAACCATCTTATTTACTTATAGATGGTTTGCTTTTTTTAATGCAGATAATTTTTGGTCAGTTTCTTTTATGCTTTGTGCAATTACATCAGCCATTTTCATAACTAAACTTAGTCTTGTATTTTGAAGTACGAAAAATTCCATGAAACCATTTAAATTTACGATGCCATGTATATGCAAATCACCAATGGCAGGTAATTTCTTATTCATCGCTGCTCCAGGTTTACTAGGCCCCTTTCCGGTAGTGATCGAACCGATACTTTGAGATTTTCCTAAACATGCATCAACAGCAATGATAAATGAAGCGGGATTATCTTTCTGTATATTCTGAATTCTTTCCTCTAAATTTAGCGCATGTATTGGTTCATCTAGTGTGCCAAACACTTGGAAGTTTTTTATTTCTGCTTGTGCTAGTTTAGTACCAACTAATGGGCCAAGCGCATCACCAGTGGAACGGTCTGTGCCTATACAAACGAGAATGAGTGGTATATTAGTCTTAATGGGAGTATGAGAAAGCAAGAAATTACTGATTATCTCAGAGGCTTCTAAGTCCTGATGCATAACATTTTGAGTTTCTTTTTCAAAAAAAGGTAAGCGAAAACTTCCAATATTCATGAAGCACCCATCCTTTTAATAAATTTTCACAATATGTTATAAAGTAAGTGAATGGAAAATTATAAGTGCATGTTTTTTGCAAACTGTGAATAAAAACGGAAATAATAGTACTAGTATATATATATTTGTTCCATTTTATACCTTAATAGAAGTAAACAAATGTAATTAAAGTCATAAATTTTTTTCAGAAATTAGAGGGACTTCTGATACAATAAGAAGGATAATTAAAAAGAAAGTTTAGCTAGAGAGGTAGAGGGACATGGATTTAGCGTTGAAGTGGTTTGAGTCCATTAATTGGACGAATATAGGTACGAAATCACTACAAATAGTCGTTATTTTAATACTTGGTGCAATCGTTGTGCGAGTTGCAAGGGCAATTGTACGAAATGCGTTTCGAATGGGAAGTCGTTCACCGATTCAAATCTCAGAACGTCGTACAGTTACGGTAGCGAAATTGCTTGAAAATATTGTGGCATATGTTGTTATGTTTATCATGTTAATAGCAATTTTAGGTGTATTTGAAATTAATGCATCAGGATTATTAGCCGGTGCCGGGGTAATTGGTTTAGCGGTCGGATTTGGTGCTCAAAGTTTAGTGAAAGATGTCATTACAGGATTATTTATCTTACTAGAAGATCAGTTTTCAGTAGGTGACTATGTAAGAATTGGTCAGTTTGAGGGAGTCGTTTTAGAAATTGGACTTCGTACAACGAAAGTAAAGAGTTGGACAGGTGAAATTCACATTTTACCAAATGGAAGTATCGTTCAAGTTACTAACTTCTCGGTGAGTAACAGTGTAGCATTTGTTGATGTATCTATTTCGTATGAGGCTGACATAGTAAAAGCAGAGCAAGTAATTGAAGAGTTATTAACAGAATTACCTGCAAAATACGAGGAAATGGTAACAACGCCTCAATTGTTAGGTGTACAAACATTAGCTGCGTCAGAAGTTGTATTACGTGTTATTGCTGAAGTAGAGCCCATGAAACATGCAGTTATTGCAAGAGCTCTTCGTAAAGAGATTAAAAACCGTCTAGATTTACATGGAATTGAAATTCCATATCCACGTATGGTTTTATATAATCGTGAAGAATTGGTTAGTGAAAAAGCAATTTAGTATGGAGAGGGGTTTGGAGAATGGAGCAAAAGCAATATAACTTGTACGATGTTGTGGAAATGAAGAAAGCCCATCCATGTGGTGAAAATCGCTGGAAGATTATTCGTATGGGAATGGATATCCGCATTAAGTGCGAGGGATGTGACCATTCGGTAATGATTCCTCGAAGAGAGTTTGACCGTAAGGTGAAAAAAATACTTGTGAAGCATGAAGAATAGTGAAAAAGCAACAGCTGCAGTAGACAGCCGTTGCTTTTTTTCATTTGGTGGAAACTTGTCATTTTTTTCGTTACTATCTATAATGATGAAAGATTGAGACATAGGAGTGAAAAATATGGGATTAACGGCTGGGATTGTTGGATTACCTAACGTAGGAAAGTCCACTTTATTTAATGCAATTACACAAGCAGGAGCAGAATCTGCGAACTATCCATTCTGTACAATTGATCCAAACGTAGGGATTGTAGAAGTACCAGATGAGCGTTTAAATAAATTAACGGAATTAGTAGAACCGAAAAAAACTGTTCCGACTGTATTCGAATTTACTGATATTGCAGGTATCGTAAAAGGTGCGAGTAAAGGTGAAGGATTAGGAAATAAATTCTTATCTCACATTCGTCAAGTAGATGCAATTTGCCAAGTTGTTCGTTGTTTTGAAGATGAAAATATTACGCACGTTTCAGGAAAAGTAGATCCAATTGACGATATTGAAACAATCAACTTAGAGCTAATCTTAGCAGATTTAGAATCTGTTGATAAACGTATCGAACGAGTTGCGAAGTTAGCAAGACAAAAAGATAAAGAAGCTGTATATGAGCATGAAATTTTAGTTCGTTTAAAAGAAGCTTTTGAAGAGGGAAAACCAGCTCGTACTGTTGAATTTACAGAAGAGCAAATGAAGATTGTTAAAGGCCTTCATTTGCTTACAACGAAAGAAATGCTATACGTAGCAAACGTAAGTGAAGATGATATTATGGATCCTTCTGAAAATAAATATGTACAAATGGTAAAAGAATTTGCAGCAAATGAAAATTCACAAGTAATTGTTGTATGTGCAAAAATTGAATCAGAAATTGCTGAGTTAGATGAGGAAGAGAAAAAAGTATTCCTTGAAGAACTAGGCATTGAAGAATCTGGTTTAGATCAATTAATTCGTGCTGCATATGACTTATTAGGACTTGCTACTTACTTCACAGCTGGTGTGCAAGAAGTACGTGCATGGACGTTTAAACAAGGTATGAAAGCACCACAATGTGCTGGTGTTATTCATACGGACTTTGAGCGTGGATTTATTCGTGCAGAAACAGTTTCTTATGATGATTTAATGACAAACGGTTCTATGACAGCTGCAAAAGAAGCTGGTAAAGTACGTCTAGAAGGAAAAGAGTATATCGTAAAAGACGGAGATGTTATGCACTTCCGCTTTAACGTGTAATAAAGATATTTCCTAGGAAAAATAAAGATATGAACTTGGCAAATATAGTATATGTTTGCCAAGTTTTTATTTAGCGGTTAGTTGATTCATCTAACTTACTATGATATAATCTAAACTCGTGAGTAATTACTATATAATTAATTGCTCCTTGCCCATTATGGGCCGTTTAGACCAAAAGGAGGTGAAAGTGTAATGAGAAAGTACGAAATTATGTACATCATTCGTCCTGGCGTTGAAGAAGAAGCTCAAAAAGCTTTAGTTGAACGTTTTGCAGGTGTTTTAACAAACAATGGTGCAGAAATCATTAACACAAAAGAGTGGGGTAAGCGTCGTTTAGCTTACGAAATCAACGACTTACGTGAAGGTTTCTACATGATCTTAAACGTGAACTCTAACGCAGAAGCGATTAACGAATTCGACCGTTTAGCTAAGATCAACGAAGACATCCTTCGTCATATCGTTGTTAAAGAAGAAGAAAAATAATTGATATATAAGGGAGAGTGGTTCGATTGATGAATCGTGTTATCCTCGTTGGTCGTTTAACTAAGGACCCTGACTTACGTTACACGCCCAATGGTGTTGCAGTAGCTACTTTTACGTTAGCTGTGAATCGCGCATTTGCGAATCAACAAGGTGAGCGTGAAGCTGACTTTATTAATTGTGTAATATGGCGTAAACAAGCAGAAAACGTGGCAAATTATTTGAAAAAAGGTAGCTTAGCAGGCGTAGATGGACGTCTTCAAACTCGTAATTACGATGGACAAGACGGCAAACGTGTATACGTAACAGAAGTTCTTGCGGAGAGCGTACAATTTTTAGAGCCGCGTAATGGCGGTGGGGAGCAACGTGGTTCATTTAATCAGCAACCATCAGGAGCTGGTTTCGGTAACCAAGGCTCTAACCCATTTGGTCAATCTAGTAATCCGGGCAACTCAGGTAACACTGGTAACTCTGGATTTACAAAGAATGACGATCCATTTTCAAATGTAGGTCAACCGATCGACATTTCCGACGACGATTTACCATTCTAAATGGTATAAATCTGTTAGTTTTAACAAAGAATGGAGGGGAATAGACATGGCAGGACGCAAAGGTGGACGTGCGAAACGTCGTAAGGTGTGTTTCTTCACATCTAACGGCATCACTCGCATCGATTATAAAGATGTTGATTTATTAAAACGTTTCGTTTCTGAGCGTGGTAAAATTTTACCTCGTCGTGTAACAGGAACAAGCGCAAAATACCAACGCAAACTTACAGTTGCAATTAAACGTGCTCGTCAAATGGCACTTTTACCATATGTTGGTGAATAATAGCGTATGAAATGCACAGTAGAGTCGAACTCTACTGTGCATTTTGCTATGCTTTTCTTTTTTGAAAGAGAGGTTAGATGATGAAAAGTACGAGATTTATTACTGAGGGTGCAGCATTATTAGCTATATATGCGATTTTATTGCTTATATCTATGTATGTTCCAATTTTAGGTGCAGTTGTAACGTTTGCACTGCCGTTACCATTTATATTATTAACAGTAAGACATAAACTATCTAATGTACTCGTGATTTTTGTAGCGGCACTTTTTATTACAGTTATTGTGAGTCAACCGATTAGTCTCATAAAGACGGTCATGTTTGGGTTAATAGGTGTTGTATTAGGATACATGTATAAAAAAGGAAAAAAACCAGTGGAGATATTGATAGCTGGAACACTTGCATATTTAATTGGTATTATGCTCATTTATGTTGGAAGTATAAAATTTTTCAACATAGATTTAATGAAGCAAATGCAAAATATGTTTAGTGAAAGTATGGCGCAAAGTGAAAAGATAGTAAGTGCTGCTGGTATGCCGATTAGTAAAGAACAAAAAGAGTTATTAGGACAATTTAATGATATGTTACAAACGCTATTTCCAAGTTTACTTGTAATGGTTTCATTATGTTTCTCGTGGATTACAGTTATGATATCAGGTAGTGTTTTGAGAAAATTAAAGTATGATATTACAGCTTGGCCTAAGTTTAAAGATATACAATTACCAAAGAGTATTGTTTGGTATTACGTCATATTTATTTTGCTATCAACTTTCATGAAAGTTGAACCAACATCATATTTACATATGGTATTTTCTAATCTATATGTAATCTTTGCTATGCTACTCGTATTCCAAGGATTAACATTTATCGCCTTTGTAGCGCATAGAAAAGGTTTTACGAAAGGGGTTCCTATTATTAGTTTTATTGTATGTATGTTTATTCCAATGCTGTTTCCTCTCGTGACAATCTTAGGTATAATTGATTTAGGGATTTCATTGCGTTCTAAAATGGAATGAAAAATGGAGGATAAAATAGTATTATTTATACTGTTTTAAGGTGTTTAATCTGTTTAACTAACTAGAAGTTGAGTTAGTTTTACTTTATAGGAGTTGTATACATGCCTGAATTTTATAAGAAACAGTGGTTTTTATATCCTGTTTACGTATTGGCATTTTTTGTGTTTGTGCTAATTTCGATTCTCTGTTATTTTCATTTAATTGTGGGAATGGCCGCCTTTTTTATTTTTTGTATCGTTCTTTTTTTAGTTATACGATTTGAACTTACCTTTCAAAGGAACTTTGAAAAACATACGACAGATATGATTACAAGGGTAAAAAAAGTAAGCAATGAAGCATTCAACCAAATGCCTATTGGTATTTTGTTATACAATAAGGACTATGGGATTGATTGGGCAAATCCTTATTTATCTTCATGTTTAGGGCAACATGCACTAGCTGGGTGGCATCTGTACGATGTATCAGAAACATTACTCCTTTTTATTAAGGGAGAGACTTCCGATGATATAGTATCTTTAAACAATCGAAAGTTTCGTGTGTTTGTAAGGAAAGAAGAAAAACTAATTTATTTTTTTGATGTAACTGAGCAAACAGAAATTGAAAAGATGTATGAGGATCAGCGTACTGTTTTAGCGGTTATTTATTTAGATAACTATGATGAGGTTACACAAGGGTTAGATGATCAATTACGCACGAATATAACAAGTCTTGTGACATCACGCCTAAATGAATGGGCTGTTAAGTATGGTGCGTATTTAAAACGTGCATCTTCAGAAAGATTCTTCGTTGTACTAAATGAAAGTATTTTGGCGCAAATGGAGAAAGGGAAATTTAGTATTTTGGATCAGGTGCGTGAAGAAACGTCAAAAAGGAATATACCACTTACATTAAGCGTTGGTGTTGGATCGGGTGATTTACCTTTATCGGAGCTTGGAGCGATGGCCCAATCTGGCTTAGACCTTGCGCTGGGCCGGGGTGGAGATCAAGTAGCTATTAAACAAGCAACGGGTAAAGTTAAATTTTACGGTGGTAAGACGAATCCGGTCGAAAAGCGTACTCGTGTACGTGCTAGAGTCATTTCGCACGCATTAAAGGATTTAGTATTAGAAAGTAGCAATGTCATTATAATGGGGCATAGGGCTCCTGATATGGATGCAATTGGTGCTGCAATTGGTATTTTAAAGGTAGCTCAATTAAATGAGCGCAAAGGATATATTGTATTGGACGAAAATGATTCCGATAAGGGAATCAAGCGATTAATGGATAAGGTGAAACAAAATGAAGAGTTATGGTCTCATTTTATTTCACCAGGGCAAGCGATGGAATTTGCGAATGATGATTCATTGCTTGTTGTTGTTGATACGCATAAGCCTTCAATGATGATGGAAGAAAAACTGCTACATAAAATTGAAAATGTAGTTGTTATTGATCACCATCGCCGGGGAGAAGAGTTTATTGAAGATCCATTACTTGTTTACATGGAACCATACGCTTCTTCAACGGCAGAACTTGTTACTGAATTACTTGAGTATCAGCCGAAAAATTTAAAAATGACAATGTTAGAAGCAACGGCATTGTTAGCGGGTATTATTGTTGATACGAAAAGTTTTACATTCCGTACTGGTGCTCGTACATTTGATGCGGCTTCTTATTTACGTTCGCACGGTGCAGACACGGTACTTGTACAAGAACTGTTAAAAGAAGATATGGGCCAGTATTTACGAGTTGCAAAAGCTATAAAAAATGCGTACATTTATAAAAATGGAATTGCGATTGCTAAAGTTGACGGTGATGAATATTATCACCAAGTACTTATTGCACAATCAGCAGACACGTTATTGACAATGACGGGTATTATTGCATCGTTTGTTATTGCGAAGCGTGGAGAAAATTTCATTGGAATTAGCGGTAGATCTTTAGGTGAAGTGAATGTACAGCTAATTATGGAGAATTTAGGCGGTGGCGGGCATTTAACGAATGCGGCCACACAGATGAAAAATGTTACGGTAGATGAAGCTGAGGAGAAGCTTCGATTTGTTATTGATGACTATTTACAGGGAGGCACACAATCATGAAAGTAATTTTTCTAAAAGACGTAAAAGGTAAAGGGAAAAAAGGAGAAGTAAAAAACGTACCAGATGGTTATGCAAATAACTTCTTACTAAAACAAGGGTTAGCTGCCGAAGCGACAAACAGCAGTATGAAAACTTTAGAAGCTCAAAAGCGTAAAGAGGAAAAAGACGCAGCAGCAGAGGTTGAGAATGCAAAAGAGTTGAAAGAAACTTTAGAGAAATTAACTGTAGAATTAAAGGCGAAATCTGGAGAAGGTGGCCGTTTATTTGGTTCTATTACAAGCAAACAAATCGTAGATGCAATGCAAAAATCACATAAAATTAAACTTGATAAACGTAAATTTGAAATGGACGATGCAATCCGTGCATTAGGCTATACAAATGTAACAGTGAAATTGCATCCGCAAGTAACAGCAACAGTAAAAGTTCATGTTATTGAACAATAAAAATAAATTAAGCAAGGAGGATTGCGTATGAGTGATGTACTTGCTGATCGTACCCCTCCGCATAATATAGAGGCTGAGCAGGCGGTTTTAGGGGCCATATTAATTGATCAAGATGCGTTAACGTCAGCATCAGAGCTATTGGTACCTGATTCATTCTATCGAACGAAACATCAAAAGATTTTTGAAGTTATGCTTGGATTGTCTGATAAGGGAGAACCGATTGACTTAGTAATGATGACATCAGCGATGGCTGATCAAGGATTACTAGAAGAGGTTGGTGGAGTTTCTTACTTAGCAGAGTTGGCAGAAGTTGTTCCAACTGCCGCTAACGTAGAATATTACGCACGCATCATTGCTGAAAAGGCGCTTTTACGTCGTTTAATTCGAACAGCGACTCATATTGTATCGGATGGATACGAGAGAGAAGATGACGTGGACGGCCTTTTAAATGAGGCTGAGAAAAAAATATTAGAAGTATCTCATCAAACGAACGCAAAAGCATTCCAAAATATTAAAGATGTTCTTGTAGATGCTTATGATAAAATTGAACTTTTGCATAATCAAAAAGGTGAAGTTACCGGGATACCAACTGGGTTTACCGAATTAGATAAGATGACAGCTGGTTTCCAACGAAATGATTTAATCATCGTGGCAGCACGTCCATCAGTAGGGAAAACGGCATTTTCATTAAATATCGCACAAAATGTAGCGACGAAAACTGATGAAAATGTAGCGATTTTTAGTTTGGAGATGGGTGCGGATCAGCTTGTTATGCGTATGCTTTGTGCGGAAGGAAATATTGATGCACAAAGACTTCGTACCGGTTCATTAACTTCTGATGATTGGGCGAAATTAACGATGGCAATGGGGAGTCTTTCAAATGCTGGTATATATATTGATGATACGCCAGGGATTAAAGTAAATGAGATTCGAGCAAAATGTCGTAGATTAAAGCAAGAACAAGGTCTTGGTATGATTTTGATTGATTACCTGCAGCTTATTCAAGGAAGTGGGAAATCAGGAGAAAACCGTCAGCAGGAAGTATCTGAGATTTCTCGTACACTAAAAGGGATTGCACGTGAATTGCAAGTACCTGTTATTGCCTTGTCGCAGTTGTCTCGTGGTGTAGAATCTCGTCAAGATAAACGCCCGATGATGTCTGATATTCGTGAATCAGGAAGTATCGAGCAGGATGCTGATATTGTAGCCTTCCTATATCGTGAAGATTACTATGATCGAGAAACGGAAAATAAAAATACCATTGAAATCATTATTGCAAAGCAACGTAACGGTCCAGTAGGCTCGGTAGAGCTTGCATTCGTTAAAGAGTTTAATAAGTTCGTTAACTTAGAACGTCGCTTTGATGATGGACATGCGCCGCCCGCATAAAGGCAGTATAAAAAAGAAACACATTTCTTATAATAAGATGTGTTTCTTTTTTTTTATATGAAAGATAGGGCTTTCATAAGATGAATATGTAATTCTTACGAACGAAAACGTTTTTCGATAAAAAAATGTTCGCTTTTTGGTTGACTTCTCTTTCTGTTTTGGTACAATTATATTGTTTGAAAAGTTCGTTTGAAAATTGCGGAGGTGCTTTAATAATGTCTTCAGTAGTAGTTGTAGGAACACAATGGGGCGATGAAGGAAAAGGTAAAATTACTGACTTTCTTTCTGAGCATGCGGAAGTAGTTGCAAGATATCAAGGTGGAAATAACGCAGGACACACAATTGTTTTCGGCGGAGTTAAATATAAATTACACTTAATTCCATCTGGTATTTTCTATAAAGAGAAAATTTGTGTAATCGGAAACGGCTTAGTAGTAGATCCAAAAGCATTACTTGAAGAATTAAAATACTTACACGATCGTGGTGTAAGTACTGACAATTTACGTGTTAGTAATCGTGCGCACGTTATTTTACCTTATCACCTAAAACAAGATGAGTTAGAAGAAGCAAGTAAAGGTGATAATAAGATCGGTACAACGAAAAAAGGTATCGGTCCTGCATATATGGATAAAGCTGCTCGTATTGGTATCCGTATGGCTGATCTTTTAGACCGTGAAGCATTTAAAGAGAAGCTTGAGCGCAATTTAGTAGAGAAAAATCGTTTATTTGAAAAAATGTACGATACAGAAGGTTTCAGTGTAGAAGAAATCTTTGAAGAGTACTTCGAATATGGACAACAAATCGCACAATATGTATGCGATACATCTGTTGTATTAAATGATGCACTAGATAACAATCACCGTGTATTATTTGAAGGTGCACAAGGTGTTATGCTTGATATTGACCACGGTACGTACCCATTCGTTACATCTTCTAACCCAATTGCTGGTGGTGTAACAGTTGGAACTGGAGTTGGTCCTGCGAAAGTTACGCGCGTTGTAGGTGTATGTAAAGCATATACAAGCCGTGTAGGTGATGGTCCGTTCCCTACTGAGCTTCATGATGAAATTGGTCATCAAATTCGTGAAGTTGGTCGTGAGTATGGAACAACAACTGGTCGTCCACGCCGCGTAGGTTGGTTCGATAGCGTTGTTGTAAGACATGCACGTCGTGTTAGTGGTTTAACAGATCTATCATTAAATTCTATCGACGTTCTAACAGGTATTCCAACTCTTAAAATTTGTGTTGCTTACAAATACAATGGCGAAGTTATCGATGAAGTTCCAGCAAACTTAAACATTTTAGCGAAATGTGAGCCTGTATACGAAGAGCTTCCAGGTTGGACAGAAGATATTACTGGTGTAAGATCATTAGACGAGCTTCCTGAAAATGCACGAAAATACGTAGAGCGTGTTTCTGAGTTAACAGGAATTCAATTATCTATGTTCTCAGTTGGACCGGATCGTAACCAAACAAATATCGTTCGTAACGTATACGAAGCTTAATTGATATTTTTTAGAAAAAACTCATGCCTGCATGAGTTTTTTCTTATCTTTTATAAAAAAATAAAAAAAGGTATTGCAAAAATAAAAGATAATATGTTATGATACATCTTGTCGTCACGAAAATATGACGTTGGTGAGTATGAGCCATTAGCTCAGTTGGTAGAGCATCTGACTTTTAATCAGAGGGTCGAAGGTTCGAATCCTTCATGGCTCACCATTTTATTTTTCGTGGCCCGTTGGTCAAGTGGTTAAGACACCGCCCTTTCACGGCGGTAACACGGGTTCGAATCCCGTACGGGTCATGTTTTTTTATGTTCATTTTTGGTCCCGTGGTGTAGTGGTTAACATGCCTGCCTGTCACGCAGGAGATCGCCGGTTCGACCCCGGTCGGGACCGCCACTTTTGTTTATACCACCATTAGTGGTTTTATATATAGTTTTGGCTCGGTAGCTCAGTCGGTAGAGCAGAGGACTGAAAATCCTCGTGTCGGCGGTTCGATTCCGTCCCGAGCCACTCTCAGGATATTAAGTGGGCCCACTTAATATCCTTTTTATTTATGTAATTTTACAAAATTGAGTAGTTATTTTAAAATAGAATGAGGAGCCTCTAGCAGTTGAAGCTAGAGGTTTTTCTATAGATCGTATAGGATTCCGTGTAAAAGTGGATCATACATGGGTCTATGAGAATAGAGGAGAAAATACTTAAACAAAGGGTACGGTCATATAGGGACATACTATATAAACGTCAGTGTGTTTAAGGATTATTGACCATATTTTTATAAGGAGGAAATAGACGATGATGGGAAAGAAAATTTTAGTAGTTGACGATGAAAAGCCGATTGCAGATATTTTAAAGTTTAACCTAGAAAAAGAAGGTTTTGAAATTGTAATGGCGCATGATGGTGATGAGGCAATTGAGAAGGCAAATGAAGAACAGCCAGATATGGTTTTATTAGATATTATGTTACCGGGAAAAGATGGCTTAGAGGTATGTCGTGAAATACGTAAAAGCTCAGAAATGCCAATTATTATGCTTACAGCAAAAGACTCTGAAATTGATAAAGTATTAGGGCTTGAGCTTGGAGCAGATGATTATGTAACGAAGCCATTTAGCACGAGGGAGTTGCTTGCGCGTGTGAAAGCGAATTTACGTCGCCATCAGCAGGGTGGTGCAGCAGAAAAAGAAGAAAATACTGAAATGGTTATTGGACCAATCGTTATTAATCCGAATGCTTATAGTGTGACAAAGCGTGAAGAAAGCATCGAACTTACACATCGCGAATTTGAATTACTACATTATTTAGCGAAGCATCTAGGACAAGTTATGACACGTGAACATTTATTGCAAACAGTTTGGGGTTATGATTATTTTGGAGATGTACGTACAGTGGATGTAACGGTACGTCGTTTACGTGAAAAAATTGAAGATAATCCAAGTCACCCTACTTTAATTGTAACTAGACGTGGGGTAGGGTATTACTTGCGTGACCCAGAGCAGGAATAGTATATGAAGAAAGTCGGTTTTTTTCAATCTATTCATTTAAAATTTGTGCTTATATATATGCTATTGATATTAATAGCGATGCAAGTTATTGGCGTATATTTCGTTAGGGAATTAGAAAAAAGCCTTGTAAAAGGTTTTCAAGATTCCTTAACGCAGCAAACAAACTTACTTTCTTATAACTTGAAGCAAGAGTTTGTAAAAGAGCGTCCTAAAACAGAATCAGTAGATAAGGCTATTAAGGAATCGATTCAAAAATTTGCATCAGACCGTAAGAAAGACATTCAAGAAGTAAGTGTAATTGACGCCAATAGAAAATTGATGGCAATTTCAGACGCGTCTAAGCAAAATAAGGTAGGAAGAATGTCAACAGATAGAGCTGTACAGCGGGTAATGGTACAAAAGAAACCAGAGTCAAAGATTGAGAAAGATGGACAGACAGGCCATCGAGTTCAAGTTATGATTACGCCTATTTTAAAAGAACCAGGCGGAGAGGTACTTGGCGTCATTCATATTGTTGCATCTATGGAAGATGTGTATAAACAAATGAAGGATATAAATCAAATTTTTGCAACGGGGACAGTAATTGCCTTATTAGTAACAGCTGTACTTGGAATTTTATTGGCTCAAACAATTACGAGACCAATTTCAGATATGCGAAGACAAGCAATTGAAATGGCGAAAGGAAATTATTCGCGAAAAGTAAAGGTGCATAGTCATGATGAAATTGGACAACTAGCATTATCTTTTAATAATTTATCTAAAAAATTACAACAAGCTCGTTCCTCAACAGAAAGTGAAAGACGAAAATTATCATCTGTTTTATCACATATGACAGATGGGGTAATCGCTACTGATCGAAAAGGGGATATTATTTTATTAAATGATCCTGCGGAAAAAATGTTAAATGTTTCGCGTGAAACAGCGCTAGATCAATCGGTATTAGAAGTGCTAGGGATACAAGAAGAATTTACACTGGATCATTTATATGAAGAACCCGATTCAGTTTTATTAGACTTTAGTACGAGAAATGAACCGTATATTTTACGTGCTAGTTTCTCTGTTATTCAAAAAGAAACAGGGAAGGCAAATGGTTTAATTGCTGTATTATATGATGTAACAGAGCAGGAGCGCATAGAACGAGAGCGCCGTGAGTTTGTTGCAAACGTATCTCATGAGTTAAGAACGCCGTTAACGACGATGCGTAGTTACTTAGAAGCGCTTACTGATGGAGCATGGCAAGATCCGAATATTGCACCACAATTTTTAACGGTTACACAAGAGGAAACAGAAAGAATGATCAGGCTTGTAAATGCATTGTTACAACTATCTAAACTAGATAGTACAGAACATCGTTTAATGAAGGAGTTTGTCGACTTTACTGACTTTTTTAACAATGTTATCGATCGCTTTGAAATGTCCAAAGAGCAAAATGTAAGTTTCAAACGATCTTTCTCTAAGAAATCTCGATTTATTGATATGGATTCGGACAAAATTACACAAGTTTTATATAACATTATTTCCAATGCATTAAAGTATTCACCAGAAGGTGGCACAGTAACATATCGCCTACGTGATCGCGGGGAGTTATTAGAAATTAGTGTGAGTGATCAAGGAATGGGAATTCCGAAAGAAAATGTAGAGAAAATCTTTGAACGTTTTTATCGTGTGGATAAAGCGCGTTCGAGACAGATGGGTGGTACAGGCCTTGGGTTAGCTATTGCGAAAGAGATGATTGAGGCACATGGCGGCTCGATTTGGGCGAAGAGTGAAGAAGGAAAAGGGACAACTATTTATTTCACATTGCCAATGGCGGCAGATGAAGAGGACGATTGGGAATGAGCATGGAAAACTTTAAAACGATAGTTCTAATTAATTTAGTTGTCATTAGCCTATTTCTTACTTTTAACTTATGGACATATGTTCCTGATTCTACTTCCATGCAAAACACAAAATTCGTTCAAGGTAACGAAGATATAAATCCAATAAAGATTTCGGAGATTGTTCGCCCATCTTCTGTCATTATTCATAAAGAGAAAAATCATTATGTGAGCGAAAATAAGGAAAATGTGGATTCAATTTATAAAATTCTTGAAAATGGAGAATTACATGATTTTAGGGAGATAACAGGGTCAGTTCCTAAAGGTGATTTTCTTTCTTATGTACACGGAGAAGAAAAAATTGAATTTGTTTTCCCTACAAATATCCCACTGGATACGATTAAAAGTATGTTTAATATTAAAGATAAAAACATAGAAAGTAACAGAAGTTTTAATCGTATTATAATTGACCCTTCTCGAAGCAAGGATCAAGAAATTAAAGTTAATTTTGTTTCCTATGATACTTCTCGTAAAATATATCAAGCGACATTGACTGGTGCTTACGTAAAGGATATTTTAAATGCTCAAAATCAACTTATAACAGTAGCAAGACCATATTTTGAATATCAAATAAATGATACAAAAAAACTTTTTTTACCAGATGGGATTACGGAATTAAGTAAGGTAGAGTATATTACATCTAAACTAGAAGTGGATACGTTTAAAAATGCTTTATTTAGTGATCCACGTTATTTAAGTCCTATTTCTGAGAAAACAAAGGAAACATTTACGGATGGTATCCGTTCTATGGAAATTGATAAGTCGAATGCAATGTTGAAATATAAAAACTCCGCTGTACATAGCGATAAAACTACAGATAATGCAATAATTTTACAAAAAAGTTTTGACTTTGTAAGTGGGCATAGTGGCACTTTAAAGTCTTATCGTTTTGATTACATTAGTAAGGGGAAAACTTCATTCCGTTTATATGAAGGCGGCTTGCCTGTATTTAATGCAGATGGAATCGCTGAATTAAAACAAGCGTGGGGTTCAGGTGAAGTCATGCAGTATGAAAGACCTCTTTATAATTTAAGTTTCAGTTTACCAAATAAACAACCAACAACTTCTCTTGCATCAGGTCATACGGTGATGACATCATTAGAAAATAATCCGGAAATTGACAAAAATTCAATTCAGGATGTTGGGATTGGTTATAAATTATCATTGGAACCTTCCATCAACGCAAGGAAAATGGGTATTTTACAGCCGATATGGTATGTAAAATATGATGAAGAAGGTAAGCAACAAATATTTGAGTGGAGTGAGGGGGGACTAAATGGATTGGGATCGAATTAAAACGATATTTATTGTGACCTTTTTTGTTTTAGACCTCTTTCTTATTTTTCAATTCATTCAAAAGCAAGGTAGTAATCAATTGGAGCTTGTGGCGGAAACAAAGATCGATCAACAATTAAAAGCTGAAAAAATTACTATGGGGAATTTTCCTAAAGAACCGAAAAAAGAGTCACTTATAATGGCGAAAAATAAGGTTTTCAAAGAAGAGGATGTGCAATCTTTAAAAAATCAAACGGCACACTTACAAGGCGAATATCAAATAGAGAGTAAATTAAAAGAGCCTTTTTTAAATACGAAATCATTGTCAAAAGATAAGTATAATGACTTTTTGAAAAATTATGTGCTAGATGGACAAAAATATGAGTTTGGAGCAATAAAGGACTCAAAAATTTACTTCTTTCAAAAGTATAAAGATAAACCAATTTTCTACAATGAGCGTGCGATGATCGTTGTGGATTTAAATGAAAAGAATGAGCTTGTTTCGTATACACAAACGATGTTAACGGATTTAAAGGAAATGGGCGAAAGTGAAAAAACGAAAGAGCAAGAAATCATTACTGCTCAAACGGCTTTAGTGAATTTATATTTAAAAAATAAAATTGCGGACAATACGCATGTGAAAGAGGCGCAGATCGGATATGCGACTCTTGCAGAGTCTTCTTCTAATATACAAGTGCTTGCCCCAACATGGAACTTAAAGACAGAGCAAAAAAAGGACTTTTTTGTGAATGCAATTGAAGGACAAGTCATGGAATTAGGCGAAAATCAAGTGCCTGAAGAATATAATGGAGTGAGAAAGAATGAGCATGCAGTTTAGTGTACTTGCAAGTGGAAGTACAGGGAATATGTTATATGTAGGAACGGATGAAAAAAAATTGCTCGTCGATGCAGGTTTAAGTGGTAAAGCTACAGAGGCTTTGTTTAAACAAGCTGAACTGAATATAAATGACATATCAGGTATTCTTGTAACACATGAGCATAGTGATCATATTAAAGGATTAGGTGTATTGGCACGTAAATATGATTTACCTGTTTATGCGAACGAGAAAACATGGAATGCGATGGAACACTTAATAGGCAATATCCCAACTGATCAAAAATTTATTTTCTCAGTTGGGGATGTGAAAACATTTGGCGATATTGAAGTTGAATCATTTGGTGTTTCTCATGATGCAGCAGAGCCGATGTTTTACGCTTTTCATAATAATAATAGAAAGTTAGCTCTTATTACAGATACTGGCTACGTAAGTGATCGTATGAAGGGTGTTATTAAGGGAGCGAATGCTTTCGTATTTGAAAGTAATCATGATGTTGAAATGCTTCGTATGGGACGATATCCATGGAGCATTAAACGACGTATATTAAGTGATGTAGGTCACGTTTGTAATGAGGACGCCGCATTGGCGATGGCGGATGTTATTACAGACGAGACAAAACATATTTATTTAGCACATTTAAGCTTAGATAATAACATGAAAGAATTAGCGCGTATGTCTGTATCACAAGTATTAGAAGAAAAAGGTTTTGGCGTTGGAGAATCTTTTGAAATACATGATACAGACCCGAAAATGCCTACGAAAATTCAATACGTATAATTCTTCATTTTAGTAAACAATAAAGGTGAATATAGTTGTTTTTAGGAAGATAGGTGAACAAATATGTCCTTTATTGATGAAGAAAAATATCGTATAAAACGTGCGGGTAAAAAGAAGCATAAAGGTATTGTAGTTTCTAGCATAGCGGGAACAATTGTAGGGGCTTCATTATTTGCATTTGGAGCCCCTTTATTTTCGAATCATGCAGGTACGCTTCCACAAGCTGAAGCAAGTGGGAAAAATATGGCTCAAGCTCAAGCTGGAAATGTTCCAGCTAAACAGATTAGCTTTGTAGATGCTGTTGATCGTGCGTCTGAAGCAGTTGTTGGTGTTATTAATATTCAGCGAGATGATTTTTCAGAGGCGGATTCAGAAGCGGGTACAGGCTCTGGTGTGATTTATAAGAGGACAGATGGACATGCTTACATCGTAACAAATAACCACGTTGTTGCGGGAGCGAATCGTATTGAAGTGAGCCTGAGTGACGGTAAGAAGGTTCAGGGTAAAGTATTAGGAACCGATGTAGTCACAGATTTAGCAGTACTAGAAATAGATGCGAAGTATGTGAAAAAAGTGATTGAAATTGGCGACTCTAATACTGTTCGTAGAGGAGAGCCGGTTATTGCGATTGGAAATCCACTAGGATTACAATTTTCCGGGACTGTCACACAAGGTATTATTTCGGCTAACGAGCGTATTGTTCCTGTAGATTTAAATCAAGATGGACATTACGATTGGCAAGTAGAAGTATTGCAAACAGATGCGGCAATTAATCCAGGTAATAGTGGTGGTGCACTTGTAAATGCAGCAGGACAATTAATTGGCATTAACTCAATGAAAATTGCAGCAAAAGAAGTAGAAGGAATTGGACTAGCTATTCCAATTACGAGAGCCGTCCCTGTTATGAATGAACTTGAGAAATACGGTAAAGTAAAAAGACCTTATGTTGGAATTGAACTAAGATCATTAAACGAGATTCCAAATTATTATTGGTCAAAAACGTTACATTTACCAGATAACGTAACGGAAGGGGTTTGCATTTTAGATGTGAAAAGTCCTTCGCCAGGTACGGATGCTGGCTTGCGAGAACATGACGTTATTGTGGCGGTAGATGGAAAACCGGTGCAAGATATTATTGGGTTCCGCACGGCCTTATATAATAAAAAAATTAACGATAAAATGACTCTTACGTTTTATCGTGGCACAAAACGAGCGACAACAACGGTGAAATTAGGCATTCAAAAGTATTAAAAACAGGAGGGCCTACCTCCTGTTTTCTATTGTAGAAAAGTGAGGTGAGGAATATGAATTTACCTTGTTGTTTAGAACACGTTGAATTAGCACTAGATATCATTGTAGATGAGTGTGAAGTTGCGCCAGTTATTAACAATGTGGATAACTCTGAAAAAGAGAAGAAAACATGTGAATTTTGTCAAAATGAGGCGACATATGTTGTATCGAACACAGATTCTCACACAATATGTGGGTAACATTTGTGGATATGTGGATAAGTTATGTGGATAACGTGTTTGTAAGGTGGGGAATAAATGTGAATATCTCGATTATTTCAATCGGAAAATTAAAAGAAAAATACTTGAAACAAGGTATAGCAGAATACTTAAAACGATTATCTTCTTATGCAAAAGTAGAAGTAATTGAATTACCAGATGAAAAGGCACCAGAAAATTTAAGTGAAGCAGAAATGTTAATTGTAAAAGAAAAAGAAGGTATACGTATACTGGATAAAATTTCTGATGATACGCATGTCATTGCGCTAGCTATAGAAGGAAAACAAAAATCATCAGAAGAGTTTGCAGCAAGTCTAGATCGTCTTGCAACATACGGAAAGAGTAAAGTAGCGTTTGTAATTGGTGGATCACTTGGACTTAGCTCAGAAGTAATGAAGCGTTCAAACGAATCTCTTTCTTTCTCAAAGATGACATTACCACATCAATTAATGCGTCTAGTATTGCTTGAGCAAGTATATAGGGCGTTTCGGATTAATCGCGGTGAACCGTATCATAAGTAAGTGAGGTATTCTATGTAAAACAAGGGTAAGAAAAGAATACAGGAGAAAATCGAAAATGGCAGGTTGGTCTTGATTTTCACTGATATTATCATGTTTATTTTATTATGCCTATAATTGGGGGCTATGTGAATGTTAAGTGATCAGGCGAGATATTCTAGGCTCGCGAATATAACAAAAATAATAAATACAAAATTAGAACTACGTGAAGTATTGCAGCGTGTAACAATGGCGATATCAGAGGAGATTGTTCAATGCAACGCTGTTGGAATTTATTTACCCCAGGAAGATGGAACATTTAGAGGGTTTGCAGGAAAACCAGAGACCATAAATGGCGTAACGCTCGATACTCAGGTAATTGATCCTGAAATAGACTTACTGGCAAAAGAAGTTATTGAAACCAAGAAAACCATCTATATCCCTGATACCTCAAAGGATCATCGGCCAGATCCGAGATCAGTTGATGCGTTCAAAATTAAGTCCGTATTAGTCCTGCCTATCTCATTTGGGCAAGAGTTATTTGGTCTGGTTTTTTTATTTGATTATGGAACTCCAATGAACTTAACAGATTCAGAAATTCAAAGTGTTGAAGCTTATGTAAATATGGCTGCGGTCGCAATTCAAAACGCAAATAATTTAACACAAAAGGAAAACCTTATCGCCGAGAAGCAGCTGTTACTAAATGTTACCCGTGATTTATCAATGTGTTCCTCGATACAGGAGAGTTTTGATAAATGTTTTTTTTACTTAGGACAGATTTTAGAGAGTAAAAACATGGCTGCCCACCTTTTAGACCCGCTAGACAAAACAACGATTAAAACGACGAAGTTAAGCAAGGACTGTGATTGGACAGAAGCGGATTGGATGGAGAAAAGCTATGAAGCCAAGATCCAAGAGGTTATTCAAACAAAAAATATAGATAGTAAGGGTCTACTGATGATTCCATTGGTTTCAATGGGGGAAGTATTAGGGATAATCGTCGTTGGCAAAGGGGGAAAAGCTCACAATTACGATAATTCCCAAATTCAACTGGCAAAATCTATCGTTGATGCCACAGCTCCTACGTTTTCAAACTTGTTATATATGGATCAACTTGAAAGCATGGTGGAAGAGCGAACGAGAGAACTAGCTGCTGCTAATGAGAAAGTTACAAGTGTGATTGAAAGTATTACGGATGGATTCTTTACTTTGAATAATAAATGGGAATTTACGTACGTAAATAAGCATCAATATTTTCCACAAAGAAAAACAGCAAAAGATGTATTAGGCAAGAATGTATGGGAGGTTTTCCTGAGTAGCGTCGACACAGTTATGTATAAGGAATTTCATCGTGCAATGTCAGAGCGAACTACAGTTCATTTCGAATTTCTTTCTACCCCTGATGAATATTGGCACGAAGTTATTGCATACCCGTATGATGATGGTATTTGTTGTATTTTTAAAAACATAACGGAAAAAAAGCAATATGAACAGGAATTGAAAAGGTTATCCAACATAGAGTTAATAGGGCAAATGGCAGCAGGTATTAGCCACGAGATTAGAAATCCAATGACAACAGTACGAGGATTTTTGCAGTTATTAAAAGAAGAGAACAGCTATGAGAACCATAATAAGTACTTTAATTTAATGATTGAAGAACTTGACCGTTCCAATTCTATTATTACTGAATTTCTCTCAATGGGTAATACAAGGAAATCAGATTTGCAGATGTTAGATTTAAATTCAATTATTCACGATATTATTCCTTTAATAAAGATTGATACGTATAATCAAAATAAATATATTCAAGTCGATACAAATGACATTCCGGAATTACTTTTAAACCGTAATGAGATACGACAATTATTACTAAACCTATACCGTAATGGCTTAGAAGCGATGAGCACAGAGAAAGTTCTAACCATTAGCACCTACAAGGAAGGTCAAAATTGTGCGGTGCTTGCAGTACAGGATCAAGGAAAAGGTATCAAGCCTGAAGTATTAGAGAAACTGGGTACTCCATTTTACACGACCAAAGATAATGGAACTGGATTGGGATTAGGTGTATGTTATGCTATTGCCGCCCGCCATAATGCAAAAATAGAAATTCAAACAGGATCGGAAGGCACTACCTTTTTTGTTAAATTTAATTATGAAAATAATAAAAAATAACCCTATTTAGATTAGTTACGGTGAACCGTATCATAAATAGTGAGTAGTAATCGGAAATTAATCATGCCTTGTGTATTAACATAAAGTATTATTGGCTGTATATTGAATAAAAAATATAATCAAGAAAAAAGCACTTATCTTTACAGGATAGAGTGCTTTTTTATACGCACTTTATGATTTTAGATGTAACTGCTACGTAATGAAAATGTACAATAAATATAGGGATATGCAAGTGTTTGGTAAAATCAAGTATACTCAATAGAGGAGAAAAGAAGTATTAGATGTATTTAGGGGGGCTTAACATATTTAAGAGAGATATGAAAAAAATATTGATATCATTACTAAAAAATCCATTAGTAATAATCGTATACTGGATTTTTTGTTATGAGTTAGCTTTATTATGTATGTATGGAAGAATCAATAATAATATTTATATTTGGTTATTATCTATAGCATTTTTAATACTTATCATTATATTTACTACAATTAAAGTTATAAAAAATAGGGAACGTGAATCGTCCAAATTATTAAATGTAAAGGGATGGAAATACATTTCCGTTATCATCCTTATCTTTATAACGTCTTTTTATGGGATGAAAATTTATAAAAGTGCAACGAATTATGGTGGTAAACTAGCATGGTTTATAGAAAGCGTAAAAAACGAAAGATCAGTTAAGCTTGAGCGTGATAATATATATAAGTATGGTGTAGAGGGTATTTTTGAAGATATAAATAAGAAATATACTTTGCCAAAGAAGTTATATATGTCGGATGATTTTACTTTGGAATTTAAATCAGATGGAACAGTTATATCATTTGATACTTTTCTTTATGGAAAAAATGCTGCTGGAAAAGAGGAAAGCTACTTAATATCTTATAATAAAAATAAATCAAAAGATATTTTTGTAGGATTAAATGGGTATGTTAACGCTGATTATAATGAAGATAAATTAGTAAAACCTTTAATTAAAACAGTTCAAGCTATTCCAGTTAAACAAACTGTCAGTAAGTGGAATGAAGATAAGTATGGGCTGGTTTATTATGGGAAAAGGAACTGGGGTTACAATGGAGAAGGAATTATTAATATTAATAAAGATGGGAAATTAGAGAAGCTTGAAGAAGCAAAATCCGAAATAATTGGATATACGGTATCTATATTTATCCCTGGAAAAGAGAAAGAGATAGTACCTGCTAGATATAATTTACTAGGTGCCCCAAATTGGAGTAAGGAAAGTAGTTCTAAAAAGAAAAAGAAGGATTTAACTAATAATAATGAGCAATTTTACTTTTCAAAAGAAGTGGGTTATAAACTAGATGTTACAGATAAAGCATTAGGGAGTACCTTTTATTCCCTAAGCAAGACAATTGATGGTGGGGAAACATGGGGAGTTATAAATGAGGACCCGTTCAATGAAGCGGTTGGTAGTGCATCAGGAATCATCTTTTTTAATGAAAAGCTCGGATTTTTAAGGGCAGCCAGACCCTCTGGCAATGAAGGGAGGCTATACCGTACAGATGATGGGGGTATAACTTTTAAAAAGGTGAGCTATACGAATCAGGAAGTGAAACTAGAAAGTGGACAGGTAATAAATCCGTTTGATTTTCCTAATCTGCCTTATGAGAAGGATGGAGTTTTTAACATGCTAGTAGGGCAAGGAGCAGATGGAGACTACAATGGTAATAGTAGTATACTTTATCAATCAAAAAATCAAGGTGAAACATGGGAGTATGTAAAAGAGGTTAAAGATAATTAATAGTGGGAAAGACCATTGGATAAAAATCACCGATGGTCTTTTAAACATTACTAGGTGGTATGTAGATTTCCTAAAATAAGTATGTTTCTATTTCCATAAAAATATGCTGTAATATGAAGAGGAAAAAGTATAAGTAGTTAGAGAAGTGAGGAATTAAAGGTGAAAAAGTTTAAGAAGTTTTACTTGGAGATTACGAGCGTATGTAATCTTGCGTGCAGCTTTTGTCCGCCGACGGAAAGGCAGAAGCAGTTCATTTCTGTGGAGGATTTTGCTAAAAGATTAGACCAAATTAAACCTCACACAGACTACATTTATTTGCACGTGAAGGGGGAGCCTTTGCTTCATCCAAAGATAGATCAATTGCTTGATCTAAGCCATGAAAAAGGGTTTAAAGTGAATATTACAACGAACGGAACGTTAATTAATAAGAGAAGGCATAGATTGTTAAATAAACCTGCATTAAGACAAATGAATTTTTCGCTGCACAGTTTTGATGGACACCCGGGATCGCAAGATAAAGAGGGCTATGTAAGGAGCATACTTTCTTTCATTAGAGAGGCGACAAGTCAATCGGATTTAATTGTTTCGTTAAGATTATGGAATTTAACTCAGGACAACAAAACGAATCTTGAAATTCAGCGGAATAGAGAGTTATTATCTATTATCGAAAAAGAATTTGATCTTTCTTATAAAATTGAAGAGAAGCTTACACCAGGAAAAGGTATAAAAATTGCGGAACGTGTATTTATTAATCAAGATTATGAATTCCAGTGGCCAGCATTACATGAAGAAGAGGATGATGGAAAAGGTTTCTGTCATGGCTTACGTAATCAGGCTGGAATTTTAGCGAACGGAACTGTTATTCCTTGTTGCTTAGATGGTGAGGGGATTATTAATCTTGGGAATATTAATAATGATTCATTCTCTAATATTATTGAGGGCGATAGAGCGAAAAATATTGTAGATGGATTTTCAAAAAGGGTTGCGGTAGAAGAATTATGTAGGAAATGCGGATACCGCAAAAGATTTGGAAAGTAGATATAGAATAAGCCCTCATAAAGCGAGGGCTTATTTTTATCCCGCAAAATCCCGATTGGTGTGGGCTAATAATCAGCGGGGGATGGACAAAACCCCACTGATTAAAGTTTCACTTTATTCCTGATAAGAACGTTCTAATTCATCAATTAATGAACCGACATAAGAAACAGCTTTACGGATTGCATCTGGCTTTGACATGTCTACTCCAGCGTGTTTCATTAATTCGAGTGGTGTCATTGTACCACCTGCACGAAGTACATTGAGCCAGCGATCAACAGCAGGCTGTCCCTCTTCCTTAATCATTTGGGCTACAGCGGTAGATGCAGTTAGGCCTGCTGAATATGTGTAAGAATATAAGCCCATATAATAGTGAGGTTGACGCATCCATGTTAAACTGGCGCCTTCATCAATTTCTACTGAATCTCCCCAGAATGTAGAAAGGACATTCGTTTTTATGTCAGTTAAAGTTGTAGCAGTAAGCGCTTGCCCTTCTTCTGCCAAGGAATATACTCTGCGTTGATATTCACCCTCAAGTAAATGAGTAACAAAGTTATGATAATATGTGCCGAGTAGTTGCAAAATGATCCATCTACGCATTCTCTTATCTTCATTTGTCGCGAGTAGATACTGTGCTAATAGTAATTCATTCATTGTTGAAGGTGCTTCCACAAAGTACATAGATGGACGTACGTTCATAATACGCTGGTTTTTATTTGCTAAATAAAAATGGCCAGCATGCCCAAATTCGTGAGCTAATGTGAAACATCCGCGCATCGTATTTTGCCATGTAATTAAAATATAAGGGTGAGAACCGTATGGGCTAGAGCAGAAGGCACCTGTTGATTTTCCAACGTTATCTGCAAGGTCTACCCATCTTTCTTTAAACCCCTTTTCGATAATAGCATTATATTCCTCTCCTAATACTTTTAAAGACTCTTGAATTAGTTTACCAGCTTCTTCGTATGTGATTGTCGGATTAAATTCAGGATCTAAAGGTGCGTGTAAGTCACAGAAAAGCATTTGATCAAGCCCTAATACTTTCTTTTTTAAATCTGCAAAACGGCGCATATGAGGCGCTAATTCGTTATAAATAATATCTAGTTGGTTGTTATACATTTCAAGTGGAACTTTTTGGGGCTCTAAAAGCATATGAGTAACGGATTCATATTTGCGTAAACGAGAAAGTGTCACTTGTTTTTTTACTTCAGTAGCATATGTTGTTGCAACTGTATTTTTATAGCGTTTCAATGTGGAAATAAATGATGAATATGCTTCTCTACGTATATATGCGCTTGGAGAAAATTCATATTTGCTTTCAAATAATGCAAATGATACAGGCAAATCATTTCCTTGTTCGTCCTGTATAGGAGTGAAATCCATATCCGCCAATTTAGTCATACCATAAATTTTGTAGGGGGAACTATGAACTTCGCCGAGTGCAGCAAGGGCCTCCTCTGTTTCAGGTGAGAGAGTATGCTGTCTCTTTTTGAGTACTTCTAATAATGATTTACGGAAAGGTTCGAGTTCTGTTTCCTCAGTTAAATATTTTTCAATCGTTCCTTCTCCAAATGAAAGAATTTCGTTATGAATAAAGGATCGTGCAGTATGCATTTTCGCTCCTAGAGCTGAAATTTTGGAAGAGTTCGCTTGAATAACTGGATCTGTACGATCAGTAGATTCTTTTAAATTTGCATATGTGCTGAGTTTTGTTAACTTCATTAAAAGCTCTTCTTCTAAAAGTAGGCAATTTAATAAAGTGGTGGGATTAGTATGTAATTGTCCTTTAAATGCATCGAGTCTTTTTATATCATTTTCTAATACATTTAATGCAGTGTGCCACTCATTATCAGACTTATACAAATCAGAAAGATCCCATATTAGTTCAGTAGGAACTTCTTCGCGAATAGGGCGTTTCTCAATTACATCTTTCATTTAATGTATCCCCCTTATTTTAAGTATTTAAAAACATGATACTAGAAAATTCAGTTAAATGAAAATATTTAACAGTTTTATACATAAAAAAAGGACAAGCATAAAAATGCTTGTCCTTCGAGTTAAATTTAAGAATTAATATACTTTGTCACCGTTGAAAATAGAGTTTTTCACGACAACATAATCTACAGTACGAATTGAGTCTAATTTTGTTCCACCAGCATAAGAGATAGAAGATTGAAGATCTTGTTCCATTTCGATTAAAGTGTCTTCTAAAGAACCTTTATGCTCAACGAACATTTTCTTACCTTCAACGTTTTTCTTCTCACCTTTTTGGAATTCAGAAGCTGAGCCGAAGTACTCTTTATAAAGTTTTCCATCCCTTTCAACTGTTTCCCCTGGAGACTCTTCATGACCAGCGAATAGAGAACCGATCATAACCATAGTCGCCCCAAATCGAATAGATTTAGCTACGTCGCCATGCGTACGAATACCGCCGTCAGCAATGATTGGCTTACTTGCAGCTTTTGCACACCAGCGAAGTGCAGCTAGCTGCCAACCACCAGTTCCAAAGCCTGTTTTAATTTTGGTAATACAAACTTTACCAGGTCCAATGCCAACTTTTGTCGCGTCAGCACCAGCGTTTTCTAATTCTCTTACCGCCTCTGGAGTTCCAACGTTTCCAGCGATAACGAAGCTTTCTGGTAAATGCTTTTTAATATGTTGAATCATGTTGATCACAGCATTAGAATGGCCGTGCGCGATATCGATTGTAATGTATTCAGGGGAAAGTTGCTCAGCAGCTAATTGTTGTACGAATTCATACTCGTCTTCTTTAACACCAACGCTGATTGAAGCAATTAATCCACGTGATTGCATATCTCTAATGAATGAGATTCGTTTCTCTGGTTGGAAACGATGCATAATGTAGAAGTAATTATTTTCAGCTAAATAAGTTGCGATTCTTTCATCAATAATCGTTTGCATATTTGCAGGTACGACAGGTAATTTAAATTTATGTTTTCCTAAAGTGACAGTTGTATCACATTCAGATCGGCTATTTACAATGCATTTTGCAGGAATTAATTGAATGTCTTCATAATCAAATACGTTTTCCATCATTTACACCCCTAAAATACGAATATTTCACTTAGTTTATTTAAAAATGTTCGTCCAAATGATAATTTACAGTATTTTTAGTAATAAGTCAAAGGTTTTAATATTTAATTTGAAAGATTAAAGTTTATTTAATAGTTATTGGATTTATATGGTTATAATGTATTTTAATATGTAATGATTTAATGTAGAATTATATATGGCAAATAACAGATAAATATATTGATTTAGGGGAGATTTTATGGGGCGTTTAGTATATATGGATTGGCTACGTGTAGTAGCGACAATTGCGGTCGTTACAATTCACGTTGCTGCTGGTTATGTTTCTATATTAGATTCAAATAACGTGTCGCGTTGGTTGGCTGGTAATTTTTACGATTCACTTTCGCGTGCTAGTGTTCCAATTTTTGTAATGATTAGTGGAGCCTTATTATTAAAGGGAACAAAGGATATTTCTATTGGGGAATTTTTAAAGAAACGTGCAAGTAAAGTGATCATACCTTTTATAGGTTGGAGTTCCATATTTTACATATACGGGGCGTGCGTAGGATATTTTCCTGCTTCTTTAAAGCAAGGGATAAAGTACTTTTTAACAAATAGTATCGGGTTACATCTGTGGTTCCTATACATGATTGTAGGAATATATTTAATCACACCTTTACTGAAAGTATTTGTGAAAAATGCTAAGAAGCGAGAGATAGAATATTTTTTAATTTTGTGGCTATATGCATCTGTTATAGTCAAACTAGTAAATTATTATTATCCTATCAACTTTAATATCGAACTATTTTACGTTACAAATTATGTAGGATATTTTCTACTTGGTTATTACTTATCGAACTATGATATTACGAAAAAATGGAGGAACATTTCTTATATTGGGGGACTTGTAGGATTTATTGGTACATTCTTTATTACATACCATTATACAGTCAAAGCTAATGGACAGCTGGATCAATATTGGTATGAATATTTTGCTCCAGGTGTTGTACTTATGGCAATTGGACTATTTGTATTTTTCAGATATACGTTCCAAAATTCAGACAGACAATTACCATTTTTATTGCGTGGCATAAACCAAGCAAGTCTTGGAATTTATATTCTTCACTTTTTCTTATTAAATAATTATCTATACATAGTCATTCCAAAGGTGAATGCACATGTACATGCAATATTGGCAATACCTATCAATGTAATTATTACACTTGTCCTTAGTATGGTAATAACTTTAGTATTGCAAAGAATACCGGTTGTAAAGAGACTAGTTCCGTAAAGATATTTCTTCTACAAAAATATATTGTTTAGGTGGGCAGACTTATTATTAAGGCTGCCCTTTATTATGTTGTTTCAAAAAAAAATATAAAGAATTATACTTAGAATAAGTTGGTACTTTAATGAACTATAAAAATTGGGTTAATATATTATTTTAGTATAATTGAACGTGGGATATAAAAAATATAATTATTAAATACATAATAAAAATGAGGTTATTACATGAGTAAAAAAAGCTTTGCAGATTATACATTAAGTAAAGAAATTGTAAGAGCACTTACTGGTTTAGGGTATGAGCATCCAACGGAAGTGCAAGCAGAGGTTATTCCAGTTGCCTTGCAAAAGAAGGATCTTGTTGTGAAGTCGCAGACTGGAAGTGGAAAAACCGCTTCATTCGGTATACCACTTTGTGAAATGGTGGAGTGGGAAGAGAATAAGCCACAAGCATTAGTATTAACACCAACGAGAGAACTTGCAGTGCAAGTAAAAGAAGATATTACGAATATAGGGCGCTTTAAAAGAATTAAGGCTGCCGCGGTTTATGGTAAATCTCCATTTGCACGCCAAAAATTAGAATTAAAGCAAAAGACACATATTGTAGTTGGGACTCCTGGCCGTGTGTTGGATCATATTGAAAAGGGTACTCTTTCTTTAGAGCGCCTGAAGTACTTGGTTATTGATGAAGCAGATGAAATGCTAAATATGGGTTTTATCGATCAAGTAGAGGCAATTATTGACGAATTACCTACGAAACGAATGACAATGCTATTTTCAGCAACACTCCCAGAAGATGTTGAAAAGTTATCTCGTACATATATGGATTCGCCAACTCATATTGAAATTAAGGCCGCTGGGATTACAACAGACAAAATTGAGCATACCCTTTTTGAGGTAAGAGAAGAGGAGAAACTTTCACTTCTTAAAGATGTAACAACGATTGAGAATCCAGATAGTTGTATTATTTTTTGTCGTACACAAGAAAACGTGGATCACGTATTTAGACAATTAAAACGTGTCAATTATCCTTGCGACAAAATACATGGCGGTATGGTACAAGAAGATCGTTTTGAAGTTATGGACGATTTTAGAAAAGGAAAGTTCCGTTATTTAGTAGCAACAGATGTAGCTGCGAGAGGGATTGATATTGATAATATTACACATGTTATTAATTATGATATCCCATTAGAAAAGGAAAGTTATGTACATCGTACAGGAAGAACGGGACGAGCTGGTAAGAACGGAAAAGCTATTACATTCATAACACCGTATGAAAATAGATTTTTAGAAGAAATTGAGGAGTACATCGGCTTTGAAATTCAAAGGGCGCATGCACCTTCAAAAGAAGAAGTTATGAAAGGGAAAGGTGTATTTGAGGAGAAAATACATGCTAAACCAATTATAAAGAAAGATAAAAATGCAGACCTAAATAAAGGGATTATGAAACTGTACTTTAATGGCGGGAAGAAAAAGAAAATTAGGGCGGTAGATTTCGTCGGTACAATTGCTAAAATTAAAGGTGTTACAGCTGAAGATATAGGTATCATTACAATACAAGACAATGTTTCTTACGTTGAAATATTAAATGGAAAAGGACCGCTTGTATTAAAGGTCATGAAAAATACAACGATTAAAGGGAAACAATTAAAGGTTCATGAAGCAATTAAGTAAACAAAAAACTATCCACTTTAATAGGTGGATAGTTTTTTTGTTTCATTCGAAAGAAGTGGACATATAAATAAACGAGCATAAGGATAGCAGGGGATTTTAGGGAAATTGGATATCCATATTCGCTCCAATGATGAACCGTTGACCTTGCACGTGAAATTTAAAAACAAAAGAGGGTGTCTGAGAAACTTCTTCATATAACTTATTACAAGTTCATTTTGAAATGTTAATAAGAGAACCGGAAGGTGGAAGTAAATCAAAAAGGAAAAGGGATAAATAGGAAAATGAAGAACTTTTATATATATGCAAGTCTGAATTTTTAGATGAAATAGAGTGGGGGAAGAAGGATGATTCAATTTCCAAAAGCAGATGCTGAGCAATTTTTTAGATCGTATCGTATTGGCAAGTTTACAGTGAGTGAAGATGAAAAAAGATTAATTTTCAGTACAAATTTAAATGGTCATTCTAATTTATGGGCGATGGATTTACCAAATTTATCTCCTTATCCGTTAACATATTGTAATCAATCAAGCAATTTTATGAAAGTGGATCCTTTAAATCGATTTATTTTAGCTGGATTTGATAAAGATGGTGATGAAAATTATCATATTTATGCATTAAAACCAGAGGGTGGAGAATTGCTTGAATTGATTCCAGCAGGAGAGAAAGAAAAGGATTATTATGTACATTTAACAGAAGATGGAGAACGATTATATTATGTTACGAGTAAAGATAACCCAAGATTCTTTAATTCTCGTTGTTATAATTTGCGTACAAAAGAAGATATTCTCCTTTGTACGGGCGTAGAGACACCTACATATTTAAGTGCAGTGAGTCCAAATGAATCAAGCTTTATTGTCTTAAAATCGTATGGAAATACATATAATGTAGGATATGTGAAAAAGGGAGAGGAACTTATTTGTATGGTACCCTCCAGCGAAAAAGAACATATTATAACTTCCATTTGCTATGTCGATGAAAATACGGTGATTTTTGTTACAAATTATGAAGAAGAGTTTTCTTATGTGGCTTCTTTTGATTTGGATAAACAGGAATTCAAACCAATATGTAAAATAGAGAATGAGGAAGTATCCACTATAAAATGGCATGAAGAAACGAAAACTGGTTATATCGTTACAGCAAAAGGTGTTGAAGATAGGTTATATAGATTTGTATGGGGTACAAAGGAATTAATGCTATTAGATACTCCAGTGGATACGATAAAACAAATGGATATTTCTAAATCTGGAAATTTATATTTATTAGGTGAAAGTGCAACGAAAACAGCAAACATTTATTATAAGGAAAATGAAAGTACAGAGTGGGAGATGTTGACAAAAAACTATGTTATTGGTCTACATGAATCTTCTTTTGTTGAACCGGATGTTATAACATATTCTTCATTTGATGGATTAAATATAGAGGCATTATTATTTCGAGCGAAGGAAGAGGTACAAAACGGATATACAATATTTTGGCCCCATGGTGGTCCACAATGGGCTGAGATAAAGGACTTTACTGCATTGTTTCAATATTTATTAAGACAAGGATATAATATTTTCGCACCAAACTTTAGAGGAAGTACGAGATATGGTTCAACATTTACGAAAATGATCGAGGGTGATTGGGGAGAGGCTCCACGCTTAGATTGTGTAGCAGGAATAGAGTGGTTGTTTGAACAAGGTATTTCAACTGCAGATAAATTATTTGTTATGGGTGGAAGTTATGGTGGGTATATGACCCTATTACTTTATGGGCGCCATTCAGAATATTTTCGGGCGGCCATTGATCTTTTTGGACCTAGTAGTTTATTTAGCTTTATTGACTCTATGCCAGAAGAATGGAAGCCAATTGCTGTTAGTTTTATTGGTGATGTTGAGAAAGATAAAGATAAGCTTATGAAAGATTCACCAATCACATATTTGAATCAAATGAAAAAGCCACTTCTTATCGTTCAGGGGGCAAATGACCCTCGGGTTGTAAAGACAGAATCGGATCAAATTTTTCAAGCATTGCAAGAAAAAGAAGTCGATGTAGAATACATTGTACTTGAAGATGAAGGGCATGGATTTTCAAAGAAAGAAAATGAGATATATGTATATCGTCGTATAACAGAATTTTTAGCAAAGCATAAATGAAGTAAATGGCACCCTTAGGGGGCCATTTATTTGTTTAAGATTCTTTTAAATCGTCAACAAGCTTCTCCGCTAAACGTCTATACATATTACTCATAGTCACGAAAGATGTTAGTAATAAAAACTTTTCTAGCCTTGGATCTTCTAAGGAAGAAACCTCGTTTACTTCCGTAACACGGTTAGTTACGTCGTGTTTAAAGTTTTCAACATTGGTTTCAGTTAGAGCAAGATAATCTTTATATAGAGTATCTAATTCGAATGTAGCGTCGTTTATTAAAGGTTCATTTATATTTTCTAAGGAACTTTTTATGTCGTTAATGGAGAGGGCTCCTTTTAATTGATAAATTAAGCTGATCAAAATCATATGCTCTTTTGAATACTTTTTATTTTTGATAGGGATGAACAATTTTCCTTTTGCGTAATTGTTAATCATTGTTTTTGTTAATACTTTTTCATCATCGGTTCTCGTTGTATCTGCATAAGTATTCTCAAATAGTTGGACAACTTGGTCTACATATAAGTCGACAGTTGGGATATCCTCAAGTTTAATATTCTTTTCTAAACGTAATGTTTCCAGTAATTTATTTATATTTTCCACGTAGAACCCCTCACTTTTATAACATGGTGGAACTTAATGTTTGATATATCTTTAAATATGGTATTACGAAACAAATGAATTGTAAATGTTGACCTATATGAATATTATGTATATAATTACATGTAGTTATCGAAACTACATGTAATTATATGAGGGGTGTTTATATGAATGCTTATGTAAGAGAACCGGTTAATGCATTTACCCACTTAGGGGGGGCTGTATTATCATTTATTGCATTATTAGCTATGCTTGTGAAAGTTTCTGTTAAGATGCCATCTTTTGCTGCAATTACAGCTATTATTTTGTTTGGTATCGGGATGATGGTCCTTTATACAGCGTCAGCTGTATATCATAGTGTTGTAGCGAGTGAACGTGTTGTTTATTTCTTTAGGAAGCTCGATCATTCGATGATTTTTATACTAATTGCAGGTACATATGCACCCTTTTGCTTAATTACATTACATTCCGCAAATGGCTTGCTATTATTTTGCTTAGTTTATGCAACTGCGATTTGCGGTATTGTTTTTAAAATGTTTTGGTTTAATTGTCCGAGATGGTTATCGACAGCAATTTATATTACGATGGGCTGGTTAATTGTTCTATTCTTTGCACCGTTAGCTGAGAATTTAAGCACAGGGGGTATCGTGTTCTTAGTGCTTGGGGGTATCTTTTATACAATTGGTGGGTTTATTTATGGTGCAAAGCCGAAATGGTTAGAATTTAAACATATGGGGCATCACGAAATTTTTCATATTTTTGTATTGCTAGGTAGTCTTGCCCATTTTCTAAGTGTATATTGTTACGTAATTTAATGAAAAAAAGCCACATTACCTCTATTATGTGGCTTTTTTGATTGCACAAGTGGAATCATTTATTATGCAAAATAATTATGGGATAAAATGTAATTTTATGTGTTCGCATAATAAACATATGGTAAGAAATATGTGATATACTTTGGGAAGCTTATAATGAATGAAATATGGAGGACTATAATTATGGCAATACTTGTAACAGGTGGAGCAGGATATATTGGTAGTCATACATGCGTGGAATTACTAAATAACGATTATGAAATTATAGTAGTAGACAACCTTTCGAATAGCTCAGTAGAGTCTATAAATCGAGTGAAAGAAATAACAGGAAAACAATTTAAGTTTTATAAAGAAGATATTTTAAATCGTGAGGCACTTGATACAATTTTTGAAGAAAATACAATTGAGGCTGTTATTCACTTTGCAGGTTTTAAAGCCGTAGGAGAATCAGTAGCAATTCCATTAACATACTATCATAACAACATTACAAGCACATTGGTGCTATGTGAAGTGATGCAGAAGCATAATGTGAAGAAGATGATTTTCAGCTCATCTGCAACGGTATATGGTATCCCAGAAACATCACCAATTACGGAGGAGTTTCCATTAAGTGCAACCAATCCATATGGTCAAACGAAATTAATGATTGAACAAATTATGCGTGATGTAGCATTTGCTGATACGGAATGGAGTATCGCATTACTTCGCTATTTCAACCCATTTGGTGCACATGAGAGTGGGCGTATTGGAGAAGATCCAAATGGAATTCCCAATAATTTAATGCCATATGTAACACAAGTAGCTGTAGGTAAGCTAAAGGAATTAAGTGTATTTGGAAATGATTATCCAACAAAGGATGGTACAGGCGTCCGTGATTATATTCACGTTGTAGACTTAGCAAATGGCCATGTAAAGGCACTCGAAAAAGTACTTGGTACTACTGGGATAGATGCATATAATCTCGGTACAGGTACTGGTTATAGTGTGTTAGAAATGGTTGAAGCATTTGAAAAGGTTTCAGGGAAGAAAGTTCCTTATAAAATTACGGAGCGTCGTCCTGGTGATGTAGCAGTATGCTTTGCCGATGCATCGAAAGCAAAGCGTGAACTAGGATGGGAAGCAACACGTGGATTAGAAGAGATGTGTGCAGATTCTTGGAGATGGCAATCAAATAACAAAAATGGCTATCTAGAAGTTTGATATACAGATAAAAAAATGACCTTTTTGCAGGAGCAAAAGGTCATTTTTTTATTTATTTTCCATTAAGTTTATTAGCAAATTTAGTAAAGAAAGTTCGTTGTTTCATAGGAGCATTTGACTGACAAAATGTGTAGTAATCAATATTTTTAATGTAAGCAAAGAGTCGATAAATAGCATATGAGAATGTAATAGAAGACCCAATTGCAAAACTAATACCGTAGCCGTTGAATCCAAATGGAAGTAGAAGAATACTTAATAACAGGTTTGCAAAAAAGAATAAAGCTGATGTTCGGAAGGCACCTTTACGATCCTCAAAGTATAAGAGTAGTAACGTAATAACGAGGACCATTCCATTTGCATAAGCACCTATTATAGTTAGTTGCAGAATAGAGTATTCAAGGGTCATTTTTCCTGATTGTGAACTAAATATCCATATTATAAAAATAATAAGTAAAGAAAAAATACCTTGATTACGAAGTATGCGCTCTATTTCTTGTTTAAGAACAAAATTCATCGAATCTTTTAATTGTAAAATTGTATTTAATGTCCCGCCATTGTTCACCGAACCGAAGAACCTTTTATATCTTTCATAAAATCTTGTTTCAATGGATACTACGAAGAAAATATAGGTCGGAATAATGCTTAAATACGCCCAGAAAACAGAAGTATTATAAACTTTATGATAAATAAATGTATTCTCAATGTTTCCTCGTCCTTCTCCGAATCAAATAACAAAGTTACATACCCAAATGCCAATGTTGTAAAATAGGCTTGACCAAAATGGTTCTGGATATTTATCTAAATAAGAAAGAAAGGTAAACTGTTCAGTAGCATCACTGTTTGGAAACATTCGTACAATGACTATACTTAACCATACTAATGTAATAAATGTCCCGATTGTAAATGAAATTAAGAGTAATAAGGCGGATCCATGCTCTAGTCCAAGTGTTGGATGCCAGTAAGCTATAAGCGCAATTCCAGATAGGGAAAAAATTGAACCAATTAAGAATGCAAGAGCGATTGACTGATAATTTTTAGCTGCTGTTAAATAAATGGACTGAATCCAAATAATATTTAAAGCTAAAAATAAAAATAGCATCACGATTTTATAATAAAAGGCTAGTGGAGTGACAAATGCAAAAACAAGCCATAAGGCGATAGCTAAAAAGAGCGTAATTTTCGTCATTCCTAAAAATGAAGCATTCTATTAATTTTCATAGAAATAAAAGAGAATAATTTAAAAATCATCCCAGGTCTTGTCTTGTTGTTAGAGTGCGTTTATAATCAAATAATCCTATTAACTTTTTGATAGGATTATTTCTTATTGAAAGCGCTTTTAATTCGTGGTATTAGGGGAATACTGTTACTTTCAAATACTGAAAAGCTGACTAGGATTAAACAAGAAATAATATTGCTGTATAGCAGTTATTAAAGGGAGTTTTATTTTACTTTTTAAGGTAGGAAGTCTGACTTATTGTGTAAAAAACTATGTATGTAGTTTTGAGTAAGAAGAAAGATAATAAATAATATGATTTTTTATATGGTGGGGAGGTTACAGTGTGAAAATATAAGATTTTCACACGAGTATATATGGGTTATGTAGGATTATTACTTTCAGGTGCAGCCTTATTTTTAAATAGCCTTGTCATACTAGGCAAAGCAGAGATGAAGAGTGCAGGTGTTTTTAATTTATTTGTGGGGGCATTACAAATTATCATTCCGTTTTATTTAATTATGATCTCTGATCAAAGTAATTGGACGGTATATTCATATGCAGCTACTTTTTTATTTGGTTTAACGTATTTATACGTAGGGGTTACCTTTATTACAGGGATGAGTAGTACTGGATTAGGATGGTTTTGCCTATGGGTAGTTATTATCGCTTTATTTTATATGGTCGTATCATTTGTTCAATTTCAAGATGTTCTTAATGCGCTAACATGGTTTATGTGGGCTTTACTTTGGTATTTATTCTTTGTACTAAATGTACAAAAGAAAAATATTAATCAATATCTTGGTAGAATAGCGTTTGTACAATCATGGGTAACACTTACACTCCCTTCTCTTTTTTATTTTATGGGAATATGGGGAGAGTCAGTAGTATATGAAATATCTGTCTATGTATCGGTAGTTTCAATTTTATATTTTTGCTATTGTATTTTTAAATACCGAGTGCGTTAATTTATAGCATGTAGGAAAGCATGGAATCTTTATAATGATTCCATGCTTTTTATATAGTAGCATTTATAATAGAGGTAGTATTTTACAATTTCTAAAATGGGGATGATGAAGATGAAAAAAGTGCTGGTTCTAGGAGGAACAAGGTTTTTTGGTAAGCGATTAGTAGAAGCGCTTTTGCAAGCTGGACATAATGTAACGATTGCTACGCGGGGAATTACCGAAGATTCCTTTGGGGATACGGTAAAAAGAATTGTAGTAGATAGAGAAGACGAAAAGTTATTGGAAGAGCGTTTAGAAGGTAAAAGCTATGATGTTGTATACGATAATTTATGCTATAGCTCGAATGCTGCGGAAATTATATGTAAAGTATTACGTGATAGGGTGAAAAAATATGTTATGACATCCTCAATGGCGGTCTATGAGCCTACATTAAACTTGCAAGAAGAAGATTTTAATCCGTATGAATATTCGATTACGTATGGAGATAGAGGGGATTTCACTTATAGTGAGGGGAAGAGATTAGCAGAAGCAGTGTTATTTCAACGGGCAACATTCCCTGTCGTTGCGGTACGCTTTCCCGTCGTTATTGGAGAAAATGATTATACGAAGAGATTACAGTTTTACGTTGAAAATGTTGTGAAACAAGAGTCTATTGTTGTGGATCATTTAGATGGAAAGTTGTCGTTCATACATGAAAAAGAAGCTGGAGAGTTTTTAGCATGGTGCGGAATGGAAAACATAGAAGGTCCAATTAACGCTTGCAGTAACGGAGTGATCTCTATGGGAGAAGTTATTCGTTTCATAGAAGAACATAGTGGGACAAAAGCTCTTATTCAAGAAGCAGGAGACAATATAGCACCTTATAATGAGGTGACTAATTGTACGTTACATAATAGAAAGGCTCGCGAATTAGGATTTCCGTTCCGAGAATTAAAATTAGAAATAAAAAATGTTTTACAGCATTATATAGATATACTGAAGTAATCATAAATCCCCCGGTGGCAATCCGGGGGATTCTGGAGGATTTCGACAATACTAGTTTAACATTACCAAATTTACCTTATGCGTATGACTAATTTTTTTGTGATTGAATTGCTTGCAAATACTTTTCATTTACTCGGTCCCAATTAACTGTATTCCACCAATTGGTGATAAATTCTGGGCGCCGATTTTGATATTTTAAATAATAGGCATGTTCCCATACATCGATGACGAGTAATGGGATCTTTCCTTCTTGCAAAGGTGTGTCTTGATTTGGCGTACTCATAACAGCGAGTTCTTCACCATCAAGAACAAGCCATCCATATCCGCTTCCAAAACGACTAATTGCAGCTTTAGAAAGTTGATCTTTTAGGTTGTCAAAGGTGTTGAAATAATAATCAATTACTTTTGAAACGTCCCCATTAGGATCGCCGCCACCTTTCGGACTCATCACCTCCCAAAAAAGGCTATGACAATAATGGCCACCGCCGTTATTTCTTACGGCTGTAGCAATCTCTTTTGGCAAGGTGTTTAAATTACATAGTAACTCTTCTAACGATTTATTATGTAATTCGGTATAGCCCCCCAAAGCAGCATTTAAATTGTTTACATATGTCGCATGATGCTTGCCATGATGAATGGCTAATGTGTCACCATCAATATATGGCTCTAGTTCATCATAATCATATGAAAGATTAGGCAATTGAAATGAAGACATGATATTACCTCCTTTCCACTCAAAAAGTTGGTCTTGGTAAAAATATTTTACCTAAGTCAAAAATACACTTGTTTATTCCGAAAGTCAACAACAATTCTAATAATTTTCTGAAAAATATTACGATAAAAGTAACACTTTTGATTTCGTTTGTGACTCTTATCCTTTTTGCTTATACTGTAAAGTAGTAGTGTCTTGTTGAGATAGAAGGAGATTGTTTATGAGTAAAACGAAACAATTAATAGAGGAAGCAAGTAATTTTATTAGGATTTGCTATAAAGAGCTTAATAAAGAGCAATTAATAGAAGAGCGTATGAAAGAAATTTTAATAGAGATAGAAAAGACCGGAACGTATGAGCATACATTTGAAGAACTTGTTCATGGATCACGAATGGCATGGCGCAATAGTAATAGATGTATCGGAAGACTATTTTGGAATAAGATGCACATATTAGATGCGCGTGAAGTAAATGATGAGGAAGGTGTATATAATGCATTAATTCATCATATTAAATATGCGACGAATGATGGAAAAGTTAAACCGACAATTACAATTTTTAAGCAATATCAAGGTGAAGAAAATAATATTCGGATTTATAATCATCAATTAATTCGATATGCAGGATATAAGACGGAAATGAGGGTAATTGGTGATTCTCACTCCGCTGCATTTACTGATTTATGTCAGGAGCTTGGTTGGCAAGGCGAAGGTACACATTTTGATGTATTACCACTTGTATTTTCTATTGATGGAAAAGAGCCTGTATATAAAGAAATCCCGAAAAAAGAAGTGAAAGAGGTACCAATTGAACATCCAGAGTACCCAATTTCATCTTTAGGAGTGAAATGGTATGGAGTACCGATGATTTCAGATATGCGTTTAGAGATTGGTGGTATTTCTTATACAGCAGCTCCATTTAATGGGTGGTATATGGGAACTGAGATTGGTGCTCGTAACTTAGCGGACCATGATCGTTATAATTTACTTCCGGCAGTTGCAGAGATGATGAATTTAGATACTTCGAGAAATAGTACGTTATGGAAAGATAAGGCACTGATTGAGTTGAATATTGCGGTGTTACATTCTTTTAAAAAACAAGGAGTTAGTATTGTAGATCACCATACTGCCGCACAACAATTTCAACAGTTTGAAAAGCAGGAAGCTGCTTGTGGCCGAGTTGTTACGGGAAATTGGGTATGGTTAATCCCGCCGCTATCACCTGCTACAACTCACATTTACCACAAACCGTACCCGAATGATGTTCTTACACCGAATTTCTTTCATAAATAAAGAAAAAGCATTGAACTAGAGTTGTTCAATGCTTCTTTGTCGTCCAATATCACACGGGACTTCAAAATATACCCATTATTCTTGACGATTCCATTGTTATTTTCCGATAATAACACTAACTAAATAAAAAAGGAATGAATCACAGATGCTAAATTTAGTACTTATGATGATTGAACGCGTCGGACTTATTGTTATTTTAGGATTTTTACTTTCTCATATTAAAACGTTCCGACGCCTTCTTCATAAACAGGACGGATATGTAGATAAGCTTAAGCTTATTTGTATTTTTTCGGTGTTTACAATTGTAAGCAATTACACAGGGATTGAAATAGCAGGAAATACTATTATGAATGAAAATTGGCTACAAGGTGTTTCTTCATCTAGCACGATTGCGAATACACGAATCATGGGGGTTGGAATTAGTGGCTTGTTAGGTGGGCCTATCGTTGGAATTGGAGTAGGGTCTATTGCTGGCGTTCATCGTTATATGCTTGGCGGAACGACAGCGGCAAGTTGTGCAATTTCATCAATTTTAGCAGGAATTATAACAGGTTATATTGGATACATTTTCAAAAAATATAATCGTACAATTACCCCTAAATTTTCAGCGGCTTTAAGTGTTTTTATCGTTTCTTTAGAAATGATTATGATTTTATTAATTGTAGAGGATGGAATCAGTATTGTGAAAACAATTGCGATCCCAATGATCCTTGTAAATAGTTTCGGAAGCTTTATTTTACTTTCTATGATACAGGCTATTTTGCGTCAAGAAGAGAATGCAAAAGCTCTGCAAACACATAAAGTATTACGAATTGCTGATAAAACGTTGCCATATTTTCGCCAAGGGTTAACCGAAGAATCTTGCAAGCATGTGGCACAAATTATTCACCGCTTTACGGGAACAGATGCGGTATCCTTAACAGATACAGAGAAAATCTTAGCTCATGTTGGATTAGCATCAGATCATCATATTCCTTCACACAGCTTAATCACAGGTTTATCAAAAGAAGTATTAAAAACAGGGAAAATAATGAAAGCGAAATCACGTGAGATTATTAATTGCCAACATGAAGGGTGTCCATTGCAAGCGGCAGTTGTCATTCCATTAACTTCACATGGAAATACGATAGGAACATTAAAACTTTATTTTAAAACCCCTAATCAATTAAGTCGTGTTGAAGAAGAATTAGCGGAAGGACTGGCGAAAATATTTTCCACACAGCTTGAGTTAGGTGAAGCTGAGTTACAAAGTAAGTTATTACAAGATGCTGAAATAAAGGCGCTGCAAGCACAAATTAATCCGCACTTTTTATTTAATGCGATTAATACAGTATCAGCTTTATGCCGAACAGATGTAGAGAAAGCGAGAAAATTATTGCTACAGCTTAGCGTCTATTTCCGTTGTAATTTGCAAGGGGCACGTCAATTACTTATTCCATTAGAACAAGAGTTAAATCATGTACATGCATATTTATCGTTAGAGCAAGCGAGATTTCCGAATAAGTATGAAGTAAAGATGTACATTGAAGAAGAATTAAAGACAACGTTAGTTCCACCATTTGTGCTTCAGTTATTAGTTGAAAATGCATTGCGCCATGCTTTTCCAAAAAAGCAATCAGTATGCCAAGTTGAGGTACACGTGTTTGAAAAAGAGGGGATGGTTCACTTTGAAGTGAAAGATAATGGGCAAGGAATTGAGAACGAACGTCTAGAGCAATTAGGAAAAATGGTAGTTCCATCAAAGAAAGGAACTGGAACAGCTTTATATAATATTAATGAGCGGCTTATCGGGTTATTTGGAAAAGAGACAATGCTTCAAATTGAAAGTGAATTGGAGCGAGGAACAAAGATCCTCTTTATAATTCCGAAAAAAGTAGGGGAGGAAAAAGCGAGTGTTAAAGGTATTAGTAGTTGATGATGAAATGTTAGCACGGGATGAATTGAAATATTTATTAGAGCGAACGAAAGAAGTGGAGATAGTTGGCGAGGCTGATTGTGTAGAGGATGCTTTAGAAGAATTAATGAAAAGCAAGCCAGACATAGTTTTTCTAGATATTCAACTATCTGATGATAACGGATTTGAGATCGCAAATATATTAAAGAAGATGAAAAATCCGCCTTCAATCGTGTTTGCAACTGCATATGATCAATATGCACTGCAAGCCTTTGAAGTAGATGCGTTAGATTACATTTTAAAGCCATTTGATGAAGAGCGTATCGTACAGACATTAAAGAAATATAAGAAACAAAAGCAAACAAAAATAGAAACAAAGCAAGATGCAAAGAGTATAGATGTAACGACCGAGATGCATAAATTAGCACTACCAATTGAGGAATCAATTGTACTTGTTAATATTGAAGATATTATTTACGTAGGACTTGTAGATGGGAAAGTAACTGTAAAAACAATGAAAGAAACATATGTAACACATGATACACTTGTGATTTTGGAAAAGAAATTATCGCAAACAATTTTTATGCGTGTTCATCGTAGTTTCATTGCTAATATTAATCATATTTCTGAGATACAGCCGTGGTTTAATTCGACTTATAACTTAATTATGAAAGAGGGGTCTAAAGTCCCAGTTAGCCGTACATATGCAAAAGAACTTAAAAAGCTGCTTCGCATTTAAGGAGCAGCTTTTGTATTTCACTCTATGATTTTTGTAACTGGTTGTATATATTTGACATTCCGTTATGTAAACGCTTACTTAGTTGTTTATATCCTATACAATAAAGGTACCAAATCGAAAGAGGTGGCCAAAATGAGCACAAAAAAAGTATATGGTTTTCTATCACAAATATTCGTTTTTTCAGCTATTATGTTAGTTTCTAATATTATCTCAACACATTTACCAATTCCAATGCCTTCATCAGTAATCGGGTTAGTCATTTTATTTAGTCTATTATGTTTAAAGGTTATTAAATTGGAGCAAGTTGAATCACTCGGAACAGCTTTAACAGGTATTATCGGATTTCTTTTCGTCCCATCAGGTATATCAGTTATTAACTCTCTTGGTGTAATGAGCCAATATTTTGTACAAATCATAACTGTAATCGTTGTCGCAACAATTATTTTACTTGCCGTAACAGGTTTATTTGCACAATTGATTTTAGGTAAAGATGACAAAGAAACAAAAGATACAAAAGAATTGAAAGTAGTAAATAAAGGACGCAAGCAAGGGAAAGTTGCGTAACTATTTTAGACCATTACATGGTTAGGAGGTAATGAACATGACAAGCACAATGACTCCATATTTCGGAATCGTCGTTTCATTAATTGCATACGGAATCGGAACACTTTTATTCAAGCACTCAAAAGGATTCTTCTTATTTACACCACTATTTGTAGCAATGGTATTAGGGATCGTCTTTTTAAAAGTAGGTAACTTTACTTTTGAGGAATACAATACTGGTGGGAAAATGATTAGTTTCTTCTTAGAGCCAGCAACAATTGCCTTTGCAATTCCGTTATATAAACAAGTTGATAAATTAAAAAAATATTGGTGGCAAATTTTATCGGCTATCGTGGTTGGATCTATTTGTTCAGTGGTTGTCGTGTTCATTGTCGCAAAAGCAATTGGCTTAGATACATCTGTAATGAATTCAATGTTACCACAGGCAGCAACAACAGCAATTGCATTACCAATATCTGAAAGTATTGGTGGTATTCCAGCAATTACATCGTTTGCAGTTATCTTTAACGCAGTTATCGTATACGCATTGGGAGCTTTATTCTTAAAAACATTTAGAGTGAAACACCCGATTGCTAAAGGGTTAGCACTTGGAACAGCAGGACATGCGTTAGGGGTTGCAGTAGGGATTGAAATGGGTGAAGTAGAAGCGGCTATGGCGAGTATCGCTGTGACAGTAGTTGGTGTTGTAACAGTGGTTGTCATTCCGATGTTCATGCCATTCATTGGGTAATAAAACTTACTTATAAAAATTATAAAAGCAAGCTATTTGTAGGACGGATTTCTACTGATAGCTTGCTTTTTATGTTACAGTAGTGGTAAGACCTATTTGTATTAGAATAAAAGTTTCCTTAAATCTTCATTAATACTATGCATAATGCATTTTGAAATAGGTCATTGTATTGTAAAATAAGAAGTAACATAATATAGGACATATTAATGAGCAATTATAGAAGAGATAAATTGCTTGTAATACTAATATTAAGGATTAATTATAAGTAGGATATAGAGAGAATATACTTATAAAAGTTTTACTTTATAGGACAGGAGAGAGTACTCGTCGATTATGCAAATAAAAAACCTGTTTCAAAGCAAAGGATTTCAGAGGTTACTCGTATTAGTGCTACTTGCTCTCATATTGTATGGGCTGCAAAGTATGTTAAATTTAATTTTAATTACGTTTATGTTGACGTATTTAATGGATCGATTTCAAAAGTTCATTTCTCGTAAATTAGATCATTTCATGCCAATTAACCGGAAAATTATTATAGCGTTTTTATATGTAACGTTAGTTGCCGGAATTGCCATTACTCTCTTTAAATATTTACCGGTATTAACAATACAAATTTCACAATTAATTTATCAATTTAATGTATTTTTAAGAAATCCGCCAGATAGTGAATTAATTAAATATGCAGTTAATGCTGTTAATCATATGGAGCTTTCTAAATATGTAGGGCAAGGCGTAGACATTTTGTATAAATCTATTACGAATGTTGGGAAATTTGGCCTTCAAGTTTTACTTTCTTTAATTTTAAGTTTATTTTTCTTACTTGAAAAGGCTCGTATTTTTGCCTTTACTGCGAAATTTAAAGAAAGCCGACTTGCAATTTTCTATACTGAGATTGAGTATTTCGGAAAGAAGTTTGCACGTTCATTCGGAAAAGTAATTGAAGCACAATTTTTGATTGCAATTGTTAACTGTATTTTATCTGTTATTGCATTATGGATATTAGGATTTCCACAATTGCTGGGTTTAGCTTTAATGATTTTCTTACTTGGTTTAATTCCAGTAGCAGGTGTTATCATTTCGTTATTCCCACTCTGTATGATTGCTTACAATATCGGCGGTATTATGTATGTCGTTTATATTATAGTTATTGTAACGGTAATTCATGCGCTTGAGAGCTATGTATTAAATCCGAAGTTTATGTCACAAAAAACAAACTTACCAATCTTCTACACATTTATGGTATTAATTTTCTCTGAACATTTTTTAGGTGTATGGGGACTAATTATCGGTATTCCAATCTTCATATTCTTATTAGATGTTTTAGATGTGACAAGTGATGAAAATGAGAAGGATTTTTCTAAAAAATAAAGTAAAGAAAAAGCATCGATATTCGATGCTTTTTCTTTTATAAAGTATGGTATCTTATGACATACTGTAAGAAGAATATACAATTGGGGTGAAATAATGGCTATAAATGAAAAGAGAGAGTTAGCTACATTTGCTGGTGGATGTTTCTGGTGCATGGTTTCGCCGTTTGAAGAGATGGAAGGAATTATACAGGTTGTTTCAGGTTATACAGGTGGCCATAAAGAGGATCCGACGTATAAAGAAGTGTGTTCGGAAACTACTGGACATTATGAAGCAGTACAAATTACATTTGATGCAAATAAAATGCCGTATGAAGAGTTGTTAAATATATATTGGAGACAAATTGACCCGACTGATATTGGAGGGCAATTCCACGACCGTGGGCAGTCTTACGAAACGGTGATTTTTTACCATAATGAAGAACAACATAGACGAGCGGAGGCTTCAAAAGAAGAGCTTGCGAAGAGTGGACGCTTTTCAAAGCCAATTGCTACAAAAATATTGCCAGCTGCTACATTTTATCCAGCTGAAGAATATCATCAAGGATATCATAAGAAAAATACATTCCGCTATGAATTATATCGCAAGGGCTCAGGGCGCGATGCTTTTATTAAAAAGCATTGGCCGAAGGACAATGCTCATTTAAAAGAAAGATTAAACGAGATGCAATTTTATGTGACCCAGGAAAATGGGACAGAACCACCATTTCAGAATGAGTATTGGAATTATAAAGAAGAGGGTTTATATGTAGATATTGTTTCTGGTGAACCATTGTTCACTTCTATAGATAAATTCGATAGCGGATGCGGATGGCCGAGTTTTACGAAACCGGTTATGTCAGCTAGTGTAAAAGAAAAAATGGATGTTAGTCATAATATGACGCGTACGGAAGTGAGAAGTAAAGAAGGAGATTCACATCTAGGGCATGTATTCCCAGATGGCCCAGGGCCAAATGGTCTTCGTTATTGTATTAATTCAGCGGCTCTTCGATTTATCCCAAAAGAGAAATTAGAAGAAAAGGGATATGGTGATTTCTTAATTCTGTTTGGCAATAAAAAATAACCTCGCAGTTAGCGAGGTTATTTTTTTATTTTGCTTTTTTCTTTTTAAATTTACTTAGTGCTTCATAAACGATTGGTACGATAAGAAGTGTTAATAACGTTGAACTTGTTAATCCACCAATTACGGTTACGCCAAGTCCTTTAGAAATTAAGCCGCTACCTTCAAATCCTAATGCAAGCGGAATAAGAGCCCCAATTGTTGCAATTGCAGTCATTAAGATAGGACGTAAGCGTGTTGCACCAGCTTCTAATAATGCCTCGCGTGTTGATAGACCGTCATTTTCTTTATGAATAACGCGGTCAATAAGTACGATTGCATTCGTTACAACGATACCAATTAACATAAGAGCCCCAATCATTGCGGATACACTTAATGTTTCGCCAGAGATTAATAGGGCAACAAGTGCACCAATGATTGTGAATGGTAGCGAGAATAAGATTGCAAATGGTGCAAGAGCACCGCCAAATGTAACGACAAGGACGAAGTATACAATGGCAATTGCAGCTAACATCGCTAATCCAAGTTGCTTAAATGATTCTTGAATGTCTTTTGTAACACCGCCCATAGAAACGTCTACACCAGAAGGAAGATCCATTTTATCCACTTCTTTTTGAACTGCAGCCGATGCTTTTGAAACGTCATCAGATGTTAATTTTGCACTTACTGCTGCATAAACACGGCCATCTCGACGTGTTACTGTGTTAGAAGTTTCACCTTCTTTTACAGTCATAACATCTTTAACAGCAACTTCATTACCGAGTGGTGTTGTAATTTTACGATTTGTTAAATCATCAATCGTTTCATAGTTTTGTTTTTCAGTTTCTACGTATACATTTATATCCTTATTATCTTTTTTAATTGTTGTAAGAACAGGGCGGTCGTGTTGATTAGAAAGTCCCATTCCAATTTGGGCAGCAGTTAGCCCCATTTTACTTAGCTTTTCTTGATCTGCGACTAAAGTGTATTCTGCATATGTTTTCGCAATACTAGAGTCTACGTCTTTTAAGTCTTTATTTTTCTTCATGATATTTTGAATATCTTTAACGACAGGCTTAATTTCTTCAGAGCTATCTCCATAAACGTATAGTTTAATTTCGTTACTACCGCCACTTGCTCCGAAATCTTGGTTTTTCCATTCGCCTTTTCCAGACATCTTTTGTAAATCTTTAACGACTTGTTCTTTCTCTTTTTCGAAGTTCTTCGTATCGTTATCATATTGAACGAAGAACATAGCTTGATTTGTTTTACCAGGGCTCATTGGGTTTTCGCCACCTAATGAGAATTGAATTGTTTTGACGTCTTTTTTATCTTGGAAGTGCTTTTCAGCTTTCGTTGCAATTTTTTCAACGTCTTCTAACGTTTGACCTGGCTCGGGGTTGTATGTTGCAATAATCATTTTTTCTTCTTCAGATGGTAAGAAGCTGACACCGATAATTGGTACCAATGCAAGGCTACCTACTAATAGAAGGACAGCGATACTTGATGTAATAATTTTATGATTTAACGCCCATCGAAGTATGCGCTTATATCCATTTGCTAATTTGCTTGGTTTTTCTTCATGATGCACTTCTTTTTCTCTCATGCTCTCTTTCTTGAATAAGGAGTGAGCTAGCATTGGTACGATTGTAACAGCCACCAATAAGGATGCTAATAAAGCAAAGACGATAGTTAAGGCGAATGGTAAGAACATTTCACCAATCATACCTTTTACGAGTCCAAGAGGTAAGAATACAGCAATTGTTACAATTGTAGAAGACATAATCGGGATAAACATTTCTTTCGTAGCTTCACGAATTAAATCTTTTCCGCGTAGTTTCTCTTCTGATAACGACATACGTCGGTAAATGTTTTCAATAACAACAATTGAATCATCGACAACGCGTCCGATAGCGACCGTCATTGCTCCAAGTGTCATAATGTTAAGTGTAATATCCATTTGTTTTATTACTAAGACTGCAATTAATAAAGAAAGTGGTATAGAAACGACAGAGATTAGTGTTGTTCGAATGTTTCTTAGGAACAACATAATAATAACAATCGCAAAGATAGCCCCGAAAATTGCTTTGCTAAGCATTGTTTCAACTGATTTTTCAATCGGTGCACCTTGGTCGAATGTTGAAATGATATCTAAGTCTTTATATTTTTTCTCAAGGTCTTTTACTTTATCTTTAACTGCATTTACAACATCAACTGTGTTCGCATCAGCGGCCTTCACAATTTGAATTCCAATGGCTTCTTTTCCATTTGTTCGAGAAATAGATTCTGCTTTTCCGACTTCTTTAATATCAGCAATTTCTTCTAATGTGACCGTTGGTATGCCGTTCATAGCGGCTGGATTCATTTGCGGCGTTTGTGCACCAGTTCCAGCATTTTGACTACCTTGGCTGCTCGGTGATGAAGGTACAGCTGGGATTTTTAGTTCTTTTAATGCTTTAATTGTTGTGATATTTCCATCTACAACAACTGATTTTTCCGTGTCTTTAAATGTATATAGGCCAAGTGGTAAAGATACGTCCGATCCTTTAATCACATTTTTTACAGTATCTTCACTTAAACCTAATTCTTTCATCTTATCTTGTTTGAAGACAAGCTGTACTTCGTCTACTTGTTGACCTGTGATTTGAACAGATGCGACACCATCAAGTCCTTTTAAACCTGGAACAACATTTTTTTCAACATTTTCAGTTAAGGTAGCTAAAGATTCATTTTTACTTGCTACGCTTAATGAAATAACTGGAAAGGCATTAAAGTTTACTCGAGAGACTTTCGGATCTTTCACACCTTCCGGCAGTTTCATATTTGCGAGTGCCTCTTTAACTTCTGTTTCGGCTTTTTCCATATTTTTATCAAAATCATATTCTATTTGAATAGAAGATGCATTTTGATAAGATGATGAGCTAACAACGTTTACGCCGCTTAAATTTTGCAGTTGCTCTTCCATCGGTTTTGACACTTTATCAGCTACTTCAGCTGGTGTAGCACCAGGATAAACCGTAGTTACTGTTACAATCGGTGTTGTAATATCAGGAATTGTCTCCAGCTTCATATTGAGTCCAGAATAAATACCTGCGATAGTAACAATAATGGTTAGTAGCCAAACTGCGAACTTATTTTTTAACGAGAAATTGATGATTTTGTTCATGTTTGCGCTCCCTTTTTATTGTATTGACCAATCGGTCAGTCTAATACACAATATAACTGACTGATTGGTCAGTAGTCAATGAAAAGAGATGGTATAATAAAGCTAAAATGTAAGGGGAGAGATTTTTTATTATTCCTTACTGAATTATTAGCTTTTATTAATTGAACTTCTAAATAGATAGTAGGCCTCAAAAATAACTTGTTTGTTCCGTTAAATTTTTGGGGAGGAGTCTTGCTGCTTGCTAATATAAGATTAAATTTACATAAGATGCGAAATTAAGTTTAGGAGAGAAAATATGAAAGAAAAAGAGCGCTTAATTATAGAGATGGCTATGAAGTTATTTGCGACTAAGGGTGTAAATGCAACGTCAGTACAAGAAATCGTCACCGCCTGTGGTATATCGAAAGGGGCTTTTTATTTGTATTTTAAATCGAAAGACGAGCTTTTATTAGCGACACTTCGATATTATTATGACAAAATCCAAAAGAAAATGCTGGATATTGAAAAAGAGTCTTTATTACCGCGTGAAAAATTTGCAAAACAATTGCATTGTCAGTTTAGTGATATACAGAAACATAAGGAATTTATTATTATGCATGCGAGAGAAAATGCTATTCCGTTTAATAAAGAAGTGGAAGAATTTATGATGCGGATGAAATTAGAATCTCATGCATTTTATCGGAATAGTCTATTGTCCATTTATGGTGAAAAGATTCTACCATATTTATTAGATTTGGTAATTATGGTGGAAGGGATATGCCATGGTTATTTACAGTTAATTATTTTAAATGAGCCAGAAATTGATTTTTCTTATGTTTCTTCATTTATTTTAAAAAGAATAGACCATTTAGTAGAAGGGCTTCTAGGCTCTTTGGAGGAACCTGTTTTAAATGAGGAAAAGATGGGGGAGTTTTTTTGTAGCTCAGAGCTTATTAAAGAACAGGTGAAAGAGCTTTTTTTGAAAGAAATTATTATGTTAAAGCGAACATTAGCAGATCAACTGGAAAATGATGAGGTTTTAGTCACTTTAGATGTTTTAGAATCAGAAATGAGAGTTCAAAATCCAAGGATTCCAGTTATTCGAGGGATGTTAGCGAATTTGGAAGCGTATAATGATTTGAAGGATTTTCGATTAAGATTAGCTCGATATTATAATATAGAGTTGAAATAATGAAATGTTAGTTTAATCTTTTTGTCTTATTGGCCTGAAGCTACTGAAAGCTTCGTTATTATAAAAAAATCCGTTCCTAAATGCTTTCTAGGAACGGATTTTATTTTACAATTATAATGAAATAATTTAAGGCTTATTTATTTTGTTCTGCCCACTCTTCAACATTCCAAGTTTTTGTGATCCAGCCTTCATAAAATTCTGGTTCGTGACATACAAGAAGGATTGTCCCTTTATATGCTTTCAGAGCTTTTTGAAGTTCTTCCTTTGCTGTAACATCAAGATGGTTTGTTGGCTCGTCGAATAATATCCAGTTACTTTCTTCACCCATTAGCTTACATAAACGAACTTTTGCTTGCTCGCCACCACTTAATTGACTTAGAGGGCGAGATATATGCTCATTTTTCAATCCACATTTCGCTAACATTGCACGGATTTGATGTTGGTCCATGCTAGGGAATGTGTTCCAAACGTCATCAATTGGTGTTATATTATCAGCTTTTACTTCTTGTTCGAAGTATGCAGGTTCTAAGAAGTCACCAAGACTCGTTTTACCGCTTAAAGGTTTAATTTTTCCTAAAATCGTTTTTAATAATGTTGATTTACCAACACCATTACATCCAACGATAGCGATTTTTTCACCGCGTTCAATTGTCATTGTTAGTTTTGGTAGTAATGGGTGTGTATATCCGATTTCTACATCTTCACCTTCAAAGACGAAACGGCTACTTGCACGACATTCTTTAAATGAGAATTCTGGCTTAATTGCTGTTTCAGGACGATCAATAAGCTCCATGCGATCAAGCTGTTTTTGACGACTCTTTGCACGACCTGTAGTTGAATAACGAGCCTTGTTCTTCGCAATGAAATCTTCTTGCTTTTTAATAAACTCACGTTGCTTTTCATAAGCGTTTATATGTTGGTTTTTATTGATTTCTGCTAGTTCTAGGAATTTTTCGTATGTCGCTGTATAGCGCGTCATTTTCGTAAATTCTAGATGGAAAATAACATCAACACATTTATTCATAAATTCTGTATCATGGGAAATTAATAAGAATGCATGCGGGTATTCTTTTAAATAATTCGTTAACCAATGAATGTGTTCAACGTCTAAATAGTTGGTAGGCTCATCGAGTAATAACACTTCTGGTTGCTCAAGTAAAAGTTTTGCAAGCAATACTTTTGTACGTTGTCCACCACTTAGTGCTGAAACATCACGATCTAAACCAATCGCATCAATTCCAAGACCTCGTGCTGCTTCTTCGATTTTCATATCTAGTAAATAGAAACCGCCTGCTTCGAGTGCATCTTGTATTTCTGCCATCTGCTCAAGAAGGTCCTCTAATTCTTCTGGTGTAGCAGTTCCCATTTTTTCTGTAACTTCATTTAACGCCTGTTCCTTTTTAAATAAAGGTAAAAATGCATCAGCTAATACGTCACGAATTGTACGACCAGGTGTTAAAACTGTATGCTGATCTAAGTAACCGTAATGTGTGCCTGGTGTCCACTCTACACGACCTTGGTCGTGAATAAGCTGTCCAGTAATAATATTCATAAATGTTGATTTACCAACACCATTTGCACCGACTAATCCAACGTGTTCACCTGCTAGTAATCGCATAGATACATCTTTAAATAATGTACGATCACCAAATGTATGTCCTAGTTTTTCGACTGTTAATAAGCTCATAGTATCCTCCGTCCAACTTGAAATAGTACCTTGAATCATGATACTAAATTCTTTCATATAATGCTATCATTTCAAAATGTATATTTTTTCAAGAATTATGTTGCATTAATTTTTTGAAAATATATAATATAATTGAACGGTGGTTAATTAAAGGTGTGAGGTATGGAATATGTCACCAAGGAAAGCGGTTAAGCAAGAACTAACGAGAGAAATGATTATAAATGTAGCAAGGGAATTATTTATAGCACAAGGATATCAACATACTTCAATGCGTAAAATTGCAACGGAACTTGGATATAGCCATGGTTCGATCTATTATCATTTTAAAAATAAAGCAGAGCTATTTTATGCAATGGTGGAACAAGATTTTCGGTTATTAAATAAAAAGTTAGATGAAATTTGTAATCAAAAATTACCGAGAGAAGAACAATTAAGGGCAGTTTTATTCGGTTTTATTGAATTCGGCCTAAGAAATCAGAGTCATTATGAAATCATGTTTTTAATTAAAGACGATGAGTTAAAAGAGTGCTTGGCGGATAGTCCAAATGTTAGTTATGAAAAGTTTGCAAGCGTTATCTTTTCTTTATGTGATTCAACAATAAATGCGATGATAATATGGTCTGTCTTTTTATCATTACATGGGTTTGTAGCGCATTATTGCGGAAGTGGTCAAACGTTTGAAGAACTACAAGGTTTGGCTAAGGTACATGTAGAGTTTATTTCAAAATCGCTTCTAATGTAAGTGATTTTCTTTTTAACATTAATTGAACAGTGGTTAATTAATTTTGGGGGGAGTTATAATGAAAAAAGCTTTAGTACTAGGGGCATCTGGGTCAATGGGATATGCCATCGTAAAAGAGTTATGCAAACGAGGAATTCATGTAGTGGCTTTTGCAAGGAATAAAGAGAAGTTAGATTTATTATTTTCTAATGAGATAGATGTGGAAGCTGTAGCGGGAGATGTATTTATACAAGAGGATATAATGAATGCCGCTAAAGGTGTTGATATTATATTTCATGCTGTTAATATTCCGTATTCGGAGTGGGAGAAACAGCAATCAAAGCTATTAACAAACGTATTAGAGGTAGCAAAATATTATGGTATCAAGTTAGGGATAGTTGATAATATTTATGCGTATGGAAAACAAGGACGAGAGCTTGTAAAAGAAAATGCTGAAAAGAGGCCGCATACAAAGAAAGGAAAAATTCGTTTGCAGCTTGAAGAGATGGCAAAACAAGCTACTGTAAAAATGTTTATTGCCCATTTCCCAGATTTTTATGGCCCAAATGCAGAAAGTACGCTTGTCCATCATACTTTAAAGGGCGTACTTGCAAATAAACTGTCTAGCTTTGTTGGAGATAAAAAGATTGCACGTGAATATATCTTCACACCAGATGGTGCAAAAGCGATGGTTGAATTGGCATTACGTGATGAGGCATACGGACAAAACTGGAATATACCAGGTTATGGTGTTATTACAGGAGAAGAGATGATTCAACATATACGAGAATTAACGGGATATACAAAACCAGTAATGACAGTAAAAAAAGGTATGATAAATTTCATTGGACTATTTGATAGGCAGATGAAGGAATTTGTGGAAATGCTATATTTGACAGAAAACCCAGTTGTATTAGGCGGAGAGAAATACGAGAAACATATTGGGGCTGTGCCTAGAACTTCTTATTATGAAGGATTAAAGAAAACTATTGTGCACATGAAAGAAAATTGCATATAAGTAAAAAAGGAAAGTTTCTATTCACAATTTGGAAGAGAAACTTGTCCTTTTTACTGTTTATCTACCTAGCTTTTTATTTAAAAAACCTAAAATCAATCCACGTATTTGTGGATCAATTGCAAGGCCGATAATGCCGTACAATATACCAGTAAGTATTAAAGCTACTAGTGGTGGTAAGTTAATTAACACTGTGTGATATAGAGCGTAACTGATTATAAATGCTAGTGTATTGAATATTATTCCTTTGAATAGTAATGTAAAGCCTTTACGAACGAATAAAGTAAATCCGATTAATAGTGTAATCTCGGTAAGGATAGCAGCTACAGCAGCTCCCATCATTCCAAAATGGCTACCTAATATGATGTAACTTATGATAGCGACAGCTAATCCAATCCCCATCGTTGTCGCGCGCTTCCATTGTTGGCCAGCTGTTGTTAAATTGTCAGCAAGTGGATAGTTGATAGATTGTAAAATGACCATAAAGGCTAAAATTGCAAGGGCATCACCAGCTGGTGCATATTCCTCACCTAATAAAGTTACAATCCAAAAACTTGGATCGGCGATAAATGGGATAGAAATTCCCATTCCTAAGAAAGACATAAGTTTTAATTCGAACTGAGATAGTTTTCTATGTTCATCAATATTCTTTTCATTTCCAAAAGCAAATAATTTTGGATAAAAGGCTGCTGCAATTACGCCGGGTATTTGATAAAGTACAGCAGGTATTTTGGAAGCAGCTCCAAAGAATCCAACTTGCTCATATGTTGAAACTTTTTGTAATATAATGGGACCTAACTGTGGCAAAAGCATAATGATAATGCCATTGATTGTGAAAATAAGTAATTGATCTAAAATGCCTTTATCCCAGCCCTTATGAATTGTTGTATAGCGGATTGTCATTATAAAGGCAATGACTCCTGTTACAAGGCTAGATATTCCGTACATGGCAGCGACCATCATAAGGGACCATTTAAATGACATCCCTAGCAGGAGAGCAGCTGCGGCTGTTACCCCTTGTAGCACAGAAATAATCGCTGTAAATTGCATACGTTCTGTTACTTGGAAATAAGCCATCCCAACACCTTGTAAAGTTGCTCCAAACATGGTTGGTAGTACGACCCAATATACCATTGCACGTAAGTAAGCATCAGTATAGAAGAACTGAGCAAAAATAGCGAAGAGCACGGAAATTACGACAGCTAATACTAAACGAATACGTAAATAACTACTAATTAGTACGCTAATGTTAGCGTTGTTTTTCGTTCCTTCACGCATAAACGTATGTGTCAAACCTGCATCTGTAAAATAACAAATAACAGCGGAAACTGCTAATGCAGTTGTAAACATCCCATACTCCTTTGGTGAAACATATCTTGCAAAGAGAATGGTGGCAATAGCAAGTACAAATCGAACAGTAATATTTCCTACAAAGAGGTAGGAGGCGTTTTTAAGGATTTTATTTGTTTTCATGGAAAAGGACCTTTCTATTCTTTAGGACGTACTTCGTCCTATTTGTAAATTTGCTTTGTTTACGGAAAGAATGTTTAGAAGCTTATTTTTTATTTAAGAAAATATAAACTTAATTCGTACAAACCAAAGCATTGCGTATAACTTCTTGCTTCGTTTTCCATTTTTCGAATAAATTTTGCGGCAATATTTATTTATATCGCTTTTGATTAGTTGAACTTGTGATTTATCTAATTTAGAGCTGCCTTTAATATATATACAAGCATTATTAATGACTGTATATGGGAATAGATAAGTTTCAAGGATTTCAATAATTTCTGTAGAATCATTCACAATTAAATCTTTTGACTTAGTATGAACCCAATCCTTCATTCGATTAAACACTTCTAATTCTTTTGTTGTTTTTAATTCATAATCTTTATACTTTGAAGAAAGATTTCCTTCTGATAAGATTCGATAATATGTTAAATATTCATCTACATAGCATACATTTGTAACGCTCATTAATTTAAATAGAAATTCTAAGTCTTCTCCCCAGCTACACCCTGGTGTGAAACGAATGTTATGATCCATCACGATAGACCTTTTGAAAATCCAAGTACTTGTTTGAGCAACAACTTGATGCGTTAAGAAAGCCTTTGTCATATCACCTTTAATAAAGTTTGTTGTGTGCTCAACTTTTTCTCCAGTCTCTTCGTAAAAGTTCATATAGCCACAATAACAAGCGTTCATGTTGTTTTTATGCATGCTCTCGATTTGTTTTTCTATTTTTGTTGTGTGCCATAAATCATCACTATCAAGAAAAGCAACATATTCTCCGCTAGCATTTTCAATTCCTGTATTACGAGCAACTGAAACGCCTTGATTTTCTTGTGGGACGTATTTTATTTGTCCTGGGTACTTTTGTACAAGATTTTTTACGATGGAAGGTGATTGATCTTTGCTTCCATCATCTACAATTACAATCTCAATGTTTTTATATGTTTGATCTAGTATTGATTGCATCGTTTCTTCAATATACTTTTCCGTGTTATACAGAGGTATGACAACGGAAACGAGTTGTTTTTGTTCCATCATAGAGTTTTTATCTCCTCAAATTTTTTATGTTTTGTACCATATATACAAGCCTTCTGAAAGGAAGAGGATTACAAGAACATCTGTATAAGTTTAACGCATATAAACTTTGTAAATCAACTTTCTATTGTGGTACCTCGATAATTAAAAAGAAATAATGTGAAATGATAAAAGCTCCTTAATTTTTCAAACGAGATTAAGGAGCTTTAATATATTAGTATTTAGTTAGGAAGTTATTCTTTATCTGTTATCTTTAACTTTTGTTTTAATAATGCATAATCTTGCGTTAATGTTACAAGTTGATGATGTAATTTGGAGATTTTTCTCGTCAGGTCAAAAATTAAGATAAAACAGAATAGTAGTCCAAATAAGAATAAAATGGATGGAGGATATTCTACTTTTAATAGTTTTCCAATCCAATTTATAATTTTATCCGTAGAACTTAAAATAGCCATTGCAATACAAACGAAAATCCATAAAATGGCATATTTTGTTTCTAAAGTCCCACGACGAATGGAATTAATAATTAAGAAGAATAGCAATAAAATAAAGATGAATGAAAAGGTAATTATATGCATTCATTATCAACCTTTCACGATTTTTTGCATCAATATAGCAAGACTTACTTTAACCATGTAATATGCAGATTTAAGGGGCGTGATGGAAGATTGTCCACCTTGTCGCTCTTGCATATTTACAGATATTTCATTAATGCGAAGTTTTTTCTTTTTTAAATGAATAAGGACTTCTGGTTCTGGATAATCTTTTGGATAATTGTGTGCAAAAATCTTAATTACTTCTCGATTGATAGCACGATACCCGGAAGTTGGATCCATAAATGTTTGTTTTGTTAGTAATTTCAATAGAGCAGTAAAGTAAAAAATACCGATTCTTCGGGAAATACTACCTTTATATGCTGTTTTTTCTGTAAAACGTGAACCTAGCACCATATCGCATTGATCCTCGGCAATAGGCTGTATAATTTTGTATAAATCATCAGGATTATGTTGTCCATCAGCATCGAACTGAATCGCAATATCATATCCGTTCTCATAAGCGTATTTATATCCAGTTTGTACAGCTGAACCAATACCTAGATTGTATGGTAAATTCACAAGATGAACAGGGAAATCTTTTACGATTTGAGCTGTTTTATCTTTTGATCCATCATTAATAACGCAAATGCTTAATTCTGTAAAATGCTGTTTTAGTTCTAATAATCTTGTTAATGTATCTGCAATTGCTTCTTCCTCGTTATACGCTGGAATAATAATTAACGTTTTTGGTATTGAAATTGGTACCTCAATAGACATTACCGCACCATCCCTTATATACTTAATCATATTATGGTTATTTTTAAACGAACATTATTTAATATACCATTAATAGTATAACAAAATAAAGGAAAAGCTGATGGGTTATTTTAGGAAGCGGGCATCGAATAAAAACGGTAAGAAGTAACACTTTATTATAATAAAAAATACATGCAAGGAAGAAAAAACCTGTGCATGTATAAGATAAAAGCCTAATGTTACATATTCCAAGGCTTACTTAAAGTTAATACTTCAGCCATTTCTTTACTTTTTAAGCGTCCTTTTTTTCGGTTTTCTGCGCGTTCTGAACCGGTTGTGTGTAACCAATGTTCTTCCTCTGTTTCGGGAAGTACTTGTGGTACGGATGAAGGTTTTCCATCTTTTAATGCGACAAATGTAATGAAGCAAGTCGCAGCAATTCTACGTTCGCCTGCTAATAAATTCTCTGCAATTACTTTTACGAAAACTTCCATTGAAGATTTTCCTGTATAACATACGAAAGCCTCATAACAAACAGAATCTGCTTGGTGAATTGGAGTTAAAAAATCAACGGAATCGATAGATGCTGTTACGCAATGTTTACGGCTATGTCTCGCAGCTGCAATTGAAGCGATACTATCAATTTCTGCTAATAATTTTCCTCCGAAAAGTGTTTGATGATTATTTAAATCATTAGGAAAAACACGTGTTGTTTTAATTGCTTTTGATTCTCGCATGAATTTCTTTTCCATATATTCAACCCCTATTTTCTCTTTTCAATCAGAGTGACATGTGTAAGTGGAGTACTCAATTATTAAAAAATACTAGATATTTAATGAAGTAAAGTGTTCCAAAAGAGGATTATCCCGCAAAAGCCCGATTGGTGTGGGCCAATAATTAGTGGGAGATGAATAAAACCCTTACTGATTAAGTTGCACTTTATTAAAACTTCTGTATTTGTATTCATGTAACTGAAAGAAAATTTATCGTATATAAAATGTAGTGTAAAAGAGGATTCGCTTACATTGCAAGTGAAAAAGTGATGACTATGTATTTGTCATAGAAATTCCCTATCAGCCGTGAGCCTATTCATGATAGAATCGTTTTGTTATGAATGGAAATAGAGGTGCAATGGATATATGAATCATATACAAACAAATTTTTCGTCTTTCTTCAGTAAAATAATGATTGGTGCGATGCTCGCGTTTTATGTTTATAGTTGTTGGGCAGCTTTCGAAACGAGTAAGCAGTTTTTTGGCGGAAGTACAACAAGTGTAACAATCGTATTGGCAGTTTTTATTATCCTCATTTTGTTAGTAGCATCGATCTTGCAATATCGTTTTACGGATAAACAATTTCTTGTTTTTCTTATAAGTGTATCTATAGTTGTGAGACTTAGCGTGGTTCTGTTTACAGACGTTCCAGTGATAGGTGATATGAAAGCTATGTATGAGTCTGCAAAGCAGCTTGCAATTGGTAATAACATAGGGGATGTAACTCAGTTACCTTTTATTATTTATGAATCAATCATTATTCGTATATTTGGTGATACGGTATTCGCCTTACAATTATTTAATATTGTATTTTGCACAGGAACTGCATTTTTCATTTATCGTATTGCATCAATGGTGTTTGGGGAAGAGTGTGGTCGTATTGCTTCTGTGTTTTACGCTTTATATATTCCAAATATATTTATGAGTTCTTTATTAACGGCGGAATCGCTCGCAATATTTTTATTTTATTGTGCTTGTTACATACTTCTATATAAAGGCTTAGATCATCCTTATATGTGGGGGATTTCAGCTATTGTATTTGCACTTAGTAATATGATTTTCCCGCTGGGGTTATTTTTACCTATTTTTATAGCTGTATATGTGCTGTTAATTGAATTATTTCAATCAGCAACGAAGCAAAAATTCCTATTAAAAATGATAGGAATACTTATTCTATTTTATAGTACTCATTTTGGCGTGAGTTATGGGATCAAGGCGATGGGAATGTCGCAGTATACGATTTCTAATGAGACGTATGTTCAATCTGTTTTAATTGGAAAAAGTGAAAATGGAGAAAAAACGTCTGGAAATCAAAGTGTAAAAGAGCACATTGATCAAAAGTTAAAAGAGATTGAAGTGGAAAGATTTAAGCTTTTAAAGCCGGTAATCAACCAGTTTTCAGATGAGGGAATAAACTCGATTCTTTTTAAATGTGAAAAACTTATATATATAGCGGTAACATTATTTATGGCTATAGCTTTATTACATTTTCTTATTAAAAAACAACAAAATGAAGGATATATGTTGTTTTTATTATTAATTGGCGGATACGTATCATTAAGGCTCTTTCAAGTAGATATGGCATATTATAATATTATTGTGCCAGCTTTGTTTATTTTACAAAGCTTTGGTGTTTATATAAGTTATTTTTATTGCCAAAAGATCTTTTTCAGAAAATAAAAGAATCCAGTTCGGATTCTTTTTTTTATAGATAGATTATTAGTCGCCTTATCGGTTTAGTTCTAGCTGTAAACTATCAGCTGTTATGGCTATTTTTGAGGAATCGTCTTGAATATTCTTCATTACCTGTGAAATAGTTTCTAACTCATTTTCAATTTTTTTATTTTGTTCTTTGGAGTTAGACATATCTTTTACGATTTCTTGGAAATATTGATCTGTCGCATGCATACTATCTGTCCCTTCAGATACGAGAGAGCTAATTTGTTCTACGGAAGAAGAGACGTGTATAATCTGTTCATTGGTTTTTTCAACGAGTTTTGTAACGTTGGATATTGATTCTTTCGTTTGCTCTGATAACTTTCGAATCTCCCCTGCCACAACTGAAAAACCTTTACCAAATTCGCCAGCGCGTGCAGACTCAATAGCGGCATTTAATGCGAGTAAATTTGTTTGCTCAGCGATTGATTTCACAATATCAATGATTTCGTTAATTTTGTTAGAAATATCAAGAAGTTCATGGGTATCTGTAATAATAGTTTCCATATTCGTTTGAATGCTTTCCATTCGTTTGTTTTGCAGATTTAATTGTTCCTTTCCTTTGTTGGCCTTTTTTTCTGATGTCGTAGCTAATGATGTACCTGCTTTTGCAATGCCCACGATATTTTCTGATTTAGATGTTAATTTTTGAATAGAAGAGCTTGTTTTTTCAGATACAGCTGCTAGTTCTGTTGCAATATGTGTAATCGTCATAGCAGTCAGTTCTTTTTCTTTTTCATACTCTTTTTGAATTCTTTCGTATTCAGATTCATAGGCTGCAATAACAAGTTCTTGTTCTAATGTAAATAATTTATTTATTACATTTATAGAATAAGAAAAATCTTCTATTGTCGAAAATTTTGTTTGTAAAATCTTCATGACAGAGCGAAATAATTCTTGATAAGCGGCAGTATACCATTTTCTATGTAAACCAATTTGTACATGCCTTTTTGCAATTCTAATACGTTGTTCAATAAAATCTTCATGCATATTTCCACTGAATAATTCTTTAATGTGTGCCTTTAAAGTTTGTTTTAATTTTGGAATAGAGCTGTAACGCTCAATAATAGTAATTAAATTAGGTTGTTTTGTGATATTGGTATAGAATTTTTCTGTGATCCAATCTATTTCCTCATAAATAAAAGGCTGTAGTACTTTTACAATTTGTAAATCTTCCTTTGAAATATGCAGCATATCCATTTGAGTTTTCAGTTCAGAATTAACGGGCACGTTAAATATTATTTGTTGGCCTTTACTTAATTCAATTATACTGGCGCTTGTTTTATTGTTATTTTTTTTAAAAACCCCAAGCATCATTCTTCCCCCCCCTGTTTGTAAAGCGTTTTCATTTTTTGGTTCATATATAATTATATATGTATATATGAAATTACTCTATAGTATGTAGAATTGTATATAAATTAAGAGAATTCTTTATAGAATTCTCTTAATGACCTTTATTAATCTTTGCATGTGTTTTAAAGAAAACTGGGAAATGTACATTATATATTACGGTGACGACACGAATAACGAATGTTATTAATAAACAAACATAGAAAGCTAACACGTGTGCCCCCAGTGCATGTGTGATTAGGAAGCTAACTGCTCCTAAAATAGAAGCGATTGCGTATATTTCTTTTCGGAATACATAAGGGATATCTTGAGCGCAAATGTCGCGTAAAATGCCGCCTCCAATACCTGTAATGACTCCCATTGAAACGACTAAGAACGAGGCGTCAACGTGATGTGACATTGCTGCATTTGCACCAATAGCTGTAAAAACACCTAAACCAACAGCATCAGAAAGCATAATAACGACTTGAAGTTTATTAATACGCTCAAAAAACATACATGTGAATAATGCTGATAGTACACTTACGAAAAAGTAAATGGGTTTTACAAATGCGACGGGAGGCAGGTTACCAATCATAATATCACGAATAATACCGCCGCCGAGCGCAGTAGCTACAGCTAAACAAAGGACACCAAATAAATCTAAATCTTTTTTCAAACCAACTAATGTACCAGAAATGGCAGCGGCGATAATGCCAAGAAACGTAAATATATCGATTAATAACATGGCCTTAATCCCTTTCTCTTAAAGATGTTCCAGAGAAAAAATATACACTAAAGTTTTGGAAATAACAATTACTTTTCGCTACATGTAGAAAAACGGATGAAATACATAAAGAAAGCGTTTGAAAATGTTTGGAAAGTAAATTAAAAAAGTGCTGAGAGATTAATTTTGTAGTTTTTTGCTGTGGCTTAGTTGGAGGGGGGGACAATAGAAAAAGAGTAGTTTTAAATTTGTATAAAATGATAAAAAAATATTTCTATATTGTCGAAAATAAGTGAATGGGTGTTAGATAGTTTTTATAGGGATAGGGAAGGATAGCTAAAGGAAAATATCCTCCACTACTAATAATGCTGGATTTGACTAGTTTCGGCATAAAAAATAGTTCTCAATTTAAATATGAGTTATGTTATAATTGCTAGGTGTTTTTTAAACGATAGAAAACTATGATTAAAAGATAATGTAAAGATTTTGTATGGAGGTCTTGGAATGTTAGCAAATCAAGCTAGGGTTAGATTTGAGCATTTTTTGCTCTTTTTTATTATTTTACAGCCTGTTTTAGATTTATTAACGTCTCTTAGCATCATTTTATTAAAGTCAAATGCCACTGTTGGAATTGTAGTAAGATTTCTTATTATGGCTGTTGGTGGTATTTACATTTTAATTCAGGCGAAAGAGAAGGAAAATAGGAAGTTTTTAATTTACCTTATATTATTAGCAGTAGTATTAGGAATAGGATTTATTAATAATGCACTAGTTAAGAATCCTATTGTACTGGGTGAAGAAGTTAAGTTTGTTGCGAAGGCATTATATATATATATTATGCTAGGGTCATACATTTTAGCTTTAAAATCATTGAAAAAGACAGTAAATATTAGTGATAAAGTCAGAAATAGCATTGTATATTCTACATTAATCATTAACGCTGTTATGGTTATTTCTATTTCAACATCTACAGACTTTGGTAGTTATGAATGGATGAAAGTTGGTTCCCGAGGGTGGTTCTATGCAGGTAATGAACTAGGATCAATCTTAGCTATCATTTTCCCTATTGTGGTACTATATTCTATTCAAAAAACAAAGAGCGTGAAACATGTTTTATATTGGATTCCATCGCTTTTAATGATTTACTCTTTAATTCAAGTTGGTACAAAAGTAGGAATGGGCTCAATTGGTGCTACGTTAGCAGCAGTAATTGGAATTATCGTACTACAATTACTATTCGATAGAAAAAATCCAAACAAGAAGTCTCTTGTACTTAATGCATTCATTGCTGTCGTCCTATTAGCTGGTGTTGCCGGAACGTTTAAAATGACACCATTAGCACAAAATATGGGCATTCATACTAACTATTTATCAGAACAAAATGTAGCGCAGCAAGGTCAAAAAGAAGAAGAAATTAAAGAGAAAATTAAAAAAGAAGAAAAACAACATAAAGTTGAAAAGCCAGAAGAAAAGGCAAAGATAGAAGCAGAAGTTAAGAAAGAGCTGGAGAAAGAGCAAAAGAAAGAAAATCAAGAAAATCTTATTTTCAGCGGACGTCAAGTATATGAAGAGAGACATAAGCAGTTCTTTAAAGAAGCGCCAATGTCACAAAAGCTATTAGGAATGGGTTATGCAGGTAACTTTAAGTATAATGAACAAAAGCAACCAGATCCGAAGTTAATTGAAATGGACTTCCATGATTGGTTTTATGATTTCGGAATTATTGGCTTTGCATTACTAATGATTCCATTTATTTATTACGGCTTAAGAATCCTACTAGCATTTATTACAAGATTTAAGGAAATATTTAATATAAAATATGGAATGATTTCAGTAAGCTTAGTATTAGCACTAGGCATTGCATATATTGCAGGACATATTTTGACAGCACCAGGAGTTGGTATTTACTTTGTAGTGGTGTTAGCTTATCTAATTGTCGATCTAGAAATTGAATGATAAAAATAAAAGCTAACTTCTGTTAGCTTTTATTTTTTAGTACAGTAAGATGAAGATAGATGGAAATGCAGCGAGGATTTAAAGGAGGAAAAAATATGAGGATATTGCATATGAATGCAGGAGCAGAAGATGGGGGAGGAAAAACACATATTATTTCACTTCTCGATCAGTTTCCAACCGGTGAAGTAGAATTAGCAGTATTTGAAGATGGAATTGTTGCGAAAGAAGCAAGAGAGCTAGGGATAAAAGTTCATGTGTTTTCACAAAAATCTCGCTATGATTTATCTATTTTAAAGAACATAAGTGACTTCATTAATAAAGAAAAATTTGATGTAGTTCATACACACGGTCCTAGGGCAAATTTTTATGTTTCACTAATGAAAAAGAAAATTGAGGCAAAATGGGTAACGACAATTCATAGTGATCCATTTCAAGACTTTACTAAACAAGGCTTAAAGGGTTGGATTTTTACTAAATTAAACTTAAAGGCTTTAAAAAATATAGATTTATTTTTTGTTGTAACGAATAGATTGAAAAAAAGCTTAGCGGCATTAGGCATTTCAAATGAAAAGATGCATGTTATTTATAACGGGATTGAATATGATAAGGAAAAAGCACAAGGTTATAATAAACAGGAAATGTTTAATATTGATGAAGATGTGTTTACTGCAATTCAAGTGGCGCGCTTGCATCCTGTTAAAGGACATGAAGTTTTATTCGATGCATTGAAGCAGACGAAAATGACGAAAATTAAAGTACTATTAGTTGGTGATGGTCCGTTAGAAAATGAGCTGAAGGCACTAGCTACTGAAAAAGGGATTAATGATAAAGTTGAGTTTTTAGGACATCGTCAAGATGTAAAACAATTATTTGCATCATCACATATAAATTTATTAACATCGCATAGTGAAGGGTTCCCATTAGTCCTATTAGAAGCGGCAAATCAACGTGTTCCATCTATCGTGACGAGAGCGGGAGAAATCGAACCGCTAATTGTAGATGAAACATATGGATGGATTGTACCAACCGGTAATGGTAAAGCATTAGCAGAGGCACTAGAGGAAGCTTATGACAAGTGGAAAACAGGAGAACTAGCTGTGATGGGAAAACATATTTACGAACACGCTACAATGAACTTCTCACTACACAAATTATATGAAGATACGAAAGAAACGTATAAGCAATTAATAGCGAAAAACTTTTAATAATAGAGAGGATAGTTAATTATGGCAGTACAAACAGTTGATATTCTAGGCGTTCCTTTCTCTACAATGACAATGGATGAAACGATTCAATATTTAAAGAAACAACTAGAATTAGAGCAAGCCCATACTTTTCAGGTGGTAACAGCAAATCCTGAAATTGTTATGTGCGCAAAAAAGGACGAAAAGTTCCATAAAACATTATTAAATACAGACTTAATTACACCTGATGGTATTGGGGTTGTAAAAGCAAGTGGTATGCTTGGCACACCATTAAAAGAGCGTGTAGCTGGATTTGATTTAATGAGCAATTTATTTGCAAAGTTATCAGAAGATAAGAAATCAGTATCTGTTTTCTTATTAGGTGCAAAACCACATGTTGTACAAGCTGCAGCTGATCATTTAACGAAGACATATTCGGCTGTATCTATTGTGGGTATACAAGATGGATATTTTAAACAAGAAGAAGAAGAGAATATTGTTTCACGTATTCAAGAGGCAAAACCAGACCTATTACTTGTTGCGCTTGGCTTCCCAAGACAAGAAAACTTTATCCAAAACAATAAGCATCGTTTAGAAACGAAAATGGCTGTTGGAGTAGGCGGTAGTTTAGATGTATGGGCAGGAGAGGTAAAACGTGCCCCAAAATGGATTCAAGCTATTCATTTAGAGTGGTTTTATAGATTATGTAGCAATCCAACACGTTGGCGCCGTCAGTTAGTATTAGCGGAATTTTTAAAAGAAGTAATGCGTTCAAAAAAGTAGCGGAACATCGCTACTTTTTTTATTTATTCATTTTTGATAAACATTTTATTTTTTGGGAATGATGAAGGAGAATTTTTTACGCGAAAGTATTTTACTTATACAATTCACACATGTAAAATTATGTGTAAAGACATCTGTGTAAGGAGGACCTCTTGTGGATAAGGTAAAAGAAATTTCAAAGCGAAAGCTACTTGGTATAGCGGGGCTTGGCTGGCTATTTGACGCAATGGACGTTGGAATGCTTTCGTTTGTAATTGTGGCATTACAAAAAGATTGGGGATTAAGTACTCAAGAGATGGGTTGGATAGGGAGTATTAACTCAATTGGTATGGCTGTAGGGGCGCTCGTTTTTGGGATACTATCAGATAAAATAGGACGGAAATCAGTCTTTATTATTACATTATTACTATTTTCTATCGGTAGTGGTTTAACAGCTTTAACGACGACACTCGCGATGTTTCTTGTTTTACGATTTTTAATTGGTATGGGACTTGGCGGAGAACTTCCAGTTGCATCTACTCTTGTATCGGAGAGTGTTGAAGCGCACGAACGTGGAAAGATAGTTGTACTATTAGAAAGTTTCTGGGCTGGTGGCTGGTTAATCGCAGCTCTTATCTCGTATTTTGTTATTCCTAAATATGGTTGGGAAGTTGCGATGGTATTAAGTGCAGTTCCAGCGTTATATGCTTTATATTTAAGATGGAATTTACCCGATTCCCCACGATTTGAAAAGGTTGAAAAAAGGCCATCTGTTATTGAAAATATAAAATCGGTTTGGTCTGGAGAATATCGTAAGGCAACAATTATGTTATGGATCCTTTGGTTTTGTGTTGTCTTTTCCTATTATGGCATGTTCCTTTGGTTACCTAGTGTAATGGTATTGAAAGGCTTTAGTTTAATAAAAAGTTTTCAGTACGTACTCATTATGACTTTAGCCCAACTTCCAGGATATTTTACAGCTGCATGGTTTATTGAACGCCTTGGTCGTAAATTTGTATTGGTTACGTATTTAATTGGTACAGCATGTAGTGCGTATGTGTTCGGGATCGCGGATTCATTAACAGCATTAATAGTAGCTGGTATGTTACTATCCTTCTTTAATTTAGGTGCGTGGGGTGCCTTATATGCTTATACACCTGAACAGTATCCAACGGTTATTCGCGGTACAGGTGCAGGAATGGCAGCAGCATTCGGGCGTATTGGCGGTATTCTTGGCCCATTATTAGTAGGTTATTTAGTTGCTTCACAAGCTTCGCTCTCGCTAATATTTACGATTTTTTGTGGATCAATTTTAATTGGAGCACTTGCTGTAGTTATACTTGGTCAAGAAACGAAACAGAGGGAATTAGCATAAAAGAAAAGGGAAACCAAGGTGGTTTCCTTTTTTCTGTTTTTTTAGATAAATAATGGTATAGTAAGAAAAAGGGATTGTTTCTTACTAAAGCGAATGTATACAACAGGACATATGGACAAAGGAATTAGGTGGTTGGATAAATGAAAATTTTAATTATCATGGAAGAGACAGAAGAGCGAAGAAAATTAGTTGAGAACTTTACTGGGAATATTCGAAATATAGAATGTTTTGAAGCGAAAACTGGAACAGAATCTTTGCTAATAATGAAAAAACATACACCTGATTTTGTTTTTTTGAATTCGCAATTAATAGATGGTACTGGTTTTGAATACTCGAGTTTATTACGAGAAGTAAATTGTTATACGAAATTTATTTTTATTGGTGAGAATATAGAAGAGGCAATTACAGCTTTTCGTTTTCAAGCGTTTTATTATTTATTGCGACCATTTCGTGAAGAAGATTTACAATTCATTTTATATAAAATGGGGAAAGAACAAGTTGAGAAGGCAAAGAGTCATTTGCGTAAACTACCGATAGAAGGCCATGAGGGGATTAGATATATTTTCCCAGAAGATATTGTATATGTAAGTAAAAATAAGGAAAATAAAACAGTTTCAATTTATACAACGAATAATCAGTATATTTCAACGTACACACTCCAGGAATTAGAAAATAAACTAAATGTATATGATTTTTTACGTGTACATAAAAGTTATTTAATTAACATGTCATATGTACAAGAGCTTAAACCTTATTATAATGGCACGTATAATTTGTATTTAGACAGGTATGATGAGCAACCGATTCCAGTAAGCCGCAATTATGTAAAACGACTTCGAAATAAAATTGAGCTATGACAAGTAATGAGAGAATTTTAACATAATAACCTAAAAATCCTTCATGATAGGGAGGATTTAAGTTAAATATTCAGAAAATTTAGTACAATCTCCTCTAAGAAGTAGTAATGGGGGGATTGTATGTGAAAACATTGAAATCAATTTTACTTTGGGGAGTTATTGCAGCACTAGGAGCATCTGCTTTTGGTGTAATAGCTTTATCACAAGGTGAGACAATTAATGCTGTATGGCTATTAGTTGCTGCTGTATCAGTGTATGCGATTGCTTATCGCTTTTATAGTAGATTTATAGCAAGGAAAGTTTTTGGCCTAGATAATAATAGGCAAACACCTGCTCATACGTTAAATGATGGGAAGGATTATGTTCCGACAAATAAATGGGTTTTATTCGGACATCACTTTGCAGCGATTGCTGGGGCAGGTCCTTTAGTAGGACCAATTTTGGCGGCGCAGATGGGATATTTACCTGGGACAATTTGGATTATTGTTGGGGTAGTTATCGCTGGAGCTGTACAAGATTTTGTAATTTTATTTGCTTCAATGAGACGTAATGGTAAATCATTAGGGGAAATGATTAAAGATGAGATTGGTCCTGTTACAGGGTTAATTGCAATGATTGGTATTTTAGGTATTATGATAATTTTATTAGCAGTATTAGCTTTAGTAGTTGTGAAGGCACTTGTTGGAAGCCCATGGGGAATGTTTACAATCGCAGCAACGATTCCAATTGCTATTTTAATGGGAGTTTACATGCGTTACATTAGACCAGGGCGAGTAGGGGAAGGATCAGTAATTGGTATTGTTCTACTAGTCCTATCTCTTATTGGAGGGCAGTATGTAGCGGAAAATCCAACGCTTGCAAGTATGTTTACTTTTAGTGGTGAAACAATTGCTATTATGCTTATTGTATATGGATTCATTGCATCGGCATTACCAGTTTGGATGCTCCTTGCACCACGTGATTATTTAAGTACATTTTTAAAAGTAGGAACGATTGTTGGATTAGCAATTGGTATTTTAATTGTAGCTCCAGATTTGAAGATGCCGGCAGTGTCTCAATTTATTGATGGAACAGGCCCTGTTTTCTCTGGGAATTTATTTCCGTTTTTATTTATTACAATAGCTTGCGGTGCTGTCTCCGGATTCCATGCTCTCGTTTCATCAGGTACGACGCCGAAAATGATTGAGCAAGAAGGGCATGCACAACCAATTGGTTATGGGGCAATGTTAATGGAATCATTTGTAGCAGCGATGGCTATGATTGCAGCTTGTGTATTAACACCAGGAACTTATTTTGCAATCAATAGTCCAGCAGCACTAATCGGAACAGATGTATCACAAGCGGCTCAAGTTATTTCTTCCTGGGGATTTGCTATTACACCGAATGAATTAAAAGAACTTGCTGTTAACGTCGGAGAACAGACTATTTTATCACGTACAGGTGGCGCACCAACATTAGCAATTGGTATGGCACATATATTTTCACAAGTAATAGGTGGAACGGCGATGATGGCATTTTGGTATCATTTTGCTATTCTTTTTGAAGCACTATTTATTTTAACAACGATTGATGCTGGAACACGTGTAGGTCGATTTATGATTCAAGATATTTTAGGCCATGTATATAAGCCGTTTGCGAAAACAGATTCTACATTAGCGAATGTGGTTGCTACAACGATATGCGTACTAGGCTGGGGGTACTTCTTATACCAAGGGGTAGTCGATCCTCTCGGTGGAATTAATACGCTATGGCCACTTTTCGGTATTGCAAATCAAATGTTAGCGGGGATTGCATTATTACTTGGAACGACAATTTTATTCAAAATGGGGAAAAAGGCATACGTTTGGGTAACGCTTATTCCGACTGTAGGATTACTGATTGTAACGATGACAGCTGGTTATCAAAAGTTATTTCATGAAAATCCTAAAATAGGGTTCCTATCCCATGCGAAAGTGTTCCAAGGAGCATTAGATGATGGGAAGGTATTAGCTCCAGCTAAAAACGTTGCACAAATGAAACAAATTATTTTTAATGACTATATTGATGCAACGCTTTGTGGGATTTTTATGATAGTTGTAATTGCTGTATTAATTTCTGCACTTCGAATTTGGATTCAAGTATTAAGAAATAAGCCAATGCCGTTAAAAGAGGCACCATATATTCCAAGAGATGAAAGTGAGTCGAGGAACTATGCTTAAAAGATTACGGAAGGTATGGGGAAAGAGAAAACAATTTATTAGTTTACTTGTCGGAGTTCCAAGTTATGAAACATATGTAAATCATATGAAAGTACATCATCCAGAAGAGAAAATTCTATGTCAAAAACAATTTTTTGCTGAGGCACAAGAAGCTAGATTTAATGCAAAAGGCGGAAAAATATCACGATGTTGTTAATGGAAGGGGCGAAATTTCGTCCCTTTTTTATTTTGTTGTTCCACGTGGAACAACAAAATAAAAAACTTTGGGAATTATAGGGATTTCGTAATACAATAAAATATAGAAGGGGATAGATGGAAAAGTAAAAGTAGGGAGATTATTTATGTTCAGAGATCTATTTGTAAATATGACAATTATTCTTTCCTTTATCTTTGTAGGTGGTCAGCTTTTAAGAGATAAGTCATTAAAAGAGGAATTCTCTTTTGGACAAAAATGTGTGGTCGGTATTTTTACTGGAATACTAAGTATATTATTGATGCATTTTGGTGTACATATTGAAGATATTATGTTGGATTTACGTTATTTAGCTGTTATTTTGGCAATTATAATTGGAGGTCCGATAGCCAGTAGTATAACAGTTACTATTATTTTAATCACTCGGCTATTTTTTACTGAGTACTCTTTAGCCTCTGAATTAGCTTGCTATACTATCGTGGCAATAGGGATTGGTATTATCTTCATTTGGCGGATGAAAGTTTCTGTATTCACAAAATGGGTATGGTTTAATGTGTACAGTTTGTCTATTTTAACAATACCACTTTCTATTTTATTTAAGGATATATCCGTAGTGGTATTATATTTAGTTTGTAGTATTGTTGCGGCATACATCACATTTGTAAGTGCAAGCTACGTATTGCAATCGAATGAATTATTTCAAACGATGAAGCAGTATGCAACGATGGACGCATTAACAGGTCTAGGAAATGTAAGACAATTTGATTTAGAGATGAATCGTCATATTGGTAACAAACATATGAAAAATGATTCACTTTGCTTATTACTTATTGATATTGATCACTTTAAGTATGTAAATGATACGTATGGTCATCCGGCTGGGGATGAGGTATTAAAACAAGTGGGGCATATTTTACTAGAGAATGCACCATTCTCAAACTTGGTTTTTCGAAAGGGTGGCGAGGAGTTTGCCCTGTTATTACCAAAAAAGGGGTTGGCATATGGAACTCGTATAGGGGAATAAATTCGTCTAGCTGTTGAAAGATATTCCTTCCAATTGTTAAGTGGGGAAGAAATTAAAATTACAGTTTCAGTTGGGGTTTCTGAGTATGAAAAATCACCCGAGCAATTTATTCAATTAGCTGATGACGCATTATACTATTCAAAAAGAAATGGTAGAAATAAGGTTAGTGCGGCATCATAAGGATGAGGGGAGAGAAGTTGGTTTCTCTCAAATACCCTTGTAAATGATTAAAACCCACAGGGAGAATAAATTTCCTGTGGGTTTTAATATACTTTTAAAGTTATTAATGGGTAGCTTTATTTAGACAAGTTCTTTCGGTGCAACGAATTTGCGGTAAGCACCGTGATGTGTTGGTCCTACATATTCGTTAATTTTGAATGAATGACGAATTGCAGCTGTGATGAATTCTTTTGCAGTTTTGACTGCTTCTTTCACAGTTTTTCCTTTTGCAAGCTCTGCTGTAATTGCAGCAGAATATGTACAACCTGCACCGTGTGTATTTGTCGTATCAATCTTTTCGGATTCTAGAAGATCGAATGTTTCGCCGTCATATAACACATCAATAGCAGTTTCTGTGCCTAATTTGCTACCACCTTTAATTAGTACGTATTTAGCACCTAAAGCATGGATTTTCTTTGCAGCTTCTTTCATGTCCTCAAGAGAATTAATTTTCACACCACTTAATTGATATGCTTCAAATAAGTTTGGAGTAACAACTAATGCTTTTGGAACAAGAACGTCACGTAAGCAGTCATTTGTTTCAGGATGTAACGCTTCATCTGCCCCTTTACATACCATAACAGGATCAACTACTACGTTTTTGAAATTGTGCTTTTCAATTGTTTTCGCAACCATTTCAATAATTTCTACCGATCCAAGCATACCTGTTTTTAAAGCATCTACGCCAACGCCTTCAATTGTTGTTTCTAATTGTGGTTTTAATGTAGAAGCTGGGATTGGGAATACGTTATGTGCCCAACCGTTATGTGGATCCATTGTTACGATTGTCGTAAGAGATGTCATTCCGTATACGCCAAGTTCTTGGAATGTTTTTAAATCGGCTTGTATACCAGCACCGCCACTTGTATCAGAACCAGCGATTGTAAGTGCTTTGTTTAATGTCATTAGGAAAGCCCCCTTAGGTGATATAATGAAAACTACGTTTTCACTATTATATCAATGTTACGAATAAGTACAAAGTGAAAAGTAGATGATTTATGTTAAGTACTATTTAAAATCTTGTATGTAGGAGACGAAGGATGTTTCAAGAGAATCGTACAAATGAATTAGTTATATTAAAAGAGATTGCAGAAACGTTGAATACCTCAAATGATACATATCACGTACTTCAGGCTGTGCTGGAAAAATTATTAAATGTAACTGGTTTAACAACAGGGTGGATTTTTCTTGCGGATGAAAACGGTAGATATACGAAGTTAATTGATTATCACTTACCGGAGGCACTGACATTCGAAAATAAACGACCGATGTGCGAAGGGAATTGTTGGTGCCTACACAGCTTTGTGGAAGGGAAATTAGAGCGAGCGGTTAATATTATTGAATGTAAGAGAATAAATAATGCAATTGAATACAACTGGGGAGATACAGAAGGGATTGTACATCATGCGACTGTACCGCTGAAAGCAGGTGAAGACGAATTTGGCGTATTAAATGTGGCTAGCCCAGGTAAAACACATTTTTCAGAAGAAGAATTAGTACTATTACAATCAGTTGCATTTCAAATTGGAACAGCTTTAAAGCGCACAAAATTGTATGAAAATGAAAAGAGAAGAGCTCATTATTATGTAAAGTTAGAACGCTTTATTCAAGCTTTAAGAGCGATTCATAGATTTAATACATTGCCTGAGGAAGTTGTAAAGCAAGTAGGGAGTTTATTTCTATGGGAGCAAGTCGTGTTCTTTATTAGAGAAGAAAATGAACTAACTGTGAGAGCTTCTTATAAGATGGGTGAACTACAAGATGATATGAAGGCGTCAGCACGGGAAGCATTGGAAAAAGAGGAGTCTGTCTTGCTGAAGCGTCAGGTTGGTAATATGGTACATCCTAATAGGGCAGTTATTGCTATTCCAATACATATTCAAAATCATATATTTGGCGTGCTAAGTGTAAGTTCTAATAATGGGGAATTTGATATAAATACGATAGATGTTGTACAAGCGTTAGCAAATCATATTTCATTAATAATAGAGAACTTAAGATTAAATGAGAAACGCCGTGAACTTGTACGAATGGAAGAACGTAATCGATTAGCTAGAGATTTACACGATTCTGTTTCGCAAAAGTTATTTTCATTAACCTTTATGACGAAAGGCGCTGAGGCGGTCTTAAAGGGGCAAAATGAAAAGGTAGATCAGTCTTTGTATGAGATGCGTGGATTAGCACAAGGTGCCTTAAAAGAAATGCGGACATTAATTTGGCAACTTCGTCCAGCGGGATTAGAGAAAGGATTATTACCAGCTTTAAAGCACTACGGTGAAAGTTTAGGATTAAAAATTCGGGAACAAGTTACAGGTGTGCGTGATTTGCCGCGTGTAGTAGAAGAAGCGCTATGGCGAATTGGACAAGAAGCTTTAAATAACGTAAGTAAGCATGCCAATGTAAGCGAAGCGACAATTTATTTCAAAGTGACGGAGAAGAATGTATCATTAGAAATAGTCGATCAAGGAAATGGATTTGTAGAAGAGGATGTAAAAGAGAAAAAATCGCTTGGTATGACTACGATGCATGAAAGAGTAGAATTAGTTGGTGGGACGATTAAAATTGCAAGCAGCAAAAAACGAACAAGTGTAAAAGTAAATGTACCATTATGACGTGAAAATGAGGGAAGTTTGTGAAAATAAAAGTATTGTTAGTTGATGATCATACAGTTGTTTTAAAAGGATTAGCATTTTTTCTAAGTACGCAGGAAGATTTTGAATTAGTTGGGGAAGCGAATAATGGAAAAGAGGCGTTAGTGAAAGTAGGCGAAACGAATCCAGATGTCGTATTAATGGATTTATATATGCCTGAGATGGATGGGATTGAGGCGACAGCTTGCATTAAAAAAGAATATCCAAATGTGAAAGTAATTGTATTAACTAGTTTTTCGGATCAAGCACATGTATTGCCAGCATTAAAAGCTGGGGCAAGTGGCTATATTTTAAAAGATGTAGAACCAGATCAGCTTGTTGAAGCTATTCGAAGTGCGTATAAAGGTAACATTCAATTACATCCCGATATAGCAAATGCTCTTCTCTCTCAAACATTACCTCAAGAAGAGAAAGAGGAAGAATCTTTCGTTCATGTAGATGTACTAACGGCAAGGGAAAATGAAGTATTGCAGCTATTAGCGAAAGGGATGAGTAATAAAGAAATCGCTTCGGTTTTAGTTATTACCGAAAAAACGGTTAAAGCTCATGTAAGTAGTATTTTGAGTAAGTTAAATTTATCCGATCGCACACAAGCAGCATTATATGCAGTGAAAAATGGAATTGTATAAGACTAAAGTCGTAAGACCTAGTTCGCCTTTAGAAGGTGGACTTTTTTTATGGAAAAATACGTCTATGTGAGGACGAAATTGTCTTGATATAAAGATAAAATGTATTTGTAAGCAACAACAATTACAAGGGAGTAACCCTTTTTCGTAAGTAATATATACAACGTAAGAGTGAGTAGTAGGAGGAGAAGAATCATGGCAACAGTTTTATTTGTAAAAGCAAACAACCGCCCAGCGGACCAAGCAGTTAGTGTGAAATTATATGAGGCATTTTTAGCAAGCTATAAAGAAGCACATCCAAATGATACAGTAGTAGAACTTGATTTATATAAAGAAGAATTACCATATGTAGGCGTAGACATGATTAATGGTACATTCAAAGCTGGTAAAGGATTTGATTTAACAGACGAAGAAGCAAAAGCAGTAGCAGTTGCTGATAAGTATTTAAATCAATTCTTAGAAGCTGATAAAGTAGTTTTCGGTTTCCCATTATGGAACTTAACGATTCCAGCCGTATTACACACGTATATTGATTATTTAAACCGTGCTGGTAAAACGTTTAAATATACACCAGAAGGTCCAGTTGGACTTATTGGAGATAAGAAAATTGCGTTATTAAATGCACGTGGCGGCGTATATTCTGAAGGACCAGCAGCTGAAGTAGAAATGGCTGTTAAATATGTAGCAAGCATGATGGGCTTCTTCGGTGCAACAAACATGGAAACAGTAGTTATTGAAGGACATAACCAATTCCCAGATAAAGCAGAAGAGATCATTACAACAGGTCTTGAAGAAGCAGCTAAAGTAGCAAGTAAATTTTAATTAAAATTATAATCGTCACTCGAAAAAACAGCATTAACATAAACGTTAATGCTGTTTTTCATGCTTTAAGTTCATTAGCAAGTTTTTCTAATTGAATTCGATCGTGTATGTAATAGGTGCGCCCTTCTTTTTTTAAATAATTTTGCTGGCAAAACTGGTTTAATACGTATAGAAGATGCCGGTAACTGACGTTTAAGTATTCTGAGGCCTCGGTATGTTTTTCGGTATAGCAATTATTTTGTTCCGTTAATAGAATAAACGCAGCTAATCGATTTTCGAACGGATAACTATAGTTTTTGGCGTAACTTTCTGTTCGGATAATTGTTTTTTCGCCAATAAATTTGCATAGTTTCTGTAAAAAGGTAGCATCTTGCAATAAAAGATGCTGACAATTTTTAAGAGGAAGGGCTAAGCAAATACAATCGTCGATTACCTCAACCGCCTTCGTAACGGATTCTACGTCAATTAATCCTAATTCCCCAATGAACGAAGGTGCTTGAATAAAGTTAATTAAGGAGACCCTCCCGTTTTTGTGACTCATATATATTTTCGCTTTCCCAGAAATTAAGTAATAAAGATAAGGGAAATCAGCACCTTCATTACATATCCTTTCTTTCTTTTGAAAGGAATGTAGTTCGGCATATGGTAAGACATCAAAAGAAAAAAGAGTGTGGAAGTTGTAAGTTTGCATGTAATGAGAGATTTCTTCGCTATTTTTGCTGATTTTCATGTTTTCACCTCATATTTAGTATGAGATATCTCCTATTATTTTTACAAGAAAGAATGATACGATTTATTTAAATTTGTTTTTGTAGAAAAGAGAGTGTGAAGGGCTTATGAAAAAATATAAAACATTGTTGTTTGATGTAGATGATACATTGTTAGATTTCCGGAAGGCGGAGAAAGTGGCATTACGTATGCTTTTTGAAGAGAAAGGGATTCCTCTAACTAGCGAGGTTGAAGCGCATTATAAAAAAATTAATAAAAGTCTTTGGGATGCTTTTGAAGAAGGCGAAATAAACCGTGATGAAGTCGTAAATACACGGTTTTCAATTTTGTTTAAAGAGTATGGTCAAGAAGTAGATGGGATATTATTTGAAAATAATTATCGTAGTTATTTAGAAGAAGGTAATCAACTTATACAAGGGGCCTTTGAATTTATACAAAATATTCAAAGTGAGTATGATTTATATATCGTGACGAATGGTGCTTCAAAAACACAAGATAAGCGTCTGCGTAATGCAGGAATACATTCAAAATTTAAAGATATTTTCGTTTCTGAAGATACGGGCTTCCAAAAGCCAATGAAAGAGTATTTTGATTATGTTTTTGAACGCATTCCTAATTTCGTTTCTGAAGAAGGACTTATTATTGGGGATTCGTTAAGTGCCGATATTAAAGGCGGATATTTGGCGGGAATCGATACTTGTTGGTTTAATCCAGAAAAGAAATCAAATGAAAATGGGATTGTGCCAACGTATGAGGTACATAATTTTGAAGAGTTATACGTACTATTAAAGAAGCTTGTGTAATATAAATAGGCAGTGGAGATTTTGTCCCCACTGCCTATTTATATTAGTTTGTAGCTTCATTATGTTTAGGAAGCGGAAATGCATTACCAATGGCCGCCGCCCCGAGCATTGGTAATAATAAATTGAGCGGGAAAAACATGAGTAATAGTAATGTTATAGCTATTGGTTTTCTTAATGCATAGCTTGAAATAGCTGTCGTTACGATGGCTACAGAAGCTATTGGATCTATAGGGGCAATAGAAGCTATAGCATATCCAATACTTGATCCAGCAAATATAATGGGGAAAATATGTCCGCCACGCCACCCCGTATTTAAACAAACGGCAGTAATGCATAATTTTAAAACTCCTGAAAGAAGTAATACCCAAAAAGATAAATGGCTCCATTCAACGACTAAATCTTTTAACTGATGTTCCCCTGAGAATAATGTATATGGGAGAACTGTTCCTACAATTCCTAATAAAATACCACCGATAATTCCAAGTGATAGTTTGTATTCTCGGAAAGGATGAATTACTTTCTCTAATGTAAACTCTAATTTGAAATAAAGGAAACCGACCATGGCACCGATACTTGCAAGTGGTAGAAAGGCGATCCATTCATTGAGAGAAAGAGAACCTTCTCCAAAATTAACAATAAAAGATCCACGATTATCTAACTTACTAAGCAATAAATAAACGGAAAATCCAGCAAAAGTGGTAGCTAAATATACGATTGCTTTTTTTCCCTTAGAAAACTCAGCAATTTGTTCACCCTCACCCTCATTCTCATTCGGAGCTAAATAACCGAATAATGGTGCATTGAAAATGACACTTAAAGTAGCACCAATTCCAACCTCTGTTAGTTCATTCATGCCCTTTAAAGCGAACTTAAAGCGATCCCCTACCCATGTGCAAAGTCCACCGATAATTCCAACAAGCGCTGCTTCCGGACCTAGACTAGCTCCAAATATTAAAACGATAATCGCGGTTAAAGTAGCTTTATGTACAAAACGGTATTCAATTCGCCCTGTTTTTTTATATTCAGCCATGACTTCCGGCATAAGACGTGGATATGTACCGAAGTATTTTTGTGTTAAACCAACGAGAATACCACCGATTATTGTTACACAAATGGTGTAATAAGGGGGAGAAGAAAATACTTTAGGTAAGTATCCCCAAATAAAGTGGATTCCGAAATTTATTGTAACTAAAAATAGCCAGACTGTAGCTCCTACTATAGAGCCTAGAAGAATGCCATATAGGACGAGTATATAGTTCATGTCCTTTTTATTTGTCATGTTATACCTCCGTTATGTAAGTTTTGATATAGAAAGGGTTAGATATGCTGGTATGAAATGAATTGAATATATATAGTATCTTTTTGAGAGGTCGGCTTATTCAATTTATACAATGCGATTTCATGAGAATTTGAAGTCTGCACGGTTAAAGTGCTTATTTAAGTGTATATAGTGATTCGAGTTTTTGAAAGGTATTTTTCATATGAACATGGAATATATTTCTTTTGTTATTTATATTAAATTTCCGACATTTAATTTAGAACATTCAGAAAAACCATTTGACATCAGGAAATTATTGCTATAAAATCAACGTTAATTGCATAGTCTTATCAAGAAAAGGTGGAGGGACAGGCCCGATGAAACCTTGGCAACAGCCGTATAACGGAATTGTGCCAAATCCTGCAGGTAATAATCCTGAGAGATAAGAAAGAGCCTTTAGAGCGTGTTTTCAAACTGCTCCTTTCTTGTTTTCAGGAAAGGGGCAGTTTTTTTATTTTTCATAAAAGAAAGGAGAACGAGAGATGGGAGAATCATGGGGGAAAGGAACTATTTGTGTGCAAGGTGGCTATACGCCAAAGAATGGTGAACCACGTGTTTTGCCACTTTATCAAAGTACAACGTATAAATACGATACTTCAGATGATTTAGCAGCGCTATTTAATTTGGAGGCAGAGGGATATATATATACGCGTATTGGAAATCCTACGCTAGCTGCATTTGAGCAGAAGTTATCAGATTTAGAGGGCGGTGTAGGGGCTGTTGCAACAGCTTCTGGGCAGGCAGCTATTATGCTCGCAGTTTTAAATATTTGTAGTAGCGGAGACCATTTACTTTGTTCTTCAACAGTTTACGGGGGGACATTTAATTTATTTGGAGTGAGTTTGCGTAAGCTTGGTATTGATGTTACGTTCTTTAATCCAAATTTAACGGCCGATGAAATTGCGGCACTTGCTAACGATAAGACGAAGCTCATTTATGCAGAATCATTAGGAAATCCAGCGATGAACGTTTTAAATTTCAAAGAATTTTCAGCAGCGGCAAAAGAATTAGAAGTACCTTTTATCGTTGATAATACATTAGCGACGCCTTATTTATGCCAAGCGTTTGAACATGGGGCAAATATTATCGTTCATTCTACGACGAAATATATTGATGGTCATGCGAGCTCATTAGGCGGCATTGTTATTGACGGAGGGAACTTTGATTGGACAAATGGAAAATATTCTGAGCTTGTTGAACCTGACCCGAGTTATCACGGCGTAAGTTATGTTCAAAATTTTGGAGCAGCAGCTTATATTGTGAAAGCACGCGTTCAATTATTAAGAGACTATGGAAACTGTATGAGCCCATTCAATGCATATATTAGCAATATTGGCTTGGAAACATTGCATTTACGAATGGAGCGTCATAGTGAAAATGCTCTCGCAGTTGCTAAGTGGCTTGCTAATCATGAACGTATTGAATGGGTGAATTATCCGGGATTAGATAGCAATGAAAATTATTCGTTAGCACAAAAGTATTTGAAAAAAGGTGCTAGTGGTGTTTTAACTTTCGGTATAAAAGGCGGATTAGAAGTGGCAAAAGAATTTATTGCAAGTGTGAAACTGGCAACTCTCGTAACGCATGTAGCTGATGCCAGAACTTGTGTAATACATCCCGCTAGTACGACACACAGACAATTAAGTGCAGAAGCTCAACGTTTAGCTGGTGTTACATCTGATTTAATTCGTTTATCGGTCGGTATAGAAGATGTTTCTGATATTATTGCAGATTTAGAAGCAGCGCTAGTCGGAGGCAAACAACATGCCGATCATAATTGATAAAGACTTACCAGCTCGTAAAGTATTACAAGAAGAAAATATTTTTGTAATGACGAAGGAGCGAGCAGAAACACAAGATATACGTGCTTTGAAAATTGCCATATTAAATTTAATGCCTACAAAGCAAGAAACAGAAGCACAATTACTTCGTTTAATTGGAAATACACCGTTACAATTAGATGTTCATTTATTACATATGGAATCACATCTATCTCGCAATGTAGCACAGGAACATTTAACGAGCTTTTATAAAACTTTCCGTGATATTGAAAACGAAAGATTTGATGGACTCATTATTACAGGAGCACCAGTTGAGACTCTTTCTTTTGAAGAAGTAGATTATTGGGAAGAGCTTGAACGTATTATGGAGTATTCAAAAACGAATGTAACATCTACGCTTCATATTTGCTGGGGAGCACAAGCTGGTTTGTATTATCACTATGGTGTTCCGAAATATCCTCTTGCTGAAAAGATGTTTGGTGTGTTTGAACATGAGGTTCGCGAGCAACATGTGAAATTGTTACAAGGGTTTGATGAATTGTTTTTTGCCCCGCATTCTCGTCATACAGAAGTACGAGAGAGTGATATTGAAAAGGTGAAAGAATTAACGTTATTAGCAAACTCTGAAGAAGCGGGTGTTCATCTTGTTATTGGGCCAGAGGGAAGGCAAGTTTTCGCACTCGGACATAGTGAATATAGCTGTGATACGTTAAAACAAGAATATGAACGAGATAGCCAAAAAGGGTTAAATATTGATGTGCCAAAAAATTATTTTAAACATAATAATCCAGATGAAAAGCCGCTTGTTAGGTGGAGGAGTCATGGGAATTTATTATTCTCTAATTGGTTGAATTATTACGTGTATCAAGAAACCCCTTATCTATTGTAAATAATGATTGTGTAACACGTGGTAGCGTTTTCTTGGTAAAGATTAACCTGGATTTTTCCGAATGTTCAAAATACATTGTTTTTCAGATGTTTTGTTTATATAATGGCATCTAAACACAATTTTTGAGGGGTGGACAGTATTATGAAAGAAATTCAAGTGGGGTTATTAGGTCTTGGGACAGTTGGTAGTGGTGTAGTTCGTATTATTGCAGATCATCAAGAACGACTTATACACCAAGTAGGTTGTCCAGTGAAAGTAACGAAAGTGTTGGTGCAAAATATTGAAAAAGAGAGAGAGGTTGAGGTACCTTCTACTCTATTAACACAAAATGCGAGTGAAATTTTAGATAATCCTAATATTGATGTTGTCATCGAAGTAATGGGTGGAATCGATGATGCAAAAGCATATATTTTACAAGCTTTAAATAGTGGGAAACACGTTGTGACTGCAAATAAAGATCTAATGGCGTTACACGGGGCAGAGTTGCTGGCGGTAGCAAAAGATAACAAGGCTGATTTGTTTTATGAAGCTAGTGTAGCTGGAGGTATTCCGATTTTAAGAAGCATCGTAGAGGGGCTTTCTTCAGATCTTATTACGAAAGTAATGGGAATTGTAAATGGAACGACAAATTTTATTTTGACGAAAATGTCAGACGAAGGGAGAGCATATAACGACGTGTTAAAAGAAGCCCAACAGCTTGGATTTGCAGAAGCAGATCCAACATCAGACGTAGAAGGTTTAGATGCAGCAAGAAAAATGACGATTTTGGCTACTCTCGGTTTCTCTACAAATGTAGAGCTTGGAGATGTGAAGGTAAAAGGAATTACTTCTATTACAGAAGAAGATATTGAATATAGTAAGAGCTTAGGATATACAATTAAATTAATTGGTCTTGCAAAGCGAGATGGCGAGAAATTAGAGGTTACAGTTGAGCCAACTTTACTTCCAAATACACATCCTCTTGCAGCAGTGCAAAATGAATATAATGCTGTCTATGTGTATGGTGAGGCAGTAGGAGAAACGATGTTTTATGGACCGGGAGCAGGAAGCTTACCGACAGCGACAGCTGTTGTTTCTGACCTAGTTGCTGTAATGCAAAATATTAGGTTAGGTGTAAACGGAAATAGTGCCGTATCCCCACAATATAAAAAAGTATTAAAAGAGCCAGATGAAATTGTTGTGAAAAAGTTTTTAAGACTTCATGTCAAAGACGAAATTGGTGTATTTGCAAAAATTACATCTTTGTTCTCTGAGCGCGGTGTTAGCTTTGAAAAGATTATTCAAATGCCACTTGAAGAGAAAGGGAAAGCCGAAATTGTAATTGTAACGCATCGTGCTTCTCTTGCAGATTACGATTACATTCTACATACATTGCAATCGTATGAAGAAATAGAGTGTGTGAAAGCAAACTATCGAATTGAAGGAGATGCTAAGTAGTATTTCCTATAAAAAAACGAAAAAACCTATTAAGCAGCTTGCTTAATAGGTTTTTTTCTATTTAAAATCTGCGTGCCAACTTGTATAAATGCTTGAATAATCCAACCTGTTGTAAAGGATAAGATAATTGTTCCGAAATAGATTGGTCCATCTAATAAGAAGCTTAATGTTAAAAATAAAAGAGCTAATGAAATTTCAGTTCTTCTGAATGTCCATTTTTTCTTCTCGGCAACAGTTAAAACGAAAGCCTCTTGAGGCGCAGCGCAAAGGTTTGTAGAGACGTAAAGACCGATTCCAGCTCCGACGAATAGATTTCCACAAATAAGTGTTATATATTTTGGAAGAGAGCGGATAAAGTCCATAATAGTTGTAATGGAACCAATCCAATCAACAAAAAGAGAAATAAGAATCATCGTTACAATCGTGCCGATTGTAATTTGTTTTTTATCCCAAAAGAGTACGATAAGTGTAAAAACAAAGTTAATCATGAAAATCCAAAAACCAATACTTACCCCGAAATTTTGATATAGTGCAATAAAGAAGGAATCATAAGGGCTAAGTCCAAAGGAAGTAATTGTCGTCATCATATTAATACCGATGGAGAGAATGAGTAAACCGCCAATGAAAAATATATATTCTAATTTGAATTGAAGCATATAGTGTGTATCCTTTCTAAACGTATTTGCTAGGAAAGGATATATTGTGGAAAGCTTACCAGGTCAAGTAAGAATTTTTACGAAAAGGGGAGAATGAGATGACTAATATAAGAAAGATCGCTGAACTTGCTGGGGTATCTGTTTCAACTGTTTCACGTGTACTTAATGATCATCCGTATGTAAATGAGCAGAAACGAAAAGAAATTTTAAAGATTATAGAAGAATTAAATTATACGCAAAATGTAAATGCTATTCATTTAGTGAAAGGGAAAACAAATGTAATTGGTGTTTTATTACCGCACGTAAATGATCAATATTATAGTGCTATTATTGAGGGTATATCAAAAGAAACCGCGAAGAACAATTATAATATGATGCTTTGCCAAACGAATTATAGTGAAGAAAAAGAGTTGGAAATTTTACATATGTTGAAAATGAAAAAACTTGATGGAGTAATTATATGTTCAAGAACAAATAGTAAGGACAAACTTGAAGAGTATACGAAATTTGGTCCGATTGTTATGTGTGAGGAAATAGATTCAAATTTTATTTCGAGTGTACATATTGATTACTATAAAGTGTTTTCACAAGGGATGAAAAGCTTAATAGACGCAGGGCATACGCGTATTGGATATTGTATTGGAAGAAGTAATAGCATTAATAGTCAAAGAAGAAAACAAGCGTATGAGGATTCACTTCAACAGATTGCTGTAACACCGTTAGAAGCCTGGAAGTTTAAAGGGTGTTTTACGGTGGAAGATGGGCGTGATGTAGTGCGAGAGTGGGCTCATATTCCTGTAAAACCGACGGCGTTTCTCGTATCTTGCAACCATATTGCTGCAGGTATGGTAACGGAGGCGAAAAAACAAGGAATTCGTATTCCAGGGGATATTACGATTATCGGATGTGATGATCAAGAGGTGGCAGATATATTAGGTATTACGACGATTTCACATTCCAGTAAAAACGTTGGTGTAAAAGCATTTGAACTATTATATGAAAAGATTAATGATGAAGAAATAGATGTGAAACATGTAGAGTTATTACCTAAATTGGTAGATAGGGAAACGACGGAATAGAGAAGGGGTGAAAATCGCTTTTCAAAAATTCGTTTGGTATAATTATGGACAATCTATGAGGGCTAAAAGGGGTTTTGATATGAGATCAAAATTAGTAAAAGTAATTCTGCTTATTACAATTGCGTCTTTCTGTTTATTTGCATACGGTTTTGTTTCAGGTGTGAATGATGTATTAAATCCGAAGGCTTCAAAATTAATTACGAAAACTGACGTAGTGGAGAAAGAAAAGAAGAAAAATGGAACGTTACAAATAGTTAGCTTAGGTGATTCGTTAACGCGCGGCGTTGGTGATAAAGAAGGAATTGGCTATATTGGACGAATGAAAGAAGATTTACAAAAAGATTATAAACAAAAAGTTGCACTAACCAACTTAGCAGTTAGTGGTGCGAAAATGCCTGATTTATTAAAACAAATTGAAAGCAGCGGCGCTCAATATTCAATTAAGCAAGCCGATGTAATTGTTTTAACAATTGGAGGAAATGATTTATTCCCAGGATGGGAATCGCTCGGAAAGATAGATTTAGAGACGTATCGTCCTGATACTGAAACGTTTCAAAATGAAGCAAAGAAAATTATAGAAGAAATTCGTAAATTAAATACAGATAGCCCTATTTTTTGGTTAGGTTTATACAATCCTTTTGAGGATGTAGAAGATTTAAAAGGGTCATCGAATATAGTTGTTGATTGGAATGCTTCTTTAGAGAAGTTAGCATTAAATGATAAAAATGTATATATTACACCTACATTCGATTTATTCCAAAATCGTGGAAAAGATTTATTATACTCCGATCATTTTCATCCGAATGAAGTAGGTTACACATATATGGCAGAGCGATTAATCCAAAATGTTGTAAGTAAATTAAAACTAGAACAAGGAGGGATAAAATGACGACGATACTTTCCGTACGAGACGTGAAGAAGGTAATTGGAAAGAAAACGCTGGTAGAAAACATTTCGTTTGATGTAAAGCAAGGGGAAGTTTTCGGCTTCTTAGGACCAAACGGAGCTGGAAAAACAACAACTATTCGAATGTTAGTCGGACTTATTAAAGCGACAGAAGGTACTATATCTGTTGGTGGTTATTCTATTAAGGAAAATTTCAGAGAAGCGATGCGTCAAATTGGAAGTATCGTTGAAAACCCAGAGCTTTATACATATTTAACTGGATGGGAAAACTTAAAGCAATTTGCGCGTATGCTTGGTGATATACCCGACGAACGTATTAGTGAAATTGCGAAAATGGTTCATTTAGACGAGCGTATTCACGATAAGGTAAAAACATATTCCCTCGGTATGAAGCAGCGTCTCGGAATTGCACAGGCGCTTCTTGGAAATCCGAAATTACTTATATTAGATGAACCGACGAACGGTTTAGATCCAGCTGGAATTAGAGAACTGCGAGAATTTATACATAAGCTTGTAAAAGAAGAGAACATGAGTGTATTTATTTCGAGTCACCTATTAAGTGAAGTACAAATGATATGCGACCGTGTCGCTATTATTCATAAAGGGAAAATGATAACAGTTGCACCTATAGAAGAATTGATCAAAACGGCGAGTGATCGTGTAGAGTGGGTTGTTACACCGATTTCCAAGGCGAAAGACATGCTAGATGCCGCTGAGGAAATAGGGGAAGTTAGTATAGAAGATGAGCGTTTACTATGTCGTATGGATGTTACGTCTATTAATTTTTGGAATAAGCGTTTTGTAGAAAACGGGATAGATGTACATAGCGTTAAAGAGCTCGTATTTACGTTAGAAGATTTATTTATTGAACTCACAAGGGGTGAGCAACATGCGTGAATTTGCGAATCTAGTTTTAAACGAATCAGAAAAGATTTACCGTAAGAAACGTATTTTCGTTGTCATGCTTATTTTAGCAATTTTGATTCCACTTTTTGTGTACGCCCAGTATCGTGAAATAGAAACAACGCAAAAAAGACTCGGCACAACTGATTGGAAAGTATCGTTGCAACAACAAATTGTTGATTCTCAGAACCGTTTGAACAACTCAAGGTTGCCAGAAGAATGGCGTGATTGGTTAAAGGTGAGGGTGGAACAGCAACAATATTATTTGGATCATGATATTAATCCGACTGCACCAGGAGCCCCGACATTTGTGAGGGCGTTTATTGAACAAGGAATAACGTTATTTATTCCATTGCTCGTTATGATTGTCGCAATTGATATCGTTTCAGGAGAACGAAGTGATGGTACGATGAAAATGCTTCTTACAAGGCCGATTCGGCGCTGGAAAATACTCCTTAGTAAATATGTGACGATGTTATTTTTCATTTCGCTCATCTTGCTTCTTGTCGGTGTGTTTGCTTACGCATTATCGGGGCTTGTATTTGGATACTCAGGATGGAATTTGCCTGTTTTAACAGGATTCGTTATTGATAAGGAGACATTAAATACGAATTTTGTACATCTTATCCCGCAGTGGCAATACATATTAATGGCGTACGGACTAGCTTGGTTTGTTGCTATTGTGGTAGGAACTATATCATTTATGGTTTCTGTGTTAATTCGAAATACACCAGCTGGTATGGGCGTTATGTTAGCTGCATTAATTGCTGGCGGAATTTTGAGTTCTTTTGCAACGTCTTGGGAAGGTGCGAAATATATTTTTAGTGTCAACTTATCGCTAACGGATTATTTATCAGGAAAACTGCCTGCATTACAAGGGTTATCAATGGGGTTTTCCTTAATGAATTTAACCGTATGGGCAGTAGTTTCCCTTATTATTTCTTTCGTAGTATTTACAAAACAAGATATGGTGAATTAATTGGATAGGAAGTGAAGGTATGAAAAATATTTTACAGAATGATTGGGGTTCATTACTGGCATCAGAATTTGAAAAGGAATATTATCAAACATTAGCCGGATTTTTGGAAGAAGAGTACAGTACGCATGTTATTTATCCAAAGATAGAAGACATTTTTAACGCTCTGCAGTATACAAGTTATGAAAATACAAAGGTTGTTATTTTAGGACAAGATCCGTATCACGGACCGAATCAAGCGCATGGTTTAAGCTTTTCTGTACAACCGGGTATAAAAACACCGCCATCGCTGTTAAATATGTATAAAGAACTGCGAGATGAATATGGCTATGAAATTCCGAATAATGGTTATTTAGTAAAGTGGGCAGAGCAAGGAGTATTATTATTAAATACTGTATTAACAGTTCGCCAAGGTGAGGCAAATTCTCATAAAGGGAAAGGATGGGAGCATTTCACAGATCGCGTGATTGAACTGCTAAATGAACGTGAAAAGCCAGTTATTTTCATATTGTGGGGACGCCATGCACAGGCGAAGAAAAAGTTAATTACGAATACGAATCATCATATTATTGAATCCGTACATCCAAGTCCATTATCAGCAAGACGTGGTTTCTTTGGAAGTAAGCCGTACTCTAAAGTAAATGAGATTTTATCTAATAGGGATGAAAAAGAAATCGATTGGCAAATTCCAAATATATAAACGCTAAAAAGGTAGCTAACAATTGTTAACTACCTTTTTACTATTACTGTTCATTTTTAAGTTTTGCATCTAGTACAAAAGTGCCGAATGGGATAACTGATGCAGCAAGTGCGCCAAGTGCCCATAAAATTGATTTACGGTGTACGATTGTTACTTGAATTACCGCAAAGATGAATAGTATGAATAAGACACCATGAGCCATACCTGTAATTTTAACAGCTGTTGCAAACCCCGCGAAATATTTTAACGGCATTGCTACAAATAATAGTAATAGGAAAGAAATCCCCTCAATTAAGCCGATTGCTCTTAATCGTCCGATTGGTGTAGATAACATGAAATAGCCTCCTTTAACGTATGCTTGTATATAGTAAATTTGTATTCTTTTTCAAAATGAAATAGTCTATTTTGTTCCATTATATACAAAAAGAAAGTTTACACTACGAGAATAGTGCAAAGTTCAAAATATAGTCACAAAAGCATGGCAATTTAAACAAAAACCTATTTGAAGTATTTGACTTCAAATAGGTTTTATGAATGAAAATATTATACAAGCGCTTCGCTTTTTAGTACGAATTTCTCTACAACTTTTGCAACGCCATCGTTCATATTTGTATCTGTAACATAGTTTGCAATTTCTTTAATATCATCTGGTGCATTGCCCATTGCAACGCCAAGACCAGCGAATTCAATCATCGCTTGGTCGTTATAGCTATCACCCATTGCGATTACTTCTTCGCGTTTAATGCCAAGTGTTTGGATTAGTTGGTTTAGGCTCGTTCCCTTCGTAACACCATGCTCAGTAAATTCTAAGAAGAATGGTTTTGAGCGCATAACGCTTAATTGACCTTCTAGTTGTTTTTGTAGTTTCTTTTCTACCTCAACAAGGCGTTCAGCCTCTTTATTCATTAATACTTTTACTACAGGTTCTTTGACTGCAGCCTTGAAATTATCAACTTCAATAATTGGCATACCAGTAATTTCGCCCTCAATTTCAGTATAAGGATTATTTTCTTCTGTTACGATATCATCGCCAATATAAGTATGAATCCAAACGTCTTCATCTTTACTAATTTCAAATAGGTTGTGAACGATTTCAGGAGATAGAGTACTACTAAAGATTTCTTCATTTGTTTTACAGTTAATAATTTTTGCGCCGTTAAAAGATAGAATAAAGCTACCGTATTCTTCTAAACGAAGCTCTTTCGCGACGTTGCGCATACCAAACGTTGGACGCCCAGAAGCAAGTACAACTTTAACTCCTTGCTCTTGTGCTGTCATTAAAGCCTCTTTCGTACGAGGTGAAATTGTATGGTCATCGCGTAATAAAGTATCATCTAAATCTAAAACAATCATTTTATAAGTCATATGGAAGATTCCTTTCTTTGTTTAAATAGAAATAAATTTTTATGAAGGTATTGGGGAATATATAGTAAGACATCGAACCTCTTCACATGAAATCAGGTGAAGTTCTGCATTGTTAGTATAAATTATCATGAGCGTGTTGCCCATGATAATTTATTATTATCGTAACAACTCTAAAGGTAGAGTGCAATAATGGAAGTTTTCCAATTTACGATAGTTGTTTTTCGTTAGAACGAGAAAATAGTATTTCCAGTAAGATAGCCATTACAGCTCCAAGAACAAGGCCATTACTCAAAAATGATGCTAAAAATGGTGGTAGTGTAGAAAAAGCTCCTGCTGGAACGAACATAACTCCGATTCCTGTAAAGATTGAAAGACCTGCTACTTTAAATAATTGTTCTTTATTTTGTACAGTGTCATATTCGCGAAAAGCGAGACCAATCATGCTTGCAAATACAGGATAAATTGCAGCATATCCAACTGCGACAGGGATTGCTGCAAAGAATGAAGTAATCTTTGGGAATATACTAACAAGAATAATAAAGCTTGACCCTAACATAAATGGGAGGCGTTTATAAATATTAGTCGTTGCGATAAACCCTGCTGATCCAGAAATGGCAACAGGACCAATGGCTGAAAATAGACCACCTAGTAATTGATTTATTCCTGTTATAATGCCAGCTTGTTTGAAGCGGTCTGAAGCGGCATCTTCTTCATACTTAGAAACAACCTTTTGTACAACGCGAATACTTGCTAACATATTTGTTAGAAGTAGTAGCGTGACGAAAACTACTGTAATTGCCATGTTCCATTCAATGCGGGGCATCCCGAAAACAAATAGCGATGGAAGACGAATTATATCTGTCACAGGTGTTACTGGATTAGATAATCCGAAGCACGCGAATAATATCCAGCCGCAGACGATACTGAGAAGAACGGAATATTGTCCAATAATAGGTAGCTTCATAATGAAAAAAGATAGTAAAATAACAATGAGTGAAAGAATAAATACCTTTGGCTGTACTTCTGTATGTTGTCCATCAAGGCCAAACATGCCTTTTAAGAAGGAGCCACTAAGTTGTGCGACAAGAAGGAATAAATACGTTCCAATTACTGTCGGTGTAAAGTAACGAACTAGTTTATCAATAAGTCCAAAAACACTAAGAATAATACAAATGATGCCACTTAATAGGAAAGCGTACTGAAGGACCTTAAGTGTTTCATTACTTGATCCAAATAATACGACACCTAAGCTTGCATAAAGGGAGAAAATTCCCCACCAAAGGCCTGCAGGGCCTTCTTGAATAGGAAGTTTGTGACCGAATATAGCCTGTAAGAGACCGGCAAAACCGAGAACAAATAATGTCCTTTGTACAAACGCGATAGCTTCAGCACCATCAAGACCGTAACTAGTTGCGACACTAATTGGTACAATAAGACTTCCAGCTAAAATAAATAGTGCCCATTGTAAGGCAGAAAGAAATAGCTTCATTAATATCAACCTCTTTCATAGATTCCGTTTCTAGTATATACGTATTTCATTTCCTCTGGCAAAGATTGTAGATAGAGAAAAGAGTTGAAACATAATATGAATGCACGTAAGCAATTATGGATAGCAGTTATATGTATGACCTTTGTTGTAATTCTAGGAACGCTAGGATTTATGACAATTGAAGAGATTAGCTTGTTTCAAGCATTTTGGATGACGATGATTACTGTATTAACTGTTGGATATGGTGATGCGGTTCCTGTGACACAGGCGGGAAAAGTTTTTGCGCTTCTTATTATACCTGTTGGTGTCGGTATCGTTACATATGCAATTGGGGTAGTAGCAGCTATGATTATTGAAGGAAATTTATTTCATGCAGTACGGAGGAAGAAGATGGATAAACAAATAGCACAGTTAGAAAATCATATTATAGTATGTGGTTGCGGAAGAGTAGGGCTTCAAGTTGTACATGAATTACAGGAAAAGAAAATCCCGTTTGTAGTTGTGGATAAAGATGGAAGTACATTCGAACAGGAAAAACTTTTATATGTACATGGAGATGCAACTGAAGATCACGTTTTACATAATGCTGGAATTTCAAAGGCAGCTGGTCTAGTTGCTATCGTAGCAAACGATGCTGAAAATGTATTTATTACATTAACGGCAAGAGGGCTCAATGATGCAATTAAAATAGTAGCAAGAGCTGAAAAACCAGAAACAGAAGAAAAATTACGGCGCGCTGGTGCAAATAAGGTTATTAATCCATCTAGTATGGCAGGAATTCATATAGCGAAAGGTATTGCGAATCCGTTAACAGTTCATTATATTGATACAGTATTGTATGGAGTGGAGCAATCATTTGTAATTGAAGAAATTCAAGTTGGTAAAGATTCTATCTTAGCCAATAAATCGTTACTAGAGAGTAATGTGAGAAATCAATTTGATGTAACGATTTTAGCGATTTTAAGAAATGGAGAAATTATCCACAATCCGACAGGGCAGGAAAAACTGCAAGAACATGATATGATAATAGTATTTGGTTCAGTTGAGAAACTGGGGCAATTTGAGAAAGAACTACAAAGTAAGAGGTGACAAGGAATGCAAGTATCTAGTGATAAGATTTTAAATAAAATGGCGAATGAAATTGCAAAGGCGAAAAGTAGTGAAGGACAGCAATCAAAAGAGCATTTATTAGTTGTACGTGCTTTATGTGATTTATTATTAGATGAACAAGTTGAGTCACATACGTATAGGGAACCACAAGTTCAATCACAAGTAATCGGATCTCAACCTATGACGACAGTTCAACCAGTTATGCCAGTTTCTGGAGAAAAAGTATATATAAAAGAAAATGATGCAAACGGTAATTCTTTATTTGATTTTTAAAAGTAAAATCGTTTGGCTTATATGTGAAAATTGCTTATGATAAAGGTAAAAAAGGGGAATTAAGATGAAAATTTTCTTTTTACTAGGTTGTATTGCAGCTGGGCTATCTGTTGCGTTGGGGGCCCTTGGAGCACATTTTTTAGAAAATAAAATTTCTGCAAAAATGTTAGAAGTGTGGAAAACGGGCGTTACATATCAAATGTTTCATGCAGGGGGATTATTCGTAGTTGCTTTATTAATGGACAAGATTCAATCGTCGCTTTTAAGCACTGCTGGTTGGCTCATGGTAGCCGGGATTATTATGTTCTCAGGCAGTCTTTATGCATTAAGTACGACAGGCATTAAGTTCTTTGGTCCAATTACACCGCTTGGTGGTGTAGCGTTTATTGTGGCGTGGATTTTAGTCGGAACTGCAGTTGTAAAAGGGTTATAAAAAACAAAAGCTGGCATTTGCCAGCTTTTTTTTATGACCTTGGAGCATAAGTTGCTTGTTGACCAGGTAAATACGCAATTTCTCCTGGGAATTCTACATAATCTAAGTAAATCATTAGTAGTAAATAGCGCTTTCCAGATTTTGGTTCACTAATAACGATATGATCACGGCCAGCTGCCTCGATAATCCCTGTATAAGATTGTGTACCAAGCGAACTACCACGTTCATAAGTCATTACAACTGTAGCTGGTTTACCCTTGTTTAAACGAAGGATATTTTCAATATACGATTGCTCTATTGGCAGCATACCTTGAGACACTGCATATTGAGCTTGAGCAGCTTGTTGTTGCATTGCTTGCTGTTGCTGTTGTTGCTGTTGTGGAGTCATTTGTTGCGGTTGCATATAAGTTCCAGATGGTTGATAAAAACCTGTTCCGTTGTATGGATTTTGTTGCTGTGCCATTTAAAAATCCCTCCTCATTTTCATTCCTTAATATACGCTAGGACAATCCTCACCAGATGGCTGGAAGAAGCAATGCTTTTTAAAGCGACCAGAATTTTGTTGGTTATACCAAGTTGGTGGACAAGGACCTTCAGGTCTAAAAAACCATAGGGCAAAATTGGCAGGCCAAAAACGTTGTCCTTGAATGGTTCGCCGCGCTAAGGCGATATCTTGTTCCCTTGCTCGTTGATAAAAGTACCCTTTTTGAGTTGCCTCAAAACCACCAGGATTTTGATAAACCATTTGGCGTAAATTACGTATTTTTTTAAAATCTAAACAATTTCCGCGGACACGATTTACCCCAACGTTTCCGACCATTAACATTCCTTGTTGCCCTTCTCCTTCGGCTTCAGCACGCATGAGTCTAGCTAATAACTTAACATCTTCTTCTGTATAAGCAATAACGCCCATTATGTGTCACCTCTCTTTTGGGAATGCATTGTAGAAAGAGGTTTATTTCTAGATGAAGTGTGGAACAATTACTAGTTCATACGTATGAGAAAAAGGACCTAGATATGACAACCAAACAAAGTTTTATATTTAGAGGGAAAAATAAAAAAGCTAGCGTGGGCTAGCTTTTTTTATCATTAAAATACTTTAGACCATAAGTTTGAGAAGAAATCACCAATTGAACGCATTGTTAAAACGAACCAATTTGCTTTTTCTACTTCTTCAGTCGTTTTTGCAGCAATTTTCATACTTTTATTTCCGTCTAAGAAACCGTATTTATCAGTTGATTCTAAAACGATTGAGCCTACTTTTGCATCTTTCTTAACAGGAGCAACTAAATGTCCATCTTCAGCAATTGATTTATCTGCTTCAGCTGAAATTTTGTAAGATGGTTTGCTACCTTTTGCAGTAACTACTGTCACTTCTTTTTCTGGTGCAACTGTTACGTAGTCTTCTTTTCCTTTTACTACAGAAATTTTGTTGTTTTTATCTATTTTTAATTTTTGTTTTTCGAAGTTATTAAATCCATATTCAATTAATGCGCGAGATTCTGTGAAACGTTCGTCCATTGATTTCGTTTTAATAATAACAGAAATAAGACGTAAATCACCGCGTTTTGCTGTAATGGTAAAACCATAGCCGGCTGTATCGGAACTTCCTGTTTTTAAACCATCTGATCCTTCGTAAGCAAAGGCAGCACCTGGTAACATCCAATTCCAATTTTCCATACGAATTGGTTTTGGATGATTATCTGGGAAGTTTCTAAATCTTTGTTTTGTATCCTCTAGCATTTCTGGATACTTTGTAATAATTGTTTTTGAAAGAATACCCATATCGCGAGCTGATAAAGAGTTTTCTCCATTCGGATCAGTTCCTTCAGGATGTTTTCCTTTTAAATCAGCATTATTTAATCCAGTAGCGTTTACAAATTTATATTTCTTTAACCCTAGTTTTTTCGCATGTTCATTTGCAAGACTTAAGAAGTTTTTCTCGCTTCCTGCAAGAATTTCCGCTAAAGCAATACTAGATCCATTTGCAGAAAAGATAACAATAGAATGATATAATTCTCTTACCGTATATTGGCGTCCTTTCTCAAAGGGAACGTTAGAGAATTCATTATTACGTGAGACTTCGTAAGCATAATCAGAGATGTTTACTTTCGTATCCCAAGTAATTTTACCTTCTTTAATCGCTTCTAAAACGGCATAAACAACAATTAATTTTGACATACTAGCAATAGCTAGTAATTCATCTGGATTTTGTTCATGCAGTATTTTTCCTGTATCTGCATCAAATAGAAGTGCAGCAGCTGCCTCTATATGTATTTTTTCTTCCGCATGGGATGTTGTTACTCCTAAGGAAGAAAATGACAATAAAAGCAATAGTAAAATAGACAAGATTTTCTTCATATACATTATCACCTTCGCATCGTTATTAGCATATAGCTCGTACCATTTTAGCATAAATTTGGATATTGGAAGGTTACAATTTTGCAAGAAATTCGAAAAAATGTCTATTTTTGTTGATAATTGATGAAAAAAGGGGATTTTCGGGAGAAATATATTAAATATGAAAAAAAGGAACGAATTTCGTTCCTTTTTCGATATTATACGTGTAAAAATTTCGCTACTTTTTCGTCTGGTAAAATGTTTCCGACAAAGAATGTACCAAATTCACCGTAGCGGGCACTTACTTCATCGAAGCGCATTTCATATATAAGTTTCTTAAATTGAAGAACATCGTCAGCGAATAATGTTACACCCCACTCAAAATCGTCGAATCCGACTGAGCCTGAAATAACTTGGCGTACTTTACCTGCGTACTGGCGACCGATTTTGCTATGACTGTACATAAGTTTCTTACGTTCTTCCATAGGAAGCATGTACCAGTTGTCATTACCTTGGCGACGCTTGTCCATTGGATAGAAACAAATGTGATTTGCTTTCGGTAACTCAGGATATAAGCGAGCTAAGATTTGTGGGTTTTGGTATGGATCTTCATCAGCTGGAAGGTAGTTACTTAGTTCAACAACAGATACGTAAGAATATGCAGGAACCATATATTCAGCTAATGTTGTTTTATTTAATTCTGTCTCAATTTCATTTAACTCTTCCATTGTTGGACGCAAGATCATAAGCATAATATCTGCTTTTTGACCAACAACCGTATACATTGCATGGCTACCTTTTTTTGCAGTAGCTACTTCGTTCCATTTTTCAACGACATTTAAAAATTCAGACACTGCTTGTCCGCGTTCGTCGCTAGATAATGTTTTCCATGCTGCCCAATCAATAGAACGTAAATCATGTAAACAATACCAGCCATCTAACGTTGTTGTTGCTTCACTCATTCTATTCACCTCAGTTAATGATATTTTACACGTTAACTATAGCATATATAGGTTTAAAATCATCTATATAAAGTTTCGGCGCATAAAATTGTCACATTTATATGTAATGAAAAACGGGAGAAAATAAGGCTTAAATAGGCTTTATTTCTAGGCTGAATTTTATGAAAATATAATCATTTTTATTTTATCTATTTTTTGGGGGCTATAAGTTTAAAATATAGATGAAAAGAAGTATTCTTAAAGGTAGAGTTTTTTAACATTTGTAGGAGGGTTTATTCGTGAGCAATTTATTTACAGCAGTAAAAGAAAAAGTTCAAGGAAAAGGCATTTCTATCGTACTTCCTGAAGGAACTGATGAAAGAATTTTAGGCGCTGCAGAGCGTTTAGCAAAAGAGGAACTAGTAAAACCAATTTTAGTTGGTAATAAAGAAGAAATTAGCGCGAAAGCTGCTAGCATGAACTTAACATTAGCAGGCGTTGATATTTACGATCCAGCTACATACGAAGAAATGGATGCAATGGTAGCATCTTTCGTTGAACGCCGTAAAGGTAAAGCAACAGAAGAAGACGCTCGCAAAATCCTTAAAGACGAAAACTACTTCGGTACAATGCTTGTATACATGGGCAAAGCACACGGTTTAGTAAGTGGTGCAGCTCATTCTACAGCTGATACAGTTCGTCCAGCACTTCAAATTATTAAAACAAAACCAGGCGTTACAAAAACTTCTGGCGTATTCATCATGGTACGTGAAGAAGAGAAATATGTATTCGCTGATTGCGCAATTAACATTGCACCAAACAGCCAAGATTTAGCTGAAATTGGTATCGAAAGTGCGAAAACTGCTGAACTATTCGGTATTGATCCACGCGTTGCTATGTTAAGCTTCTCTACAAAAGGTTCTGCGAAATCTCCAGAAACAGAAAAAGTTGTAGAAGCAACTCGCATTGCAAAAGAAATGGCTCCTGAATTAACTTTAGATGGAGAATTCCAATTCGATGCGGCATTCGTACCATCTGTAGCTGAGAAAAAAGCTCCAGGTTCTACAATTAAAGGTGATGCTAACGTATTCGTATTCCCAAGCTTAGAAGCTGGTAATATCGGTTACAAAATCGCTCAACGTTTAGGTAACTTCGAAGCAGTAGGACCAATCTTACAAGGTTTAAACATGCCTGTAAACGACCTATCTCGTGGATGTAACGAAGAAGAAGTGTACAAGTTAGCTTTAATTACAGCGGCTCAAGCACTTTAATTTTATAACGAATTGATATGAAAAATGACCATCCTATTTCGTGTATAACGGAATAGGATGGTCATTTTTGTTTTTTATTAAAGAATTAAGTAGTTTTAAATTATTAGGGGATATATATAATTTCAATAAGGGGAGGGAGCACGATGACAGTACATTATTTTATTGCTGCGGATAAAGAATTACCAGCAGTGAATGTAGGAGTGGGTGAAGGGGATAAAAATATAGAACCGTTTTTTATTAATTTATATGAAGAAGAGTTCGTAGAGATAGTTACATTAGAAACGAACTATGAGCCGATAAGAAAGCATTTTAATAAAATGTTTGTATACGAAATATATGGGTATTTATCTAGACCAGGCGGAAGTGTAAGGACATTATTTAATTACATAAATTGCAATTTAAACGATGGTGAAGAAATAGAAATCTATAGTTGTCTAGATGGAGAAGAAGCACACGAAAAGGATGATATGTTACAAATTACAATCGACTTGAAGAATCTTCAATTTGGTAAACATATTAAACTAAATAAGAAAAAATATATTGAGCAATTAGGGGATACATTTTTCTTAGAAGATAAACAATTTGTTGTGGTTAAGAAATAAAAGCATTTATATAAAAAATAGAAACCGCCGCTATTATAGCGACGGTTTCTATTTTTCTAAGCCAAGTGCCTTATTGTTACGATCAATAATACGTTGTAAATTCGTCTCGTATAAAGGAATTTCATCTAATGTTAGCTGAGATGGTGTTAACTTTGGAGCGAATTGCTGCAACGTTTTTAAAAGACGCATCATTAAATCTTGCACTGTAATTGTTTCGCCAAGTAATTCAGATAGGGAAGCCATCGTGCTCGGCACAATTTCAGGGTACGTAAATCGCGTTTCTTCTCCTTGAATTGCTACGTTGTAAAAATCACGAACGAGTGCGGCACGCTCAGAACCGCTTCCTGTAGCACATAGGTAAATTTGTACAGCAACGCCACCGCGAATACGGCGTTGTGAAATACCAGCAAATTTTTGATTACGAATACTTAAATCGTAGCTACCAGGGCAGTAAGAACCAACAATTTCTTTTGCCTCAATAGTAACGTCGTAATCTTTTAACATTTCCTTAATTAAATGCCACATCGTATCGTATCCAAGATCAATATCAATACCTTTTTCTGTTTCTTGGAATAGAAGTGATATGTTTAAAACGCCTTCATCAAGTACGACTGCAAGTCCACCAGAATTACGAACGATAACATTAAAGTCGTTTTGTTTTAAAAAGGAAATACCTTCTTCTAAATGTGGTAGGCGTGAATCTTGAATGCCTAGAACAATTGTATTGTGATGAACCCAAGAGCGCATTGTTGCAGCTGATTCGCCATTTCCAATACTTGTGCATAATGTGTCATCCATTGCGAATGACTGCAATGCATGGAATGTTGGTCCTAAACTAGACTGATCCACAATACGCCACTCTGGCTGAGATAAAATCGAACGGGAATTGCTCATTTAACTAACCCCTTATCTTTAAAATGACAATCTCTATTATAGCAAAAAAGAGGGAAGAAGGTTTTGGAAAGGAATCTTCTTAGCTAAGAATGATAAAGGGGGATTCTAAATTTGAAGAAGCACACATAGTTGAAGTGAAATAAAAAAGGATGCACATATGCATCCTTTTTATTCTGCGATTTTTTCTAAATTACCGTTTCGATCCATTCGGAAAGATGTTTGTGAGCGTTCCTCATCATCCATTACTGCCAATTTGCGAGCTCGGTTCATAATATTCATAAGTGTTTCGTAATCTTCTTGTACAGTATGAGATTGCTTTTCTAATTTTTCTAGTTTCTTTTCTAGTTCTTCATTTCGTAGCATTTGCGCTTTTATTTCTTGTTTCAATCTCGTATTCTCGTTTTCAAGAGCTGTTACTTTTATATTTGAAGATCCAACTGTTTGTAAAAAGTAAATAACATCTTGCATTGTTATTGAGCTTTTTGAAGCAGGAACAGTCGGTTCTTGATATGGGATAGTTTCTTTATATTGAACAGCTGTTTCGTATGGTACTAGTTCTTCATAATCATTTACCGCTTCTGAAGCTGGTGGTGTATAAAGTAAACGTTTTTTTGCTTGTTCACCGCTCGCAGCACGCATTTTATCTTTACGATGTTTTTTTGCTAGTTGAAGAGCTTGTTCATAGCTATAGCGAACAACAGCATTCCAGCGAAAACCACAAGCAGCTGATGTACGATTTAACTGATCTCCTACTTCTTCAAATGCATTTAATTGAGTACTTCCTTCTCGAACATGGCGAAGTACCGTTTCAGCAAGTAATAAATCGTCCTCGTCTGTCCAAGCATCTTGTCTCACTTTCATAGATTCAACTCCCTTTCTTTTTATGAACTTCCTATTTTTATAATGGGCAAAAAAACGAGCTTTTATACAAAGCTTTTAAAAATATGGTAGATTTCGATGAAGGGAAGAAATTTTGTCGTGAATGATGAAAGCACTTGTAGGAGAAAATATACATAATATGTAGCCTTACATAAGGGTAGAGCTATATGGGGAGACTTGCAACAAGCCTCAAAGAGCGGTAAAATACCATTTAGTGTTTATTTTTAAATGTACTTGTGAAAAGTTTAAAATAGAGGAAGTGTTATATAGTGGGAAACGAATTTCGTGTGTGCGATGATTGTCAGGCGACGAATGTTAGAACGTTAATTCCGAAGTTAAAAAAGGTAGATTCATGTGCAACGATTGAAGTTGGATGTCAATCATACTGCGGTCCTGGTCGTAAAAAATCATTTGCATTTGTAAATAATCGTCCAGTTGCAGCACCAACAGAAGATGAATTAATTGTAAAAATTGAAGCGAAGTTAAATAAGTAAGAAAAAGAAGAGTGAACAGATTACTCTTCTTTTTTTATGTTTATAAAACGAGATGGGATATTAAATGAGGATTTTGTATAGGTTCGTATTTCAAAATAATGGTTGACAGCCTTTTGGAGCGGTAGGTAGAATAGAAAGTATGATTCTGAGAATCATTATCAAGAAAGGGTCAATTCGCCTATTTTTTTTATTACTATTTGAGAATAAATTTCATTTCAATAAATATATGTGTTGGTTAGGATGGTTGAGGGATGGAAGCGAGCGCAAGGAGTATAGAGCAGCAAGAAGTGAATGTTAAAGAGATTAAGAGCAGACCGCTCATTGCTTCTATTATATTAATAGTGGGCACAATTTTGTTAGCTTTAAGTATGGCGGTTTCTATTTCATTTGGTGCAGCGGATATTAGTTTAAAGACTGTATGGCAAGCTGTGTTCCAGTTTGACGGTTCTATAACGCACCATAACGTAATTCAAGAATTACGCATGCCTAGAGCAATAGGGGGCGTAGTTGCAGGTGCCTTTTTAGCGGTATCAGGAGCAATTATGCAAGGCATGACACGAAATCCACTTGCATCACCATCGTTAATGGGAATTACAGATGGAGCTGTATTTGGAATTGCAATTATGTATGCATTTTTCCCTAATTCACCCTATTTAATGTTTGTTATCGCATCTTTTATTGGAGCTGCGTTTGGTGCGAGCATTGTATATGGTATTGGGTCTTCTTCACCAGGTGGATTAACGCCTGTAAAATTAGCCTTAGCTGGTGCGGCAATTAGTGCTTTATTAGGGGCAATTTCATCTGGAATTGCACTGTACTTCAACCTTGCCCAAGAGGTAAGTATGTGGAATGCAGGCGGTGTTGCCGGAGTGAAATGGCAAAGTATTAATATGTTAGTGCCGATTGGTCTAGTTTGTCTCATTATTGCAATTATGATGTCGAGATATATTACCATTTTAAGCTTTGGTGAAGAAATCGCGATTGGACTTGGTCAAAATACGACATTAATTAAATTTATCGGAACAGTACTTGTTCTTGTATTAACAGGTTCTGCAGTTTCTATGGCAGGATCGGTTGGATTCGTTGGACTTGTAATTCCGCATATGACTCGTTTCCTTGTAGGCTCAGACTATAGATGGGTTATCCCGTGTTCTGCGGTCTTAGGTGGATTGTTAATTGAATGTGCAGATATGTTATCTCGTATTATTAATCCACCATTTGAAACCCCAATTGGAGCAATTACAGCGCTAATTGGGGTTCCATTCTTCCTCTACTTAGCACGTAACGAAGGGAGAGGAAAAATGTGAGGACGAGTGTCTTAACAAAAAAGAATGTTTCAATTTTAACGATTTTAGTAGGATTAATCGTTGCTGTATTTTTAGTAAGCTTAAATACAGGAACATTTAAAATACCTCCAATGGATGTATTAAAGTCATTAGTTGGATTAGGTGCAGAAGATCAGTCTGTTATTTTATTTGAATTTCGTATGCCACGTATGGTTATTGCTATATTAGTTGGTTCTGCATTAGCTATGTCAGGTGCGATTTTGCAAGGGTTATCACGAAATCCACTCGCTGATCCAGGTATTATAGGTATTAACGCTGGAGCGGGATTAACAGTTGTTGTATTCGTCTACTTTTTCTTTGGAAAAGTTGGAACTGGTACACTTTTATCTGTATTTATCCTTCCATTCTTCGCGCTAGTTGGAGCGATATTAGCAGCGGTTATTATTTATTTACTTGCATGGAAAGATGGCGTTTCATCGACTCGATTAATACTTGTAGGTATCGCGGTTGCAGCGGGATTTGGTGCTGTTAGTTTAATTTTCTCTATGAAGATGACATCTAACGATTTCCGCTTTGCCACGATTTGGCTAGCGGGAAGTCTGTGGGGTACAGATTGGAAATTCGTACTAAGTGTACTTCCGTGGATGGTTATTTTCTTACCACTTGCCATTAGTAAAGCGCACATATTAAATGTAATGAATTTAGGCGACTCTACAGCAGTTGGCCTTGGCGTAAACGTAGAAAAGGAAAGACGTAAATTATTATTTATTGCAGTTTGTTTAGCTGGTGCATCTGTTGCTGTTGCGGGCGGAATCGGCTTTATCGGTTTAATGGCTCCGCATTTAGCGAGACGCCTCGTTGGTGGTAAACATCAAATTATGTTACCAACAGCTGCATTAATAGGAACGTTCTTGCTTTTATTTGCAGATGTAATTTCAAGAAGTGTGTTACCAACTTCAGAAATACCGGTCGGTCTTGTTATTTCTGTAATTGGCGCACCATATTTCATATATTTACTTATGAGGACAAAATAAAGGGAGGCTTTTTGTATGGCAACTTTAGCAGTTGATTCGGTATCTGTTGGCTATAATGAAGGGTTAATTATAGATGGATTAACAGTTGAAATTCCGGAAGGGAAAATTACAACGATTATTGGACCAAATGGTTGTGGGAAATCCACATTATTAAAAACGGCTTCTCGTATTTTGAAAGCAAAACGAGGTACTGTTTATCTTGATGGAAAAGCAATTGAGAAACAGCCAACAAAAGAAATCGCAAAGAAAATGGCGATCTTACCACAAACTGCAGAAGTGCCAACGGGCCTTACTGTGTTTGAACTTGTTTCATATGGACGTTTTCCTCATCAAAAAGGATTTGGAACATTGAAAGAAGAGGATTATCGCTACATTCATTGGGCACTTGAAGTGACGGGAATGACAGAATTCGCAAATCGTCCAGCAGAAGCTTTATCAGGTGGTCAGCGTCAACGTGTATGGATTGCGATGGCTCTTGCACAAGGAACAGATTTACTCGTGTTAGATGAACCAACAACATACTTAGATATGGCTCATCAACTTGAAGTATTAAACTTACTGAAGAAGTTAAACCAAGAAGAAGGCAGAACGATTGTTATGGTCATTCACGATTTAAATCATGCTTCTCGTTTCTCTGATCATATGATTGCATTAAAAGCTGGGAAGTTAATGAAACAAGGAACACCAGATGAAGTTATGACAAGTGAAACGCTTCGTAATGTATTTGAGATTGAAGCGCAAATCGTTCCATGTCCAGTAAACTGTAAACCAATTTGCTTAACATACGATTTAACGATGATTAGTAATCAATTGCGTAAAAAAGCATAATTAATAGAATGTCCCCCTCTTAAAGAGGTAAGAGGGGGGATTCTAATGGACGTTGAGCTTCTTATTGATGAATGGGAAGTTGAACGCCCGTTAGAATGGGCTATAAACAACAATTAATAAAAATATATTAATTAAATGTTGTTTTTGTTTCTTATAGTTAAATGCAAATTATAAGAGAAATACAGCTAGAAGGAGTGGGAATATGAAGAAATTTAAAACGGCACTATTAGCAATGGTACTAGTTGTTACTTCTGTACTATTTGCGGCTTGTTCTTCTAACAAAGAAGAAAAGAAAGCAGATGCGAAGACTGAAGAGCGCACTGTACAACACGCAAAAGGGGAAATTAAAATTCCTGCAAATCCAAAGAAAATCGCTGACCTTAGTGGTTCAACAGAAGAATTATTAATTTTCGGTATGAAACCGATTATTACTGCAAATACAACACAAGAAAAAATTGATGGACATATCGCGAAGAAATTAGAAGGTGTAAAACCAGTTGGTTCTGCTTGGGGCGATAAAATTAACATCGAGGCAGTAGCTGCTGCAAAACCAGATTTAATTCTTGTAAACAATCGTCAAGAAAAGATCTACGATCAATTATCTAAAATTGCACCAACAGTTATGTTAAAAACTCCACTAGACCAATGGCGTCCAAAATTCGAAGAAGTAGGTCAAATCTTCGGTAAAGAGAAAGAAACAAAAGAATGGTTCAAGCAGTATGATGAAAAAGCAAGCAAATTACATGACAAAATCATCGCAAAAACTGGCGATGCAACATTCATGAAAATGGCTGCATATCCAAATGCATTCCGCGTATACGGTGACTACGGTTACGGTAGCGTAATCTTTAATGACTTAAAATTACCAGCAGTTAAAGGTACACCAACTGATAAACCGCTAGTACAAGTACAAAAAGAAGCTTTAATCGATTACAACCCAGATTACTTATTCGTATTTACAACTGGTGACGGTTCTCAGCGTCTAAAAGAATTCCAAGAAGAATCAATTTGGAAAAACATGAACGCTGTTAAAAACAATCACGTATTCACAATTAGCAATGAAGACCTAAACAAAGGATACTTCCCACTAGGTAAAGAAATGATCTTAGACGAAGTTGCTGAGTTTGTTTTAGGAAAATAATATACAAAAAGAAATCACTTTTACTTCGGTAAAAGTGATTTCTTTTTGTATATACAAGGAATTAATATAGTCTTTCATTTCTTTCTGTTTCCTATATCGTTTATAATATATAGTAAGAATGCAGTAAAGAAAGGGGGATGTCGGAAGGTGGTATATTTAAACGACAAACTCAGCGAAACAAAAGTGTTTAAAGACCCAGTACATAAATATGTGCACGTGCGTGATCGTGTTATTTGGGATTTAATCGGAACGAAAGAATTTCAACGCTTGCGCCGTATTAAGCAGCTTGGAACGACATTTTTTACATTTCACGGTGCAGAGCATAGTCGCTTTACTCATTCGTTAGGTGTATATGAAATTATTCGTCGTATGATTGATGATGTGTTTGATGGCAGACCAAATTGGAATGCTGAAGATAGATTATTATGTTTATGTGCGGCATTACTTCATGATGTCGGCCACGGCCCATTTTCTCACTCGTTTGAAAAAGTATTTTCGTTAGATCATGAGAAATTTACGCAAAAGATTATCGTTGGCGATACGGAAATTAATGATGTGTTAAGCCGTGTTGATAAGGAGTTTCCACAAAAGGTAGCAGATGTAATTGCAAAAACATCTACTAATAAACTAGCGATTAGTATGATTTCAAGCCAAATTGATGCTGATCGTATGGATTATTTATTAAGAGATGCTTATTTCACAGGTGTAAAGTATGGCAACTTTGATATGGAACGTATACTGCGTGTCATGCGTCCATATGGGAATCAAGTAGTCATTAAAAATAGTGGTATGCATGCTGTAGAGCATTATATTATGAGCCGTTATCAAATGTATTGGCAAGTATATTTCCATCCGGTAACGCGTAGTGCAGAAGTTATTTTAACGAAGATTTTACATCGAGCGAAATCATTGCATGAGAAGTACTATACTTTTAAATATCATCCTGTTCATTTCTACTCTTTATTTGAAGAAGAGGTAACAGTAGAGGATTATTTAAAGCTAGACGAGAACGTTATGTATTATTACTTCCAAGTATGGCAAGACGAAGAAGATCCAATTTTAAGTGATTTATGCCGCCGATTTATGAATCGAAATCTATTTAAGTATGTAGAGTTTACGGATAAGCACGGTTTAGATAATTGGATGGAGCTAAGTAGCTTATTTAAAAAGATTGGATTAGATCCAGAGTATTATTTAGTTGTTGATTCAACATCGGATTTACCGTATGACTTTTACCGCGCAGGAGAAGAAGAAGAGCGTCTGCCAATCTTACTCCTTATGCCTAACGGGGAACTTAGAGAGCTTTCACGTGAATCGGATATTGTTGAGGCGATTACGGGTAAGAAGAGAACGGATCAAAAGTTATTTTATCCGCATGATTTAATCTATGAAGATGGAAGAAAAGGAAAATATAAAGAAAGAATTATCGAGTTGTTAGAAGGAAAAAAATAAGAAGCAGCTAATGGCTGCTTCTTATGAAAAACTTGAAATTATTTGTCGCTTAAGCGTTTTCCACCAACTGCATAATGGTTTTTAGACATTTCTTCGATGAAAACAACGATGTTTTCTTCAGGAGCACCAGTTGTTTCGCTTACTGCTGCGGTTACTTTCTCAGCAAGAGCTTTCTTTTGTTCTTCTGTGCGTCCTTCTAGCATTTTCACTGTTACGTATGGCATGTACAATCGCTCCTTTTATGTAATTTACATTCTTATTATAGCGGATTATGAGGAAGAACAATCGAAAAAACAAATATTTTCTTTTTTTGACATATGGAAGAGGAGATGAAGTATGGATCAGTTATTTAGATACCCGTTGCACCAAATTCCGTTGGTAGCAATGGCAATTATTATTGCGCTATCTGTGCATGAATTTGCACATGCGTATGTTGCATATAAATTTGGAGATGATACAGCAAAGAAACAGGGACGGTTAACATTATCGCCGATGGCTCACTTAGATCCTATCGGGATGATTGCTGTATTAATTCTTGGATTCGGTTGGGCAAGACCAGTGCCGGTTAACCCGTATAACTTCAAAAAACCGCGTCTTGCAGGAATCTTAGTTTCTATTGCAGGACCGATAAGTAATTTAATTTTAAGTGCAATAGGTTTAATTATTTGGTATAGCCTATTAACATTTGGAGTATTAGATTCCATTCCATTTGCAGTAGCAGATACGTTAGCTCAATTTTTTCAAATTTTTATTATGCTTAATATTGTTTTACTTGTATTTAACTTATTACCGATTCCACCACTTGATGGATATCGCGTTGTTGAAGATTTAGCACCAGCAAATGTGCGTGCAAAAATGACTCAGTATGAAAAGTATGGATCAATTGCTTTGTTAATTCTTGTTATTACACCGCTTAGCAATTACACAATTCAGCCTATTTTCAATGTTGTTATTCCGTATGTATTAGTATTTTTACAAAATATCATTGCGCCTATTTTCGGGCTTTTATAATCATTAAGCGAGGAGGAAGTTACATATGACAGAGAAAAAGAAAAAGATTGGTTTTAATATTGTAAAGAATGACTCAACAGATGGACATGGTGGGTTTGGAGTTGGAGCATTAAGTCTAGAAAATATTTCTCCTGTATTTGTTGATGTATTAGAAAAAACTGCGTTCGTTGATATTGGTGCGATGCATGCGCGTAGCACAGTAGAAAAAGGAATTAAGTTTTTAACAAATAAAGATGAAGTTCCAAACGGAAAACCATTTTGGCTTGTTTGGGTAACGATTGAAAGAACGGCAACCGGTGCTTATTACGCAGGTGTAACAGCTTGTGAAATGACAGTAGACCGTGAAATTCGCCGCGGATATAAATCACTTCCAGAGCATGTAAACAAAATGGATAAATCATTAAAGCGTCACATTATGGTTGACCATATGGATGAATCATCTAAAAAAGTACTTGGTGCATTTTTAAAAGAGCATAACGAAGCAATTTGGAACGAATCTAGTGAAGAATTGCGTCACGCATTATTAGGTGAATAAAAATAGCTGACGGATTTCCGTCAGCTATTTTTTTTACCACGGGAGATATTTCTTCCACCAACTTGCTTTGGTTTTTTCTTCACTAGCCTTTTCAAACTCTTCTTTATCATCAACGTGATCCATACAATATTCAGTCGGCTCTGTACCTTTTGCGAAATACATTTTTACAGAAATTGGACAGTTTTTTGTAGCGATTTTGCCGTTTTCAGGGTTAACGTCGACTGCTACAACATCACTTGGTCGTTTAAAATCCTTTTTAGGCTGTCCATCTAAGCCTTTTTCCATCGTATCGGTCCATATTTTTTTCGCATATCCTTGTTCTGCTGGGTTTGAAATTGATTTAGGTTGATCGTATCCAACCCATACACCAGTTACGAGTTGGGGGGTAAATCCAATCATCCAACTATCAGTTTCGGTAGAACCAGACTTTCCAGCATATGTTCTTGATAGTTTTGATAACATTGATTGACCGGTTACAGCGGCATAACTGCTTAGTTTTTTATTAAACATACCTGTCATCATTTCTTCCATCACAAAAGCTTTGCTCTTATCGAGAACTTGCTTACTCTCCAAATGAGCATCGTATAACATATTCCCTTCATGATCCATAATGCGGCGAATAAAAATAGGTTTTATTTCTTTTCCACCGTTTGCGAACATGCTATAAGCATTCACCATTTCAATTGGTTTTACAGGAGATGTACCGAGAGCAAGAGAAGGAACGTCTTTTAATGCACTTGTAATTCCGAATTGCTTCGCCGTTTTTGCGAGTGTGTCTTCTCCTAAAAACAAATTCGTTTTCACAGCATATACGTTATCAGAGACTGCGAGAGCTTGTGCCATCGTTACAAAATCATCTGCATAATAATCTTTATAGTTTTTCGGTTTATACTTTGATACACCATCACCTAAAGTGAATACAGTATATTCACTTTTTAAGCGTGTAGCAGGGGTAAATCCTCGTTCTAAGGCCGCATAATATAGGAATGGCTTGAATGTAGAACCAGGCTGACGAGCGGCCTGTGTAGCCCTATTAAATTGACTCGTATTATAATTGGTTCCACCAACAAGGGCAGCCACTTCACCAGTTTTGGGATTCATGGAGACGAGGGCAGTTTGTATGTTTGTTGTTTCAGGTATATGATCTTTTACAGCTTGCTCTGCTACAGATTGTAATTTAGGGTCTAGAGTTGTATAAATACGTAAGCCACCTCGCTGTAAGGCTTGCTCATCTAATCCGATATCACGAAGAAGAGAAGCTTGTACAGCATCTTGGAAATAAGGTGCAATCTCTGCTACTTTTTTCGTATCCAATGAGGCAAATGTAAGAGTTTCCTTTTTTGCCGAGGCTGCTTGCTGTTTTGTAATATATCCTTGTTCTACCATTTCATCTAGTATGAGAGATTGACGCCCTTTAGCACGTTCTTCTTTTAAAAAAGGAGAGTAAACGCTGGGTCCTTTCGGAATACCTGCTAGCATGCTAGCTTCTGCTAATGTTAATTCTTTTGCCGTTTTATCGAAATACAGACGAGACGCAGCTTCGATTCCGTAAGCGCCGTGCCCATAATAAATTGTATTTAAATATCCTTCTAAAATATGATTTTTATTATAGTTTACTTCAAGACGAATGGTATACATTGCTTCTAATAGTTTACGTTTCCACGTCTTATCATGATCTAAGTAAAGGTTACGAGCATACTGTTGTGTAATAGTACTAGCACCTTGTACTTTTGCCATTGCTTTTAAATCGGCAATAATGGCACCGGCAATGCGCCTCATATCAAAGCCATGGTGCTTGTAAAAACGTTGGTCTTCAATAGAGATTGACGCCTCTTTTACATAAGGAGAAATTTCATCGAGAGATACATTATAGCGTTTTTGCATTTCATTACTTTGTCCTATAACAGTGTCATCGTTAGCGTAAAAGACACTTGTTTGTGGAACCGCAACAGGGGGAGGTCCCATGATTTTTGCAGCTATAATGATAATGAAAAAGGAAAAAACGAAAAAAAGAACACAAGAGAACATTATGGTGAAGAAAAGACGTTTATATTTTTTAAGTTTTGGATTCATAGTTTGATCCATCTTTTTCAGCCCCTCATTAATACAAGCATTATTGTATTAGTATTGAGGGTTTTCGTTTATTTTAAACAATGAAGTTTCTAAAATAAAAAGAGCCCCTTCACTTAAGAAAGGAGCTCAAAAGCACGTGCTGGCCAATCGGTAATGATGACATCTACGCCATAATCAATCATAGTTTGTAAATCTTTAGATTCATTAATGGTGTAAGGGCGGAATACATATCCTTGCCCTTGTGCTAATTGGACAAACTCTTCCGTTAATAATTGAAAGTTTGGGTGTAATCCAGTTGCCTCACGTTTTTTTGCTTCAGCAATAGGATCGGCAAGTGGTGTATCGTACAAAATCGCTCTTGGAATTTCTGGAGCAATTGTTGCTAATAATGAAACAGAATCATGGTTAAATGATGAAAATACAATTTGATTGGATAGATGATACTCACGAACAAGAGCAACAACTTTTTCCTCGATATTTGGATAGTGAATGACATCTGTTTTTAATTCAATGTTGAGCTGTAAATTTGTTGTAGATAGCCAAATGAATACTTCGCGTAACGTTGGAATTTTTGCTTCATGGAAAGAAGGATCTTTATGGCTACCGGCATCTAAAGCTTGTAATTCCTCTACCGTTTTTTCAGATACAAGTCCTACACCATTTGTTGTACGATCGACTGTTTCATCGTGAATCACAACAAGTTCACCATCTTTTGATAGGTGGACATCAAGTTCAATTCCATGAGCACCAATGCGTTCAGCTTCTTGGAAGGCAATCATCGTATTTTCTGGATGTGTTCCTTTTACCCCGCGGTGAGCGAAAATAAGTGGTTTATTCATGTGAAAATCTCCTTATCGTTTCGTTTCTTTCATTATGAAACTGCTTTGAGAAAAATACAATTGAATAGGACAAACATTTACAAAAGTCTAACAGTTGCACAAAAGTTAACGTTAACGTAAAATGTAATAATCAAGTAAAGGGAGGAATAAACATGTATAAAATTGATGAAGTAACAAAACAAGTTGGTTTAACAAAACGTACACTTCGTTATTATGAGGAAATTGGTTTAATTCATCCCCCGGAGCGTAGTGAGGGGAATATTCGCCTGTATACAGATGAGGATATTGCAAGAATTAAAAGGATTGTAGAAGCAAAAGAAGTGTTAGGAATCACACTTCAAGAAATGCAGCATTTCTTATCGTTAAAAGAAAGGATGGAACACAGAAGAAATAGTGAAAATCCTCGTGATCGTGAAGTTATTCAAGAAATTAAAGAGATGCTTGAAAAACAAGTGCAAACGTTAGACGAGAAAATGGAGCAAATGCAGCGCGTGAAGGCGGAGCTAGAGGATAGTTTAAGTCGAGCGGTTACATTTTTAGAGAATACAAAAGGAGAGTAATCAAAATGGAGAGTAAACAAAAACTAGGGAGATTGATTACAGTAGTGGCTACCTTCCTTGCCTTTTCAGGTATAGGGGTAGTCGATCCAATTTTGCCGATTATTGCTGAGAAAATAGGTGCAACGCATTGGCAAGTTGAAATGTTATTTACAGCATATATTTTAACGATGGCAATTATGATGTTGCCAGCCGGTATATTTGCATCAAGATTTGGTGATAAGAGAATGATGACAATTGGTCTTGCAATTGTGACTGTATTTGCATTTATATGCGGTATATCGCAAACGATTGCTCAATTATCTCTTTTCCGCGCAGGATGGGGATTAGGAAATGCGATGTTTTTTGCAACAGCAATGACATTATTAATTGCATTAAGTAAAGAAGTTCATGAAGCAGTAGGACTATATGAAGCAGCAATTGGTTTAGGGATGGCTGGTGGGCCGTTACTAGGTGGTATATTAGGTGGACATTCTTGGCGTTATCCATTTTTTGCGACGAGTATTTTAATTTTCTTAGCATTTATTTTAGTTTTCTTTTTTGTAAAAGAGCCGGAGCGAAAAGTGAAGCGTAAAGCAGCTGGTGTGGGAGAATTACTTAACTTAGTGAAATATAAACCATTTATGCAAGGTGCCATTTCAGGGATGTTATACTACTACGGATTTTTCGTCGTGCTAGCATATTCACCACTTATTATGCATTTATCTGCTATTCAATTAGGGTTTGTATTTTGTGGATGGGGATTAGCGTTAGCTTACGGTTCAGCAATATTAGCACATAAGCTGGAAGGTAAATATGAACCGAAAACATTGTTAAAAGGTAGTTTACTCGTATTTGCGATGTTATTAATTGCACTATTCTTCGTAAAAGTTATGTGGTTACAAATCGTATTAATTGTTCTATCTGGATTAACATCAGGATTAAATAATGCATTATATACAAGTTATGTAATGGATATTTCACCTTATGAAAGATCTGTTACGTCAGGTGTTTATAACTTCGTTCGTTGGTTAGGGGGCGCGATTGCTCCAATTTTATCAGGAGTCATCGGTCATATAGTTTCGCCGCAAAGCCCATTTTTAGTTGGTGGAATTGTTGTATTAGTTGGTTGTATTATAATCTTAGTTCCGATTCGTAAACCAGTAGAAGTAGAGACAAAAACCCTTTCTTAAGAAAGGGTTTTCTTTCCTATTACAGGACAACCCCTTTTCACATAGATGTTAGAACGCTCTGACTAAAATATATTTTCGGTATTTTTGTACTTTTAACTATACTTTTTGGATGTTTTGTTTTATTTTTGTTAGGGGACATTAATGATGTCCCTATTATAAATTTGCAGCGAAAGGCGTGATTGTACGATGGAACTATGGTTCACTGAAAAACAAACAAAACATTTTGGAATTACGGCGCGTATTAACCGCACATTACATACGGAGCAAACAGAATTTCAAAAGCTTGATATGGTTGAAACGGAAGAGTTTGGAAACATGCTTATTTTAGATGGCATGGTTATGACAACTGAAAAAGACGAGTTCGTTTATCATGAAATGGTAGCACACGTACCTTTATTTACACATCCAAACCCTGAGAACGTATTAGTTGTTGGTGGCGGCGATGGCGGTGTTATTCGTGAAGTATTAAAACACCCAAGTGTGAAGAAAGCGACACTTGTTGAAATCGATGGGAAAGTAATTGAGTACTCTAAGCAGTACTTACCATCAATTGCAGGTGCATTAGATAATGAGCGTGTAGAAGTAAAAGTAGGAGACGGGTTCCTACACATCGCAGAAAGCGAGAACGAATACGATGTAATTATGGTAGATTCTACTGAGCCAGTAGGTCCAGCAGTAAACCTATTTACAAAAGGCTTCTACGCTGGAATCTCTAAAGCGTTAAAAGAAGATGGTATTTTCGTTGCACAAACGGACAACCCTTGGTTTACACCAGAACTAATTACAACTGTGTTTAAAGATGTAAAAGAAATCTTCCCGATTACTCGCTTATACACAGCAAACATTCCAACGTATCCAAGTGGACTTTGGACATTCACAATCGGATCTAAAAAACATGATCCACTAGAAGTAAGTGAAGAGCGTTTCCATGAAATTGAAACGAAATATTACACAAAAGAACTGCATAATGCAGCATTCGCATTACCTAAGTTTGTTGGAGATTTAATTAAGTAAGGGCGTTAAATTGAAATAAATAAAGTGTAAGTAACTCATTTAAGGTGTTTGTCTAGAAGGCTTGAACATGCTAGTTACTTACACTGCTACAAATGAAGTAGTCTTCTTATGATAAAAAGAAGGCGCAGGTAAATCGAGAAAGAGGAGCTATAGGCTCCAAATTTGAGAAATAATGAAAGGTTGGGATACCTTAAGTTCCACATAAGGAGGAAAAGAATATGCGTTTTGATGAAGCTTATTCAGGTAAAGTATTTATTAAAAGTCATCCAAGTTTTGAAGAGTCAGAGGCAGTTATTTACGGGATGCCAATGGATTGGACAGTAAGTTACCGTCCAGGTTCTCGCTTCGGCCCTGCACGTATTCGTGAAGTATCGATTGGACTAGAAGAATATAGTCCATATCTAGATCGTGAACTAGAAGAAGTAAAATATTTTGATGCGGGTGATATTCCATTACCATTTGGGAATCCACAGCGCAGCATAGACATGATTGAAGAATATGTAGCAAAACTATTAGATGCCGGTAAGTTTCCACTAGGTCTCGGCGGTGAGCACTTAGTGTCTTGGCCAATTTTTAAGGCAATGGCAAAAAAATATCCGGATTTAGCGATCATCCATATGGATGCTCATACTGACTTACGTGAGTCGTATGAGGGAGAGCCTTTATCCCACTCTACACCGATTCGTAAAGTGTGCGATTTAATTGGTCCGGAAAACGTATATTCTTTCGGAATTCGTTCTGGAATGAAGGAAGAATTTGAATGGGCAAAAGAAGTAGGTATGAACTTATATAAATTTAACGTATTAGAGCCGTTAAAAGAGGTACTACCGAAACTTGCAGGACGCCCAGTCTATGTCACAATCGATATTGATGTATTAGACCCAGCCCATGCTCCTGGAACAGGAACATTAGAAGCTGGCGGTATTACATCTAAAGAACTATTAGAGTCCATCGTAGCAATTGCAAATTCAAATATAAAAGTAGTCGGAGCAGACTTAGTAGAAGTAGCTCCAGTCTACGATCATAGCGATCAAACACCAATCGCAGCAAGCAAATTCGTGCGGGAAATGCTGCTCGGTTGGGTGAAATAAAAGCGGAAGCGGCTCGTTTAGAATGTGAGGAGGATGGAGCTTCAGGCGTAGAGGCGCTTTTTGCCTCGAAGGAAGAAGTGAAGCCACCGAGCATTCTAGCCACTGTAGCTGGATAGAAATAAAAGCGGAAGCCTCCTAGACGACTAGGAGGCTTTTATTTTTGTCGTTCTGTGTCGGTAAGTCGGTATATTTAAAAAATCGCTGATATAATTTCATTTATCGTCACGCGACATCAAAAAAGAGCTATTCTCAAACGATGAGAATAGCTCTTTTTTCTTATGCAACTTTTTCTTTTGAAGTAATTCCACGAATTTCATCAGCAGAACGAATTGGGTATTTGCGGAACACAATTGATCCGACGTATCCGACAATCGTGGTAACGATTCCACACAACACGGCAGCAATTGTAACCTTTATTACATCATTAAATCCGAACAAGACGAGAAGCCCTGGAATTGGTGATGCTGTCCCTGGTGCATTATTAACGAGCTGGAATAGCGACGTAATAATACCGGCAAGCGCGCCGCCAACAAAGTTTGTCATATAGATAGGAATTGGGTTTGCTGAGACAACATCGGCTTGTGTTAAAGGCTCGATTGCAACAGCGATTGTGTCTTTCTTTGAACAAATTTTTAGTCGTTTAAAGAAAATAAAATTCATTGGGGCAGAAGCTGCTACGGCAAGACTACCAATGGCCATTGGTAAACCTGTTAGGCCAAGCATTGCAGTTAGTGCCATAGAACTTAATGGGGATGTAGAAATAACTGTTATTAATCCACCAAGCATAATGCCCATAATAATAGGACTTTCTGTAGTTGCAATTGAAATCATAGAACCGATTTTTCCGAGCGTTGCGTTAACGAGAGGGTCCATAAGCATCGCCATTCCACGTGAAATTGGTGCAGCGATAAATAAGATTGCTAAAAATTCTACACCAGCTGGTAATTTCTTTTCGAGAAATTTCACGACGAATGCACAAACGTATCCAGCGAAAAATCCTGGTAAAATGCCGAATCCGCTAGTAGCGATACCAATTAAAACAGCGTATACGGGTGAAACACCGATTGCCAGCGCTACTAAAATAGCCGCTGCGACACCACTCATACTACCAGAAGCTTCTCCTACTGATTGTAAAAAGTCGTTATGAAACATTTCTCCACCGATATAACGGTGAAATGCCTCAATGAGAAAGCTCGCGATTGCTGCATTAGCTAAAGCACCCATTGCTTTCATTCCGTAAGGAGCACGGTAACTAAAAAGTGTAAACAGACAAAGTACAACGAGTAATAGTGCTAAACCTTGCAAGATAGCCATTTGAAAACTGTCTCCTTTGATTTTTGTAATAAAAATTTGTATCATTCAATAATAATATAAAAGTTCGTTAAACGGAAAAAAAATTATTGGGAAATTGCTGTAAGGTGAAAGACCCTTACAATAATGTAAGGGAAGTGTAAGACATTTCGATAGAGTATAGTATGCCATTTTTCGTATAATACAGGTATAGACATACGGTTAGCGAGAAAGAAGTGCAAACAGGAGGCGCATGTATGAAATTAGTAATTAAAGTTTTAGCTGTGTTCGCCATTATTTTAGGTGGTACAGCATATTATTTAAACTCAAAAACAGAAGGTGTGCATGCTTTTGTAGACAACTTCTTTTCAAATAAAGAAATACAAGATTATTATGCAGTTATAGATAAAGGTGAGAAAAAAGGCGATGAATATTTGTATACATTTAATGGATATAGAGAAGACGGAAAGCTACAAGTTATTAAAAGAATGGTGAATCGTGAATTGCATACAGGTGCTTTTATAAAAATTTATGCAAAAGGTATGCAAGGAAAAGGGTGGGCTGAAATCCCGAAAGAGTCAATTCCACAAAAAGCACTGCAAAAAATAGAAAAACCATAAAAGGGGCGAATCGTTCGCTCCTTTTTTAGTGCGTTAAAATAGTGATAGATGTATTTTCTTTGTTAGAAATAATTTTTGCATGCCCGCCAATTGGGAAAGTGAAAATTGGAGTTGTATGTCCGAAACTTGCGTTTGCAATGATAGGTAAATGTTTAAGCTCAGGTTTTGAAGCAATAATCTCTTGGATGTCCTCTATCGTACATTTCGCTCCTTTTTGCATCATTCCTATAACAATGCCCTTTACGTATTCAAAATCAGTTTGCTGCATAAGAGAGTGTAAATATCGATCGAAAGTTTTAAGTGTAGCTTTTCCCGTTAAACTATCTTCTTCAAGAAATAAAACTTTATCTCGTAAGCTTGGCATATATGGTGTACCTTGCAATAAATTAAATGTACTCATATTGCCACCAATAATAGTTCCTGTTGCTTCTCCTTCTTGAATCGAAACATATCCTTCATTTTTAATAAACCCTCGATTTTCTTGATCAATATACCAAGAATCATCGCTCCACGTTTCAGCCGGCAGTATTTCAATAGGCGTATTAGAAGTTAAGCATTTTAAAAAGTAATCGGTCGTATAATCGAGCCCTTTCTCCATTCCAAATGAAGAGAAGTGAGGACCTGAATATGTAACTAAGCCTGTTTTCGTATAAAGAGCATTATTCAAAGCAGTAATATCAGAATAACCACAGAAAAATTTCGGGTTTTCACGAATTAAATCATAATCAAGATGTTTTAATAAACCGTTAGAGTTGTACCCTCCAAGTGTCGTCAAAATTGCTTTTACATTAGGGTCTGAGAATGCTTCATGAAGATCTTGAACTCGCGAAGAAATAGAGGATGAAGAAAAGCGATCTATCTCATCAGCGTTTTTTGAGAACGTAACGTGAAATCCCATGTCGGTCAATCTTTTCGTGGCAAGCTCTTGGTTGCTGGTGGAGACAATACTTAAACTGCAAGACGGTGAAATAACCCTTATTTCATCACCTTTTTTTAATTTTGTTGGTAACATTAGATTCGCCCCTTGAAATGAAAGAATATTTAGATTTAAAAAATATTTTATCATATGAAATAAAGTGAAGGTGAATTATTTTTTGAAAAGGAGTTTTCCTGATTTTTCAGCAGACAGACAGAGTCTTTTTTTGATATGATAGGAAAAGTGATTTATTATAAGTAGTATTTAATATCTATAACATTTGAAAGGTGTGCAAGACGTGAAGAAACAACTTGCAGGCTTGCCGGTACACGTTCATTTCGTAACAGAAATCCGTGAAGGGGCGAGGAAGGAAACCGTTGCTTTTGAAGCAAATGGTCAATACTATGTAAAAGGTCAAGGTACATATGTAACATTCCAAGAGCCGAACGAACAAGGCGAAGTGAAAACAATTATTAAAATTCAAGATGAACAAGTTCTCATTATGCGTTCAGGTGCTATTTCTATGCGTCAGACGCATGTGAAAGGTGAATGGACAACTGGTACGTATACGAGTGAACTTGGTACGTTTGCATTGCAAACGAAAACTGATAACGTTCTTTTTAAATGGTCGGATGAAAAGAAAAAAGGACAACTCTTCCTAACGTACGCATTGCTTCTAAGTGAACAAGAAGCTGGCAGATATACAATTACAATTAATTTGAAGGAGGCAAAATAATGAATTCTTTAGAACAAGTAAAAGGATTGATTAAAGAAGAAATTCAAGCTGCTGTATTAAAGGCAGAATTAGCGACAGAAGAACAGATCCCAAACGTTATATTAGAATCTCCAAAAGATAAAACAAATGGTGACTTCTCTACAAATATGGCAATGCAACTTGCACGCGTTGCAAAAAAAGCACCTCGTATGATTGCAGAAGAATTAGTTGCAAACTTCGATAAAGCAAAAGCTTCCATTGAAAAAATTGAAATCGCTGGTCCTGGTTTCATTAACTTCTACATGGATAATAGCTACTTAACAGACTTAATCCCAACAATCGTCAACGCTGGTGAAGCTTACGGTGAAACGAATACTGGTAAAGGTGAAAAAGTACAAATTGAGTTCGTATCTGCGAATCCAACAGGTGACCTTCACTTAGGACATGCACGTGGTGCGGCAGTAGGTGACACTTTATGTAACGTATTAGCAAAAGCAGGATACGATGTATCTCGTGAGTACTACATTAATGATGCAGGTAACCAAATTCATAACTTAGCTCTTTCAGTTGAAGCTCGTTACATGCAAGCTTTAGGTTTAGAGAAAGAAATGCCAGAAGACGGTTACCATGGTGCGGACATCATTGGAATCGGTAAACGTTTAGCAGAAGAGTTTGGCGATCGTTATGCAAAAGCTGATGCTGAAGAAAGCTATGAATTCTACCGTGAATATGGTTTGAAATATGAGCTAGCAAAACTTCAAAAAGACTTAGAAAGCTTCCGTGTTAAATTTGATGTATGGTTCTCAGAAACATCATTATACAAAAACGGAAAAATTGATCAGGCTCTTGCTGTATTAAAAGAGCGTGAAGAAATCTTTGAAGAAGACGGAGCAACTTGGTTCCGTTCAATGACTTACGGTGACGACAAAAACCGTGTATTAATTAAAAACGACGGTTCTTACACATACTTAACGCCAGATATCGCTTACCATCGCGACAAATTAGAGCGTGGTTTCGATAAGCTAATCAATATTTGGGGTGCTGACCACCATGGTTACATTCCTCGTATGAAAGCTGCTATTCAAGCGCTAGGTTACGATAAAGAAACACTGGAAGTAGAAATCATCCAAATGGTACAACTGTACCAAAATGGTGAAAAAATGAAGATGAGTAAGCGTACAGGTAAAGCAGTTACACTTCGTGAGCTTATGGAAGAAGTAGGCGTGGACGCAATGCGTTACTTCTTCGCAATGCGTAGTGGCGATTCTCATTTAGACTTCGATATGGACTTAGCTGTATCAAAATCTAATGAAAACCCAGTATACTATGCACAATATGCTCATGCTCGCGTATGCAGTATCCTTCGTCAAGGTGAAGAGTTAGGATTAGCTACAGGCGGAGACGTGAATTACAAACTTGTTACTTCTGAGAAAGAAGTAGAGTTACTAAAAAAACTTGGTGAATTCCCAGCTGTAGTTGCGGATGCAGCGCAAAAACGTCTGCCACACCGCATTACAAGTTATGTATTTGAATTAGCAGCAACATTACACAGCTTCTACAATGCAGAAAAAGTATTAAATCAAGATAACTTAGAACTAAGTAAAGCTCGTTATGAATTAATGAAAGCAGTACGCACTACACTTCAAAACGCATTAGCAATCGTAGGAGTATCTGCACCAGAGAAAATGTAATAGACAAAAGAAAAGCACCGAAAGGTCGTATGAGGAGAACCGCACGTACGGCTTGATGAAGGGAAGCTGAAGCAGAAAAAGAGATGGCAAAGCTATCTCTTTTTCTGTTTCAGTTTTTTACTCTAAATATATGTTATGGTGATGAAGTGAAAATAGAAAACTAACAATTAACTATTGATTTTTAGGGGCAATTCTAGAATAATAGATTGTTGGGGGTAAAATTTCCGGAAATCAGCATATGCATTATTAGTTGGTGGAAAGTTACTAGGAAATGGTGTGATTGTTGTAAAAACCATTGTTACAGCTAGGCCAAATACTAAAATAACGATTCATCTAACCAAGTATTTAAACAATTAGTAATTAATTATGAAAACTTCCAACCTAGTCAAGAAACTAGGGGGTTATGTTTAAAAATAGTACAATTAAAGTTTTCATGATTTGATAAAAATAATGAAAGGATGTAAATCTCTCGGTTTTGATATTATCATCATATATAAGCTCATTTTAATTCTTCGACATAGCCATGGAACCCATTAGGCAAAGCGCTTTTTCTAGACACTCATTTATATACTCCAAAAATAAAAAGGCTGAATTGCGTATTTCTATACGATTTACATGAAATCAGTTGACAATCATACTCTTTTTAGTTACTCCCAAATTCGTTCCACTGTATTTAAATTTGGAGAATAGGGCGTTCATCTTGCATAGGCAACTAATACTTCATCCAGAGCATTTTTAATTATATAATGCTGGCGGTGGAACGCTTTTTGTTCTACTTGTTTAGGTGTGTAGGTCGGTTGTGTAACTAAACACAAAACATTTTAACCTATGGCCAATTTCACCTCAACTCATAATGGCAGAAATGCATCTTCAATAACACCTTTTAGAATACGAGTATCCAAGTATGTTTCACAGTTTTAATCTTCTTCGGCTGATATGCTACATTCTATTATAGATTGCACTTCCTGTTATTCTTTAGGAGGATAAGTAAGAAAGTTGACCAAATGCATATTTACCGTGAAGTGGCTCTTCCATATTTGTCAGCAATGAAATTTTGTATTTATAGGGCAAACGTTTGCGCTCGGTATGAAGAAATTTCGGAAATCCTACGGCGTAATAAGATGAATGACTGTCATGAGTTTTATCGTGAATGCTTTTCGAATTGCCTTCTTCTAGCTTTGAAGTTATTCTGTGGTCCGTTCATGTGTACTTGTAATTTGAATTTCTTTATCAAAATTTTTCCTGTCCTGTATCTGTTTTGGTTAAACGGTATAGGCCAGAAGTAAAATGTCGGAGAAATTAGATGAATCTATATAAGAGTCAAACTTCAAGTTTCTAAATAATAGAAGGGTTGAAAAAAGAGAAAAAGATGATAATAGCTATCAAACACATTTTAGTAAAGTGGCTTAATGACATTGAATAGTAGAATCTTTGTCATAGTATATTTGTCCTAGAATCTAGAAACATTTAATTTTATAGGGAGGATAACAGAAAGCATGTATTTAAAAAGGATAACTTCAATTTTTTCGATTATAATGATTTTTATGTTTACTATAGGCCAGAGTCTTTTACCTATAGTAGCAAATGCACAAGAACTAAACACAGCAGGACTTGTGGATAGTTTTCAGATTGGTAAAACAAATCTAAGTACCACAGAAAAGACTAAAGTAACTGTAAACTTCAGTGAAAAAGGTGCACTTAGGCTGAAGCCTGGAGACACACTAACATTAACACTGCCTCCAGAATTAAAAGGATTAGATAGAGAGTTCCCATTAGATGACTATGGTACTTGTAAAGTTGCAGGAGGCACTGTGGTATGTACATTTAATGATAAAGTGGATACATATGAAAATATTCAAGGGTATTTAAACTTTTTCGTGGAAGCTACTAATGTAGGAACGGATGAAAAGAAAGAGATTGAAACCAATTTCGGTACAACTGTAGATAAGCAGTCTGTAACAATTACCGGTCCAAGTAGTGGTGGTGGTACAGATCCTGGAAAGCCACCGTTTTTTTATAAAACTGGTGATATGAACTCAGGTAAGGACGATGTAGTGCGTTGGTTCTTGAATATAAACTTAAATAAAGAAGAGTTAAGTCGTGATATTGTTGTGACTGATAATTTACAGGAAGGTCAAACACTTAATAAGGATAGTTTCTATATAAGTGTAGATAATCATCTAGGTAATCGATATTTAACGCTACAAGAGTTTGAAAAGCAAGGTTACGGAACGATTACCTTTACTGGTGACAGATCATTTAAAGTTGTGCTTAATAAAGATAAAGCACGTCTTGCTGCCTTTTCGATTGGTTATACATCTACTATAACGGAAGCCGGAAAGAAGCAAGATTTTTTTAAGAATGATTATACGATTGAGTACCAAGTTTGGAACAAAGAACCAGTTAATGAATCGGGCAGTTACCCAGTCGAAAACATGACAACTGGCGGTGGTGCTACCGGTAACAAGGTTCCAAAAGGAAAGCTGAAAATTGTTAAACATATTGAAGGAAATAAAGAAAAAGTAATCCCGAATGTTTCGTTTAAGTTGTATAAAGAGTCTGGTGAACAAGTTGGGGGCGAATATAAAACAAATGAAAAAGGGATAGTTGAAACTCCTCAATTATCACCAGGTAAATATTATGTGCAAGAGGTTTCAGCTCCAAACTATATTGATTTCGATCCTCAGAAAAAAGTAGAGTTTGAAATAAAATCAGATGATGAAAATGGAGTCGAACTGGATATTCCAAATAAAGTGAAAACTACATCTGTTGCAGGGACGAAAACGTGGAAAGGCGATAACGAGAAAGATCGTCCAAGTTCAATCAAAGTAGAATTACTACAAAATGAGAAAGTAGTAGACACGAAAGAAGTGACAGCAGCAGATGGTTGGAAATACAAATTTGACAACCTAGCAGCGTATGATGCAAATGGAGTAGCGTACAAGTATGAAGTAAAAGAACAACCGATAGATGGATACACAACAGAAGTAAACGGTTATGACATTACAAATACAAAAGTGGTGCAAACAACCAAAGTAGAAGGAACGAAAACATGGAAGGACGGAAAAGGGGAAGGTCGTCCAACGATGATTAAAGTAGACTTACTACAAAACGGTACAGTGATTGCGACGCAAGAAGTAAGCGAAGCAACAGGCTGGAAATATGAATTTAAAGATTTGGCGATAAACGATGCAGACGGAAAAGCATATAAGTATGAAGTGAAAGAACAAGCAGTAGACGGATACGAATCCAAAGTGAATGGTTATGACATCACGAATACAAAAGTAGGCAAGACATCAGTTGCAGGAACGAAGACGTGGAAAGGTGGCACAGAGGAAGAGCATAAAGCCATCAAAGTAGACTTATTACAAAACGGTACAGTGATTGCGACACAAGAAGTAAGCAAAGAAACAGGTTGGAAGTATGAATTTAAAGATTTAGTAGCGTTCGATGAAAATGGAAAAGCATACAAGTATGAAGTGAAAGAACAACCGGTAGATGGATACGAATCCAAAGTAAATGGTTATGACATCACGAATACAAAAGTAGGTAAGACATCAGTTGCAGGAACGAAGACGTGGAACGATAACAATGTGTCAGATCGTCCGAAAACGATCAAAGTAGATTTAGTACAAAAAGATACCTCACAAGCACAAAAAGAAACAGTAATTGCGACGCAAGAAGTAAGTGAAGCAACAGGCTGGAAGTATGAGTTTAAAGATTTAGCAGCGTATGATGAAAATGGAGTAGCATACAAGTATGAAGTGAAAGAACAAGCAGTACCAGGATATGAATCCAAAGTAAATGGTTATGACATCACAAATACAAAAGTAGGCGAAACAAAAGTAGAAGGAACGAAAACATGGAAAGACGATAACGCGAAAGATCGTCCGGAAATGATCAAAGTAGATCTTTTACAAAACGGTAAAGTAGTAGATACAAAAGAAGTAACAGCGGCAACAGAATGGAAGTACACATTCGAAAACCTCCAAGCATATGATGCAGAAGGTAAGGCATACAAGTATGAAGTGAAAGAACAAGCAGTACCAGGATATGAATCCAAAGTAAATGGTTATGACATCACAAATACAAAAGTAGGTCAAACAAAAGTAGAAGGAACGAAAACGTGGAAAGATGATAATGCGAAAGATCGTCCGGAAATGATTAAAGTAGATCTACTACAAAACGGTACAGTGATTGCGACACAAGAAGTAAGCAAAGCAACAGGCTGGAAATATGAATTCAAAGATTTAGCAGCATATGATGCAGAAGGTAAGGCATACAAGTATGAAGTGAAAGAACAACCAATCGACGGATACAAATCCGAAGTGAAAGGTTATGACATCACAAATACAAAAGTAGGCAAAACAAAAATAGAAGGAACGAAGACATGGAACGACGGAAATGCGAAAGATCGTCCGACAATGATCAAAGTAGACCTTTTACAAAATGGTAAAGTAGTAGACACAAAAGAAGTAACAGCAGCAACAGAATGGAAGTACACGTTTGAAAACCTCCAAGCATATGATGCAAACGGAGTAGCGTACAAGTATGAAGTGAAAGAGCAAGCAGTACCAGGATACCAATCTGACGTACACGGTTATGACATCACAAATACAAAAGTAGGCAAAACAAAAGTAGAAGGAACGAAGACATGGAACGACGGAAATGCAACAGATCGTCCGACAATGATCAAAGTAGACTTACTACAAAACGGGAACGTGATTAAAACACAAGACGTACTAGCAGTAATGGGTTGGAAATATATATTCGCAGATTTAGAAGCATATGATGCGGAAGGAAAGGCTTACGAGTATACAGTGAAAGAACAGCTAGTAGTTGGATATGAATCCAAAGTAAATGGTTATGACATCACAAATACAAAAGTAGGTCAAACAAAAGTAGAAGGAACGAAAACATGGAAAGATGATAATGCGAAAGATCGTCCGGAAATGATTAAAGTAGACCTACTACAAAATGGTACAGTGATTGCGACGCAAGAAGTAAGCAAAGCAACAGGTTGGAAATATGAATTCAAAGATTTAGCAGCATATGATGCAGAAGGTAAGGCATACAAGTATGAAGTGAAAGAACAAGCAGTTGAAGGATATAAATCCAAAGTAAACGGTTATGACATCACGAATACAAAAGTGGGCGAAACGAAAGTAGAAGGAACAAAGACTTGGAACGATAATAACGCAACAGATCGTCCAAGCACAATCAAAGTAGACTTACTACAAAACGGTAAAGTAATTGACACGAAAGAAGTAAGTAAAGCAACAAATTGGAAGTACACGTTTGAAAAACTGCAAGCATACGATACAAACGGAGTAGCGTACAAGTATGAAGTGAAAGAACAGTCAGTAGCTGGATATGAATCAAAAGTAAATGGTTATGACATCACAAATACAAAAGTAGGCGAAACGAAAGTAGAAGGAACAAAAACGTGGAACGATAACAATGCAACAGATCGTCCAAGCTCGATTAAAGTAGACCTACTACAAAACGGTAAAGTAGTAGACACAAAAGAAGTAACAGCAGAAACAAACTGGAAGTATACGTTTGAAAAACTACAAGCATACGATGCAAACGGAGTAGCATACAAGTATGAAGTGAAAGAACAGCCAGTAGACGGATATGAATCCAAAGTAAATGGTACTGACATCACAAATACAAAAGTAGGCAAAACAAAAGTAGAAGGAACGAAAACATGGAAAGACGATAACGCGAAAGATCGTCCGGAAATGATTAAAGTAGACCTTCTACAAAATGGTACAGTGATTGCGACGCAAGAAGTAAGCAAAGCAACAGGCTGGAAATACGAATTCAAAGATTTAGCAGCATACGATGCAAACGGAGTAGCGTACAAGTATGAAGTGAAAGAACAACCAGTAGCGGGATACAAATCCGAAGTAAATGGTTATGACATCACAAATACAAAAATCAAGGACGAACCAAATATAGATCCAAAAGATCCAAAAGATCCAAACACAAATACAGACAAAAATAGCGATTCAAAAGTTCCACCTACTACAGAAAATGATAAGCCAACATTACTTCCTAACACAGGAGGGAAATCAGCAGAAATGATTTCAATTCTTGGAGGCATGGTATTGTTCCTTCTAGGTGGAATCCTATTCGCTCGTCAACGAATAAAATAATAAAAAAGCTTTAGATTATTGATTACACTGTAATCTGAGTAGCAGACGAATTAAAGAATTACTATTGATATTACGCCCTTTAGGTAAGTATTCAAAAACACTTCACGATAAAATGAAGGGAAGAATGCAACCTGAAGGGTTTTTTTATAGAAAAAAGAGAACAGTTTCAAGGTGGAATTAATCTGCAGCTCAATAATATGGTCAGCTTACATAGAGATAAGCGGCTCTAAAGCGATAACAAAACTGCAAGAATAATTTTTTTATAATTGAAAAACCTCTTGTTAGATGTAATCAATATTATTACAATTTTTATTCTACATGATAATGCTATGTAATGAAAACCCTTTTTTATTTATATATTACGATTTTAATTATACGCGATAATACCATATAATAAATATGCTTTTATGCATATTTATTTTTTCTCAATAAACAGCCACCGATTAATCGGTGGCTTGAAATAGTATTAAGCGGCTTTTTGTTCTGTTTTCACGGTAGATTGAAGGCTATTATAGACGCCTGTACCAATGACCTCTAATGCCATTTTCATACGTTCTAGCGAAATATTTTCTAATACGTTATCTTGAGGTGTGTGATATACCTTTTCAATGTGATAGATTAATGGATTCCAACTATCGACGCCCATCCAAATAAATAGTGCAGAAGGAATACCGACTTCAGCAAATGGTACGTGATCACTAGAGCCAAATCTTCCTTGAAGAACGAGATCATTATTTAATTGTTTCCCTGCTTGTAATGCTGCATCTGTTACAAAGTTCGTGGAACCGTCAGGAGTCATAGCGTATAAATTCTTTGCTTTATCATAATTTGTTGCAACCATATCAGCGTTGAAGACACCTAAAATGCGATTACGTTCTTTTTGTGATAAGTTTTCTACGTAATATTCAGAGCCGAGTAAACCAGTTTCTTCAGAACCAAAAGCGATAAAGCGGACTTCTTTATCAGTTTCTACATTTTGAAAAGCACGAGCTAGTTCTAATATTAATCCTGTACCAGAAGCGTTATCATTCGCTCCAGGTGCTCCAACGACACTATCATAGTGTGAACTTACAACGACAGCTTTTTCATTACCTGTACTATTTTTTGGTTTCTTTTTAGCGATAACATTTAGAGATGTTAAATTAGATTCATGTCTTGCTTTTAGGGAAAGAATTGTTGTCCCTTTTTTTGCGATTTCTTCTTTAAATGCATTTCCTTGAGCATAAGCAAGACCAAAGACAGGGACAGACTGTTTTTTAGTTAAGTAAGGGTTGAAGGTTTGGCCGTAGTTTCCACGACCTCCAATTAAACTGTATAAAAGAACACCTTTTGCTCCTTTGCTAACAGCATTTTCAACTTGCTTATTATAATCTGCTGCTGTTGCACCTCTTTCGAATAAAACAATTTTTCCGTTCACCTCATTTGGAATCTCATCTAGTTTCGTTCCACCTTGAACAAAGATAAGAGGAGCTGTAACAGCTTCTGTAGAAATTAGTGCATTGGGAGCAGCGCCAGCTTGCCAATTACGTTTTGTGGATAATGGTGATTCGATAAATCCAACGTATTGATCCGGCACTTGAAAGGGCTGATATTCTACTTCATATCCCATTGATTTAAGTTGCATACCAACGTAGCGAGAGGCCCACTCTTCTGATTTTGTACCGCCTGGGCGGGGACCGATTGTTTCGGATAAGAAACGGATATGTTCGATGGCGCGGCTTGCATCAACTTGTTTTGTAATAGGTGGGGTCTGTATAATTTCTGACGTGGAATCAGCTTTTGCTTGTCCGATTGGAGCTAAGCTAACGGCGAGTGATACAGCAAGCAAGGAGCTTACTATTTTTTGTTTCAGCGATTTTCTCATTTTTTCCTCTCCCATTCTTCTATTCTCTCTGACTGACAAAAGAAGACGGATAACGACTTTATTTTATCTTTTTGTGTCTGAATTTTCAATATTTAGAAGTTGAGAAATAAAAACGCCATATGCATATTTACATATTTTTAGCGGAGATATGTATGCTATCATTCTAAATGAAGGATTGCTTTCTATTCTGAAGGCTCCTACATTGCATGAATCTAGTGTACCCAAACTTTAGATTATGTAGGGAAAAGGGATCCATTATAGGATTTCTTTTCTCATGTTTGAATCATATGATGGTAACTATGTTTCCGCATTTCATAATTATCATCAGTGATATATGTAAGGCATCCATATGAAAATACGAGGCTGTTCAAAGGTTTTCCGTACTTTTGGACAGCCTCACCCCGTTAAAAAGGTGATACTTTGATGCATCACCTTTTTATTTATATAAGCTTTTACATACCTAAAAATAATAAAAAACAGCCGCTTAGTAGAAGGAATCTACAAAACGGCTGTTTTTTATTATATTTCTGTTAAGATAATCGGTTCACCACGTGTCACAACGACTGTATGTTCACATTGTGCAACAAGGCTTTTGTCCGGTGTAACGAATGTCCAGCCGTCATCACCGCGTTCGATAATATGATCAGCTTTCATAGAGATGAATGGCTCTACAGCGATAACAAGGCCGTCTTTTAGAAGAGCATTATCCATTGGATCATAGTAGCTTAAAATATGGTTCGGAGCTTCGTGTAAGCTAAGACCAATACCGTGACCAGTTAAGTTTTGAATAACGTTATATCCACTTTTATGTGCAAAGTTAGAAACAGCACGACCAATTTGATTTTGTTTTGATCCAGCCTTTACTTTTTTCATTGCTTCCCAAAATGCATCTACCGCAGCTTGGCATAGCTTTTCTTTTTCTTCGTCTTCACCAAGAACAAATGAAATACCTGTATCAGCATAATAACCGTCAAGTGCTGCTGATACGTCTACGTTTACTAAATCGCCTTCTTTTAATACGCGATCTCCTGGAATACCGTGAGCAACTTCTTCGTTTACACTAATGCAAGTTACGCCTGGGAATTTATATTCTTTTTCAGGTGCTGACATAGCACCGTGCTCATCTAATACCTTCTTACCAATTAAATCTAGCTCTTTCGTTGTCATACCTGGCTTCGCTTGTTTTTTCATTTCTTCGCGTGCAAGTGCAACGATGCGGCCGATTTTTCGTAAACCTTCTAAATCTTGTTCATTACGAATAATCATGAAAACCACTGTCCTTCCTCGAATTTATATCTTATCCGATTGTATCATGTTTATTTTGCTCCTGCTACTCGCGTGCGGTATGCGGGTTGATTCTGCTCATAAAGAATACATGACAATTGTCATATGGATGTCATGACGCATCATACTGTTTCCTAACTTTTCCAACGCATACAATGTAAATATAAGAAACGGCGGGGGTGGAGAGATGGAAAAGATTATTGAAGTAAATGGTGTTTCAAAAACATTTAAACATAAAAAAGCAGTAAATAATGTTTCGTTTCATGTGAATAAAGGGGAAATAGTAGCATTACTTGGACCGAATGGCGCAGGGAAAACAACGACGATATCGATGATGCTTGGATTAAAAGATCCAACGGAAGGAACGGTTTCTATATTTGGAAAGAGCCCAAAGCATAGAGATGTTCGTAATAGCCTCGGCGCGATGCTACAAGAAGTGAGTGTAATTGATAGCATTACAGTGGAAGAGGCAATTGAGTTATTCCGTAGTTACTATACAAACCCGGTAGCGAAAGAAACATTACTGCAGTTATCAAATTTAGAATCAGAGCGAAAGCAAAGATGCGAAAAGCTATCAGGTGGGCAAAAAAGAAGGTTAAACTTTGCACTCGCACTTGCAGGTAATCCAGATTTGTTATTTTTAGATGAACCAACTGTAGGGATGGACATTACGTCTCGAAAAACGTTTTGGGAAACGATTAGAAAATTAGCAAGTGAAGGGAAAACGATTATTTTAACGACGCACTATTTAGAAGAGGCAGATGCTTTAGCTGATCGTATTTTATTATTTGCGAATGGAAAAATCATTGCAGATGGCACGCCTGATGAGATGAAAGCGACTATTTCTCGAAAAACAATCTCGTTTTATTCGAAAGAGAAAATTCCTAAGAACTTATTGAAGGAATTACCGAATGTAACAGAAGTACAGTCAAATGAAGGTCACTTCACTTTAACAACTGAAGATACGGATGCAACTTTAAAAGCAATTTATCAAAGAAATTTACCTGTAACAGACGTTTCAGTGGAACGTGGAAGTTTAGATGAAGCATTTGAACAATTTGTTGCAAATCAGAAGGAGGGAATCGCATGAAAGCATTATGGATGCAATGCAAAATAGAGATTTTACGTACGTTCCGCAATAAATTATTTATCTTTTTCTCATTATTAATGCCAGTTATGTTTTATTACATTTTTACAAATGTGGTTCAAGTGCCACAGAACGGAGGTGCTTGGAAAGCGCATTATTTAATTTCAATGGCGACTTTCAGTATTGTAGGGACTGCACTTTTTAGCTTCGGTGTGAGACTTTCTCAGGAAAAGGGGCAAGGGTGGACGCATCTTTTAAAAATTACACCACTTCCAGAGGGTGCGTATATAACAGCTAAAATTATTGCTCAAACAGTAGTGAATGCTTTTTCAATCTTAGTTATTTTTATGGCAGGAATATTAATTAATAATGTGCAGTTAACGGTAGGACAATGGATCGGTGCTGGGTTATGGTTATTATTAGGCGTGACACCATTTTTAGCGCTCGGAACAGTAATAGGTTCAATTAAGAAGGCAGATGCAGCTGCTGGTCTAGCGAATATTTTAAATATGTGCTTAGCAATTCTTGGTGGCCTATGGATGCCAATCGAAATATTTCCAAAAATATTACGATCTATCGGTGAATGGACACCGACGTATCATTTTGGAAGCGGTGCATGGGATATTGTCGCTGGAAAGTCAATTGGTTGGGAAAATATCGCGGTACTAGGAGGTTATTTCCTTATATTTGTTGTAGTATCAATATATATAAGAAAAAGACAGGAAGCGGTATAAATGATAGAGAAGAAGTTTGAGGTTTTTCCAAAACATATGGGTTTCTTCCCATATATGTGGCTAGTGTATCTGTTATTTCCAATTTATAATTTAACACAAGTATCAGGGGGGAAGCTTGCAATAGGGATCGGTATGTTGATGCTTTTCATCGTCACATACCGTCAACTATATTTTGTGCAGAAGACGTTCATTTTGTGGGCGTGTATTCAAATGTTACTAACTTTTTTATTTGCTGTATTTTATAATCCTTTCATGATTTTCTTTGGATTTTTTACGGCAAGTGCGATGGGATTTGCACCAAGTAAAAAAATATTTCGGGTGTTGTTGGGCCTGTTAATTGTAATGTTGGGAGCTTTTATATTTGTAAACGTTAATCAACTAACAACTACAAGTTTAGTGAATATAGTTCCGATGTTTATTTTAATGCTGCTTACACCATTTGGAATGCGTAATTTTAATCAAAAAAAGATGTTAAAGAATCAACTAAACGAAGCAAACGAGCAAATTAAAGATTTAGTAAAGCGAGAAGAACGTCAGCGAATTGCAAGAGACCTTCATGATACGTTAGGGCATACGTTATCTCTTATTACTTTAAAAAGTCAGCTCGTTGAGAAGTTAATTGTGAAGAATCCAGAACGCGCAAGTATAGAAGCGAAGGAGATTACACAAACATCTCGCACCGCTTTAAAACAGCTGAGAGAGTTAATTTCTGATATGCGTATGATTACAGTAGAAGAAGAGCTGGAGCAAATAAAAGCAATCTTACAAGCAGCTAATATTGAATTAGAAGTGAAGCAAGAAGCTAATTCTAGTTCGTTATCACCAATTGAACAAAATATTGTAGGAATGTGTTTACGTGAGGCAGTGACGAATGTTGTAAAACATAGTAAAGCAACGCGGTGTACAGTCTCGGTATTAGAATCGCAAGGTGAGCTGATTTTGAAAGTAGAAGACAACGGTATCGGTTTAGCGGATCAAAACCATGATGGAAATGGTATCCGCGGTATGAAAGAGCGAATTGCTCTTATTGATGGATTTGTTGAACTAGATACGATAAATTCAGGGACATTGTTAACAGTGAAAGTTCCAATTGTAATTAGAACAGGGAAAGATGAGGTGAGGGCATGATTCGAATTATTATTGCAGAAGATCAACGGATGCTTCGTGGCGCATTAGGAGCCCTACTTGATCTAGAAGATGATATTGAAGTTGTTGGGCAAGCAGCGAATGGGGAAGAGGCGTTAAAATTAATCGAATCGCTAAAGCCTGATATAAGTATTATGGATATTGAAATGCCGATTCAAAGTGGTTTAGATGTTGCTGAAACGTTGAAGAAGGAGAAATCATCTTGTAAAGTAATGATTTTAACGACATTTGCGCGTCCCGGTTATTTTGAAAGAGCGATGAAAGCTGGTGTACACGGATATTTATTGAAGGATAGTCCGAGTGAAGATTTAGCCTCAGCAATTCGAAATGTCATGAAAGGGAAGCGAGAAGTTTCTCAAGAGTTAATGTTTGGTTTATGGCAGGAGCAAAATCCGTTATCAGATCGTGAAAAAGAAGTACTTTTACTTGCGAAAGAAGGAAAGACGGCAAATGAAATTGCGAAGGCACTTTATCTTTCACCTGGTACAGTGCGTAATTACATTTCTGAAGTATTAGCGAAGCTCGATGCGAAAAATAGGATTGAGGCAATTACAATTGCAGAAGAGAAGGGCTGGATATAAAAAAGAAGTTTACCTATAAGTGGTAAACTTCTTTTTTGCTTATTTTCCTTGTTGTACTTCTACTACTTTATTAATTTTTGCTAGAGCCTTATATCCATGTGCTTGGAAAGCCTTTTCGAATTCTGTTGATGTCGTATTACCATATAAATCTTTTGCAGCCTGTACAATGTGAGATTGAAGTGATTCAAAATCTTCCGCTGAAGTTGCGTAGTTTTGCAATGCACGCATAACAACTTTGCTTACTTTTTCATTTCCTTGTTTTTGAACAAATATACCGTTATACGTTTTACCTTCAGCTAATTGATATAATACATGGCTAATGATTCCGGAATTCACGTGAGATTCTTGATTATTTCCGTCATTATAGAAATCTTGTAAGTTTGTATATAGTTTGTTGCCACCATCGCCAATTTCCCTTGGGATGTCACGAATTGTTAGGCCACCTAACGTATCGCCCATAATCCAATTTCCTTTATCTTTCTTTACGTAATATTCTATTTGTGTACCCCAGAAATCTGCCAGGCCTTCATTTAGTGCAGATGTTTCAGCACTTGGATATCTCACAATTTTATTTTTTGTTGTACCACTAAATACAGCATGTCCAAATTCATGTGCAGTCACGTCAAGAGCAGAGGTTAATTTTCCATTTAGGCCGTCACCAAAGACTATTTGATTCCAAGCCGGATGCCAAAATGCATTTACATAATTTTCTTTTATACCATCACTAACTTCTGTAGAATCAAATCCGTGGACGCTAGCAACAACTTTTGAGTCTTTATTATCGTAACTTTTTAGATTATGTTCTTTCTTGAAATAGTCGTAAATATAGCTCATGTTTTTCATAACACCAGCTGCTTCTTTATCTGCAAAATTAGGAGTATTACTTGAAATGAGCGTTCCTGGATAGCCGACTTGGCTATCTCCGCCGAGGGAATCAGCATAGTTTGCGTTATAAATATAAATACCACTTCCGCGGGATAGATCAGCTAAATAAAACTTTCCGTCAGAACCCTTTGCAATATTAAATAATACATTTTCCTGTAGAGCATTTTTTCCAGTTCCTTGCTCTTTAGCTAGGGAAAGGCTGGGTGATGTTACTTGATTAATAGATTTATTTTCTTTATTTTTAATGAACTTTTCCTGGAATAGTACTTCACCAGTTTTTAAATCAACGATTGCATTACCGCTTATAATTTGTTCATGGTTTTCGTAAGTAAATGTAATAACAGTTGCGAACGTGTAATAACCATCTTTTTGCTTATAAACAACGGTTTCGCTAGAGAATTCTGTTTCAGCCGCATCGTTTGGAATTTGAACTGTATCGCGTAATTTAGATTTTACTTCATTTTTCGACAAAAAATTTGTTATAGTAAGATTAGGTTGTTGGTCTAAATTTTGGACAACTTTACCACTAACGGTAGTAATCACTCCATTTTTATCTACTTTTACAATGAGATCTTGACCATATACTTTATAGTTTTTGTAAGTTTGTGCAAGGCGAACTTCGGTTTGATTTTCTTTTGTTTCTTTATTTGTAGGTTGAAAATTAACGTTTTTTTCAGTTGTAACTTGCTCTTGTTGAGCTTTAGCCCCGTTTACCTCACCTTTTAAATATTTTTTAGCAATATTCTCTTTCGTATCATTTTGAGGTTGTGTTAATTTCCCAATTGTTAAACCAGGCTGAGCAATTTCAACTTTTACTTCATTTTTATCTAATTCTTGGGCATGAATAGCTTCTGTTGATAAAGGACAAAGGAGACCGAATGTAACGAATGCACTAGCAAGTTTTCTATAATTCATCTATAACACTCCTAATCTATTGTATGTGAGATGAATTGTATGAAAAATTTGCCGAATTTTATATATATTATGCATTATTTCATATCAAAAATTGTCGAATTCACATTATTGTAGTGGTATGACAACTCAAAAAATTAGATTGTTATAATGGGATGGTGAGTAAGTATGCACGCAGAAAAATTAGGAAGTGAAATAAAGAAAATTAGGGTTATGAGAGGATTAACACAAAAACAGTTATCCGAGAATATATGTCATCAATCGGAAGTGAGCCGAATTGAATCGGGCGCGGTATACCCAAGTATGGATATATTGCAAGGCATTGCAGCGAAGTTACAAGTTCCCATTATTCATTTTTATGAGGTACTCATTTATTCTGATATTGAGAGAAGTAAGCAGTTAAAAAATCAAATTATTATGCTTTGTAAGCAAAAGAAATATAAAGAAATTTATAATAGAGTATGGAATGAGTTGAAAAAGGAAGAATATCATCCCGAGCTTGAGCAATTTCTTCAATGGCAATATCATGTAGCTGCTTACATATTGAAAAAAATCGATTACGAATATTGTATTTTAGAATTAAAGAAATTGCTCAATCAACAATTGGCAGGAATAGATGTATATCAGAATCTTTATATTGAAAACGCAATTGCAAACATTTATGCTGAAAATGGCTATTTTAAGAAGAGTATTGAGTTATTTGAAAATATATTAAAACAATTAGAGGCATTGCATGATAATAAAGAGTTTGATGTGAAGGTGAGACATAATCATGCAAAAGCATTATACTTAGATAATCAATACGAAGAAGCGCTTTGTCAAGCAAATAAAGCCATTGAACTATCGTGTCGAATTAATAGTATGACATTAATTGGACAGTTATACTATCAAAAAGGTGAATGCCTAGAAAAGCTAGAGTGTGATAGAGCAGAAATTGAAGATGCTTACGAAAAAGCGTACTTCTTTTTCGATATATTAGGAATCCATGCGTTAAAAGAATCACTTATAAAAAAAATGAAGAAATAAAAAAGACCTAAAAAACAAATATGCATAATTGCATAAGATATGGATAAATTTTCATGATATATTTAAAGAAAAAAATGTGGGTGATAGAATATGAAAAAACTACTTATTGGTAGTCTGTTAACGTTAGCGATGGCATGGGGTATTTCATTAGGAGATACAGCTTTAGAGAAAAATCAAGTAATTTCTCATGATGATCAAGAGATACAATTAGCTTCAGATGTACCTTTTGAGTACTAAAAAACAACCGTCTAACTTAGACGGTTGTTTTTTCATGGAGTAACATCCACACATCTTTACTAGAAACAGGTTTGCTAAAGAAGAATCCTTGAATGTGGTCACAGTTTTGCTCGTGTAAAAACTTCCATTGTTCATCTGTTTCTACACCTTCCGCAATAACCCCTAAATTTAATTCTTTTGATAGTGCAATAATGGAAGCGATAATCGCTTCTTCTAACGGGCTATTTGTAATTCCGCAAATAAATTCTCGAGCAATTTTTAATGTATTGATTGGATATTTTGTTAAGTGAGCTAAAGAACTATAACCAGTCCCAAAGTCATCAATTGAAATTTGAATACCGAGATTTTGAAGTTGTTCTAGTTTAGCAATTACAGAATGATTTTGATTAATCGCGATACTTTCCGTAATCTCAATATCTAGTGCTTCCGGTTTTAGTTCTGTTTCTTCCAAGACTTTTGAAATAGTCGGGATTAAATCTGCACGGTTAAATTGAACAACAGATAAATTTACACCAACCTTTAAGTGAGAAAATCCTTGGTTATGCCACTTTTTAGCTTCTAAGCAGGCGGTACGTAAAATCCAATTACCAAGTTCAATAATAAATCCTGTTTCCTCCGCGAGAGGGATGAATTGGGCAGGTGATACAATTCCAAGTTTCGGATGTTTCCAACGAATTAATGCCTCAAAGCCGATAATTTGTTTTGTTTTTGTGTTTACTTGCGGTTGATATTCAAGGAAAAATTCATTTTGTTGCAGTGCTTTTGAAAGTTCACCTTCTAGGAAGTGTATTTCGCTTTGCGCAATACTCATTTCCTCTGAGAAGAAAACAAATCTGTTTTTTCCATTCGCTTTTGCTCGATACATAGCCATATCTGCATTTTTCATTAATTCGGTTACATCGGTTCCGTATTCCGGATACATTGCAATTCCGATACTTGGTGTAATAGAAAGCTATTCATCTTTAATGAAGAAGGGCTTATTTAAGATAGTTAAAATTTGTTCGGCTATAAAAGTAGCGCTTTTTTCAGAGTACATATCTGGTAATAGCATATAAAATGGAATGTTTTTCATTGTGAAAATTACTTTTTTTGAAAAAAATAGCGCAATGTTACAATTTACCATTGTAACGTTGCGCCGTTTTTTCTTTTTATTCCCCTTATGGAAGAGATTTCATCTATTAATTGAAGAAGTGCTAAATCCTTTTGTTTGCTTTCAATCATAATATCGAAATTATGATTGATTTTTTTTGCAATGTGTAAAAAGGGTTTAATAAACCCTAAATCAATATAATCTGCGTGAGCCCTAAATTCTTTTTCTGATTTAGGAGAAGAAATATGAACTTTAGGAGGGACGTTTGTGTGTGACCAAGTTTCAAAAATCGCAGGAAGTAACTCTTCTAGCGGTTCAGCACAAAGGTTTGCTATGTGATGATGATAATCGAATACGAAAGGGATGGTTTCTTTTTGACAAATAGCCAAAGTTTCAGAAGTGGTATACGTTTTATCATCATTTTCAAGAGTCATTTGTTTTTTTATATATGAAGGAAGTTTTTTTATGTTTTCATGAAAACGTCCAATTGCACTTTCCTTATTTCCATACGCGCCGCCTACATGAATATTAATGTAGGAGGAATCTGCAATTCCTATAGCGTCTAATAGGTTATAATGATAGGTCATATCTGTAATTGCATTAGTTGTAATATGTGGTTTGTCGCTTGTAAATAGCGTAAATTGATTTGGATGGAAACTTACGCGCAAATTGTGTTCCTGAATTAATGCCCCTATTTTACGCCAAAGCGGTGCAAATGCTTGAAGATAATTAAATTCGACTTCGGGATGTGTTGCAAGCGGAACGATAGAAGATGATAAACGATATAATGGAATTTCATGTGCAATATTGTAATGAAGGATGCGTATTGTATGTTCTAGATTTTGTAGTGTAACATTATATAATTTATCCTCACGCTCTTGTTTTTTGAGTTTTTTCCAGCTTGTAAATGTCATTGTTTTGGCAGGAGAACAGTCCCACAATGCCATAGCATGTGAGACATATCCAAATCGCATTATCATATGTGATGCACCTCTTTAGCTCTTGAAATTTTCCTATAAGAAGAAAGCGAGTATCGTTCCTATCCACTCTTTTCCCCGATCAATAATAGAGAGAGGGCTAACATCTTCAAAGGAAAGCAATGAGGAGCTTTTCAAATCTTCCTCGAATTTGTTTTTTACTTCTTGTATGAAATGTTTATCATATAAAAGGCAGTTGATCTCATGGTTAACATATAAACTTCTCATATCAACATTAGCAGTTCCGATATCACAAATACAATCGTCTACTATAATAATCTTGGCATGAAAAAATCCTTGTTGAAATGCGTAAATATTACAACCGGCTTGTATTAACTTCCGGCAATATGGAAACTTTGCCTCTCGAACGAGGGCGTGATCAGCCTTTTGTGGAACGAGAATCGTTATTTGAACCCCACGTTTCCGTGCTTTTAATAAAGCGTTCATAATTTCTTTACCGGGAATGAAATACGGTGTACCGATAAAGAGCTCTTCTTTTGCACTTTCGATTAAATGTAAAAATGTATTTTGTAAATAGGCACCGTCAGTCGGAATAAAGCGATGTAGAATAGCACCACGTTGTTGTTTGGGAAAATAAAGAGATGAATCTAATAAATTTTGGTTCGTATCATCAAACCAGTCATGTAAAAACTGTTTTTGCAAATCTTGTATCCCTTCTCCTGTAAGACGTAAATGATAATCTCGCCATAACCCTAACTTTTGATTGTGGCCTAAATATTCCTCGCCGATATTAAATCCACCAATATAACCAATCTTCCCGTCAATAATTGTAATTTTTCTATGATTTCTTTGATTTGCAGAAAAGAAAAGAAAAGGAAATTTCACTTTGTGACAAAATGAAAAAGAGACACCATGTTTTTGTAGGGAGTACATCGTCTCTTTTGATAAAGAATGACTTCCAAACCGGTCGAGTAAAAGTCTTACTTCAACTCCCTCTTGTGCTTTATCGATAAGTAACTTTAAAAACTTACGACTTATTTCATCGTTTTTGACAATGAAAAATAAAACATGCACATGGTGTTTGGCTTGTTTAATATCAGTAAATAGAGCATCATACAAATCTTTTCCATATGTATAAAGGTGAAAGTCACTTTGACGCAAAGGGAATGAACGAGAACGTATACGCTTTAAATGAAGAATTCTCCCGTACGAAAGGTCAATTGTAATCCAAAGAGTGGCGCCTATTAATAAGAGAGATAAGAAGAACATGAGTAAATTCCCTCCTTCGCATTCTTTTCACCTTCAGTTTGTTACAAATTAAATTTTCACTTTATAGTTTCACCGAAATAAACAGCTTTATTAAAAAATGTGTTGTTGTATAACAAAAAACTGTTGACTGAATGCTCACTCATTATATAATGGTGGTAGGGGATATAATTCAGAAAATTATATATTTTCGAAGATTCTAAAAAGAAAGAGGGCTTACAAAGAGAGGGGTAGCATAAAAATGAATAGCTTACTAATTATTAATTGGCTGGCTGCCATTGCTGTTATTGCTTATGCGGGATATTTGTTTGTATATCTTATACGAACGAGGATGGCCTACATACAATTAGGAAAAAAGATAGAATTTGACCGTCGTTTTAAAGAGCGTTGGGATCTTCTTAAGGTCAATGTTTTCGGTCAGAAAAAGCTGCTGAAAGATAAAAAGAGCGGTATCATTCACGTTATGTTCTTTTACGGATTTATTCTTGTCCAATTTGGAGCAATCGACTTCGTTTGGAAAGGACTCGCACCAGGATCACATCTTCCACTTGGACCACTATACCCTGCATTTACATTCTTCCAGGAAATTGTCACACTCGTTATTTTAATTGCAGTCTTTTGGGCTTTTCATAGACGTTATGTTGAAAAGCTTGTTCGTTTAAAACGTAATTTCAAATCAGGCCTTGTCCTTATTTTTATCGGTGGTTTAATGCTTTCGGTGCTACTTGGTAACGGGATGGGAATTATATGGCACGGCGAGGAATTTTCATGGAGTGAACCAATCGCTTCTGTAATCGCTTACGTTTTCTCAGGAGTAAATGAAACCGTAGCCATTTCAGTATTTTATTTCTCTTGGTGGGTGCATTTACTAATTTTGTTAACGTTTTTAGTTTATGTACCGCAATCAAAACATGCGCATTTAATTGCTGGACCAGTCAACGTATTTTTTGGACGTCTTTCAAATCCAGGGAAACTTGAAAAAATCGATTTTGAAGATGAAACACAAGAAACGTTCGGTGTTGGTAAAATTGAAGACTTTAGACAAAATCAGCTCGTTGATTTATATGCTTGTGTAGAGTGTGGCCGTTGTACAAATATGTGTCCGGCAACAGGAACAGGAAAAATGTTATCACCGATGGATTTAATTTTAAAACTTCGTGATCATTTAACTGATAAAGGGGCAGCGGTAACATCAAGGGCACCGTGGGTTCCAGTTGTTGCTTTTAATAATACACAAGGCAATCAGTTGGCGATGATGGCAGCTGGAAAAGGACAACAGGAATCAGCGGCTACAGCGTTAGCTTACGATCCAAGTTTAATCGGAGACGTTATTACAGAAGAAGAGATTTGGGCATGTACAACGTGCCGTAACTGTGAGGACCAGTGCCCAGTTATGAATGAGCATGTTGACAAGATTATTGACTTACGCCGCTATCTCGTTTTAACAGAAGGAAAAATGGATGCAGAAGCGCAACGTGCAATGACAAACATTGAACGTCAAGGAAATCCATGGGGTCTAAATCGTAAAGAGCGTGAAACATGGCGCCAAGGTGATGATGAGGTAACCGTTCCAACTGTGAAGGAGAAATCAAAAGCTGGTGAGGAATTCGAATATTTATTCTGGGTTGGTTCGATGGGATCATATGATAATCGCAGTCAGAAAATTGCGATATCGTTTGCGAAGTTAATGAACGAGGCAGGCATCTCATTCGCGATTCTTGGTAATAAAGAAAAGAACTCTGGAGATACACCACGCCGCCTCGGAAATGAATTCGTATTCCAAGAGATGGCGACAAAAAATATTGAAGAATTTGAAAAAGCAGGAGTGAAGAAAATCGTTACGATTGATCCTCATGCTTATAACACCTTTAAAAATGAGTATCCGGACTTTGGCTTGCAAGCAGAAGTCTATCATCATACAGAATTGTTAGCTCAGTGGGTGAAAGAAGGGCGCTTAAAACCAGTTCACCCTATCGAAGAAACAGTTACGTACCATGATTCCTGTTACTTAGGAAGATACAACGAAGTATACGAAGCACCGCGTGATATTTTAAAAGCAATTCCAGGCGTGAACCTTGTGGAAATGGCACGTAATCGTGAAACGGGAATGTGCTGTGGTGCAGGTGGAGGCCTAATGTGGATGGAAGAAACGACAGGCTCTCGTATTAACGTTGCTCGTACAGAACAAGCGCTAGCTGCTAAACCATCAATTATCGGTACAGGATGTCCGTATTGCTTAACGATGATTAGTGATGGTACGAAAGCAAAAGAAGTGGAAGAACAAGTTCAAACTCTCGATGTAACAGAGATTTTAGAACGCTCTGTTATCGGGCAGAAGAAAGAAGCAATGTAGTTTGTAGGAATGCATACAACTTTAGAGAGAGGTGCAATAATTGCACCTCTTCTCAACGTAAGAATACCGAACGAGCGCTCAGCGCTAACAAATGAAATGGGGGAAATGGAAATGAGTAAAACAGTTATTTTAAGTGCTGCAAGAACACCGGTTGGAAAATTCGGAGGAACTTTAAAAGACGTAAAAGCAACAGAACTTGGAGGAATCGCAATTAAGGCAGCGCTTGAAAGAGCAGATGTTGCCGCTAGTGATGTTGAAGAAGTTATATTCGGGACAGTTATCCAAGGAGGGCAAGGGCAAATTCCATCACGCCAAGCAGCGAGAGCAGCTGGAATCCCTTGGGAAGTGCAGACGGAAACAGTGAATAAAGTTTGTGCATCAGGGCTTCGCGCAGTTACTTTAGCAGATCAAATTATTCGTACTGGTGACCAATCGCTTATTGTAGCTGGTGGAATGGAATCGATGAGCAACAGTCCTTACATTTTACGAGGAGCAAGATGGGGATACAGAATGGGTCACAACGAAGTTATCGATTTAAACGTTGCGGATGGTTTAACATGCGCATTTTCAGGTGTACACATGGGTGTTTATGGCGGAGAAGTTGCAAAAGAAGACGGAATCTCTCGCGAAGCACAAGATGAATGGGCATATCGTAGCCATCAACGTGCGGTGTCAGCACATAAGGAAGGTCGTTTTGAAGAGGAGATTGTACCAGTAACAATTCCGCAAAGAAAAGGCGATCCTATCGTCGTTGCTAAGGATGAAGCGCCACGTGAAGATACAACGATTGAAAAATTAGCGAAATTAAAACCAGTATTTGATAAGGCAGCAACAGTAACAGCTGGTAATGCTCCAGGATTGAATGATGGCGGTGCTGCACTTGTATTAATGAGCGAGGAAAGAGCGAAGCAAGAAGGAAGAAAGCCATTAGCGACAATTTTAGCGCATACGGCAATCGCGGTAGAATCGAAGGATTTTCCAAGAACGCCGGGTTATGCAATTAACGAATTGCTGAAAAAAACAGGCAAGACAATTGAAGAAATTGATTTATTTGAGATTAACGAAGCATTTGCGGCAGTAGCAATTGCGAGTACAGAAATTGCTGGGATTGACCCAGAGAAATTGAATGTAAATGGCGGCGCAGTAGCGATGGGACATCCAATTGGCGCGAGCGGAGCACGTATTATCGTTACTCTTATTCATGCTTTAAAACAACGCGGCGGCGGCATTGGAATCGCTTCGATTTGCAGTGGTGGCGGTCAAGGTGACGCAATTATGATTGAAGTTCATTAATCAAACGGTGCTGTAAGAGAACGGGTTCTTTAGTAATTAATATTTCGTTTTATTAAAAAGGAGGAAGAAAGAATGGGCGTACAAAAAATAGTTGTAATTGGTGCAGGACAAATGGGCTCAGGTATTGCACAAGTGTGTGCAATGGCAGGCTATGACGTGAAAGTACAAGATTTAAAGCAAGAGCAGTTAGACCGAGGATTGGCTGTCATTACGAAAAATTTAGCTCGTCAAGTAGAAAAGGGTCGCATGAAAGAAGAAGAGAAAGAAGCTACATTAAATCGTCTTACATGGACACTCGATTTAAATAGTGTCAAAGAAGCTGATCTTGTTATTGAAGCAGCTGTTGAAAAAATGGATATTAAAAAGAAAATTTTTGCGAATCTAGATGAGATTGCTCCAGAACACGCAATTTTAGCGACGAACACGTCATCTCTACCAATTACGGAAATTGCAGCGGTAACGAAACGTCCTGAGAAAGTAATCGGCATGCACTTCATGAATCCAGTTCCAGTTATGAAGCTCGTTGAAATTATTCGCGGTTTAGCAACAGATGATGCGGTATATGAAACGATTGAGGATATTACGAAAAAGATTGGGAAAGTTCCAGTTGAAGTAAATGATTTCCCAGGGTTTGTATCTAACCGTATTTTATTACCGATGATTAACGAAGCGATTTATACGTTATATGAAGGAGTAGCGACGAAAGAAGCGATTGATGAAGTAATGAAACTTGGTATGAATCATCCGATGGGACCTCTTACATTAGCTGATTTTATTGGTTTAGATACGTGTTTATACATTATGGAAGTGTTGCATGAAGGATTAGGAGATAGTAAGTATCGCCCATGTCCATTATTACGTAAGTATGTAAATGCAGGATGGTTAGGACGTAAAACGGGTCGCGGCTTCTACGTTTACGAGTAAATCCCTCCTTATTAATAAAGTAGTGGTCTTACCAAATAGTTAAAAAGATATATAGCAAATGGGGGCGAAGTACATGAATTTTCATTTTACTGAAGAGCAACAAATGATGAGGAAAATGGTTCGAGATTTTGCGCAGAAGGAAATAGCTCCCTTTGTTCCTAGTATGGAACAAGGGGTGTTCCCCAAAGAGATTTTGCAAAAGATGGGTGAACTTGGATTAATGGGAATTCCAGCGCCTTCAAAATACGGTGGCGCAGAAATGGATTTTATTTCTTATATTTTAGCGATTGAAGAAATCTCAAAGGTAAGCGCAACAGTTGGTGTAATTTTAGCTGTACATACATCAGTTGGAATGAACCCGATTTTATATTTTGGAACAGAAGAGCAGAAGCAGAAATATGTTTCTAAGCTTGCGACTGGTGAATATTTAGGTGCCTTCGCCTTAACAGAGCCAAATGCAGGATCAGATGCAGGGAGTTTGAAATCACGCGCTGTAAAGAAAGGCGATCACTATATCATTAATGGATCGAAAGTATTTATTACAAATGGCGGTGAAGCAAGTACATACATCGTCTTCGCCTCTACAAATCCAGATGCAGGGAAAAGTGGTATTTCTGCATTTATTGTAGAGAAAGATACACCAGGCTTAATCATCGGAAAAGATGAGCATAAGATGGGGCTTCTTGGTTCTCGTACAGTGCAACTTACGTTCGAAGATATGAAAGTGCCGGCTGAGAATTTACTTGGTGAAGAAGGGCAAGGATTTAAGGTGGCAATGGCGAACTTAGATGTTGGACGAATTGGAATCGGAGCACAGGCGTTAGGGATTGCGGAAGCAGCGCTTAAATGTGCGGTTGATTATGCAAAAGAGCGTGAGCAATTTGGAAAGCCAATCGCGGCGCAACAAGGAATCGGCTTCAAACTTGCAGATATGGCAACAAGTGTAGAAGCAGCGCGACTACTCGTATATAGAGCGGCATCGCTTAGAGCGCAAGGGTTACCATGCGGTAAAGAAGCATCTATTGCGAAGTTATTCGCTTCTAAGACAGCAGTTGAAGTTGCGATTGAAGCAGTGCAAGTATTTGGTGGTTACGGTTATACGAAAGATTATCCAGTGGAACGATTTTTCCGCGATGCAAAGATTACGCAAATATACGAAGGAACGAGTGAAATACAAAAGCTTGTAATTAGTCGAGCTTTATAAAAAGGGTAAGGGGGAGACTGGAATGCATTTTAAATTATCAGAAGAACATGAAATGATAAGAAAAATGGTTCGGGATTTTGCGAGAAATGAAGTAGCGCCGACAGCAGCTAAGCGTGATGAGGAAGAGAGATTTGATCGAGCTTTATTCGACCAAATGGCAGAGCTTGGTTTAACAGGTATTCCATGGCCTGAAGAGTATGGCGGGATTGGAAGCGATTACTTGGCGTATGTAATTGCCGTTGAAGAATTATCCCGCGTCTGTGCTTCTACAGGCGTAACGTTATCTGCGCATACTTCACTTGCTGGATGGCCGATTTTTAAATTTGGAACAGAAGAGCAGAAACAAAAGTTTTTACGCCCAATGGCTGAAGGAAAGAAAATTGGTGCATATGGTTTAACGGAGCCGGGCTCTGGATCAGATGCTGGCGGAATGAAGACGACTGCAAAACGAGATGGAGACCATTACATTTTAAATGGTTCGAAAATCTTTATTACAAATGGCGGCATTGCTGATATTTATGTTGTTTTTGCATTAACAGATCCTGAGTCAAAGCAGCGCGGCACGAGTGCATTTATTGTGGAGAGTGATACGCCAGGATTTTCGGTTGGGAAGAAGGAAAGTAAGTTAGGAATTCGCTCTTCGCCAACGACTGAAATTATGTTTGAAGACTGCCGTATTCCTGTAGAGAATTTACTAGGAGAAGAGGGCCAAGGATTTAAAGTTGCGATGCAAACGTTAGATGGCGGCCGTAATGGTATTGCGGCGCAAGCGGTCGGCATTGCACAAGGAGCTTTAGATGCTTCCGTAGAATATGCAAGAGAACGTCATCAGTTTGGGAAGCCCATTGCTGCGCAACAAGGGATTGGCTTTAAACTTGCAGATATGGCAACGGATGTAGAGGCAGCACGTCTTTTAACATATCAAGCGGCTTGGCTTGAATCTGAAGGACTTCCGTACGGGAAAGAATCAGCGATGTCAAAAGTATTCGCAGGTGATACAGCGATGAAGGTAACGACTGAAGCAGTACAAGTATTTGGTGGTTATGGCTATACGAAAGATTATCCAGTAGAGCGTTATATGCGCGATGCAAAGATTACACAAATATACGAGGGAACACAAGAGATTCAAAGGCTTGTAATTTCTCGTATGTTAACGAAATAGGAACAAAAGCGTAGGTATTTTCCTACGCTTTTTCCTTCCAAAAATAATAGAGAGAGGTGAAGGGGATGGTTAAACATAATGTACATGCGTCAGTGAAAGATGAAAAATTAGTTGCGTTAAGGCGTGAACAAATGATTAAAGGTGCAGTGCAACTTTTTAAGCAAAAAGGATTCCCGCGTACAACAACGAGAGAAATTGCGAAAGCGGCTGGATTTAGTATTGGAACACTTTATGAATACATTCGCACAAAAGATGATGTATTATATTTAGTTTGTGATAGTATTTATGAACATGTAAAAGAACGTTTAGAGGAAGTAGTGTGTACAGAGAAGGGGAGTATAGAAAGTTTAAAGATAGCGATAACGAATTACTTTAAAGTGATGGACGAATTGCAAGAAGAAGTATTAATCATGTATCAAGAAGTACGTTTTTTACCGAAAGAATCACTCCCATATGTATTAGAGAAAGAGTTTCAAATGGTAGGGATGTTTGAGAATATTTTAGAACAATGTACGGAAAATGGAACGTTCATATTAAATAAAAAAGAAATACAGCTTCTTGCACATAATATTTTCATACAAGGACAGATGTGGGGATTTAGACGCTGGGCTTTACAAAAACTGTATACGCTCGAGGAATATACAGAAATGCAAATTAGGTATGTGTTGCAAGGGGCACATATGCTTCCGGAATAAGGAAGGGACAAATTATAATTTTATCACCATATAAAAGTTTCACGTTTTTTTTGTAGCATATTTGTGCGACTTTTGTTTATAATGAATAGTATGGATTTTTTTAGGCAGACCGTTATATATAAGGTTATATTTGATGAAAGGAAGTGCCGCATAAGTGGATTTTAAGCAATATTCACCAGAAGAGCTAAAAGAATGTTCCATGATTGAAGTTGTACATAGTGTTTTAGGGGATAAAAGACAAGCAACGACATTCAACGAGTTGGTTCAAGAAATCGCTCAAGTGCTGGGACTATCTCAAGAGCAAGTTAATGCGAAACTCGCACAATTTTATACAGATTTAAACATCGATGGACGTTTCATTAATTTAGGAGAAAATCGTTGGGGGCTACGCAGCTGGTACCCATATGAGCAAATTGATGAAGAAATCTTGCCTCAGCCAAAACCGAAGAAGAAACGTAAAGTTGAAGAGGACGGTTTTGACGACTACATCGAAGAAGATGAAGATGAATTCGACGATGCAGACGGAAATGAAGAAGATGAAGATGATGTAGAAGATTTGGACAAGGTTCTTGAAGACGAAGACGCAGATGATGAAGATGATGATCTTGATGATTTAGAAGAAGATGAAGATGAATTCGCTGAAGAAGAACTTGAGTACGATGAAACTGAAGAAGAAGAAGAGGAAGAATTGTAGTTCTTGACTTTTCATTATCGTCCATGTAGAATCATTTTTGGGCTCTTTAAAAAAGGACGATAATACTTTTTAAGTGTAAATATAAAAGAAAATTGCTCCCTACTTATTACTTTATGTGATGAGGGGAGCAATTTTCTTTTTTGTTTTTTGTTTAGAAAATAAAAAGAGTCTAACAATAAGATAGATACAGTGTTATCTACATACGTTGCGCTTTGCAACGGTGATTATATAACAACAAGGTAGAAGGGAGTATTTTCATGACTAAGTATATTTTTGTAACAGGCGGTGTAGTATCGTCTTTAGGAAAAGGTATTACAGCAGCATCTCTTGGAAGACTTTTAAAAAATCGTGGTTTAAACGTAACTATTCAAAAGTTTGATCCATACATTAACGTAGACCCTGGGACTATGAGCCCATACCAACACGGTGAGGTATTCGTAACAGATGATGGTGCAGAAACGGACTTAGACCTTGGTCACTATGAGCGTTTTATCGACATCAACTTAAACAAATACAGCAACGTAACAACAGGTAAAATTTACTCTTCAGTTCTTCAAAAAGAGCGTCGTGGTGAATATTTAGGAGGAACAGTTCAAGTTATTCCTCACATTACTAACGAAATTAAAGAACGTGTATATCGTTCTGGTCGCGAAACAAACGCGGACGTTGTTATTACAGAAATCGGTGGAACTGTTGGTGATATCGAGTCTCTACCATTCCTAGAAGCAATCCGTCAAATTAAGAGCGACATCGGTCGTGACAACGTAATGTACATTCACTGTACGTTAATCCCGTACTTAAAAGCAGCGGGTGAAATGAAAACAAAACCAACGCAACATAGCGTTAAAGAGCTTCGCAGCTTAGGTATTCAACCAAATATTATCGTTGTTCGTACAGAGCTACCTGTTTCTCAAGATATGAAAGACAAGCTTGCATTATTCTGTGACATTGATACAAAAGCAGTTATCGAAGCACGCGATGCAGATACTTTATATGCGGTTCCATTATCTCTTCAAGAACAAAACATGGACCAAATCGTTTGCGATCACTTAAAATTAGACAATCCAGCTGCAGATATGACAGAGTGGACTGCGCTAGTTAATAAAGTACGCAACCTTTCTAAGAAAACAAAAATTGCTCTTGTTGGTAAATACGTAGAGCTTCAAGATGCATATATTTCTGTTGTAGAAGCACTTCGTCATGCGGGCTACTCATTCGACACAGATGTAGAAGTGAAATGGGTAAATGCTGAGCACGTAACAGCAGAAAACGTAAAAGAATTAGTTGGCGATACAGATGGTATCCTTGTACCAGGTGGCTTCGGCGATCGCGGTGTAGAAGGTAAAATCGTTGCAATTCAATATGCTCGTGAAAACAAGGTTCCATTCTTAGGAATTTGCTTAGGTATGCAACTTGCATCAATTGAATTTGCACGTAACGTATTAGGATTAGAAGGTGCTAACTCTTCTGAAATTAATCCTGACACACCTTATGCAATTATCGATTTATTACCGGAACAAAAAGATGTAGAAGACTTAGGTGGTACACTTCGTCTTGGTCTATACCCATGTAAGCTTGCTGAAGAAACAAATGCTTACAATGCTTACAATGAGCCGGTTGTATATGAGCGTCATCGTCATCGTTATGAGTTCAACAATCAATTCCGTCCGGATATGGAAAAATCAGGATTTGTATTCTCTGGTACAAGCCCAGACGGTCGTCTAGTTGAAATCATTGAGTTAAAAGACCACCCTTGGTTCGTGGCGGCACAGTTCCACCCAGAACTTGTATCTCGTCCAAACCGTCCACAACCATTGTTCCATGATTTCGTAAGAGCATCTATTACGAATAAAGAGAGCAAGTAATAAAAAAAGCGCCTGAAATAGGGCGCTTTTTTTAATATTCGTTTAACATTTCATCAATTGTAAACTTCAATCCGTGATAAGCAAATAAAGCTACAATTAAACTTGGGAATCCGTAGCGGTTACCTTCATCGTCTGGAATAAGACCTTTTAACAGTTTTGTATCAATATGTACATCTGTATATTGTTCCAGTGATTCCGTACCTTCTTGAATAGCAGAGATTCCAACGATAGATTGACCTTCTTCTTGAAGCTTTTTCGCGATTTTTACAATTTCTTCGTCAGTTGAAAAGCGGCTAATAAGAAGTACACGGTCCGCTGAAGTCACTGTTTCCAGCTCTCCGTTTTCTATTAAACGTTTTGCTTGTTTCATTGGTTCAGCACCGAACAACGCCTCTGAAATAATGCCTTCCATTTCGTTTGTACCATGCAAGTAAATAAAGCCATCGCCAACTAATGCTTGAGCGAGTAGACGGGCGCTATCTTCTAAGCTCATTTCTTCTTTTTGAGAAATTCTAGAGAAATATCCGCTTAATTGAGTTGAGAAAATTTTTAACATGTTGTTGCTCCTTTCTTTCGTGTTAGCCGGTTCCCATTATAGCTTATTTTTTTTAGAAAGGGGAAATCGTAGGGTGGCATAACAAAATAGGAGACGGTAAAATAAGAAAGAATAGGAAGGAATTTGGCAAAGAATAGCGAAAATAAATCGATAAGATATAAGAAGCTTTAAATCTTGTATTTACACAGAAAGGTTGGGAGTTATGGAAGGGAAAATTTTAATCGTTGATGATCAATATGGCATTCGTGTGTTATTACATGAAGTGTTCCAAAAAGAAGGTTATCAGACGTTCCAAGCAGCGAATGGATTTCAAGCTTTAGATATCGTGAAAAAGGATAATCCAGATTTAGTAGTGTTAGATATGAAAATTCCAGGTATGGATGGTATAGAGATTTTAAAGCATGTAAAAGAAATTGATGAGAGTATTAAAGTAATTTTAATGACTGCTTATGGAGAGCTTGATATGATCCAAGAAGCAAAAGATTTAGGAGCTTTAATGCACTTCGCTAAACCATTTGATATTGATGAAATTCGTCAAGCGGTGAGAAATCAGCTCGCTGTAGAGGCTTAAAAATGAATTTTTTATAAAAAATATGGAAAAAAGCGTTTACATGGACTATTGAGCAGGTGAATACAGTTGAGTTTTTGAGTACAAGTTGTTATCCTATTGAGTGTAGAAAAAAGTCCGGTATGTAGATATACATATTTTACCTTATTCTGGTCATACTACCAGCGATAAGAACTTATCGGATACAAAAAACGTTTTTTAGGAGGATTCACCATGCCTTTAGTTTCTATGAAAGAAATGCTAAACAAAGCACTAGAAGGAAAATACGCAGTTGGTCAATTCAACATGAACAACTTAGAGTGGACTCAAGCTATCTTAGCTGCTGCGGAAGAAGAAAAATCTCCTGTAATCCTAGGTGTATCTGAGGGTGCAGCTCGTCATATGACTGGTTTCAAAACAGTTGTAGCTATGGTTAAAGCTTTAATCGAAGAAATGAACATCACTGTTCCTGTAGCGATTCACCTTGACCACGGTTCAAGCTTCGAAAAATGTAAAGAAGCAATCGATGCAGGTTTCACATCTGTAATGATCGACGCTTCTCACCACCCATTCGAAGAAAACGTTGAAACTACTAAAAAAGTAGTAGAATACGCACACGCTCGTAACGTATCTGTTGAAGCTGAGCTTGGAACAGTTGGCGGACAAGAAGACGACGTAATCGCTGAAGGCGTAATTTACGCTGATCCTGCAGAGTGTAAGCACCTTGTTGAAGCAACAGGTATCGATTGCCTAGCTCCAGCTTTAGGTTCTGTACATGGTCCTTACAAAGGTGAGCCTAACTTAGGATTCGCTGAAATGGAACAAGTTCGTGACTTCACTGGCGTACCTTTAGTATTACACGGTGGTACTGGTATCCCAACTGCTGATATCGTAAAAGCTATTTCTTTAGGTACTTCAAAAATCAACGTAAACACTGAGAACCAAATTGAGTTTACAAAAGCTGTTCGTGAAGTATTAAACAAAGACCAAGAAGTTTATGATCCTCGTAAATTTATTGGACCTGGCCGCGACGCTATCAAAGCAACTGTTGCTGGTAAAATGCGTGAGTTCGGTTCTAACGGTAAAGCGTAAGAATAAAATTCCGTTTTGGAAACCGTCTAGTCTTTTAGACGGTTTCCTTTCGTTGTATAATGAAAGCGTGAACAAGTCTAAAGATTTTATAAAGTGAATTTTTAGTCTGTAAATATAGAAAATAATGTGCATAGTCCTATTAATAAATGTGATAAGTATCTGAATTGATGAATTTGATTCGATGAATAGTTAATCTTCACCTATTTGTACTACAGGGGAGCTACAGGTGATGGTTTTCTACTTATTGAGTTTTAGGGTGGAAAGAGTGATTGAGATTCTTAAGGGGAATCTTCTACTTATTCTTATAAAGAAGTAGAAGGTAAATACATTCACAAGAAGGGAGCTCAATATGGAAAAATTGCTAATTGAAGGCGGAAGAGCTTTAAATGGAACAATTCGTGTGAGTGGTGCAAAGAACAGTGCTGTTGCACTAATTCCAGCGACGATTTTAGCGGATACTCCAGTAACTATTGGTGGCGTTCCTAATATTTCGGATGTGAAAATGTTAGGAGACTTACTCGAGGAAATTGGAGGGAAAGTAACATATGGGCAGGAGGAAGAGATGGTAGTAGATCCTTCTAACATGGTTGCGATGCCTTTACCAAATGGAAAAGTGAAAAAATTGCGCGCCTCGTATTACTTAATGGGGGCAATGCTTGGCCGTTTTAAAAAAGCTGTTATTGGGCTTCCTGGTGGATGTCATTTAGGGCCGAGACCGATTGATCAGCATATTAAAGGTTTTGAAGCATTAGGTGCACATGTTACCAATGAACAAGGTGCCATTTATTTAAGAGCAGATGAACTACGTGGAGCGCGTATTTATTTAGATGTTGTTAGTGTAGGAGCGACGATTAATATTATGCTAGCGGCTGTACGAGCGAAAGGTAGAACTGTTATTGAAAATGCTGCGAAGGAACCAGAGATTATTGATGTAGCTACATTGTTAACAAGTATGGGCGCGCGCATTAAAGGCGCTGGTACAGATGTAATCCGAATTGATGGTGTAGATTCTTTACACGGTTGTCACCATACTATCATTCCAGATCGTATTGAAGCTGGTACGTATATGGTTTTAGGGGCAGCGTCAGGAGGAGAAGTAACAGTTGATAATGTTATTCCTCAGCATTTAGAATCAGTTACTGCGAAGCTAAGAGAAGCTGGTGTTCAAGTTGAAACGAATGATGACCAAATTACAGTGAACGGCAATAGAAGGTTAAAAGTAGTTGATGTAAAAACGCTAGTATATCCAGGGTTTCCAACAGATTTACAACAGCCGTTTACAACGCTTTTAACAAAAGCGCATGGAACAGGAGTTGTAACTGATACAATTTACGGCGCACGTTTCAAGCATATTGATGAACTGCGCCGTATGAACGCGCAAATTAAAGTAGAAGGCCGTTCGGCAATTGTGACTGGACCTGTTTTATTACAAGGTGCGAAGGTGAAAGCGAGTGACTTACGAGCTGGAGCATCCCTTGTTATTGCTGGTTTAATGGCAGATGGCATTACAGAAGTAACGGGACTTGAGCATATTGATCGAGGGTACGAAAATATAGTAGACAAGCTTAAAGGGCTTGGTGCAAACATTTGGCGAGAACAAATGACAAAGCAAGAAATTGAAGAAATGAAGAACGCTTAAAGTGATACTTCCGTTAATGGGGAGCGAAGAATCACTATTGGCGGAAGTATCACTTTATAGAAAAACACGGTTCACAAAATACGGCAGAAATATACAGACTTAAAGGAGAGGGATTATCGTGGAAAGAAGTTTATCTATGGAGTTAGTACGTGTAACAGAGGCTGCAGCATTATCATCAGCGCGTTGGATGGGACGCGGAAAAAAAGATGAAGCAGATGGTGCAGCGACATCAGCTATGCGTGATGTATTTGATACAGTTCCGATGAAAGGTACAGTTGTAATTGGCGAAGGTGAAATGGATGAAGCACCAATGCTATATATCGGAGAGAAATTAGGTACAGGGTATGGACCACGCGTAGACGTTGCGGTTGATCCTTTAGAAGGGACAAACATCGTAGCAGCGGGCGGATGGAATGCACTTGCTGTTATTGCAATTGCAGATCACGGTAATTTGTTACATGCTCCTGACATGTACATGGATAAAATCGCGGTTGGCCCAGAAGCAGTTGGGGCGGTTGATATCGACGCACCTATTATCGACAACTTACGTGCCGTTGCGAAAGCGAAAAATAAAGATATTGAAGATGTTGTAGCAACGGTTTTAAACCGTCCACGTCATCAAGCAATTATCGAAGAAATTCGTAAAGCTGGTGCTCGTATTAAATTAATCAACGATGGAGATGTAGCTGGAGCGATCAATACAGCATTTGACCGTACAGGTGTAGATATTCTATTCGGTTCTGGTGGAGCACCTGAAGGTGTATTAGCTGCAGTTGCATTAAAATGCTTAGGTGGAGAAATTCATGGAAAGCTCTTACCACAAAACGAAGCTGAATTAGCGCGTTGTAAAAAAATGGGCATTGGCGATATAAATCGCATCCTTCGTATGGAAGACTTAGTAAAAGGCGACGATGCAATCTTTGCAGCAACAGGTGTAACAGACGGAGAACTATTACGCGGCGTTCAATTTAAAGGTAGCGTCGGAACAACACAATCCCTTGTTATGCGTGCAAAATCAGGCACAGTACGCTTCGTAGACGGACGCCATAGCTTAAATAAAAAACCGAACCTGGTTATTAAATAAAAAGCGTAAGCAGCTCGTTCAGAATGGGAGGGGGATGGAGCTTCTGACGTAGAGGTGCTTTTTGCCTCGTAGGAAGACGCGAAGCCACCGACCATTCTAGCTGCTGAAGCTGGATTAAATAAAGGCAGAAATGGCTTATCTATCCTTCCTTAAAATAAGATGAGTAGAAAAAAGAAAGAAATATAAAAAGCGAAGACAAATTTTCTTGTCTTCGCTTCTTGTATTTGTGTTTCAACGTATTGATTAAAACTAGATAAAAGGGTTACAATAGTGAATATTACCTACTTGAACTTATTGCCTTTCATTATTATTTATTTGCCCTCCGTATTTTTTCCCTTTACCCATGTGAAAAGAGAATAACGTTAAAGTGTGGTGTCTGAATGAATTTGTCAATTGCAGCATTAGAAAACATGAAATTAAAAGAGTTATACGAGCTTGCGAAAGAATTTAAGATTTCGTATTATAGCAAGTTAACGAAAAAAGAGCTAATCTTCGCTATCTTAAAAGCTCGAGCAGAAAAAGAAGGTTTCTTTTTCATGGAAGGCGTATTAGAAATTATTCAATCAGAAGGATTTGGATTTTTACGTCCTATCAACTATTCTCCAAGCTCAGAAGATATTTATATCTCAGCTTCGCAAATTCGTCGTTTCGATTTACGTAATGGAGATAAGGTTTCTGGTAAAGTACGACCTCCGAAAGAAAATGAACGCTATTTTGGATTATTACAAGTTGAAGCTGTAAACGGAGATGATCCAGAATCAGCAAAAGAGCGTGTACATTTCCCTGCATTAACACCGTTATACCCAGATCGCCAAATGAAATTGGAAACGGAAACGAAAAAGTTACCGACACGCATCATGGATTTAATCGCACCAGTTGGATTTGGACAACGTGGTTTAATTGTCGCGCCTCCAAAGGCTGGTAAAACAAGTCTGTTAAAAGAAATTGCACATAGTGTTACAACAAACCATCCGGAAGCAGAATTAATTGTACTTTTAATTGATGAGCGTCCAGAGGAAGTAACAGATATTGAACGTTCTGTTAAAGGTGATGTTGTAAGCTCTACTTTTGATGAAGTACCAGAAAATCATATTAAAGTAGCTGAGCTTGTATTAGAGCGTGCAATGCGTCTTGTAGAGCATAAAAAAGACGTTGTCATTTTAATGGATAGTATTACCCGTTTAGCGCGTGCTTACAACCTTGTTATTCCGCCAAGTGGTAGAACTCTATCAGGTGGTATTGATCCAGCTGCTTTTCATAGACCGAAGCGTTTCTTCGGAGCGGCACGTAATATTGAAGAGGGCGGTAGCTTAACGATTTTAGCAACAGCGCTTGTTGATACAGGATCTCGTATGGATGATGTAATTTATGAGGAGTTTAAAGGAACTGGAAATATGGAACTTCACTTAGATCGCTCATTAGCTGAGCGTCGTATCTTCCCGGCGATTGATATTCGTCGCTCTGGTACGCGTAAAGAAGACCTATTAATTCCGAAAGAACATTTAGACAAGCTGTGGGGTATTCGTAAAACAATGCGTGATACACCAGACTTTGTTGAAAGTTTCTTACGTAAACTTCGTCAAACAAAGACAAATGAAGAATTTTTACAAAACATTGTTGCAGACTCAAAAAGATATGTAACAACTAAGTAAAGGGAAAAGATTGGGACTCGCTTATGTCGTAGTAAGCGAGTTTTTTATGTTTTTAAGGGAATATTAGAGAGAGTAATATATGGAAATAATTTCGGTTTTTGAGATGAAACTCATATTTGGGGTGAGAGAACCTTAGCTAGTCAGAGCTGAACGAGCCACCTCCGCTTTAATTTTAAAAAGACAAAAACAGGTAGTTGCAAAATGGAGTTAGCCTTGTTATAATTTCATCATATGTGTTTCATCAATATAGTTGTGTAAGCAGCTGAAGATGAAAAACTCTGTTTCGAAAATGATTCAGGGCGGAAGGAGATGAAAAGAATGAAAGCAGGAATCCATCCAAATTACAATAAAGTTGTATTTATGGACACGAACACAGGCTTCAAATTCTTAAGCGGGTCTACTAAAGGCTCTAGCGAAACTGTTGAGTGGGAAGATGGTAACACTTATCCATTACTAAAAATTGAGATCAGTTCTGATTCTCACCCATTCTACACTGGACGTCAGAAGTTTGCTACTGCAGACGGACGTGTTGACCGCTTCAATAAGAAATACGGTATTAAGTAATAAAGAACATAAAACAGGCAAGTGTATGTATTCGCTTGTCTGTTTTTTTTGCGAAAATATTAAACCTTTACCCTACTTTGGATTAGGAAAGTAGATGAAAGGAGAGCTCAATGTACTTAATGAATCAAAATGGTTGGATTGAAGTGATTTGCGGGAGTATGTTTTCTGGAAAATCAGAAGAGCTCATCCGCCGTGTGCGCCGTACACAATTTGCGAAACAACATGCAATTGTATTTAAACCATGTATTGATAATCGTTATAGTGAAGAAGATGTTGTATCACATAATGGATTAAAGGTTAAAGCAGTTCCTGTTTCAGCTTCAAAAGATATATTTAATCATGTAACAGAAGAAATGGATGTTATTGCAATCGATGAGGTGCAATTTTTTGATGGGGACATTGTGGAAGTGGTGCAAATATTGGCAAATCGTGGCTATCGTGTCATTGTAGCCGGATTAGACCAAGATTTCCGTGGTCTACCATTTGGACAAGTTCCTCAGCTGATGGCGATTGCTGAACATGTAACTAAATTGCAGGCAGTTTGTTCTGAATGCGGATCTCCAGCAAGTCGTACGCAACGTTTAATTGATGGAGAACCAGCGGCATTTGATGATCCGATCATTTTAGTTGGGGCTTCAGAATCGTATGAACCACGTTGTCGTCATTGTCATGCAGTACCTACAAAACAAAGATAAATGAAACTCGCTATGTAGAGCGGGTTTTTTTCGAAAATAGATGAAGATTGGTGGCTAGCTCTTCGCATCTAAGAACCTTCCGCCCGAAAGGTAAAAAGCACCTTTAGGGCGAAAGAACCTTAGCTGGTCAGAGCTGAATAAGCCACCTGCACTTTTAAATATATTATCTAGCTCCAGCGGCTAGAATCTCCGGTCATTTCGCTCTCTCGCTCGAAGCAAAAAGCGCTTCAAGGTCGAGAGCTCCAATGCCCTGCGATTCTGAGTGAGCCGCCTGCACTTTTAAATATTATCTAGCTCCAGCGGCTAGAATGGTCAGTGGTTTCACTTCTTCCTACGAGGCAAAGAGCGCCTCTCTGTCAGAAGCTCCAACCTCCTCCCATTCTGAGCAAGCCGCTTGCGCTTTTAAATATAATTTGCGTTTTTTTGATTAAGTACCATATACTATTTGTATTAGATACTAGGATGTAGAGGTGAATGGTGTGTTAGATCGTTTGCAAGCTGTAGAAGATCGTTATGAGAAGTTAAATGAATTGTTAAGTGACCCAGAGGTTATTAGCGATACAAATAAGCTTCGTGAGTATTCAAAGGAACAATCTGATATGCAGGAAACGGTAGAGGTGTACCGTGAGTATAAAGATGTTCGTGAGCAATTAAGAGATGCAAAAGCAATGTTAGAAGATAAGTTAGACGCTGATATGCGTGACATGGTAAAAGAAGAGGTTTCTGAATTAGAAGGACAAGAGAAAACATTATCAGAACGTCTGAAAATTTTACTTGTTCCAAAAGACCCTAATGATGATAAAAACGTTATCGTTGAGGTTCGAGGTGCTGCTGGTGGTGACGAGGCAGCTTTATTTGCTGGTGATTTATATCGTATGTATAGCCGTTATGCTGAGGTGCAAGGTTGGAAAACTGAAATTATCGAAGCGAGCTATACAGAGTTAGGTGGATATAAAGAGATTATCTTTATGATTAACGGTAAAGGTGCTTTCGCGAAGCTGAAATTCGAGAATGGTGCTCACCGTGTACAACGTGTTCCTGAAACGGAATCTGGTGGGCGTATTCATACGTCTACAGCAACGGTAGCTGTGTTACCAGAGGCGGAAGAAGTAGAAATTAATATTCATGAAAAAGATGTTCGTGTTGATACGTTCGCTTCTAGTGGTCCTGGTGGACAAAGCGTTAATACAACGATGTCAGCGGTACGCTTAACGCATTTACCAACTGGTGTAGTTGTATCTTGTCAGGATGAGAAATCACAAATTAAGAATAAAGAAAAAGCGATGAAAGTATTACGCGCACGTGTTTATGATAAGTTTAGACAAGAAGCGCAAGCTGAGTATGATCAAAACCGTAAACAAGCTGTTGGTACGGGAGATCGTTCAGAGCGTATTCGTACGTATAACTTCCCGCAAAACCGTGTTACAGACCATCGAATCGGTTTAACGATTCAAAAGCTAGATCAAATCCTACAAGGTAAGTTAGATGATTTCATCAATGCCTTAGTGATGGAAGATCAGGCGCAAAAGATGGAGGCAGCTGAGTAATGCGTGTCTATGAAGCCCTGAAATGGGCTTCTTCTTTTTTACAGGAAAATGGACGAGATGAAAATGCGGGAGAAATTGTCCTTTGTCATGTATTAAAGACGAACAGAACAGGATTGCTCATGAATATGCGTGAAGAAATAACTGCGGAACAAGAGACAAGTTTTGCGAAATTTATCCACAAGCATGTAGAAGGTATTCCAATTCAATATATGATCGGTTATGAAATGTTTTATGGTAGATCATTCTTTGTAAATGAAGAGGTATTGATACCAAGACCAGAAACAGAGGAACTTATAGTTGGAGTGCTAGAGAGAATTGAGCGTCATTTTGGTAATGAGGAGCTTCACGTAGCAGATATCGGAACAGGTAGTGGAGCGATTTCTATTACGCTCGCTTTAGAAAATAAAAATCTTCATGTGTATACGGTAGATATTGCACAGGAGTCGATTGAAGTTGCAAAAGAAAATGCAAAAACTTTAGGAGCAGAAGTAACTTTCTATCACGGTGATTTACTATCGCCATTTTATGAAACAGATCAGAAGTTAGATGTCGTTGTTTCTAATCCTCCTTACATACCAGAGGAAGATTGGCGTGGCCTTTCTACTGTTGTGAAGGACCATGAGCCGAAGCGTGCACTTGTTGGCGGCGAAGATGGACTGGATTTCTATCGTCGTTTTATGGAGGAATTGCCGAACGTATTACAGAAAAAAGCGATTGTGGCATTTGAAATTGGTGTAGGACAAGGTGAAGATGTAAAGATGTTATTACAGCAAACTTTCCCACACGCTCAGGTTGAAGTTGTATTTGATATCAATGGAAAAGATCGCATGGTATTTGCAGAAATAGAGTAAGGCATAAGCCTTACTCTATTTTTTGTATAAAAAGTTCGGAACTACTCAGCCATACATTTCATTCAGAAGTTTGGTAAGAAGTATTATTCCAGCGAAAATACGCCCCTTATTACCTATAGAAAGTTATTTTCATTTTTCAGCATATAGATTGCTGCCATGAAGATAAAAATGGACCCACACCTTGCTTACTACCTTTCTTTGTTTTAAAACTTTACGCGTGTGGCAGGAAAAGGCCCTGACCGCTCCTATACATAGCCAGTCCTTCTCGAACATTTAAAAAAATGCTTTTCTGTCGGTTTTTCATAGAGTGGCCGAGTAGTTACAAAAATTCATATAGATTTTGAATTTAATAGTTTAGAAAGATGAAAGTCTGTCCACACTGTTTCTAGAGGGGACGGTGGAGGAAATGAAAAAACAAGTTATTGCTTATTTTCTTTTATTACTAATTGGTGCACAGTTACTTGTGCAGTTTGGATATATGAAAGCTGATGCAAAAGGGCCTGCTGTTATTCCGAAAGAGGCCGTTCGATTACGTATTTTAGCTAATAGTGATTCAGAGAAAGATCAGGCGTTAAAACGTAAAGTACGTGATGAAGTAAAAGCGCAAATTGATGGATGGGTAGCGGATTTAACGTCATTTGAAGAGGCTCGAAAAGTAATTCAAAGCCATATTCCAGAAATTGAAAAGACAGTGGCGAATACGCTGAAAAGGGAAGGAAGTAAAGAGGCGTTTCAAGTGAAATTCGATAAGAATGTGAAGTTTCCCACAAAGGTATATGGGAATTTTATTTATCCAGCAGGAGAATATGAAGCGGTGCTTATTACAATTGGAAAAGGTGAAGGTGCAAACTGGTGGTGTGTGCTATTTCCTCCAATGTGTTTCTTAGATTTTTCGAGTGGTACGGCTGTAAGGAAAGAAGAACATGTTGTGAAAGCTGAATCTCCTGAAGAGAAGCAGGTGAAACAACCGGAAGAGGATGAAGCGGAAGCAGAAGCTCCAAAGAAAAAAGAGGCTGAAATAAAAGAAACGAAAGTAGTAAAACAAGAGGTAACGAAAAAAGTAACAGCCCAAGAAAAGAAAGTTGTAAAAAATGAAACGCAAGTAGAAGAACAGCCTGTAAGTAAAGAAGAAACAAAAACTGTGGAAAAAGTGGAGAAAAAACAAGAAAAACAAAATGAGTATGTAAAAGTAGAAGAGGAAGAAGAAAAACCAAAGGTGAAATTATTTATTGTAGAAGCTTTCACATCTTTATTCTCTAAATAATAATATTTCTAAATCCCTTCGCATATATAAATATGAGGAGGGATGTATTATGAAGAAGGTGTATTTTGCTACAAAAGCAGATGTGGAAAGCTTGCATTCTTTTTTCGGACAAGCTAATAAAAAAGATGATAAAATAAATGAGTTGTACGCACAATTTATGATTTTAGAAGAGGCGGGAGAAATACGAGCTGTAATTGGGTATGAACAAAGCGAGGGAAATGTGCTTATTCGTTCTTGTTTATTCACACCTAATGTGGATAAACAGACTTTCCTATATTTTTTTGAAATGTTTTTGCAGTATATGAAAGAAAAAAATATTCGACAATTGTACTTACTCACAAATCATCCACAATCTGTGACGATCTTTCAGTTTTTTGACTTTGTCACTATAGAGAAAGAGAAAGTACCAGAGGGGATTCGACAGTTAGAACACTTTTGTAAAAATATAAAAGAGCCGAATGCAATAATACTAAATTGTCAGCTATTCACAAAGTTATCCACGGATTAATTAGGTTTATCCACATTTTGTGGATAAACCTTGTTTGTCTTTTGGATAAATCTCATAGTAAACTAAAAATAGACAAGTATTTCATGGTAGAAAAGGACGTGGAAAAAAATGCATACAAATATGTGGGTTGTGGATAATGTTGTGGAAAGAAAAAAATATTATCCACAATTAAAAGAAGCAGCGAGATTATTAAAAGAAAATGAAGCGGTGGCCTTCCCGACAGAAACAGTATATGGGTTAGGGGCGAACGCAATGGACGATGAAGCGATAGCGAAAATTTTTGAAGCAAAAGGGAGACCGAGTGATAATCCACTGATTGTCCACATAGGCACAAAATCGCAGTTAGATGGCATTGTAAGAGAAATTCCGCCGGTTGCAGAAACATTAATGGAACATTTCTGGCCAGGACCATTAACAATCATTTTACCTAGAAAAGAAGGGATTTCAGAGAAGGTTACGGCAGGGCTGAATACAGTCGGAGTAAGGATGCCTGATCATCCAGTAGCACTTGCTCTAATTGAAGAGGCAAATGTACCTGTTGCAGCACCGAGTGCGAATCGTTCAGGACGTCCAAGCCCAACGTTAGCTTCTCACGTGTATGAAGATTTAAATGGGAAAATTGCTGGTATCGTTGATGGCGGGGCAACAGGAGTAGGCGTCGAATCAACTGTAATTGATTGTACGAGCACAGTTCCGACAATTTTACGTCCAGGTGGAATTACGAAGGAACAATTGGAAGCGGTGATAGGTACTGTTTCTTTGGACCCAGCCTTAAAGGATGAAAAAGAAAAGCCAAAATCACCTGGAATGAAATATACACATTATGCACCGAAAGCACCACTTAGTATTGTTGAGGGATCACGTAAGTTTATTCAACGCCTTGTGGATGAGAAAAAGAAAGAAGGACTTAAAGTAGGTGTATTAACGACGGAAGAGTATCAGCATGTGTATAGTGCAGATGTTGTATTATCTTGTGGTATGCGAAGTGATTTAGCTAGCGTTGCGACTAAATTATATGATGTGCTTAGAACGTTTGATGCAAGTGAAGTGGATGTTATTTTTAGTGAGTCATTCCCTAATGAAGGAATTGGAAATGCAATTATGAATCGGTTAACAAAAGCGGCAGGGCATCATATTATCACTGAATGATAATGTGCCTTTACCAAACAGAATATTTCTCCTTGGATAAGCATATTGTGAAGTAGCACGTCCGAGGAGGGACATGAATGACGCTTGAACAGCTAATACCTTTAATAATTATGGCGTTCGCCTTAGGGATGGATGCATTTTCGGTGAGCCTCGGTATGGGGATGGTGACATTAAAGTTAAGACAAATCCTTTATATCGGTATGACGATAGGGATATTTCATATTATCATGCCATTTATCGGAATGATATTAGGACGTTTTCTATCAGAGAGGTATGGGGATGTTGCGAATTTTGCAGGAGCCATTTTATTAATTGGACTAGGATTTTATATTGTATATTCGTCTATTTTAGAAGGTGAAGAGAATAGAACTGCCCCAATTGGAATTAGTTTATTTGTATTTGCATTTGGTGTCAGTATAGATAGTTTTTCGGTAGGCCTTAGTCTTGGAATTTACGGAGCGCAGACGATTATTACCATATTACTTTTTGGATTTATTAGCATGTTGTTAGCGTGGATTGGTTTATTAATCGGTAGACATGCGAAAGGTATGCTTGGTATATATGGTGAAATAGTAGGTGGTATTATTCTTGTTGGGTTTGGATTATATCTTCTTTTTCCTATATAATTTTCATATGAGGGTGGAAAATTATATAGGTTGCTAAAATGGTATGTCGTATGTATAACCCTTTTTCCAAGATGGTTACGTAGGCTTATCATTTGGGGCATTGTTTTGCAAATTGCGGTTTTAGGTTGGATTAAATTGATTCGTGAATGGTAAGATAATTCCTTTCTGTACACTTGAATACAATACTCCGCAAATATAGAAAGGGTGTTACAAATGACGAGATTAAAACAAGTTTTTGGTATTATTATTAGTTTTTTTGTTTTTTGGTTTAGTATGCTCGGTGTACAAATGTTTGCTGAGTTTTTAGATATTGAGTCATTAAAATTTGTTGCAGGAAAATCTGAGGCGGCACGTGCGTTTTATTCACCGTATCCATTTTTAATTGTTTTCCTTATCACATTACTTTCTTTATATTTCTTTGTTATAAAGCTTGGTAAATCGAAAAAAGAGAAATTACCTGCATTAGAGGAGAAGAACGAAGAATTGCAGTGAAAAAATCCCCCGCTAAAAAGCGGGGGATTTTATGTTTGGATGATGGAAGTGGACGAGCCGCTGCCGCTTTTAAATATATCCAGCTTCAGTGGCTAGAATGGTCGGTGGCTTCGCGTCTTCCTACGAGGCAAAAAGCGCCTCTACGTCAGAAGCTCCATCCTCCTCCCATTCTGAACGAGCCGCTGCCGCTTTTAAATATATCCAGTTCCAGTGGCTAGCTCTTCGCATCTAAGAACCTCCGCTACTCAAGGCAAAAAGCACCTTTTGTGCGAGAAGACCTTAGCTGGTCAGAGCTAATCGGGCCCCTGCCACTTTTAAAGTGGCCTTACTAATTCAAATTGTTCTCCTAGTTTTGCGTAGTTGTGTCCTGCTAGGCGGCTTACTGGTTTTAGTTCTTCGGCGTGAATGCGGCCGTTTTCGTATAAGTGCTCTGCAACATGGAAACGAACGACGCGACCGATTAGTAAATCACAAGCTGGAGAGTCGTCGGTTCCGCCGAGCGGTATAGCGCGTTCTAATATGCATTCCATTCGAATGTTTGCTTCTTTCACCCCTGGTACAGAAATGACATCGCTGTCGATAGGTGTTAGTTTTGCTAATTTGATTTCACTTTCATCAGGAGGTAGGTTGGCTGCTGTTTCGTTGATCGCTTCTATGTAAGATTCATCAGAAATATGTACGACAAATTCCCCTTTTTCTATTGCGTTTCGGGAAGTGTCTTTCGGTTTTCCTTCTTTTCGTTGTACCGAAACCGAGATAAGTGGTGGATTGGCAGCAACGATATTGAAATAACTATATGGTGCGCCGTTTAATACGCCATCTTTAGTTACAGAAGTAACGAATGCAACAGGCCGCGGAATAATACTTCCCGTTAATAATTTATAATTATCTTTTTCGGTTTGTTCGTTTGGGTTAATGGATAACATGTTCGTAATCCCCTTTCTAAATATGAATGCTTATTGTTTGTTTACAAGATAGCAGGGGGAAACTCCTGCTGAAAATAATATTTTGTTACATAAAAAGAACTTACTTCAATCGTAATGAAGTAAGTTCCGTTTAAAGAATCTTGAAATCGAGATAAAAATTAAAGTAAAACGTATGCACCAGGTCCGATTAAAGCCACACCAACAGCAACAGCGATTAACATTAAATTGTATTCAAATCCGTCTTGTGTTACCCAGTAACCATTTTTTCCATGAACAGTGAAGATTGCCATTAACATTGTTCCGACGATAAATAATGAACCAATTGCAGTGAAAATACCTGATGCAAATAAGAATCCACCTAGTAATTCAGTTGCGCCAGCCATAAAGGCCATAAATACACCAGGGCGTAAACCGATTGATTCCATCCAGCCACCTGTTCCTTTCAAACCGTAACCGCCAAACCAACCAAATAATTTTTGGGCACCATGACCCATGAATGTAATTCCTATAATAAGACGAATAATAAGAAGACCGATATCCATCATTTTAAAACCCCCTAAAAGTTATTTACTTATCTTATGTAAGTAATAATAAAATAGTTACTTACTTTAGTCAAGTGAATTTCAACAAAAAAACGAAAAAAATTTTACAAATTAACAACAAAAGATAAAATGTAGTAAAGACCTCTAGACAGGCGAGCGAAAAAAAGAGAAAATATAAGTAGAAGTTAACTTTCTTATTGCTATTCAGACAATCAGAATTGACTGGAATTTTGCAAAGAGCTACAATAAGAGTCTATTAGTAATGACGTAATTTATTTCGAAAGCGTTTTTACAGTATAACTTTCGAGGTATGAAGTCTTACATGTATCCGATCTTTAATAGAGATTGCCCTATAAACTTTAGGTAAATTATAAGGAGGACTATCCTATGTTTAAAAAATTATTCGGTTTTGGTTCAAAAACAAATGAAGAAACAATCGTAGCTCCATTAACTGGAGCAGTGAAAAATATTGAAGAAGTACCAGATCCAGTATTCGCTGGTCGTATGATGGGTGACGGTGTTGCAATCGATCCTACTGAAGGTGTAGTTGTATCTCCAGTTGATGGTGAAATCGTACAATTATTCCACACAAAACATGCTATTGGAATTAAAACAAAGAATGGTACAGAAATTTTAATTCACGTTGGATTAGAAACTGTTAAAATGGAAGGCGAAGGTTTCGAAGCTCACGTTTCTGAAGGACAAGCTGTAAAAGCTGGAGATAAGTTAATCTCATTCGACTTAGAATTAATCCGTGAAAAAGCGAAGAGCACAATTACTCCAATCGTTATTACAAACACAGATGCAACTGAGTCTATTAAGACAACTGTAGGTGTAACAGCTACAAAAGGATCAACAGAAGTAATGAAAGTTACAATGAAATAATTATTGTATAGAAGGAATCCGTTTCATATGAAATGGATTCCTTTTTTTGTTTTGTAGTATGTTCATTATGTATGTTAAAATACTCTAGGCACTTGGAAATAGGGTTTCACATATATGTGGATAAGGCGCATTTTTCTTAGAAAAAATATAAGAAAAATGCGCTTTTTGTATATTCACATTTCTTTTGTTCTATTCTAATGTACGTTATGATAAATGGTAGGAAACAGGAGAGAAGGGGTGGGTTTAGATGAAACGAGTGTTATTTGTTTGCACTGGAAATACATGCCGTAGTCCGATGGCTGAGGCTTTGCTTCGTCATTATGGAGAAGGGAAATTTGAAGTGCAATCGGCTGGTGTTTTCGCCTATCCTGGAAGCGATGCATCGATACATGCGAAGGAAGCTTTAGCTGAAAAAGGAATTTCAATAGATCATGCTTCGCAGCAGGTGAACGAAACTTTGCTTGATTGGGCGGATATTGTAGTAACGATGACGGAAAATCATAAGCAAATTGTATTTGGGCATTATCCGAGTGTTGAAAAGAAATTGGATACATTATATGGATTAACTGAGGGAATAAGTAAGGATATTTCAGATCCATTTGGAGGATCACTTTCTATTTATAAAGAAACGTTAGAAGAGATGGAAAAACTTGTACAAACTTTACTGAAAAAACATTCAGAAGGTTGATGTTTCGTGTATAATACGATATTGGAGATCACTTTGTTCCATTAAGGTAGCGAGTGTGAAATGAAGATAATTGATTGAAACTTTGGAGGGGTAAAAATGAAAGTAGTAGTAGCATCTGATCACGGCGGTATGAATATCCGTAAAGAACTTGTAAGTTTATTAGAAGAGTTAAATATTGAATATATTGATTTAGGTTGTGAATGTGAAGCTGGTTCTGTTGATTACCCTGATTTTGCGTTTCCAGCAGCAGAAATGGTAGCGAATGGTGAAGTAGATCGCGGCATTTTAGTTTGCGGGACAGGCATTGGTATGTCGATCGCAGCAAACAAAGTAAATGGTATTCGTTGTGCGTTAGTTCACGATACTTTCAGCGCGAAAGCAACGAGAGAGCATAATGACAGCAACATGTTAGCAATGGGCGAGCGTGTAATTGGAGCTGGCCTAGCGCGTGATATCGCAAAAATTTGGTTAACAACTGAGTATGAAGGTGGCCGTCACGAAAACCGCGTAGGAAAAATTAAAACGTACGAAACAAAGTAATAGATTCTAACTATACGTAGTATGAAATATAATTTGGTGAACCAACCTGTGAAAGGAAGAGGCGTAATGACAGAAATCGTAAAGGTAAGAGAACAGCTACAAATATCGCTTTCTGATTTCCAAGAACAAGCTTCGTTACAAAGTGGTCAAATTTTTGTAGTGGGGTGTAGCACGAGCGAAGTGCTAGGTGAAAGAATTGGGACATCAGGAACGATGGAAGTGGCAGAGGCGATTTTTTCTGAATTAAAACAATTTCAAGAGCGAACAGGTATTGAATTGGCTTTTCAATGTTGCGAGCATTTAAATCGTGCTTTAGTAGTTGAGAAAGAGGTAGCGATAAAATATCAATTTGAAATTGTAACAGTTACGCCTGTTAGATCAGCAGGTGGTGCATTAGCGACGTATGCGTATCACAACTTTAAAGATCCGGTAGTAATTGAGTTTATTAAAGCAGATGCAGGAATGGATATTGGAGATACATTTATTGGTATGCATTTAAAGCATGTAGCTGTTCCGGTTCGTACAAGTGTGAAGGAAATAGGGAGTGCGCATGTAACGATGGCAAAAACACGTGGGAAACTAATTGGTGGAGCACGTGCCGTCTATGCGGCAAACGAAGAAACTATGACGTGTCGTTGAAGAGAAAAATAGAAAGTCATCTAAATACTTTATATCGTAAGATAAAAGGTATGTAGTCTGACCTTATAATAGAAGAAAGAAAAGACCGATTTCGGTCTTTTTTTTTCTTTTATGATATAGAAAGTCGTGTTAGAATGTAGTTGAAAACATGAAGGTTCGAAAGAATTACAACCTGAATTTTCGTTTTTTCTGAATAAAACAAGAAAAAACTATTGGGAATCGATGTAATTCGTTCAGAAAAGGGGGATTTTGGTGGATCATTTAAAACGTCAAGATGAAAAGGTATTTGCTGCAATTGAGGCAGAACTAGGAAGACAGCGTTCAAAGATTGAGTTAATTGCTTCGGAAAACTTCGTAAGTGAAGCAGTAATGGAGGCGCAAGGTTCTGTTTTAACGAATAAGTATGCTGAAGGATATCCTGGAAAACGTTACTATGGTGGCTGTGAACACGTAGACGTAGTAGAAGATATCGCACGTGATCGCGTGAAAGAAATTTTTGGCGCTGAGCACGTAAATGTTCAACCACATTCTGGTGCACAAGCGAACATGGCAGTATACTTCACGATTTTAGAGCAAGGCGATACAGTACTTGGTATGAATTTATCTCATGGTGGTCACTTAACACACGGAAGCCCTGTTAACTTCAGTGGAGTACAATATAATTTCGTAGAATATGGCGTGGATGCTGAATCTCACCGTATTAATTACGATGATGTATTAGCAAAAGCGAAAGAACATAAACCAAAATTAATCGTTGCAGGTGCAAGTGCATACCCTCGTGTTATCGATTTCAAACGATTCCGTGAGATTGCAGATGAAGTGGGCGCATACTTAATGGTTGATATGGCACATATCGCTGGTTTAGTAGCAGCTGGTTTACATCCAAACCCAGTACCACATGCACACTTCGTTACAACAACAACACATAAAACATTACGCGGCCCACGTGGTGGTATGATTTTATGTGAAGAGCAATTTGCAAAACAAATTGATAAATCAATCTTCCCTGGTATTCAAGGTGGCCCACTTATGCACGTAATTGCTGCAAAAGCTGTTGCATTTGGTGAAACACTACAAGATGATTTTAAAACATATGCACAAAATATTATCAACAATGCGAACCGCTTAGCTGAAGGCCTTCAAAAAGAAGGACTTACACTTGTTTCTGGTGGAACAGACAATCATTTAATCTTGATCGATGTTCGTAACTTAGAAATTACAGGTAAGGTAGCCGAGCACGTATTAGATGAAGTTGGTATTACAGTAAACAAAAATACAATTCCATTTGAAACAGCAAGCCCATTTGTAACAAGCGGCGTACGTATCGGTACGGCAGCTGTAACATCTCGTGGTTTCGGTTTAGAAGAAATGGATGAGATTGCAGCAATTATTGCTCATACATTAAAAAATCATGAGAATGAAGCTGCATTAGAAGAAGCACGTAAACGTGTAGAGGCGTTAACGAGCAAATTCCCAATGTACACAGATCTATAATAGATTGAAAAAGACTGCTGAGACATAATTGTTTTGGCAGTCTTTTTTTGAGAACATATATTGTTTTTAAAGTATGTATACAAATGATGAATAAATTTTGGCGATATAATGAAGGATACAGCTCCCATAATTGGTAAAGATACTAGATAGATTCATTCTAATTCACGATTTTACCAAATTTGCCCTTGAATATTAGTAGCGTTTTCTTTACAATCGTAAATAGTGCAAAAAAGCGTGTGAAAACGCATGAATATCATCTAAAGGAGAGATTCACATGGGAAAACTGTATGTATTTGATCACCCGTTAATTCAACATAAGATTACATATATTCGCGATAAGAATACAGGTACGAAAGATTTTCGTGAATTAGTGGACGAAGTAGCAAGCTTAATGGCTTTCGAAATTACTCGCGACCTTCCACTTAAGGACATTGAAATTGAAACACCTGTAAGCAAAGCAACAACAAAAGTGATCGCTGGTAAAAAACTTGGTTTAATTCCGATTTTACGTGCAGGTTTAGGAATGGTTGATGGAATTCTGAAATTAATTCCAGCAGCAAAAGTAGGACACGTTGGTTTATACCGTGACCCTAAAACATTGCAACCGGTAGAATACTATGTGAAACTTCCAACGGATGTAGAAGAGCGTGACTTTATCGTACTAGATCCGATGTTAGCTACAGGTGGTTCTGCAGCTGAAGCAATTAATTCTCTGAAAAAGCGCGGTGCGAAACAAATTAAATTAATGTGTATCGTAGCTGCTCCAGAAGGAGTAAAGGTAGTACAAGAAGAGCATCCTGATGTTGATATTTATGTAGCAGCATTAGATGAAAAATTAAATGACCATGGTTATGTAGTTCCAGGCCTTGGTGATGCTGGTGACCGTTTATTCGGAACGAAGTAAGACAACAGACGAGAGGGGGATTCCCCTCTCGTCTTTTTTTGTACTCCCCAGGGGGCGGGGGAGGGGAGATAAATATACAGCGTATATGCAACATAAGTTGCATATATATATCATATAATATAGAAGTCTTACGTCTAAAGAACACTATATTATGGAAGGAAAGCATTATATCTTAAAAATATAATAGTGACAAAGTTGTGAACATTTTCTTCTATTATAAAGAGAAAACTGCTAGAAATCGCATATCTCTAACCAGTATTTAGAAGGGGAACGTTTTCATTTTTGGGAGGAAATACCTAATACTCAAATTTTTTGATTTTTTACGATTTCTCGTTGACACTGTTAATACCCTATTGTATGCTAACAACGGGGATAGATGGTAGGGCTTTCAGTGACAAAATTACATCTATTCCGTGACGAAAATGTAAACTTTTTATTTTGTATAGGATTTATGCAAAAAAATGAGTTATTATTAACACATCGTGAATGAGGGTTACATATTGGAGGGATGAATCCTTGCAAAAAAACGATCGCAGCCATATAAAAGCTTATGCTTTAATGTCAGGAATTCTTGCTCAGTTAGTCGGTTCTATTCTTGTTGGAATCTTTGGTGGGCAATGGATTGATAATAAGGTTGGAACGTTTCCATTGTTTCTTATTATAGGGTTATTACTCGGGTTAGGAACAGGGGTATACGCAATGATTCGACTCATTCGACATTACTATTCGGGAGAGCAATGATGATAGACGTACATGGACTTGTCCAAAGACAAAAGAAATATATGTACTACTTGCTTGCGCTTCTAGTGCTAGGATGGGGATTTACCTCTTACAAGGATGTATTTCTTGGGCTGATTATCGGGACGATTTTCAGTTTTCTTAGTTTGCGCATCATTGCACGTAGAACAGACAAGCTACTAGATCGCGTAACAAAGGGAGAAAACGTGAAGTTTAAGGCGACAGCGGTAAGTACATATTCAAGATTCGCCACGATTGGGTTATTAATTTTATTTGCAGCCAAATATCAAGAGTTAATTGCGATGTGGGGCTTAGGTGTAGGATTGCTGACAGGATATCTTGTCATGATCATAGATTTTCTTTATTTAGAGTATAAGAGCAGGGAAGAGAGGTGAATTACTAGTGGAACACGGTAAATTAGTTGAATTTCTAGGTTTAACGTTCGATTTGTCATCAGTTATGATGGTTACTGTAGCAGCAGTTATTGTTTTCTTAATCGCTGTTATCGGAACTCGCAGCTTAGCTCTTCGCCCAACAGGAATGCAAAACTTCATGGAATGGGTGTTTGACTTCGTGAAAGGGATTATCAATAGTACGATGGACTGGAAAACAGGTGGACGTTTCTTAACGCTTGGCGTTACGCTTATCATGTTTATCTTCGTATCGAACTTCCTTGGTTTACCATTCATGTATTCAGCAGTTGAAGCTGGCGAACATATTGCATGGTGGAAATCACCAACGTCTGATCCAGCAGTTACATTAACATTAGCCGTGATGGTAGTTACCCTCACCCATTATTATGGAATTAAGATGAAGGGTACGAAAGAATACGTTAAAGGTTATTTCCAACCTATGAAATTCTTATTCCCATTAAAGGTTATTGAGGAGTTTGCTAACACATTAACGTTAGGTCTTCGTTTATTTGGTAACATTTACGCGGGTGAAATCTTATTAGGATTACTTGCTAAGTTAGGTGGAGCATCGTTCCTTGGTGCATTAGGTGCACTTGTACCGATGTTAGCATGGATGGGATTCAGTGTATTCGTTGGTTCAATCCAGGCATTTATTTTCGTAATGTTAACGATGGTTTATATGGCTCATAAAGTAAGCCACGACCATTAATATAATTTAAGTAAGAAAAAATTAATTTTTTTATAATACAAAGGAGGACAAATTAAATGAGTTTAGGTGTAATCGCAGCTGCAATTGCAATTGGTTTATCAGCATTAGGTGCAGGTATTGGTAACGGTCTTATCGTATCACGTACAATCGAAGGTGTTGCTCGTCAACCAGAATTAAAAGGCGCACTTCAAACAATTATGTTCATCGGGGTTGCTTTAGTTGAGGCACTTCCAATCATCGGTGTAGTTATTGCATTCATCGTAATGAACAAATAAGGGAGACTCCCCTTACATAGATGGCGAAGAGTGTTTTTCCGAACTTTCTTCGCCATTGCTTTATGAACGAAATATATGTCTTTTTTTTCATATAGTCAATTTAGAAATCTCGAAGGGAGTGAATCCTTGTGCCAACTTTATTATTAGGAGCTGCCATTCCGTATGGAACGATTGCTTATACACTATTCGTGTTCCTAGTTTTATTAGTAATGTTACGCAAATTTGCGTGGGGTCCTTTAATGGGCATTATGAAAGAACGTGAAGAGCATGTTACTAATGAAATCGACGCTGCTGAAAGAAGTAATGCAGAAGCGAAAAAATTAGTAGAAGAACAACGTGAAATGTTAAAACAATCACGTGTTGAAGCACAAGAGTTAATCGAAAGAGCGAAAAAACAAGCTGTAGATCAAAAAGATGTTATTGTTGCTGCTGCGAAAGAAGAAGCAGAATCAATTAAAGCATCTGCTGTACAAGAAATTCAACGCGAAAAAGAGCAAGCGATTGCTGCTTTACAAGAACAAGTCGCTTCTTTATCTGTTCAAATTGCTTCTAAAGTAATTGAAAAAGAATTAAAAGAAGAAGATCAAGTGAAGTTAATTCGCGATTATATTAAAGAAGTAGGAGAAGCGCGATGAGCAATGGGATTGTAGCAAAACGTTATGCTGTCGCTCTTTTTAAAATTGCAAAAGAAAAACACGTATTAGAAATGTTTGAAGAGGAATTACGCCTTGTACAAAACGTTTATGTAAAGAACGGAGAACTACATAGCTTTTTAACACAACCGAACATTTCAAAAGAGCAGAAGAAAACGTTTCTTTCAAACGTATTCTCATCTGTTTCTGAATCTATTTTAAATACGTTATACATTTTAATTGATAACAAGCGCATTGATATCTTACCTGAAATTGCAGATGAATATGTTGTTCTTGCTAATGAAGAACGTAACGTAGCGGATGCAACTGTATATTCTATTCGTCTTCTATCAGAAGAAGAGAAGCTTAACATTGCAGAAGTATTTGCAAAGAAAACGGGAAGAGATGCAATTCGCGTGAAAAATGTTGTAGATGAAGATTTACTAGGCGGCATTAAAGTACGTATTGGAAATCGCATTTATGACGGAAGTTTACAAGGAAAATTAGCACGTATTCAGCGTGAATTAATGAAGAATAGATAGGGGTGAAGCACATGAGCATCAGAGCTGAAGAAATTAGCGCACTGATAAAGCAACAAATCGAGAACTACCAGTCTGAAATCGAAGTTAGTGATGTTGGTACAGTTATCCAAGTTGGTGACGGTATCGCGCGTGCTCATGGTCTTGATAACGTTATGGCTGGTGAACTTGTAGAGTTCTCTAACGGCGTTATGGGACTAGCACAAAACTTAGAAGAAAACAACGTAGGTATCATTATCTTAGGACCTTACACAGAAATCCGTGAAGGTGACGAAGTTCGTCGTACTGGTCGCATCATGCAAGTACCAGTAGGAAAAGAACTAATCGGTCGTGTTGTAAACCCATTAGGTCAACCAGTTGATGGTTTAGGCCCAATCAATACAACAAACACTCGTCCAATCGAAAGTCCAGCACCAGGTGTAATGGATCGTAAATCTGTTCATGAGCCACTTCAAACAGGTATTAAAGCGATCGATGCTCTTGTACCAATTGGCCGTGGTCAACGTGAGTTAATCATTGGTGACCGTCAAACAGGTAAAACAGCAGTTGCACTTGATACAATCATTAACCAAAAAGATGAAGATATGATTTGTATCTATGTAGCTATCGGACAAAAAGAATCAACTGTACGTAACGTAGTAGAAACACTACGTAAGCACGGTGCATTAGATTACACAATCGTTGTAACAGCATCAGCTTCTCAACCAGCTCCATTATTATACCTAGCTGCTTATGCTGGTGTAACAATGGGTGAAGAGTTCATGTACAATGGTAAACACGTATTAGTAGTATATGATGACTTATCAAAACAAGCGGCAGCTTACCGTGAGCTTTCATTACTATTACGTCGTCCTCCAGGTCGTGAAGCATATCCAGGGGATGTATTCTACTTACATTCTCGTTTATTAGAGCGTGCAGCAAAATTAAGTGATGCAAGAGGCGGCGGTTCTTTAACTGCACTACCTTTCATCGAAACACAAGCAGGGGACGTATCAGCTTACATCCCAACAAACGTAATTTCTATTACGGACGGACAGATCTTCTTACAATCTGACTTATTCTTCTCTGGTGTACGTCCAGCGATCGATGCAGGTACTTCTGTATCTCGTGTTGGTGGATCTGCTCAGATTAAAGCAATGAGTAAAGTATCAGGTACACTTCGTCTTGATCTTGCATCTTACCGTGAGTTAGAAGCGTTCGCTCAGTTCGGTTCTGACCTTGATAAAGCAACACAAGCGAAATTAAACCGTGGTGCTCGTACAGTTGAAGTATTAAAACAAGGATTACACAAACCGTTACGTGTAGAGAAACAAGTTATCATTCTTTACGCTTTAACACGTGGATTCCTAGATGATATCCCAGTAGTAGATATCACTCGTTTCGAAGAAGAATTCCATGCTTGGTTAGATTCAAATGCAGCTGACTTATTAAGTGAAATCCGCACAACTAAGAAACTTGCGGATGACGACAAATTTGCAGCAGCAATTAACGGATTTAAAAAAGTATTCGTAGCTTCTGAGTAATAAATAAAAGCTCCAGCGGCTCTTTAGGGCCGCTGGAGCTAGATAATATAAAAAGGCATCTCAAGTTTTGAGATTGCTGACGGTTATGTAAAGGAAAAGAGTAGGTGCACCTATTCTTTTCCTTCAATCATGAGCAAGAATATCTTGCAACCTAGATTAGGAAGAGGATTCTTACTAATCGTGCCAACTTCCGGAAAAAAGGTGGTGAAAACCTGTGGCATCTTTACGCGATATAAAAGCGAAGATTAACTCGACAAAGAAAACGAGTCAAATTACGAAAGCGATGGAGATGGTATCTGCATCTAAGTTAAACCGTGCAGAGCAAAATGCTAAATCTTTCGTTCCGTATATGGAAAAGATTCAAGAAGTAGTAGCGAGCATTGCGCAAGGAAGTAAAGGGATTAATCACCCAATGCTAAATGCGCGTCCTGTAAAGCGTACAGGATACATCGTTATTACATCTGATCGCGGACTAGCAGGTGGTTATAACAGTAACGTATTACGTACAGTAAGTAACGTAATTCGTGAACGTCATAATATGGATTCAAACCAATATTCGATTATTGTGCTTGGACGACTAGGACGTGATTATTTAAAACGTCGCGGCTTTAACATTATTGATGAAGTAGTTGGATTATCTGACCACCCATCATTTACTGATATTAAAGATATTGCTTCTCGAGCAATTGCGATGTTCGCAGATGGTGCTTATGATGAGCTGTATATTTACTACAATCATTATGTAAGTAAAATTTCACAAGAAGTAACGGAAAATAAAATTTTACCGCTTACGGATGTGGCGTCTGACAAACCGACGACAGCTTATGAATTCGAACCTTCTGAAGAAGAAATTTTAAAAGTATTATTGCCACAATACGCAGAAAGCTTAGTGTACGGTGCATTACTAGACGGTAAAGCAAGTGAGCACGCGGCGCGTATGACAGCAATGAAGAGTGCTACAGACAACGCAATGGAAGTTATCGATTCACTTACACTTTCATTCAACCGTGCGCGTCAAGCAGCGATTACGCAAGAGATTACGGAAATCGTTGGTGGAGCAGCAGCGTTAGAATAGTAATAAAAAGCGGAAGCGGTTCTTTCAGGAGAACCGCGTAAGCTAAACTAATAAAAATTAAAAGCCGACTTCTCTTAGAAAGCTGGCTAATTAAAAGAAAGCTAGGAGGGAACCCGATGAATAAAGGGCGCGTTACGCAAATCATGGGTCCGGTTGTAGACGTTAAGTTTGATGGCGGAAAGCTACCAGAAATCTACAACGCCCTTACGGTAAAACAAAGCAACGAAAACGGAGCAAACATTAACTTAACATTTGAAGTTGCACTTCATTTAGGTGATGATACAGTTCGTACAGTTGCGATGTCTTCCACAGATGGACTTGTTCGTGGCACAGAAGTAGAGGATACTGGTAAAGCAATCTCTGTACCAGTTGGTGATGTAACACTTGGTCGTGTATTCAACGTATTAGGTGATGCAATTGACTTAGATGGTGAAGTTCCTGCGGATGTACGTCGTGATCCAATTCACCGTCAAGCACCTGCATTCGAAGAATTATCTACTAAAGTAGAAATTCTTGAAACTGGTATTAAAGTAGTAGACTTACTTGCTCCTTACATTAAGGGTGGTAAGATCGGTCTATTCGGTGGTGCCGGTGTAGGTAAAACAGTATTAATTCAGGAATTAATTAACAACATCGCACAAGAACACGGTGGTATCTCTGTATTCGCCGGTGTAGGTGAGCGTACTCGTGAAGGTAACGACTTATACCACGAAATGAGCGATTCTGGCGTAATTAAGAAAACTGCGATGGTATTCGGACAAATGAACGAGCCACCTGGAGCACGTCAACGTGTTGCATTAACAGGTTTAACAATGGCTGAGCATTTCCGTGATGAGCAAGGACAAGACGTACTACTGTTCATCGATAACATCTTCCGTTTCACGCAAGCAGGTTCTGAAGTATCTGCCCTTCTTGGTCGTATGCCATCTGCGGTAGGTTACCAGCCAACACTTGCAACAGAAATGGGTCAATTACAAGAGCGTATTACATCTACAAATAAAGGGTCTATCACGTCTATCCAAGCGGTATATGTACCAGCCGATGACTATACTGACCCAGCACCAGCTACAACGTTCGCTCACTTAGATGCAACAACAAACTTAGAGCGTCGTTTAACACAAATGGGTATTTACCCAGCCGTAGATCCATTAGCATCTACATCTCGTGCACTTTCTCCAGAAATCGTAGGAGAAGAGCATTATGAAGTAGCTCGTCAAGTACAGCAAACTTTACAGCGTTATAAAGAGCTTCAAGATATCATCGCTATCTTAGGTATGGATGAGTTATCTGAAGAAGATAAGTTAGTTGTACATCGTGCTCGTCGTATTCAATTCTTCTTATCACAAAACTTCCACGTAGCGGAGCAGTTTACAGGTCAAAAAGGTTCTTACGTACCTGTAAAAAATACAGTTAGTGGTTTCAAAGAAATTCTAGAAGGAAAATATGATGACCTTCCAGAAGATGCATTCCGTCTTGTTGGTAGCATTGAAGAAGTTATTGAAAACGCGAAGAAAATGATGGCGTAAGGCCTTAGGAGGGACGAATTATGAAGACATTTCCAGTCAGTATTGTAACTCCTGATGGACCGGTTTACGAAAAAGAAGTAGAAATGGTAAGTGTAAAAGCAGAGAGTGGGGAAATGGGGATCTTACCAGGTCACATTCCGACTGTTGCACCATTAAAAATTAGTGCAGTTCGTCTGAAAAATGGTGGACACACTGATTATGTAGCAGTAAGCGGTGGCTTTATCGAAGTTCGTCCAGATAAAGTAACTATATTATCATCATCTGCTGAAGAAGCAAACCATATTGATATCCATCGTGCAAATGAAGCGAAGCGTCGTGCTGAGCAACGTATGCAAGATAAACAAGCACATGTTGACTTTAGACGTGCAGAAATGGCTTTGCAGCGTGCTGTGAACCGTTTAAACGTTTCCGATATGAAGTAAAAAAACGTAAAGGCCTCGCCTTTACGTTTTTTTTATGGATATAAATGAAAAGAACTGCAGGTTAGTTTTTTGTTATGCATAGCTGTGTTCTACTTAAATGCCGAAAATGAATTAAACAGATAGAATAAACTAACAAAATTGGTATAATTATATTATTGCTTGTATAAGTAGATAATATATAACAATTTATATTTTATAAAGGAGATGAATCAATGATCGGTGAAATGAAGCAAGAAGCATTGCACTCTTTAAAGGGAAAATGGGGACTAGGTGTTGGATCAACGATTTTACATTTGATTCTAAGCTATGTTGTTTCAATGGCTGCAATGCTTATACTTTTAATTCCAGGAATTATTATATTTTTCGTAGTTACTATTTTAACTGGTTCAATTGAAGAGGGAACGATGTCAATTGGGGCAGGTATTACATTTGGAATTCTTTATTGCATAATGATGATTTTGAGTAATGCATCTTATGGTATTACATCATACGGTTATACGAATGTGTTGCTACAAATTAGTAAAAGAGACGATGCTAGAGTAGATTATTTATTTGAAGGATTTCGTGGCTTTAAGAGAATGATGAAAACAATGTGGGCTATGCTTGCAATTTTATTATATACAGGTACGTGGATTCCGATGCTATTAATAAGTTTATTCGCGTTTTTTGGTGAGGAAGGGAATGTATCGTTAACAATTGCTTTCTTCGTATTATTAGCTATTTCGGTCGTTGTAATGATTGTGATGTATTTTTCTTATGCGATGACGTATTATGTTATGATTGAAAATCCAGATTATAGCGTTTCACAGGCGATGAAAGAAAGTAAGAACTTTATGAAGGGACATAAGCTAGATCTATTTCTTTTATGGCTTAGCTTCATAGGATGGGCTATTTTAGCGATTTTTACATTTGGAATAGGATTTCTTTGGCTTAGTCCATATATGGGTACAACGACAGCGCATTTTTATCGCTACATTTCAAAAGGTGAATTGCAGTAGGAACGTGCTATACTAATAGAATTATTACGTATAGGAGGCTCTAATTATGATTGGTGATTTAAAAGGAGAAGCACTAGATTCTCTAGAAGGAAAATGGGGATTAGGCGTAGGGGCTACATTACTTATATGGGTTCTTACATCAGCTTTTGGTTTTAGTATTCAGTTTGTTTTTTCGCAAGCGTGGGGCTGGGAAGAAGCGAATAAATCACTTTCGCTAGACATTATTACAATGTTTCTGGTTGGTCCATTGACGCTAGGAGGCTATTATTTAGCGCTACATATCATTCGTGAAAAAGAAGTTCGTATTGGACAGCTATTCAGATGGTTTACAGAAGGTAATAAATTTATAAAGTCATTTTTAGTATATTTGTTGGTCAATATTTATCTTATTTTATGGTCTTTACTTTTCATTATTCCAGGCATTATTAAATCGTTCTCTTATGCGATGACATATTTTATTTTAAATGATCATCCTGAGTATTCAATGAACCAAGCCATTACAGAAAGCCGTCGTATGATGAATGGGCATAAAATGGAGTATTTCATATTATGTTTAAGTTTTATTGGTTGGTTTATATTAAGTGTTATTACAATAGGAATTGGATTCTTATGGTTAACTCCATATTTTTATACAACGAAAGCAGCGTTTTATAAAGAAATTGCAGAAGAATACTATGAGAAAAAAACTCCTGTACTATAAAAGCACCCAGTGTGAATTAATTATTCATACTGGGTGTTTTTTGTAGAAATCTTATAAACTGTTTACTGCCTAACGGTTTACTGAAATAGTAACCTTGCATATATCTACAGTTATTTTTTTGTAAAAATTTAAGTTGTTTTTCTGTTTCAATTCCTTCGGCAACGACAGAGAGGTTTAAAGTGTTTGCAAGAGAGAGAATGGTTGAAACAATGGCCCTTTCCTCGGCCCGATGATCGGCTAGTTGTGTAAATTCTCTTGGCACTTTTAATGTATCGATAGGGAAAATCGACAAATATGCAAGAGAAGAGTACCCGGTACCGAAGTCATCAATAGATGTTTGAATGCCATACTCTTTTAATTGTTTTAGTCTTAATAACGTTTCTTTTTCATCAATCATTGCAATTCGTTCTGTTAATTCAAGTATTACATATTTAGGATCAACACCAACGTCTTTTAGTATGTGTGCAATATTTTCGAGTAACTGATCTTGTTGAAACTCTTTTGCTGATAAGTTAACGCTCATCTTTAAATCTTTGTAGCCAAGGGTCTGCCATAGTTTTAGTTGGCGGCAAGACTCTCGTAACACCCAATGACCGAGCGGTATGACTTGCGGAGTCTCTTCTACAATTGGAACGAATTCACACGGTGAAATTTCACCTAAAAGAGGATGCTTCCAGCGTATTAAAGCTTCGGCACCAATGACCTTATTCGTTGTAATATCAACTTGTGGTTGATAGACGAGAAAGAATTCTTTATTTACTAAAGCGAGTGGTAAATCTTTTTCGATTCGGGCTTTTCGTTCCATTTTTTTATATAGTTCTTTTGTATAAAGCGAGCTACCATTCTTCCCTTTGTTTTTTGCTTCGTACATGGCCATATCAGCATGTTGCAAAATAGACAACGGATCTTCGCCTGCTTCAGGGTATATGGCAATCCCGATACTTGACGAGATTTGTAAATGTTGATTTTCAATTTCGAATGGTTCATTCATAGATACTACAATCATATCAGCTATTTTTTGTACATCTTTATCTTTTTTATAATCTTCTATTAGAATTGTGAACTCATCCCCAGCTAACCGAGCAAGTTTCATATTGGGTGTCGATATTCGTTCTAGCCTTTTTGCTACAGCAATTAAAAGTAGGTCTCCTATTCGATGGCCGAGAGTATCGTTAATAACTTTAAAGCGGTCTAAATCGAGAAACATAACAGCGAAAGGCCTTTTTGATGTTTTTGCTCGTATAATTGCTTTTTCCAATTGTTGATGAAACGAACGGCGATTTGCAAGTTCAGTTAATGTGTCATGATATGCTAGGAAATTAATTTGTTCTTGTTGCTGCTTAGCTTCTGTAATATCTTTAATCATTAAATAAACTCCAGAAATATGTTCCTTTAAAAAGATGGGAACAGCTGTCACATTCAAGTAGTAAATATCTCTATTTTTATGATATGCCCGTATTTCTAAAGAAATAGATTTCCCTTTTTTCACGTGATGAAAGGCAGTAATAATTTCTTCCAAATCTTCTTCATACATAAGTGAGTAGTATGGCTGATTTAATAATTCATTCGTTTGATAACCGAGTAAAGTAGTTCCAGCGTTGTTTACATTAAGAAAATTACCGTATAAATCTAATGTGAAAATTGGGTCTGGATGATGTTCGTATAAAGATTTAAACATTTGCTGATTATGATATAACTCATTTTTTTGTTCTACTAAATCTTCTGTACGTAGTTCAATTTGCTTCTCGAGTTCCGAATTGAACTGCATTTGTGCTAGTAATAATACTTTATTTTGTCTTCGAACTAACATATGGCGTATGAGAACGAAGAAGAAAGTTAACATAAGCCCAATTACTACAATAGGTGCAAAAACGTTTTCGGCTAATATAAAAACAATAAGTGCCACTACAGAAAAATACGGTAACGATAATCGGATTGATTCACCGACTTGAGGCGTTAGTAGTACTTGTTCTTGTTTCTCAGGCTCTTTTGTATGAAGTATACAAGCGATTGCTACCATTACTAAGGTCACTTGATATAACGGAGCAGCGGTGAACATAGAGTATTCTGGTATGAAGTATTTTATATAAGCATAAATAGCGTCCGTAGTAGCATACAAAATTAAAGAACTACTGAGAAGAGCTCCAACCGGTTTTGGTAATAGAGCTAGTGGTCGGAATAAAAGGTTGATTCCTATTAAAAGGAAGAGCAAATCAGCCATTGGATAAGTGAGTTGAACAAATATGTCGATATATGACGTTGTAAAAATATGAATGGTCCGTTCAATGAGCAAATAGTAACTTAAAGTAAATTGAGCTGTAACAATAATGCAAATATCACATATCGTAAAAAGCTGTTCCAATAAGTCTCGGTTATAAATAATTTCATATAGAAAGGCAAATGCAAAACTAATTAAAAATAATAAGTAAAAAAAGTCGGATGGATCAACGAATGTAAAGTAGTCATGCAAAATTAAGCGTTGATAAGTAACTACTATATCACCGATGAAATAAGAGAAGGATCCGATAGTTAATATTATCCAAAACAAACGAGATAACCCTTGTTTTATATTCGAAAAATAAAATATATAACTACAAACTGTAATATCAATTAATATGGTACTTATTCCAGTTAATATTTGAAATGGAAGTGAATATTCATATAAAAAGGACATTGATATGTAATGAATAGCCATATACAACAATGAAATGCTTATAAGAATACTTACATGTGTTTGTTTTTTCATTTATATCACCCACTGTATATACATATAAACCATCTTTTGTATTTTATGTTTTTTAGGATTGTTTGCAAAACATATATCATTTCTATGTTTATTTTACACATTTATAATGAGTTGTAATAATAGATTTTCTTAGTAATTATTAATTGTTGTTTCTGTTCCCAATATATCGACATAGGAATTTGAAGTTTGCTATAATGATTAAAATAGTTGCATTATTTAGAAAAATTTAAAAATAATAAATGATGCAAGTAAGACATATTGTTTACTATGTGAACTTGTTCTTAATTCAGGGGGGAGGGTTTCACAATGGCAAGTGTATATGAAAATAGTTATATGATCGTTTTGATTTTCTTGCTATTAGGTATATTGCTGCCGGTAGTGGCTCTTACATTAGGAAAAATGCTGCGTCCAAATAAACCGAGTGCAGCGAAAGCAACGACGTATGAGAGTGGAATTGAGCCTTTTCATGATGCGAATATTCGGTTTCATGCTCGTTATTATATTTTCGCTTTATTGTTTGTCATCTTTGATGTAGAAACTTTATTTTTATATCCATGGGCTGTTGCATATGACAAGCTTGGCTTATTTGCACTGATTGAAATGCTCATTTTTGTTGTGATGTTGTTGGTTGGATTAGCGTATGCTTGGAAAAAGAAGGTGTTACAATGGTTATAAATTTTGAGGAATTACACCCACAGGAGCGGGCGGAATTAGAAAGGAATATCTTTTTTTCTACATTGGAACAGTTGAAGGGATGGGCGCGGAGCAACTCTTTATGGCCGATGACATTTGGACTGGCATGCTGTGCAATTGAAATGATGGGAGTAGGTTCATCGCATTACGATTTAGATCGATTTGGGTCCTTCTTTCGGACTTCACCAAGGCAATCGGATGTCATGATTGTGTCAGGAACAGTAACAAAGAAAATGGCTCCTATTGTTCGTCGTTTATATGATCAAATGCCTGAGCCGAAGTGGGTAATTGCCATGGGCTCTTGTGCAACAGCTGGTGGTCCGTATGTGAATTCGTATGCTGTTGTGAAGGGTGTAGATCAAATCGTACCAGTTGATGTGTATATTCCAGGATGTCCTCCGAACCCTGCAGCTTTAATTTATGGAATCAATAAATTGAAAGAGAAAATTCGTTACGAGGCGAAGACTGGGAAGCAGGTGACGAATAAATGAGTGATCCAAATAAAGATTTAGAGGATATGAAAAGAGAGGCAGCTAGACATGCGAAAGAGGAGGCCCGAAAACGACTGGCCGCGAAGCATGGCGAGGAAATGTCTAAACTTGAAGGAGAATATCGAGAAAAAGAGAAAGCGCTACCAAAAAATAAGGAGATTGATGTAGAAGAAGCGAAACGTCTAGCCGCAGCAGCCGCAAAAGCGAAAGCAGCGGCATTGGCGAAGCAGAAGAGAGAAGGAAACGAAGAAGTACCCGACGAAGAAAAAGCCAAAGCGAAGGCGAAAGCTGTAGCAGCCGCAAAAGCGAAAGCAGCGGCATTGGCGAAGCAGAAGAGAGAAGGAAGCGAAGAAGTACCAGACGAAGAAAAAGCCAAAGCGAAGGCGAAAGCCGCAGCAGCCGCAAAAGCGAAAGCAGCGGCATTGGCGAAGCAGAAGAGAGAAGGAAGCGAAGAAGTATCGGACGAAGAAAAAGCCAAAGCGAAAGCTGTAGCAGCCGCAAAAGCGAAAGCAGCGGCGTTAGCGAAGCAGAAAGCCTCACAAGGTGATGGGGATTCTGGAGATGAAAAAGCAAAGGCCATTGCAGCAGCGAAGGCGAAAGCGGCTGCAGCTGCAAGAGCAAAGGGAGCTGTAAGTAAGAAGGAAGATGAAGCGAAGCAGGAAGAACCGTCAATTAACCAGCCATATTTAAATCGCTATGTGGAGGTTGTTAAGGAGAAGGTAGGAGAATATGCATTAGCAGATTCCTATATTAATAAGCTTTCAAAAGATGTTCCAACTCTTGTGGTGGAGCCTTCTAAATATTATGAAGTGATGGAATTGCTAAGATTCCATGAGGGACTTGCTTTTGATTATATGTCAGAGCTACATGCGACGGATTTTGTGACACATATGGAAGTGTATGTTCATTTATTTTCATATGGAAAGAAACAGTCAGTAGCGGTGAAGGTAAAGCTGGATAGGGAGGCGCCGCAAGTAGAATCGGTGACGCCACTTTGGAAAGGAGCGGATTGGCCGGAACGTGAAGCATATGATTTGCTCGGTATTATATTTAAAGGTCATCCTAATTTATCTCGCATTTTAATGCCGGATGATTGGGTAGGGTATCCGCTTAGGAAAGATTATGAACCGTATGATGTGGAGGTGTAGCTTATGATCCGTACGGAAGAAATGCTCTTAAATGTAGGGCCGCAGCACCCGAGTACGCATGGTGTGTTTCGGCTTGTAATTAAAATTGACGGGGAAATTATTAAAGAGGCTACACCGGTTATTGGATATTTGCATCGCGGGACAGAAAAGATTGCTGAGAGCCTGCAATATACGCAAATTATCCCGTATACAGATCGAATGGACTATCTATCAGCGATGACGAATAATTACGTCATTTGCCATGCTGTAGAGACGATGATGGGGCTTGAGATTCCAGAGCGTGCTGAATATTTACGGGTGCTTGCGATGGAGCTTGGGCGGGTTGCGAGTCATCTCGTTTGGTGGGGAACGAACCTTCTTGATATAGGAGCAGTTAGTCCATTTCTGTATGCGTTTCGTGAACGAGAAATGATTATTAATTTATTAAATGAATTGTGCGGTGCACGGCTTACTTTCAACTATATGAGGGTCGGCGGCGTGAAGTGGGATGCGCCGGACGGATGGATTGAAAAGGTGAAAGAGTTTGTTCCGTATATGAGAGAGCAATTGGAAGGGTATCACGACCTTGTTAGCGGAAATGAAATTTTCCTAAATCGTGTGAAAGGCGTTGGTATATATAACGCGGAAGAGGCGATTTCATATTCTTTAAGCGGAGCGAATTTGCGGTGTACGGGGGTAAACTGGGATCTTCGCAAAGATGAGCCATACTCTATTTATGATCGTTTTGATTTTAATATTCCTGTTGGGAGCGTGGGTGATGCTTGGGATCGCTACGTTTGCCGGATGGAAGAAATTGAGGAGTCATTAAAAATTATTGAGCAAGCAGCTGAGCAGTTCCCGAAAGATGGAGCCGTCATAGCAAAAGTGCCGAAAATTATTAAAGCACCTAAGGGAGAAGCATTCGTCCGTATAGAATCGCCGCGGGGAGAGATTGGTTGCTATATTGCTAGTGATGGAAAGAAAGAGCCGTACCGCTTGAAATTTCGCAGACCGTCTTTTTATAATTTGCAAATTTTACCGAAGTTATTGAAAGGTGAAAACATCGCCAATTTAATTACGATTTTAGGTGGGGTTGATATTGTACTTGGGGAGGTTGACGGCTAATGATTGAGACGCTCTTACAATCACCTTCAAGCTGGATGAATTTCTTCATTTTTTTCGGATTAGCGGTGCTTCTATTATTTGCAGTCCTTGGCTTCGTTACATACGGTATTTTGGCAGAACGGAAAGTGATGGGATTTATGCAAGGACGGATTGGACCAAACCAAGTTGGGGGCCGATTCGGTTTACTACAAACGGTAGCTGATGTTTTGAAACTATTATTAAAAGAAGATAGCATTCCGAAAGCCGCGGATAAACCGTTGTTTATATTAGCACCTGTTATTGCATTCGCACCAGCATTTATGGTACTTGCGGTTATCCCGTTTACTGATAAATTTCAGTTCGCGGATATTGGAGTAGGGTTACTTTATTACATTGCTGTTTCTGGAATTACGACGATTGGCGTCGTAACCGGGGGATGGGCATCAAATAATAAATATTCCCTTTTAGGAGGGATGCGTGCGGCGGCGCAAATGATTTCTTATGAGATTCCGCTTGTAATGAGTGTGATTGGCGTCGTTTTGTTAGCTGGTAGTCTTAATTTGAATGAAATTGTAGTGGCACAAGAGAAAGTATGGTACATTTTCGCGCAGCCGATCGGTTTCGTTGTTTTCTTAATTGCAGCAGTTGCAGAGTTAAATAGGACACCGTTTGATTTACCGGAAGCTGAGTCAGAACTTGTTTCTGGGTACCATACGGAATACTCAGGGTTTCGCTGGGCATTTTTCATGCTTTCAGAGTATGTATATTTCTTCGGGATGGCATCTTTAATTACAGTACTTTTTTTAGGCGGATGGAACCCAGTTATGTTCCTCGGATTTATTCCAGGTGCTGTATGGTTTGCTTTGAAATTCAGCAGTGTGGTCTTTCTATTAATTTGGTTCCGCGTCACGTTTCCACGTATAAGAGGTGACCAGTTAATGGAGTTTGGCTGGAAAGTATTATTGCCAATCGCGCTTGCAAATATTTTCTTAACGGCATTGATTAAGGAGTTATTCTTCTAATCTATGAAGGGGGTGCCAGTAAGAGATGAAAGGACTATTTAAAGGTTTAAAATATACGCTTAGTAATTTGAGTAAGAAAAAGGTGACCTATGATTATCCGAATCAACCGTTGCCATTACCAGACCGCTTTCGAGGTATTCAAAAGTTTTATCCAGAGAAATGTATTGTTTGTAATCAGTGTTCTAACATTTGTCCGACAGATTGCATTCAATTAACAGGAAAAAAACATCCTGATCCTACGAAAAAGGGGAAAATTATCGACACGTACGATATTAATTTTGAAATTTGTATTCTTTGCGATTTATGTACAGAAGTTTGTCCGACAGAGGCGATTGTAATGACAAATAATTTTGAACTCGCAGAGTATTCACGTGATGATTTATTTAAAAATTTGCAGTGGCTTGACGAGAATGACGAGAACGTCAGGAAGGAGAATAAAGCATGAATGGCGAGTTTGTAGCTTTCTTTATATTATCCTTGTCTGCGATTATTGGCGGCGTTCTTATGCTGAACTTAACGAAAGTAATGCATATGATGCTGGCTCTTGTGCTTACGTTCCTTAGTATTGCAGGTTTGTACTTTCTCTTATCAGCTGAATTTATCGGAGTTGCACAAATTTTAATTTACTCTGGTGCAATCACTATTATTATGATTTTTGGCATTATGTTAACGAAACATAACGCGGAAAATGAATCGCGCCTTACTCTTCGAAAATGGATTATCTTCTTTGCGGTTGTAGCATTTGGAGCGGTTATGTATTTCGCTGTTAATAATATCGATTTTTCAAATCAAAGCACACAAGGAAGTTTACCTCTCCATGAAAAAAACACACTTCAAATCGGTACACTTCTCTATTCAAAATATATTATTCCATTTGAATTAACCTCGGTTATTTTACTTGTAGCACTTGTTGGCGCAATTATACTTGCGAAGAAGGATGAGGGGGAGGAGGATTCCCATGAGTAGCGTTCCAGCTTCTGCGTATTTAACACTTGCGATTATTTTGTTTTGCATCGGCCTATTTGGAGCTTTAACAAAGCGAAATACAGTAATTGTATTGGTTTGTATTGAATTAATGCTCAACGCCGCCAATTTAAATTTAGTAGCGTTTAGTAAATTAGGTTTGTTTCCGAATTTAACAGGACAAATTTTTTCGCTGTTTACGATGTCTGTAGCGGCAGCTGAGGCGGCGGTCGGACTTGCGATTTTGATTGCTTTGTACCGTAATCGCACGACAGTTCATGTAGATGAAATGGATACGCTGAAAGGATAGCATTGTGACCGAAAAGGGGGAAGGAAACAATGATCGATTATGCATGGCTCATACCGCTTTTCCCGCTTGTTTCGTTTTTGTTACTTATTATGTTCGGGAAGAAGATTAGAGAGGGAAGCAGTGTACTAGGTATTTTCTTCACCTTTCTCTCCTTTATAGGAGCGGTAGTTGTACTAATAGAACGATTTTCATCCGAGGCAGTGAAACATAAATGGATATGGCTTAGGGCCGGAGATATAGATATATCATTTGGTTTTGAGGTTACTGCATTAGGAGCTTTAATGCTATTTATCGTTACGCTTGTGAGCTTTCTTGTACATGTGTACTCGAAAGGTTATATGAAGGGTGACGAAAGATTACCAACCTTTTATGCATATTTAGGGCTCTTTACATTTGCGATGCTTGGACTTGTTATATCGACGAATTTATTACAGCTTTATATATTTTGGGAGTTAGTCGGCCTCGGTTCATTTTTACTTATCGGTTTTTATTTCTTTAAAGAAGAAGCGAAGGCTGCTGCGAAAAAGGCTTTTATTATGACACGTATTGGGGATGTTGGGTTATTTGTTGGGATGATTTTAATTTTTTGGAACGCAGGTAGTTTTGAATATGAGGCGATTTTTAAGGCGATTTATACGGGTGATCTTTCCCCTACCATGATTACAATAACGGCGATCTTAATTTTTATCGGTGCGATGGGGAAATCGGGTCAGTTCCCGCTTCATACGTGGTTGCCAGATGCAATGGAAGGACCGACACCTGTTTCGGCACTTATTCATGCGGCAACGATGGTCGCAGCTGGCGTATATTTAGTAGCAACGATGTTCCCTCTATTTTCAGCAAGTGCTGTAGCGATGCAAACAGTTGCAATCGTGGGTGCTTTCACCGCAATCTTTGCAGCCTCTATTGGTCTTGTACAAACTGATATAAAGAGGGTGCTTGCTTATTCTACAGTTAGTCAGCTCGGGTACATGATGCTTGCGCTAGGCTCTGCTGGTTATGTAGCTGGTGTCTTTCATTTAACGACACACGCTTTTTTTAAAGCATTACTGTTCTTGGCTGCAGGGAGTGTAATTCATGCAGTGCACACGCAAAACATTAATAAAATGGGCGGTTTACAGAAGAAGATGAAAGTAACTGCTGCGCTGTTTTTAATAGGTACACTTGCCATTAGCGGCGTTCCTCTTCTTTCCGGGTTTTTTAGTAAAGATGAAATTTTAGCGGCGACTTGGGTGAATGGTAATTACTTTCTATTCGTTTTAGCGGTAATTGCGGCATTTTTAACAGCATTTTATATGTTCCGTCTATACTTTCTTGTCTTTACGGGAGAAACGAAGACGAAGGAAGAGGTGCATGAATCGCCTCGCACAATGACGTATCCGATGATTGTCCTCGGTGTTCTTGCAGTAGTAGCAGGATATGTAAATACACCGTGGTTTGGGACGTTTCTCGGAGATTGGCTTACGAAGGATGTAGGATTCAAAGTGAAAGATGTACATGGGCCAGCTTGGATTATGGTTGTTGCGACGCTCGTTTCATTTGCGGGAATTGTCCTCGCGTATTTCATATATGGCAAGAAATCTATCTCTAGAGATTGGATCGCGGGAGAGGGGACGCCTCTTTATAACCTTTTGAAAGAAAAATATTATGTGGATGAACTATATAATGTTACGGTGCTTCCTGTTACGAAAGGGATCGCTCATATGCTTCGCTTATTTGAAGTATATGTTGTAGAAGGAATCGCAGTTTTAATTGGGGGTTTGATTAAAGGTGTGAGTGGCCTAGGGGCGAAGCTTCAAAACGGGAATGTACAAGTGTACGGCACTGTAACGGCAGTTTCGCTCGCGGTACTCGTAATTATTTTGTTATATACGGGAGGGGATTTACGATGAATGAGTTGCTATTAACGTTCTTCATTTTTTCCCCGCTGTTAGGAATTCTCTTACTGTTATTAACGCCGAAAAAAGAATCGCGTACGGTGCGAGCGCTTGGTTTATTCGGAACGGCGCTTCCATTTGGAATCGCTATCGTCCTTGCTTGTACATACGCCTCTGGAAAGAGCTTATCGATATTTGATGAAAAAGTGAAATGGATTAAATTTGGGGACTTTGCAGCAGTGGACAAAAGGTTATTTTCGATTTATTACGAGCTTGGTATTGATGGTCTATCGCTTGTAATGATGGTACTCACAGCTCTTCTAGCGATGCTTGCAGCAATTGCGGCATTTTCCATTAAAAGAAATTTAAAAGCATTCTACATGCTATTACTCGTGTTAGAAATAGGGATGCTCGGTGTCTTCGCTGCTCAAAATTTAATGCTGTTCTTTATCTTCTTTGAAATTACGTTGCCACCAATGTTTTTATTAATTGGCAAGTGGGGGAAATTGTCGAGTGAAAAGGCTACATATAGTTATTTAATATATAACGGTATTGGATCAGCCATTTTACTCATCGTTTTCTCAATTTTGTTTGCGAAAACAGGTACGACAAATATTGCGGAGCTTAAAGAGATATTAACGAGTGTAACTGCTGGGGGAGGACCGCTCGTCTCGAGTAGCTTACAGTTCGGTTTATTTCTTGCCATAATGGTTGCCTTTGCGATTAAACTACCCATTTTTCCTTTGCATCGCTGGATGGTCAATGTGCACATAGAAGCGCATCCTGCTGTAGTTATGCTTCATGCGGGAGTTCTGCTGAAGATTGGAGCGTACGGTATTATTCGCTTCGGGAAGGGGTTATTCCCAGAATACTTTCGTGAGTTTGCAACGCTAATAGCGATTTTAGGGGTAATTAATTTATTGTACGGGGCCTTTCTAGCACTTATCCAAACGGACTTTAGAAAGGTACTTGCTTACTCTAGTATTTCACATATGGGAATTGTTTTAATGGGGCTTGCGGCGTTAAATGCACCAGGCACACAGGGGGCGTTATTCCAAGTTGTGTCTCACGGTTTAATTGCAGCGTTACTCTTCTTCTTACTAGGCATAATTGAACAACGTTTCGGGACTTCGGATATTACAGCACTTGGCGGACTCGCAAAAAGTGTTCCAGTGCTTAGCGGTTTCTTCCTGGCGGGCGGTATGGCATCGCTTGGACTGCCAGGAATGTCTGGATTCGTTAGCGAATTCCTTGCCTTTCTCGGTTTATTCCAAGGGAAACCAGTCATCGCCGCTGTCGGTGTACTTGGGATTATTTTAACCGCTGTATACGTATTAAGAGCGATACTTCAAGTGACATTTGGCAAGAAAGAATGGGAAGCGAAATCTGATATACACGGATGGGAGTACGTCCCTGTTATATTGCTTATCGTTTGTATTATTGCAATTGGAGTAATGCCAGAACTACTAGGGGATCCGCTTCAAAATACATTGAAAACATTGGGGGTGAAGTAGGATGGATATGAACACGTTACTTAGCTTATCATGGCACCTCATGGTACCAGAATTCATTATTCTCGGGGCTGCCATCCTTCTTTCCATATGTGATTTGTTTTTTAAGCTGAACCATAGGTACGTAGCGATTGGTGCAATTGTCTCTGCCTTGTTAGCGATAGTGTCATTAATTACGCTATATAGCGAACCGGCAGGAGATATTTTAAATGGATCGTTTGTATTAGATGGATTTTCAAAAGGGTTTAAAACGTTGTTATTAATCGGAGCAGCTCTCGTCTTATGTATGGCAATGAGTGATGACAAAGAGGATCCTATTCGAGATAAGGGAGAATATTATTACTTAATGTTAATGGCGCTTCTTGGAGCGATGTTCATGGCTTCTAGCGTTGATTTCATCACACTATTCGTCGGTTTAGAGTTGCTTTCGCTTTCTTCGTATATTCTAGTAGGAATTCGAAAAAGAAACCGCGCATCAAATGAGGCAGCAATGAAATACGTCATTAACGGAGGGATTGGAACAGCGATTACGCTCTTTGGAATGAGTTATTTATACGGTATTACAGGATCGACCAACATAGTGGAAATGCAAAAGGTATTGACGCAAGAGTTGGCTGGTGGCATTCAGTTATTGTTAGCTCTCGCATTTCTACTATTGCTCGTTGGGCTCTCTTTCAAAATTGCAACAGTGCCGTTTCATATGTGGGCACCAGACGTATATGAGGGAGCGGCGACACCTGTCACAGCATTTCTCGGGACGATTTCTAAAATTGCGGGGTTTCTACTCATTACGCGCCTGTTCCTTATGGTATTTGCAAGTGTGGCAATCCAAGGGGATATGCAATCCTTGTATGGGCGTATGAGCATATACATTGTGGTGCTAGCTAGTATTACGATGATTGTTGGGAACGTAGTAGCCTTAAAGCAATACAATGTAAAACGCCTATTTGCCTATTCGGGCATTGCACATGCTGGGTATTTGCTCGTGCCTCTCGTGGCACTATCACAGTTTACGATGGATAGTATGTGGTTTTATATGCTGGCGTATATGCTCATGAATATAGGAGCATTTGCAATCATCCACGGATTAATCTTACAAAACAATAAGGAAAATATGACGATTTTCACAGGATTATATAAGCGATCGCCATTTACCGCTATAGTGATGACAGTTTTTATTTTATCGCTAGCTGGAATACCGGGGACGGCTGGTTTCATCGGAAAGATTAACATCTTTTTAGGAGCACTTCATGTAGAACCAGCTCATTACGTGTTAGCTTCTATTATGATGGGTACGACGGTTATTTCACTCATATATTATTTCCGGATTTTACAGCAAATGTTTTTCCGTACTGGAGAGACAGAAGAGAAAATTCAGTTACCGTTAAATATAAAGATTGTCATGAGCCTTTGCGCAATTTCGATTGTAATACTAGGGATTATGCCGATGATTGGTTACAATTTCTTTTATGAATATTTTCCATTAATGAAAGATTTCTTCTTCTTAGGGAACGTGGTACAATAGTGAAAATAAAAGGTGTAGAGTCCGTACTCTACGCTTTTTATTTTGGAGTAGCAGCAAATGAAAACGCCTATAGGTATATGTTTTTCAAAAGAAAATTTCGATGTAAAATGTAAGATACTTATTTGCGTGTGAAAAAGTGTGGCTCCTACTTATTATGGTATCGTTTTTACATTTTGCGTAAGTAGTAGCCAAGCAAAAAAGGGGTCGATTTTTTGGCACAACTTTTAGGGCAACAAGCACTGATTGCCATTGTTTCGCATTTATTATTTATTACCATTACGTGGTGGGCCTTACAAGGTATTCACATTGAGCGCTTAATGAAGTCTGGGAAAGTGATGCAGACGAGAGTGTTACTCATCCTAATTACAATTGCAATTGGGACATCTGTAAGTAACTTTTTCCTTGATTATTTAGGCTATTCGAAGAGTTTAACGTATTTAGTAAAGTAAGTGTATAGAACCTCATATCTCCGTTAACAATGGGGATAGGAGGGGATGAAATTGAAGTTTAAAGCCATTCTTATCGTTGTCGTAAGTGTTGTTTTATTTTTGGTTGGATATAGAGAGATGAAACCTATAAGCGATGAACAGAAAATGGAGAGCATGATCGCAGCTTTAGAGAAGAACGATGCAAAAGTAGAGCGGTGGTCATGGTTAGCACGAGAAACGAAAACAATTTCTAATATACATACGTTTCAAAAATTGTTAAATGAAGTGAAGGAAAAAGCAAATGTCGAAAGTTGGGAATTAGAGCAATCTCCAGATGGATATAAAGCTACATCCTATAAAAAATCTTCTTTATATGAAGAACGAGTAGTAGTAACTTGGAGTAAGGAAAATACTAAAGAAAACACTTTCATTATTTTTGAAGTAAGCGGGGCGAAATGGGACCCGAAGTACGTTCGGAAAATGGATAAAATTTTTAGTGAAAAACCTACAATTTATACTTGTGTTCAAGGTGTACTGAATGATAAGATTGAAGGTGTTTTGCAAAATAAAACCAATCAGGTTTTGAAAGATCTTTCAGCAAGAGCGATCGAACAGATAGAAGAAAGAGCATTTGTGTCAGTCTCCGCATATAATAAAAAGTGGAATGACGCTCTTTCAACAAATAGAGAGAAAATAAATGTGCAAATAGCAATACGTTCTACAGACAACAAAGATACAATTGTGGTTGGCACACCGATCATAACTTCTGAGTATTGAGTGAATAGATACTGAAAAAAGGACACGGAGGGGAATAATTTGGAAAAGATCATCGTCCGTGGCGGAAAGCGGTTGAACGGCACAGTGCGTGTTGAGGGCGCAAAAAATGCTGTATTACCTATAATCGCTGCAGCCCTATTAGCGAGTGATGGAAAGAATGTACTATCTGAAGTACCAGTTTTGTCTGATGTATACACAATTAACGAGGTATTACGTCATTTAAATGCTGAAGTCGTATTTGAAAATAACCAAGTAACAATCGATTCTTCTAAAGAATTAAACATTGAAGCACCATTTGAGTATGTACGTAAAATGCGTGCATCTGTTCAAGTAATGGGACCATTATTAGCACGTAACGGTCGTGCTCGTATTGCACTTCCTGGTGGATGTGCAATTGGTTCACGTCCAATTGACCAACATTTAAAAGGCTTCGAAGCAATGGGAGCGAAAGTGAAAGTTGGTAACGGATTTGTTGAGGCATATGTAGAGGGAGAACTAAAAGGAGCTAAAATTTATTTAGACTTCCCAAGCGTAGGCGCGACAGAAAACATTATGTCTGCAGCTACATTAGCAAAAGGGACAACAATCCTTGAAAACGCAGCAAAAGAGCCAGAAATCGTTGACTTAGCTAACTTCTTAAATGCGATGGGAGCGAAAGTACGCGGAGCTGGAACTGGAACGATTCGTATTGAAGGTGTAGATAAATTATATGGTGCAAACCACCCTATTATTCCTGACCGTATTGAAGCAGGGACATTCATGGTTGCAGCGGCAATTACTGGTGGAGACATCTTAATTGAAAATGCTGTACCAGAACATTTACGCTCAATTACAGCGAAAATGGAAGAAATGGGTGTTAAAATTATTGAGGAAAATGAAGGTATACGTGTTATTGGCCCAGATAAGTTAAAAGCGGTTGATATTAAAACTATGCCTCATCCAGGTTTCCCAACAGACATGCAATCACAAATGATGGCATTATTACTACAAGCTGATGGAACAAGTATGATTACAGAAACGGTATTCGAAAACCGCTTTATGCACGTTGAAGAATTCCGTCGTATGAATGCTGATATTAAAATCGAAGGTCGTTCTGTTATTATGAACGGTCCAAACAGCTTACAAGGTGCTGAAGTAGGCGCAACTGATTTACGTGCAGCAGCAGCATTAATCTTAGCTGGTTTAGTATCAGAAGGTTACACTCGTGTAACCGAGCTAAAACATCTTGACCGTGGCTATGTAAACTTCCATAAGAAATTAGCTGCATTAGGTGCAACTATTGAACGTGTAAACGAAAAAGTAGAAGAAGTGAAAGAACAAGAAGTTTCTGATCTTCACGCTTAATTGAAATAGTCTCTATGTCTTTTGACGTAGAGGCTATTTTTTTTAACTATTACTGTTATAGTCAATAAATTCTATACTTATGCACGTCTCAGTGAAAATATTTAGAAAATTTTTGTTTTATCTCGCACATGCTCGATTGGGATGGGCTAATAGTCAGTGGGGGATGAATAAAACCCTCACTGATCAAAGTTTCACTTTATACCGATCCCCCTAAGTATGTTCTAAAAGCCCCCTTAGTTCCATAAGAATGAAAGGAAGCCAACTTTATATTGGGGGAATAGGATGAAATTTTCAAAGCCACTTTTCATTACAATGGCGCTTTTAATAGCGCTCGTTATCATTGTACCTGCCGTCCTTGTCATTCCGTTTGCGAAAGCAAAGGTAGGGGAAGAATCTCCTAAAACTCCTCCAGTCGTACAAAGCATACCAGCTCCAGGGAAAGTTGATACAGCGGTTCAAGTTGCTGTATATCGCGATCAGCAGAAAAAGGTAGAAACATTGCCTATGGAGGAATATGTAACCGGTGTAGTAGCTTCTGAGATGAATGCCAGTTTTGAAATAGAGGCGCTAAAGGCGCAGGCATTAGCAGCAAGAACATTCGTGGTGCAGCGTATGCTAAGCGGAGGTAAGAAAAACAATGCGGACGTGACAGACACGGTGAAAGATCAAGTGTACAAAAGTAAAGAGGAACTGAAGAAGCAATGGGGGAATAACTACGAAAATAATTTAAAGAAAATCGAGGAAGCAGTTTCTAAAACAGCAGGACAAGTTTTAACGTATGAAGGTAAGCCAATTTCAGCTTCTTTCTTCTCAACGAGTAACGGTCGAACAGAAAATGCAGTGGATTATTGGGGGAATGATTATCCGTACTTAAAGAGTGTAGACAGTCCGTGGGATCAAGCATCTCCAAAATTTACGAGCGAGCAAACATTTACAGTGACGGACTTTCAAAAACGTCTCGGTGTGAAAGTACTGCCAGACGGGAAGATTGGAAACATTAAAGACCTTACAGAAGGAAAACGGGTAAAAGATGTAGAGTTTCAAGGGAAAACATTAACAGGAAAAGAAGTTCGTGAAAAATTAGATTTACGTTCTTCTGACTTTACATGGAAACAACAAGGTAATAACATCGTCGTTACGACAAAAGGTTTCGGCCATGGCGTCGGTATGAGTCAATATGGGGCAAACGGTATGGCGAAAGAAGGTAAGAAATATACAGATATCGTTGCTCATTACTATAAAGGTATTGAAATTAAGACGATGAATGATTATGAAGGGAAATTAATGGTGAAAAAATAGAGATTATAGTGCACGTACACTTTTGTTAATTTGATATAGATGTCGTTACTAGAAGGAGCTGTTCCAAAAGATATTTTGGAACAGCTCCTTTTTGTTGTATAGGTGGCTACTATTGTCAATCTTTATCGGTAAATCGATATTCCTTGTCGAATCGTTGATATATTTTGAGTTACGATAGATATATTCGAAAAATCGTTAATTTACTATGGTATTGTTCAGTAAGGAGAAAATATAAAGGGGTGTCGCCTAGTCAAAAGTTCGACTTATGGGACAGCTCTTTTTGTCATTATTTGTAGAAATAAATGGAAGTTACACTACGTACCGCGTGTTACAATACAGTTATGTGAATATATAAAACATAATAACAGGGGGTAATGAAAAATGATGATGGATGTACCACTTCTCATTCCGTCAATGATGGAACGAGCGGAGAAATATTTTTCAAAAAAGGAAGTTGTCTCACGGACTGCATCTCGTATTCATACATTAACATACGGAGAAATTGCAAAGCGGACAAGAAGGCTCGCTAGCGTATTAAAGAGAATGGGAATTGAACAAGGGGATAAAGTAGGTACAATTGCTTGGAACCATCATAGGCATTTGGAAGCATACTTTGCGATTCCAGGAATCGGGGCAGTTCTGCATACGATTAATTTAAGACTTTCCGCTGATCACATTTCATATATTATTAACCATGCGGAAGACAAAATTATTTTTGTCGATGAAGACATGGTACCTATATTAGAAAGTATTCAACACGAAATTCCACACGTAAAAGCCTTTATTATTATGACAGACGATCATAAACTACCTCACACAACACTATCACCAGCATACCATTACGACCAATTACTCGAAGAAGGCGATGAGACATTTCCGTTTGTAAAAGATTTAGATGAAAAAGAACCAGCTGGTATGTGCTACACATCGGCTACGACAGGGAAACCGAAAGGTGTAGTTTACACACACCGTAGTATCGCACTCCATAGTTATACACTCGGACTTGCAGATGGCGGGAATATATCAGAAGTAGACACTTGTATGCCTGTCGTTCCAATGTTCCATGTTAACGCATGGGGATTACCGTTTGCGAGTACATGGTTTGGTACGAAACTCGTATTACCAGGACCGCATTTCACACCAGAGATTTTGGCGGGACTAATCGACAGAGAGAAAGTAACAATTACGGCTGGCGTGCCAACCATTTGGATTGGTTTATTACAAGAACTAGAAAAACATCCATATGATATTAGCAGTGTAAAAACGATATGGTCAGGTGGATCGGCTGCTCCGCAAAGTATGATTCGTACGTATGAAGAGAAATATGAAATTGCATTTAGACAAATATATGGAATGACAGAAACGAGTCCAGCAGTTGTAATTAACTGCCCGAAATCGTATCAGCGTGATTTACCGAAAGAAGAATATTATAATTTACGTTCTCGCCAAGGATATTTATTCCCAGGATTAGAAATGAAAGTGATTGGACAAGACGGTGAAATTAAATGGGATGGAGAAGAAATGGGAGAACTTTGCCTGCGCGGCCCATGGATTGCCGGTAGCTATTATAACGATGAACGTACGGAAGAATCAATGAAAGATGGTTGGCTTCATACAGGAGACATTGTTACAGTTGATTCGGAAGGATTTATTAAAATTGCCGATCGTACGAAAGACTTAATTAAAAGCGGCGGTGAATGGATTTCTTCGGTAGATTTAGAAAATGCTTTAATGTCACATGACAAAGTATTAGAAGCATCTGTCGTAGCAGTTCCGCATGAAAAATGGCAAGAGCGTCCTGTTGCTTGTGTCGTATTAAAAGAAGGACAAGCAGTAGAACGAGACGAACTGTATGCTTTACTAGAAGCAGAATTCCCGAAATGGTGGATGCCAGATGATATTTTATTCGTGAATGAAATTCCGAAAACATCTGTAGGGAAATTCTTAAAAAGAGCACTTCGTGATCAGTTGAAGACTTATATGGTGGAGCAGAAATAAAGAAGAAGGCTATCCTTTCATTTGGATAGCCTTCTTTGTTGGTGTAATATAAGAATGTATAAAATATCATAATTTTCCATTAATTGTTTGGTATAATAGGATAAAAAGCATTTGGGGGAGACGAAATGGCGCTACTGGAGTTGAAACAGTTAGGGAAGACGAACCAGTTACCGGCAATTGAGCTAAAGGTTGAGAAGGGACAATGTGTTGTTTTGCAATGTAACAATCATACAGCTAAAGTGTTGCACCGTATTATTATCGGAGAGGAAGAGGCTTCTTCGGGCAGTGTGCTATTTGAAGAAGAGCCAATTGGGAAGAAAGTGTATTCCCGCATCGGCTTTTGCTTTTTGAAAGATGAAGCATATGACCGTTTGAAGGTGAAGGAGTACTTTAAGTTCTTATTAGGGCTGTATGAATCAAATATGAGTATGGAAGAAGTAGTACAATATGTCGGTCTCCTAGATAAGTTAAACGTTAAAATAGAAAAATTGTCATTTTCAGAGAAACGCCGTCTTCATATCGGGCGAGTTATGATTCATAATCCTGATTTAGTTATTTTGGAAGAGCCAGAGCAAAATGTAGATACAGAGAGTACGATTATTATTCGAAAAGCAATTATGAAAATGAAAGAACAAGGAAAGGCAATCTTTATTACATCGTCCTTCTTATCGGATGCGCTCTCGCTAACAGAGGATGTATACATATTAAATCAAGACGGTGTAAAAAAAGTGGAGATCGAGCAAGAAGAAGTGGAAGAGGTCGATGAGGAAAAAGTAGTTCAAATGATTCCGCAAATAAAACTTGAAAGAATACCAGCGAAAGTGAACGATAAAATCATTTTACTTGATCCGATGGAAATTCATTTCATTGAGACGCAAAATGGAGTGACACATATTCACGTTCGTGAAGGTGATTTCGTATGTGCGTTAACATTAAGTGAACTAGAAACAAGGTTAACAGGTTTCGGATTCTTCAGATGTCATCGCTCGTACCTCGTTAATTTACAAAGAGTGCGAGAAGTTATTACTTGGACTCGTAACAGTTTTAGTTTAATTTTGGATGACGAGAGAAAAAGTTCAATCCCGCTTTCAAAAGGACGAATGGATGAATTAAAAGGTGTAATTGGACTATAAAATTGCTCCAATAAGCTCAAAATACGATTCATTCACCGGTAAAAATACTCCTTTTACGGGTATTTTACTGCGTAAACCCTTTGTTTTTCATATGATTGAGTCAAGAAAAGCGAAACAGTCAAATCGAAACTTGCGAAAGCGACTTTCATCTATATAAGAAAAACAAAGGGGATGACGAAATGACATTGGCAATTGAAATGAAAGATGTAATGAAAAGTTTCAACGAAAAAACAGCACTTCGAAATGTAAATATTGAGGTGAATCAAGGAGAAATTTTTGGATTCCTCGGGCCGAGTGGATCCGGTAAAACAACAACAGTAAAAATTTTAACTTCTCAATTACTTCATAGCGTTGGAACTGTAAGAGTATTAGGGAAAGATATTACAGGACCAAGTAGCATCGATTACAAACGAATTGGCATTTTAACAGACAATAGCGGCTTATACGAGAGACTTAGCATTTATGATAACTTACTACTATTTTGTGACTTATACGAGTGTAAAAAAGAACGAATCGATGAAGTACTATCACAAGTGAACTTATTAGAAGATAAAAAAACACAAGTGAAAAAATTATCAAAAGGAATGAAGCAGCGCGTCACACTAGCGAGAGCAATCCTTCATAAACCAGATATCCTCTTCTTAGACGAACCAACATCTGCACTTGACCCAGTAAACGTGCAAAACATTCATAAAATCTTAAAAGACTTAAACAAAGAAGGAACTACGATTTTCTTAACGACGCACAATATGGACGAAGCAGAAACGCTTTGTAACCGCATCGCCTTCTTATGTGGAGGAGAAATTGTAGCACTTGATACACCAGAAAACTTGCGATTAAAATACGCGAAAGATCAAATACAAGTTGTGTTAAAAGATAAACAAAAAGAAACAGTGAAAAAAGATGAATTAGGGGCAAAACGTATTTCAGAATGGATGAAAAAGGGCGAACTGTTATCTATTCATTCACACGAACCAACACTAGGCGATATCTTTATTGAAGTTACTGGGAGGGGATTATAATGACATTTTCAATGAGACGTGTATCAGCTATTTTTAGAAAAGAAGTACAAGATTTTAAGTCGAATTCACAAGTGTTGTTAATGGCATCTTTACCAATTATATTTGCATTTATATTTAGCAGATTTGGGCAAGGGAGTGCAGGTGTTAGTATTATTACTTTAACGAGCTTCCTCTTTGTTGCTGGATTTGTTCAATCTATGGTAATCGCAGAAGAGAAAGAAAAGCATACATTGCGTGTATTAATGTTATCTCCAGCATCTTCTGTTGAAGTTCTTCTTGGAAAAAGTATATTAACAGCATGTTTGACGTTGATTATTTGTATTGTAAACTTATTCATTCTGGATCAATTAAGTGGCAACCTTTTATTGCTAGGATTGATTATGTTATGCGGAACGATTTTATTTATCGTAATTGGAACAGTGATTGGGTTATTAGCTGAGTCTGTACCACAAACATCACTAATTGGAATGCCGATATTAATGACGATGTATTTAGCTGTACAATTTGAGCCAATGGTTGAAAATAAAGTAATTAAGACGATGATTGAGTACCTTCCAACGTCTCATATGGCGAAAGCGATTAACAGCTTAGTAGATGGAGCTGGGTTTAGTAGTATTAGTGGGCATATGCTAAATGTCGGGATTTGGCTTGTTATTTCGCTTGCTGCATGTTTAATCGTATACAAGAAAAAACAATTAGACTAAAAACTGAGCCAAAAGTGCTCAGTTTTTTTCTTTTTTCATCATTTCCTCGGAAATTTTACAATTTCTATACATATTTTTACAGATTTTGTCGAAAAGTAATTAGTTATAGGTTGTATAGGATGTTTGAATATTGTTCAAAATGATTGCTGAGGTGATGATGGAATGCGAGGAAGAAATAATAAAAAGTCGCGAAAAGTAGTACATTTATTTCAAAGAAGATGGGTGTTTCCGGCACTATACATTGCTTGTGCAGCGGTAATCTTAATGGTTGCGCTATGGTTCCAAGGAGCTAATCCGAAGAAAGCTCCGAACCAAGATCAAGCAACACCGTATACACAAACGGATGATCCAGCAGTACCAGTAACAAAATCTTCAGAAGTAGTGAAAATGCCAGCTGCAGCAAATGCAGAAGTAGTAGTACAGAAGAAATTCTATGAAGATGCAGCAACAGAGGCGGAACAAGAAAAAGCACTTGTCTTTTATAACAACACATATTCCCCGAATAAAGGAATCGACATTGCTGCGAAAAATGGAAAAGAATTCGATGTTACAGCTGCTTTAAGTGGTACAGTAACGAAAGCTGAAAAAGATTCACTTCTTGGTTATGTTGTAACAGTAGATAGTGGAAATGGTGTAGCGGCATCTTATCAAAGCTTAGGCAGTGTGAAAGTAGAAAAAGGTGCACGAGTTGCACAAGGTGAAGTACTAGGGAAATCCGGTTTAAGTACAATGAATAAAGATGCAGGTTCTTACGTTCACTTTGAAGTACGTAAAGACAATGTGGCTGTGAATCCTGAACGTTACTTAAATAAATCAGTATCAGAAATTAAAGCTGATGCAGGTACTACAAAGGCGACGAATGCTTCTGGTAAAAAAGCTGATGACAAATCTCAAAAAGAGGAAAAGTCAACAAGCACGAAACCAGAAAGTAAAACAGAAGATAAATCTCAAAAAGAAGAGAAATCAACAAGCGGTTCGACTAGTGATAAAGAGACGAACGGCAAACAAGAGGACAAAGCTAAGAAAGAAGAAAAATCAACAAATGGTTCTACAGAATCATCTAGTGATTCTTCTTCACAAGAATAAAAAAGTGAAAAAATCAGTTCTCACTAGGAGAGCTGATTTTTTCATTTTCATATAAAAATAATCAGTTTCGAGAAAAAATTTGCAATAACAAGGAAAAATGACGAGATTTTCGAATATATATTACAAAAGGGAGGGGATACTATGTCATTTTTATCTGTTCTGTCGATTGCTATTATTTTATTGTTTGTTTTATTCGCTTTATATTATTATATTGCCGGTAAGAAAGAAGTTCCCCACCATCAGTTGTTAGAAGAAGAGTATGAACGAGAAAAGTGACACCTTGTATAAGAGGTGTCACTTTTTTTCGCCATAATTGTCATTGTTAACGTATTTCTCACACAAAAACGTAATTTTTCTTAACTTAGTCCGCAAAAATAGTGAACATGTAGCATATATCAGTAGTGCGGGCAATACAATGGTATAAACCAATGCAAAGAGAGTGTTTGAGGTGAGAAATCGTGAATCATTTCATTATAAATCCAAGAATGTTTAACGCTTACAAACAGCACTCACATTTACTTCATAGTCGTATGCAGCGAGTCTCATTTCACACTTCCCACATCCAATTTAGGGAGGCGAGTGGTGTGCACGATTACATCAAAGAGAGAACTATCAAGATTGGCAAGTATATCGTGGAGACAAGAAAGACAGTGCGTGTAATTGCAAAGGAGTTTGGGGTATCAAAGAGTACAGTCCATAAAGATTTAACAGAACGTTTGCCAGAAATTAATCCAGAGCTCGCAAATGAAGTGAAAGAAATTCTTGATTATCATAAGTCTATTCGTCATTTAAGAGGGGGAGAAGCAACAAAGCAGAAGTATAGAAAAGAAGATATAGAAAAGCCTGTACGTCAATAAATGCAAAACAGCAAACATTCCTTACAGATTCGGTAATGTTTTTCAGAAAAATTCTTTTTGTGAATATTACGTTTCTGTTAAAATTATGATAAAATCAGAAATTAGGTGTAAAAGAATTCGGGTGTAACCTGATTTTGAATATCGAGGAGGAAAAGACGGGAATGTTTGCGCGAGATATCGGAATTGACCTAGGTACGGCTAACGTATTAATTCATGTTAAAGGTAAGGGTGTTGTATTAAATGAGCCATCTGTTGTGGCAATTGATCGTAATAGTGGAAAAGTATTAGCAGTAGGTGAAGAAGCAAGAAGTATGGTGGGACGTACACCTGGTAATATTGTGGCAATTCGTCCGCTTAAAGATGGTGTAATCGCAGATTTCGAAATTACAGAAGCAATGTTAAAGTATTTCATTAACAAATTGGACGTGAAGAGCTTCTTTTCAAAACCTCGTATTTTAATTTGCTGTCCAACAAATATCACATCTGTAGAACAAAAAGCAATTCGTGAGGCTGCTGAACGTTCAGGTGGTAAAACAGTATTTTTAGAAGAAGAACCAAAAGTGGCCGCAGTTGGTGCTGGTATGGAAATCTTCCAGCCAAGCGGAAACATGGTTGTTGATATTGGTGGAGGTACAACAGATATTGCCGTACTTTCTATGGGTGATATTGTTACCTCTTCCTCTATCAAAATGGCTGGCGATAAGTTTGATATGGAGATCTTAAACTACGTTAAACGTAAGTATAAGCTATTGATTGGAGAACGTACTTCAGAAAATATTAAAATTAAAGTTGGTACAGTATTCCCAGGTGCACGTAGTGAAGAGCTTGAAATTCGCGGACGTGACATGGTAACTGGTTTACCACGTACAATTACAGTATGCTCTGAAGAAATTACAGAAGCACTAAAAGAAGACGCGGCTATCATTGTACAAGCTGCAAAAGGCGTACTAGAGCGCACACCACCAGAACTATCTGCGGACATTATTGACCGTGGTGTTATTCTAACAGGCGGTGGAGCTTTATTACACGGTATCGACATGCTTCTAGCAGAAGAGTTAAAATTACCAGTATTAATTGCTGAAAATCCAATGCAATGTGTTGCTGTTGGTACAGGTATCATGTTAGAAAACATCGATAAATTACCACGTCGTGCATTACGATAAGGTTCAAAAACGTATAAAAGTAGTAAAAATCAGGAAGAGGATGTTTTCTTCCTGATTTTTTTGTAGTTGAAGAAGATAAATAGAACTTTGTAGAACTAATGAAGAAAACGTTTTCCTAGAGTGCATATGACAAAAACTGCGTATTAATGGTAATAGTTTGTAAATGAAAAGTATGCGATAATCACTATTGTGAATTTTATGCGAACTTGATGTAAATTATATGTAAATTTGTTTAGGTTTACAGGGCCTGTTGAAATAATTAAAAATAAAGAAGACGGATTGCTTGTAGAAGAAGGAAATATTGATGAACTTGCTAATTCATTAATGACTTTAATAGGATCTGAAGAATTAAGAAAAGAATATGGTCACAAGGCTAAAAAGAATGTTGAGAGGTATACTTTTAATGTCGTTGGTGACAAGTGGGAAAATATTTTAGAAGAGCAAGTACAAAAAAATAAAACAGAATAAGAAGGCATTAACAGAGATATCGATATAATATTTTATTGATGTTGTATTAGTAATATCTTTAGTCATAGAATAATAACGTGTGAAATATGAATAGGTAGACATCATAAAATTAAAACAGAAAATATATAGATAATTTATTTTACATAGGAGTGTAATTAAATTCTCTATTTCTTTTTATTAGTGGTTAGATTTATGATTTATATAAATACGTTTTAGATTACTAGGAGGATTTTCATTGAAAAAAGTAAGAAAAGCCATTATTCCGGCTGCAGGATTAGGAACTCGTTTTTTACCGGCGACAAAGGCTATGCCGAAAGAAATGCTACCAATTGTTGATAAACCAACAATTCAGTATATTGTGGAAGAAGCAATTGAGTCTGGAATTGAAGATATTATTATTGTAACGGGAAAAGGAAAACGCGCAATTGAAGATCATTTTGATCATTCTTTTGAATTAGAACAAAACCTATTATCAAAAGGAAAGCATGAAATTCTTGAGAAGGTACAAGAGTCTTCGAAAATCAATATTCATTATATTCGTCAAAAGGAGCCTAAAGGTCTAGGACATGCTGTATGGTGTGCACGTAAATTCATTGGGAATGAACCATTTGCTGTATTACTTGGTGATGATATTGTTCAAGCTGAAACGCCATGCTTACGTCAATTAATGGATCAATATGAGGTAACAAAATCATCAGTAATCGGTGTTCAAACGGTTCCAGAAAATGAAACACACCGTTATGGCATTATTGATCCATTAGAACAAAAGGATCGTAGTTATCAAGTGAGTAAATTTGTGGAAAAACCCGCTAAAGGAACAGCACCATCTAATTTAGCAATTATGGGACGGTACGTATTAACGCCAGAAATATTTATGTTCCTAGAAGATCAACAAACTGGAGCAGGTGGAGAAATTCAGTTAACAGATGCAATTCAACGTTTAAATGAAATCCAACGTGTGTTTGCTTATGACTTTGAAGGGACACGCTATGATGTTGGAGAAAAGCTTGGATTTATTCAAACAACTATTGAAATGGCACTGCAACATGAGAACCTAAGAAAAGAGCTATTAGACTATATGAAAAAGTTAGTAGAAAGCGAAATGGTTTATAATTAAGTTTTAACGACACAAAAAAGATGCTGAATTTTTATGAATTAAAGTCAATATACTTGGTAAAAAGTTAAGGTAAATCTGTTTTGAGGATTAACTTTTTAATGATATTTCTTTTTTCAGTCATCATACTTGTAGAACATTGTTTAATTCAGTTGTAAATGGTTACTTCTGATACGCCATACTCGCTGCTTAATGCTTTTACAGATTGCCCCGAACGATATAATTCAACCACCATTTTTTTAAACTCTTCATTAAATTTCTTGTTTGTCATACGGACACTTTCTCCTTGAAATCCATTGTAAGGACTTACTTTAGTTGTGTCCATATGACTATACTAACTCTATTATTTTTGAATTTATATAAGGATAATTGAATTAAATATACTTAGGTAATCGATGGATTTGATGTATAAATTTATATTGACGGGTTCATTATCAAGAACTAAAATGAATATTAAATGAGTATATTAAGATTAATCAAAAAAAGTATATATTTTCCGAATAAAATATATACTCGGAAAATATATCCTATTTATGATTTATTAAGTTATGTTCGGTATAATCAAAATTAACTTAGGTTATACGATTTAATTTACCTAAGATTTGCTTTTTTATTAATTAAATAGACAGTAATGGAGGGGAAACATGGAAAAGGAAATAAACTTAAAAAAATTATTTAGTGTTATAAAAAGAAAATTTTGGGTTATTGTAGTAATTACGATATTAGCGGCATGTATTGGTGGTATATATAGCATTTTCATGAAAACGCCTTTATATGCGTCTTCTGCAAGAATCCTCATTCCAGCTAATGCTGATGCTATAGCTACACTTAAAGTGATGATAAAGGAACCTATTGTTTTAGAGAAAGTGGCCCAGCAATTAAATTCGCAAAAATCAGCAGATGCATTGAACGGACAGGTCAGTGTTGGAAAGATTGAAGAGTCACAGGTTTTTGTTATTACGGCTGTGGATACTAATCAAGCCCAGGCAGCCAAAATTGCCAATGCTACAGCAAATGTTTATAAAGAAGAAGCCAATGCTATCCTAAATTTTTCGAATGTCCGCATCTTAACAGAAGCAAAAGTACAAGAACATCCTTTACCGATAAACTTGAATCATGCAAAAGCGATTGAGGTGGCCTTGGCTGCCGGTCTTATACTGAGTATCGGAGTAGTCTTTGTATTGGATTCTCTTGATGAAACAATTAGATCGGAACGTAACATTGAAAAATTATTACCGGTTCCCGTTTTAGGAAGTGTTTCTCAAATGAAGAAAAATAATATAGTAGATAAAACAAGTAAGAGAGAAAGTGTAATAGTGGAGGGGAAAACATTTGATTCATAATAAAAAGCAAAGCCGTATTCTTGATAATAGTCATTTAATTGCTCATATCGCTCCGAAATCGAAGATGGCTGAGGAATATCGAGCAATTCGTACTAACCTTCAATTTGCAATTGGCACGGACAAAACAAGAACTATAATTATTACTTCTCCTGGATATGGAGAAGGTAAAACCACCACTGTGGCAAATTTGGCGGTTTCTATGGCTCAGCGAGATGAAAAAGTCTTAGTTGTTGATGCGGATTTGCGAACTCCGGAATTACATGCGATTTTTGGAATGGAAAATAAATCTGGATTAACAAATATTTTGGAGGGAAAAGCAGCATTAGAAAAAGTGGTAATGCAGACAGAAATCAAAAATGTACATATATTGACAAGTGGCCCCGAAATTAATAATCCAGCTGAGATGCTTAGTTTACCATCTATGCAAAATTTAATTAGCAAAGCAATAGAGCAGTATGACATTATTTTATTTGATTCTCCGCCCCTTCTTGAGGTCATAGATACAAATATACTAGCCAGTCAATGTGATGGGGTATTATTGGTGCTAAGTTGCTATCAAACTGCTAGTGAAGCAGTTGTTGAAGCGAATAGAGCCTTAGATTTAACAAAAGGAAGGCTTGTAGGGGCTATTCTAAATAAAAAAGTATAAGAGATTTATTAGAATTGATTATACATAAAATAATAATACAGCGCTTTCCTAATGGGTGACGTAAGGATGAGAAGCTTTTCATATATTTTATAGTAGAGAATGAAAGACCACCTATAAAAAATTATAGGATACGGTGATGTCTCCTTACCACTATCAATGGAGACACTCGATCATACTGTGGGTTGAAGAACCTTAGACGTTAGTCGTCAAGGGTGTGGTGTGAGGGAGGGTTGGATGCCCAAACTTATTTGAAGTTCTTGTCTAGAAAGTCTTTCTAAAGGATTTTGTAGATAGGAACTTTGTATTAGTTGGTTATTGATTATTTTCCTTGTCTATATGTTTAGCTAGACATATTCAATATATAAATCTTTTAATTCTAAGATAACAATTATGAGGATTTCCTTTTGTTATATATAAAAAATTTAGAGAGGGGGGCTATTATGACGTATCGCCAGAGATTATCCTTATTAATTTTAATTGATTCCTTAATCGTATTAACTACGGTTTTCTTTAGTCGTTTCTTAGTAAGTGCTGATTTCAATGTCATAACATTTCCCATCGTAGTGAGTGCAATGACGCTGCTATTTAGCCATCATATTTTTTCTTTTATTTATAAGCTTTATAAAAAAGCATGGGAGTATGCAAGTGTAGGAGAATTACTAATTATTTTAAAAGCAATCACACTTTCTGTTATCACAACAGCAGTAGTACAACAAATATTGGTTCAAGATATTTATTTCCGTCTTCTTGTTGTAACGTGGATGATTCATATTTTACTGATTGGAGGATCACGTTTTCTATGGCGGATGTTCAGAGATGCTTATATTCAAAAAGGGGACGACAAAAAAAGAACACTAATTATTGGTGCGGGTTCTGCAGGTACAATGGTTGTAAGGCAACTTCTGAATAGTAATGATACTGAATTACTGCCTGTGGCATTTATTGATGATAATATAAAGAAACAAGGATTGGATATTCTTGGAATACCGGTAATTGGAGGAATTGACCGTATTGAATTTGCTGTTCAGCAATTAGATATCGATAGCATCATAATAGCAATTCCCTCACTTAGCAAGAAAGCATTAAATATGATTTTTCAAGAATGTTCCAAGACAAAAATAAAAACACAAATTCTTCCAATGCTAGAGGATTTAGTGACTGGAAAAGTTTCAGTGAATGAATTTCGTGATGTCCAAGTAGACGATTTATTAGGACGTGATCCTGTTGAATTGGATATTGAAAGTATTTCAGAATTTATTACTAATAAAATTATTTTAGTAACTGGTGCTGGTGGTTCAATTGGATCTGAAATTTGTCGTCAAATTGCAAAATTCAACCCAAAACAATTGATTTTATTAGGTCATGGTGAAAATAGTATTTATTCTATCGAAATGGAATTGAAAGAGCTATACGGTGACACAGATATTGTCGTTACCACAGAAATTGCTGATGTACAGGATGATCTGAAAATGATGTCAGTAATGAGTCAATATCAGCCTCAAGTTGTTTATCATGCCGCTGCACATAAGCATGTACCATTGATGGAACGTAACCCTGAAGAAGCTATTAAAAACAATTTAATTGGGACAACAAACGTGGCAAAAGCGGCAAGTTGGAATGGGGTCGAGACGTTTGTAATGATTTCTACAGATAAAGCTGTGAATCCGACAAGTGTAATGGGAGCAACAAAAAGGCTTGCTGAAATGGTAATTCAAAACTTGGACAAAACAAGTAATACAAAGTTTGTGGCTGTAAGATTTGGTAATGTATTAGGAAGCCGCGGTAGTGTTATACCGTTGTTTAAAAAACAAATTAAGCAAGGTGGTCCAGTTACGGTTACACATCCAGATATGATTCGGTACTTTATGACAATTCCAGAGGCGTCCAAGCTTGTAATACAGGCTGGTGCATTAGCTAAAGGTGGAGAAATATTTGTGTTAGATATGGGGGATCCTGTGAAAATAGTAGATCTTGCGAAAAATTTAATTACATTATCAGGAAATTCTCTAGAAGAAATACAAATAGAGTTCACTGGAATAAGACCTGGAGAGAAGCTCTTTGAAGAACTATTGAAAAAAGAAGAAATACATGAACAACAAGTTCATCCTAAAATTTATATAGGTAAAACATCGAACCTTTGTATAAACGAAATTGAAGCAGTTCTCCAAACTTATAAGAATCTCGAGAAGACGGAATTAAGAAAACGTGTATTGACATTGGCAAATAGTCATAAACTCCACAAAATATGATGTAAATATGGATTTTGATCTACATATATATGCTTAGACTTATGTTTCACTATGTAGGGAAATGAGAATGAAGTATACACAGGTGGTTAGTTACAATATAACAATTGTAGGGTGATATATATATGGAAAATAAAGTATTATTTTGTGCGACGGTAGACTTTCACTTTAAAGCATTTCATTTGCCGTATATGAAATGGTTTAAAGAACAAGGCTGGGAAGTCCATGTTGCTGCTGCTGGCAACATAGAACTTCCATATGTGGATAAGAAGTATGACATTTCTATTCAAAGGTCACCTTTGCAATTTAAGAATATTAAGGCTTATAAAGAGCTGAAAGATATTATTGATGAAAATCAATATAAAATTATTCATTGTCATACCCCGATGGGGGGAGCCGTTGCACGTTTGGCAGCAAGAAAATCTAGAAAGCATGGAACAAAAGTTTTATATACTGCACATGGATTTCATTTTTGTAAAGGTGCCCCGCTTGCAAATTGGCTGTTATATTATCCAATTGAAAAAATGCTAGCAAATTATACAGATTGCCTCATTACAATTAACCAAGAAGATTATAACTTGGCTATTCAGCGAAAGTTTAAAGTACCTAAAATTGAACAAATTCATGGGGTGGGAGTGGACACAGAATATTTTAAACCAGTTAGTGAGGCTCAAAAGAGTTGTCTAAGGATTGAGATGGGTTATAAACCGGATGATTTTTTAATGTTTTATGCGGCTGAGTTTAATAAAAATAAAAATCAGCAGTTTTTGATTCGTTCATTGGCCTTAATAAAAGATCATGTTCCCAATGCGAGGCTTCTATTGGCTGGGAATGGTCCTTTGATAAATGCTAGCAAAAATTTAGCTAAACAAATGGGTGTATTTGAAATGATAGATTTCCTTGGTTATAGGAATGATATTGCAAAAATTTTACCTATTTGTGATATTTCTGTTGCATCCAGTCTACGTGAGGGGTTACCAGTTAATATTATGGAAGCGATGGCTTGCGGATTGCCTGTTATAGCCAGTGAGAACAGGGGCCATAAAGAGTTAATTCAAAATGGTGTAAATGGTTGGACAGTAGGTCGTGAAGACATACAGACAATGGCAGAAAAGATAAAATATCTTGCTGAAAATAGTAGCTTACAAGGCATATTCGGAGAGTCTGGTCGTGAGATTATTAAAAATAATTATGCCGTCAATAAAGTATTAGAAGAAAAGAGCTATATTTACACCATGTTTATGAGTAGAACGGAGGCGTTAGATTGAATTGTCCATTAAGAATCTTACATGTTGTAGTCAATATGAACCGTGGTGGTGCAGAAACCCTTATTATGAACTTGTACCGGAATATAGATCGAAATAAAGTGCAGTTTGATTTTCTTACTTGTAAGGAAGGTGTTTTCGATACAGAAATATCAGAATTAGGTGGGAAAGTGCACAGGATTCCATATATTACTGATGGTGGTCATAACGAATACATAAAGTCTTTAGATAATTTTTTTGAATCTCATCAAGAATATAAGATTGTACACTCACACATGGATAAGATGAGTGGATTTGTGTTACGTGCAGCTAAGAAAGCCGGTATACCAGTTCGTATCGCACATAGTCACAATACTAGCAGTGAAGGTGGAGTTGCTGCGAAAGTATATAAGTGGTATGCAGGGAAGTATATATTACGAAGTGCGACACATCTTCTAGCATGCTCGGATGCAGCATCTCGCTGGTTATTTGCAGGTAAAACAGATACTGCCACGATTTTAAAAAATGGAATTGAACCTGAAAAGTTTTCATTTTCCCCCGAAATTAGAAAACAGATAAGAGAGGAACTAAATCTTACAGTTGATAACTTTGTAGTAGGGCATGTAGGAAGGTTTGCGCATCAAAAAAATCATGGATTCCTTATAGAAGTGTTTGCTCAGTTAGTTAAACTTAGAAGAGATTCTGTTCTTGTTTTGGTGGGGGATGGTCCGTTACGGTTAAAGATCGAGCAAAAAGTGGAAGAATTAAATTTAGGGGCTAATGTAAAGTTTCTTGGCATAAGGAGCGATATCGACCATTTACTTCAAGCTTTTGATGTATTTGCATTCCCATCCATTCATGAAGGATTGCCTGTTACTCTTATAGAAGCGCAAGGAGCTGGGTTATCTTGTGTCATCTCGGATGCGATAACTAAAGAAGTAGACATGGGAGCAGGTCTAGTGAGTTTTGAAAGCATAAATACCTCCCCTGAAATATGGGCGCAGGATATATTGGATGTCAATAAACGTATGCAAGATGTAGAAGGATATATCAAGAAAGAAGGATATGATATAAGTGAATCGGCTACTTGGCTTGAGAATTTTTATCTTCAAGCGCTTTAATTAATAGTAACTTCTATATTTTAAATAATGTCTAAAGGATTAAAAAGGAGCACAATGATGTCAAGAGTTTCATGTTGTCTTAGGCTAGGAGAAGTTCCGCTGCATCTCTATAATATAACTGCAGGTTTTGTTCTACTTGCTCAACAAGGAGTAATAGACTTGAGGATAGAGAAACTTAGTAAGAATCATCAAGATCAATTACCTTATAATATGATGGAAGTTATAATCAACGGGAAAACTCGAGTGTTATATGATGTTAATGATGGTTATGATAATTTGCTTAAGAAAAATCAGGATTATGTTGAGTTTATGAATGTGTTGTTAGAAAAATACGACTTTTACTTTAAGCGAAGTTTTAATAGTTTTTATAATTCAAAGTTAAGGCATAAGGAAAAAATTTATCCTCTTGGATTAAATTATATGGTTACAATACCTGGAAATATTGCGCATTCACCGATGCCTCAAGATCCACTTAGGGAGAAAATTAAGAAAATAATACGGAAGGTTCCGTTGTCTCAATATTACAATGGTTTATATCGTATTAATTCTTTTGAAGATATACCTCATAAAGAAATAGATTCAAAAATTCTTTTTATGGCTAGGCTATGGGATGTAAATGGAGATTATGAAGGGCAAATTTCTTCGAATAAAAAGGAAGAACGTGCATATATTAATGATTTTCGAGCAACATGCATTAGACTTTGTCGAAAAGAGTTTGGAGATAAATTTTATGGAGGAGTAGCACCATCAGAATTTGCATATAAAAATTATGCAGATATTGTTATAGAAGACGGAAAAGCTACTGAACGGAATAATTACCTAAGAAAGGTAAAAGAATCAGCAATTTGTATTGCAACTATGGGATTACATCAATCTATTGGTTGGAAATTTGCAGAGTATGTTGCAGCAAGTAAGGCTATAGTAACAGAAGAATTACATTATGAAGTCCCAGGTGATTTTCGTGATGGTCAAAATTATCTTGTTTTTAAAACACCAGAAGAATGTATAAATCAAATATATACTTTATCAAATGATGAAAATTATAGATATCAAATGATGATTAACAATTATAGATATTACCATGAATATGTAAGACCTGATAGATTAGTATTAAATAGTATATTAACAATATTAGGGGATGAATTTTAATAGATTAGATGATTGATGGAGAGATGTAAATTGAAACCTACTCTTACAATTTTTACACCTACATTTAACCGTGCTTACACGCTGCATTTATGTTATGAAAGTTTAAAGCGACAGACAAGTAAGGATTTTGTTTGGTTAATTATTGATGATGGATCTACAGATGAAACAAGAGAGTTAATAGAAAATTGGATTTCCCAAGGCAGTATCTCAATTCAGTATCATTATCAAGAGAATCAGGGAATGCACGGGGCACATAATACTGCTTACGAATTAATTGATACGGAACTTAATGTTTGTATTGATTCTGATGATTATATGGCGGATGATGCCGTTGGAAATATCACTCGTTTTTGGAAGAAGTATGGAAGTAATGATTACGCTGGCATAATAGGATTAGACGCTAATCCAAATGGAAAAGTTATTGGAACGATGATGCCGGAACATGTGAAGGAATCTAAACTGACAGATTTGCATGCGAAATATAAAGTCACAGGTGATAAAAAGTTAGTTTATCGATCAGAGTTAACACGAAAAACCCCACCATATCCAATATTTCCGGGCGAAAAGTACTGTCCTTTAAGTTATAAATATATCCTTATTGATCAAGAGCATCCGTTACTCATCATGAATAAAGTTCTTTGTCATGTTGAGTATTTAGCAGATGGATCTAGCATGAACATTATTAAGCAATATAGAAAAAATCCCCAAGGGTTCTCATTCTTTAGAAAAGTTGCTATGAAATATGCTCCTACATTAAAAGAAAAATTTCGAGAATCTATACATTATGTATCTAGTAACTTGATGATCAAAAACTATAAATTTCTCATTGAGTCCCCATGTAAATTTATTACTTTGGTGGCTACACCTTTTGGGATTATGCTTCATTTTTATATTCAAAAGACAAGTAAAGCTACTGTTTTGAAAAATAAATAGTAGGTCTTTAATTAACTGTGTATTTTATTGTTATATGTATTTAGATTGTAAGAAAAATATAGGACCGATAGGTTATATTATTGAATTATTTGGTTAAAGAATAGCAAAGAGTTTTATATTTACAATCTATAATATGAAAGGAATTTAAAAATGTTTATATTTTGGGTTACGCTGGCCTTAGTTTATATTCTTTCTTTTTTAGCAAGATATTTTTCTACTCCTGTAATAATGGGACCACACATTGTTCAATCAAAGCCAAATAAGCTTTTAGTATTTTTAACAATAGTTATTCTTGTAATGGTGTCTGGTCTCCGTAATAATATCGGGGATACTTTTTTTTATATGTATTCTTATAAAAAAGATACATTTGATTGGGAGCATATAAAAGAAGGAAAAGATATGGGTTTTAATGTGCTTCAGATGATTTTAAAACAGTTCTCTAATGACCCTCAAATATTGATTTTTGTAACGGCACTAATAACAAATGTACTTATTGTATTGGTTTTATATAAATATACAAGAATGTTCGAATTAAGTTTATATGTATATATAACAGGTGGAATGTATTTAATATCAATGAATGGGATAAGGCAATTTCTTGCAGCAGCAATTATTTTTGCTGCAACAAAATATATATTTGAAGGTAACTGGAAAAAGTATATTCTAATTATTCTATTTGCATCAACAATACATCAAACTGCACTTATCCTTATTCCAATATATTTTATGATTAGGAGAAAAGCATGGTCATGGGAAACGTATGTAACCCTTTTTTGCTCTGTACTCATAGTTATAGGGTTTAATCAATTTTTAGATACGTTATTCTCAGTCATAGGAGATAGTCAGTATGGAGATTACAAGAACTTTTCTGAGGGCGGAGCAAATATACTTAGAGTTGGAGTTAATATTCCTCCAATTATTATTGCTTACATTGGAAGAGAGAAACTTAGGGAAATATTTCCTAAAAGTGACTATGTAGTAAATATGTCTATATTAGGACTTGTATTCATGATAATTTCAACACAAAATTGGATTTTTGCAAGATTTTCTATATATTTTGGATTATACCAATTAATTTTAATTTCATGGATTATAAAATTATTTACTGATAAAGACCAAAAACTAGTTTATTATGCAATATTAGTATTTTATTTTATTTTCTATGCATACGAGAATGTAATAACATTAAACATTGTTTATAAAAGTAATTTTTTAAATTTCTAAGTTTTTTAAGGTGAAATATGTTAATGACTAGTTGATCAATGAAATATGGAAATTTAGGTGTATAGGTATATTATTCTATATAGTTTAGAAAGGGGATACTGAGTTGGCATTTACAGAAAAGATTCCACGCATCATTCACTATTGTTGGTTTGGTAAGGGGGAAAAACCTATAATAGTAAAAAAATGTATAGATAGCTGGAAAGAGAATTTAGCTGGTTATGAAATAATTGAGTGGAATGAAGATAATTTTGATATAAATTGTAATTTATATGTCAAGGAAGCCTATGAATACAAAAAATTTGCATTTGTAAGTGATTATGTAAGAGTATACGCTCTTTATAAATTTGGAGGAATTTACTTAGATACGGATGTGGAGGTATTCAAATCTTTTGATGATATGCTACATCATGATTCATTTTGGGGATTTGAACAAGAGAATTATATAGCTACAAGTACAATAGGAGCCACTAAAGGAAATGTGTTAATAAGAATGTTTCTAGATTCATACGAAGAAAAAAGTTTTATTAAAGAGGATGGAAAGTATGACAGTTTAACCAATGTGGCCATTATAAGCGAGATACTAAAAAATAAAGGATTACAGTTGAATGGAAAATATCAAGAAATAAGTGGGATAGGAGCCTTCTATCCTCAAACATATTTTTCCCCATATGATTATATTAACTGTAGAAAATTTATTACTCCAAATACATATGCAATGCATCATTTTTATAAAAGTTGGTTACCACCTAAAGCAAGATTGAAGAGTGGTTTAAAACTGTTAGCATCTAAGGTTATAGGTGGAGAAAATATAGCGCGGATAAGAAAATTTGTTACAAAAAATTAGGAGGCATATATGAAGGATATACTGGTGGCCTCATTTGATATGGAAGTTGGAGGAGTAGAAAGAAGCCTTATAAGTATGCTTGAGGGTTTTGATTACAAAAAATACGCTGTTGATTTAATGCTGTATAGACATCAAGGGGATTTTATGGAATTAGTTTGTAACAAGGTAAATTTATTAGAAGAAGTTCCACAATACACCACCTTTAGGAAGTCAATCGGAGAAACTTTAAAGGATAAAGAGTATGGCATTGGATTTTCTAGAATTTTATCTAAGATAAATACTCGTTTTGCAGGAAAAGCTAAAGGAATAGTAGAGACAGGATATTATCAAATGCAATTAATGTGGAAATATGCTATTCCATTTTTACCTAAACTAGATAAAGAGTATGATGTTGCAATTAGTTATTTGTGGCCGCATTATTTTGTAGCAGATAAGGTCAAGGCTAAGAAAAAAATAGCATGGATTCATACAGATTATTCTACAATTGAGACAGATATAGAGATGGATTTAAAAGTATGGAATAAATTTGATTATATTGTAGCTGTATCAGAAGCATGCAAAAATTCATTTTTAAAAAAATATAGTGCATTAAAAAATAAGGTTATAGTAATGGAAAATATAACCTCCCCGCAGTTTATTAGAGACATGGCGAATGAAGAAATAGATACCCCTATGCTTCTTGATAACCGTTTTAAAGTTATAACTGTGGCTAGACTATCTCATGCAAAAGGAATCGATAATGCTGTTAGGGCTTTAAGGATATTGAAAGATAAAGGCTATGAGAATATAGCCTGGTATGTAGTTGGATATGGTGGAGACGAAACAATGATTAAAAATCTAATAAGGGATTTGAAATTAGAAAATAGCTTTGTGTTGCTAGGAAAGCAAATTAATCCATATCCATATATAAAAGAAGCTGATTTATATGTCCAACCATCTAGATATGAGGGAAAAGCTGTTACAGTAGGAGAGGCTCAGATACTTGCAAAACCAGTCCTAATTACAAATTATACAACCGCAAACAGTCAAGTGAAAAATGGGGTTGACGGATATATTACGGAATTATCCGTTGAAGGAATAGCAGATGGAATAGAAAAATTGTATAGGGATGCTACCGTAAGAAAGCAGTTAGCTAACAATTGTAGTAATACTGATTATAGTAATAAGTATGAATTAAATAAGTTGTATGAAATTATAGAGGCTTAAAAGTTTATTAAGTGTATTGGTACAACTACAAAAATTTTTAAAAATGAAAGTATAAGGGATTCAAAGCAAAGGGGTGATTTGCCCATGAATAGAAATGTCAGTGTAATTATACCGGTTTATAATGCTGGTAAATATATTACTCGGTGTATAGAATCGCTGTTAAATCAGGTGCTTCATAACTGCGAATTTATCTTTATTAATGATGGTTCAACGGACAATAGCGTAGAGATTATTGAAAAGTATAGGGCACTAGATGACAGGATTATACTTATAAATCAAAAAAATCAAGGTGTGAGTATTGCAAGGAATCAAGGACTTCTTATAGCTAATGGTGAATATATTGGATTTGTTGATGCTGATGATTATGTAGAAGCGGATATGTATGAAACTCTGTATAATTCAGCAAAACAAAGCAATTGTGATGTAATTATATCAAATTTAAGAAGTGAGATTGAAGGGCATAAGGTAACAATTGAATATCCATTTCCAACTAATATTGTTCTAAAAAAAGAATATATAAATAAAGAGATATTACTCTATTTTCTTAAAAGCGATAATTTAAATACTGCTGTAAACAAAATTTATAAAAATAGCATAATGACGAAAAATAATGTGAGGTTTCCAGAGAAGGTTGCATTAGGAGAAGATGGAATGTTTAATATTCAATTTTTTAGTAATGCAACTAATATGAAATATATAGATTATACGGGATATTATTATAGGGATGTAGCGGGTAGCGCAACTCGGGATATCTCAAAAAAAGATTATTTCAAGCGAGCTGTAGAAGTATATAATATGGAATTACCGGAAATTTACATCGGAAAGGTCGATAAGGCAAAGATATGTGAATTGAAATCAAAAAAGTTTATAAATAGTGTAATTTCCTACGTATATATTTATTTTGAACCGTCTAAGGAAATACGGTTTAGTAAGAGATATGAATACATAAAAAATATGATATGTAATAAATATGTTAGAGAGGCATTGCCACTATATTGTGAAGTAACTTATAGCAAGCTTGGTAGATATGAGAAGTTTTTAATAAATATGATTAAAAGAAAATCTACTGTGGGGTTATACTTTGCAGTCTCTTACAGCAGGCTTAGAAATAAATAAAATTGGAGGAATTTAGTGTGAAGTTTATGATGTTTGCCCATGGGGGCAGCTTGAATAGAGGGTGCGAAGCGATAGTTCGAGCTTCTACAAATATTATAAAAGAAAAAATAGATGGAGCAAAAGTATGTTTGGCATCAGATAGACCTGAAACAGATAAGGTAATCAATAAGTTAGATTGTATATATGATGGCTCTAGCCGCAGTCTGAAAAAATATTCATATGATTGGTTATTGTCTTCAGTTAAAGTAAAACTCTTTAACGATGAGTCTTATGCATTAGGGAAAATTCATCATAACATAATAAAGCATATAAAAAGTTCCGATGTATGTTTATCTATCGGAGGGGATAATTATTGCTATGGAGAGCAACCTGGGTGGTATGAGATTGATAGAAGAGTAAAAATGCAGGGGAAAAAGCTAGTACTATGGGGATGTTCTATAGGAGAAGAGGATATGTCTGAAAGAAAGTTGGAAGATCTAAAGCTCTTTGATTTAATATTAGCACGCGAAAGCCTTACCTATAATATGTTAAAAAAACAAGGATTAAATAATGTTCAATTGTGTGCTGATGCTGCGTTTACAATGGAAAAAGAAGAATTGGAGTTGCCTAATGGATGGCAGGAAGGAAATACAATGGGTCTTAATTTTAGCCCGCTTGTATGGAATAGAAATGAGAATTCTCAAGTCGCGGTAAGAGAGTTAATTAATCACATATTAAATACTACAGATATGACGATTGCTCTTACACCTCACGTTATTGAAGATGGGAACAATGATTACGAAGTTCTCTACAAATATTACCAAGAATTTAAGGACACAGGCAGAGTGATTCTGTTACCAGATAACTTAAATGCAATACAGTATAAGGGGTATATAGCTAGAATGCGTTTCTTTATAGGAGCTCGAACGCATGCAACTATAGCTGCTTACTCTAGTTTTATTCCGACTATGGTATTGGGATATAGTGTAAAGTCCAAAGGGATATCTAAAGATATATTTGGGGAAGAAAAATTAGTTTTAGATATAGAGGAGATATCTGATAGTAATAAATTAAAAGCAAGATTTGATGAGATGGTACGGGAGGAAGAGGAGATAAGGCAAAAGCTACGACAATCTATACCTAATGTAAAGAAAATGTCCTACAAAGCAGTAGAGTATTTGAAAGAATTGTCTAATTAATTTGGGGTATATTATGAAAAAAAAACTACTATTTGTTATGCCTAGTTTATCTACTGGTGGTGGAGAGAAAAGCTTGATAAATCTACTATCACAAATAGATTACAGTTTATATGATGTAGATTTATTTTTGTTTAGTAAAACAGGAACATTCATGAATTCAATACCAAGAGAGGTAGATATATTAGATTTGCCAAGTGATTATAAAATATTTGCATCGAGCCTTAAAAATTCAATAATGGGCTTTTTAAAGAATGGGCAAATTAAATTGGTATATTCAAGATTGATGTTCACCATTAAGAATAGATTGATAAAGAATGCTGCTATTTCAGAACAGTATACATGGGAATATCAAAGTAAGTCATTTGAAGTTTTAAGGAAAGAGTACGATGTAGCGATTGGTTATCTTGAGAAGTCTTCAATATATTTTGTAGTTGATAAAGTGAATGCGAAAAAAAAGGCCGGATGGATACATACAAACTACTCGAATTCAGGTATGGATCGTCAGTTTGATAATCCATATTTTGAACAACTAGATAATCTAATAACGGTTTCGGAAGAGTGTGCAAAATCGTTACAAGAAAATTTTCCACAACTAAAAAATAAAGTTACGATTATATATAATATAGTAGCTCCTAGCATTATATACGATTTATCTAAAGAAGATATAGAAGATGACAGTTTGTTTGATAGACATTATACCAATATTATTACTGTCGCCAGATTAAGTCATGAAAAGGGTTTAGATTTAGCGGTGAAATCTTGCAAGTTACTTCTTGAAAAAGGATACAAGATAAAGTGGTACGTATTAGGGGATGGAAATGAAAAAGATGCATTAGAACGTTTAATAGAAGATCATCATCTATCAAACCATTTTACAATTTTGGGGGTTCGAGAAAATCCCTATCCTTATATACGAAAAGCAGATATATATGTGCAACCATCTAGGTATGAAGGTAAGTCTATAGCAATTGATGAAGCAAAAATATTGCATAAACCGATAGTGGTGACCAACTTTGAAACTGCAAAAGATCAAATGAATCATGGAATAAACGGAATTATTGCTGAGATGTCTGAAGAAGGAATAGCAACTGAAATTGAAAGGCTTATCAAAGATATAGAATTAAGGGAAAGAATCGTAAATAATTTATCTACAGAAAAGTTAGGAACCGAAAAAGAAATAAATAAGCTCTACGGAATTCTTTAAAAGGTGATTATTATGAAAAAAGACGTATTATTTGTTATCAATAATTTGAACTGCGGTGGGGCTGAGAAGTCGTTAATCTCTCTGTTGAATACGATGGATTACTCTCGCTATAATGTGGATTTATTTTTATTTAAGCATGAAGGTTTATTCCTTAATAAAATCCCTAAACAAGTGAATGTATTGGAAGAACCTCCTGAGTATCAGTTGTTTGATATGCCGATAAAAGCAGCTATCGTGAAATGCTTGCGACAAGGAAGACTAGATATAGCCTTATTAAGGGTTTGTGCAGGTTACATATTTAAAAGTGAAAAAAACAAGGCTCGTTGTGAACAGAGAGTATGGCGATATCTATCAAAATCTTTACAGAATATAAGTAAAAAGTATGATGTAGCGATTGGGTACTTAGAAAAGAACCCAGTTTACTTTTGTATAGACAAAGTAAATGCGAATAAGAAAATTGGTTTTATACACACTGATTATGACAAATTAGGAATGGATCCTAACATTGATATGGGTTATTTTCGTTCATTGGATCATATAGTGACGGTGTCTGAGGAATGTGCCAATGTTTTAAAACAAAGATTTTCTATATATAACGACAAAATAGGTGTTATTCATAACATCGTATCTCCAAGTACGATAAATAAAATGTCACAGGAAAAGGTAGATCTAGAGCGTAAAGGGGTAAAGCTTGTTTCTGTAGGAAGGTTAAGTCATGAAAAGGGATTTGATTTGGCTATAGAAGCATGTAAGAATCTGGTTGGAGATGGATATGAAATAAAGTGGTATATCATTGGAGAAGGGGAAGGGCGAGGTAAGTTAGAAAAAATGATAGAAGAAAATCACCTTCAAGATCATTTTTTACTGTTAGGACTAAAAGAAAATCCCTATCCGTATATAAGAGAAGCAGATATATATGTACAACCATCCAGGTTCGAAGGAAAATCTATCGCAATAGATGAGGCAAAAATACTGCATAAACCAATAGTGGTAACAAATTTCAGTACAGCTAAAGACCAAATTAAAAATGAAGAAAATGGGCTGATTATAGACATGGATGCTCACTCACTTTCGGAGGGAATTAAGAAATTAATACATAATGAAGAATTAAGAAATGAGTTAATAAAGAACTTATCAGATGAAGAGCTAGGAACCGAGTCGGAGATAAAAAAATTATATACATTATTTAAGTAGTATAGAAAGGACATAATTATATGGTTATACAGGCAGCGTGCTTTGTGTTACTTGCTGTAATCGCAATTATTGTAGTGATTGATTTCATTCCTATAGGAAAGAATTGGTTGGGAAGAATAAAAATAGGAAGATATACGGGTAAAAGCTTATGGAATCAGTCAATCACTCATATAGGTGTTAAGTGGCTAAATAAAACACCAAAGATTAAGGTAACTGATAACACAAGATTAATAGCAATTGATATGTTGAAAGGAAATTATACGAAAAGTGCTATACAGCATTGGCAAGAAGCATCTTTACTATTAGGGTTGTCTGAATACCTGAAATATAACGATGACAAAGCAGTGAAACATGAAATTACGAAGTTTTTGAACTCTAAATTTGATCATAATGGTCAGTGGGTGCACAAACCTCAGTATGTAGATGGAGCAATACTTGCTTATGCGATCATGAAGCTGGATTTTGAGGATATAGATAAATATAAAAAAGCCTTGGATGCTACTTGGGAAATGATACAAGAGCATTTAGGTGAAGATGGTACGATAGAATATAGGAAGTTTATGAAAGGGTATCGCTATGTAGATACCATAGGTTTCATATGTCCATTTTTAGTGGCTTACGGCGTTAAGTATAACAAAAGCGAGTGTATAAGTTTGGCTGTAAAGCAGATTAAGGAATATGAAAAATACGGAATGTTAAGTTTAAGTAATATACCGTGTCACGCGTATAGAGTAGAGGATAAAGTTCCCCTAGGGCTGTATGGGTGGGGCAGAGGTCTTGGATGGTTTGCTATAGGTCTTATAGATGCATGGAATGAATTGCCACAAAAAAATAGTTATAAACCTGTGTTAGAAGAAAGTGTAAAAAAATTCGCAAAGGCTGCGATGAGCTTTCAGCAACAACGAGGAAATTGGAACTGGACTGTAACCAGGAATGAATGTGTAGCAGACTCTTCCGCTACTGCTACACTGGGGTGGTTTATGTTGAATGCAGCAAAGATAGAAGATATTTCAAAAGAATGCTTGGAAAGTACAGAAAAAGCTATCGGTTATTTGATGGGAGTGACAAGAAGAAATGGCGCTGTCGACTTTTCCCAAGGTGATACGAAGGACATAGGTGTATATTCTACGTTATTTGATATATTACCATTTACGCAAGGTTTTTGTATTAGAATAATAAATTCAGATAAAACTTCCAAAGATAGTAATGACCATATCAATAAGAAAGAAAATATGTGATGATGCCAGATACTATTCCTATAAAATATTTATAGAAAAGAGGATGAAAATGTGGGCCAATAAACCTGCGATATCAATAGTAGTTCCCATTTATAATGTAGAAAAATATTTACATACATGCCTGAATTTATTATTGAAACAGCCGTTTTCTGATTTCGAACTCATACTTGTAGATGACGGATCAACAGATTATTGTGGAGCAATTTGTGATGAGTATTCAAAACAAGATGAGAGAATTAAAGTTATTCATAAAACAAATGGTGGATTGAGTAGTGCAAGAAATGCGGGGATTGAAGCAGCAACGGGTAAGTATATTGTTTTTATCGATCCGGATGATCAAATAGATGCGGATTACTTTACCAGATTATATACTATTGCGGAAGAAAATGATTGTGATGCTGTAATAAGTGGCTATAAAACTGTACCAACAAATAATTTTATGATGCCTAAATTTAAGTTAAATACGGTTATGAATGGTAAAGATTTCATTTTAAGTTCCCCCAATATCCATTCGGGAAATGACCTGTGCTTTGTATGGAGATATATCTATAATTTAAAAAATATTAAAGAGAAAAAAAATATTAGATTTAATGAACAAGTGTTTATTGGTGAAGATGTCATCTTTAATTTAGAATTTTTATTAGAATCACAACGAGTATATGCAATTTCCGAACAGTTTTATTCTTATACTGTAAATAACCCGGATAGCTTAATGCGAGTACCCTATAAGCCAAAATTGGAAAGTAGTTTAATATTACAATATAAAATCAGGAAACATCTCTCGGAAAAATTTGGTTTACTGAAACATAAGCATTACAGAAAAGATATGGCGAATTACTATATAAATAATATATACAATTTAATGATTAATAATTTGAAAAATGGTCAAACGATTAATATTGATAGTGCGCTACGTAGAATAGTTAATTATGAAATGTATTCTGATAGCTTGAGGGAAATTGGATTCGCTTATCGATGTAGTAATATTAAGGAATATATATATTATTTAGCATTAAAGTTTAAAATATATCCTGTAATAATTACAACATATAAGAGAGAGTAGATTAATAGCAGAAATAAGAGAATATTATTAAACACAACAAGTTTTTTATATAATTATTACTATGTATAAAGTAGAATAATGGCAATTTTCTAAAAAAGGAAAAGGCAGGTAGTTATTCAAATGAGGGATTTTAGAGGTAAGAAAATATTAGTGAGAACTTGGAACACAACAATTGATTTGATACTTGGGATAAAAAGAATTTGGCGGCACACAATAGATTTTGTAGTAACTAAGTTACTCCCCCCCCCTCATGTCAAAACGATAAGTGAAACGATAGACAAAATAATTCGTAATAAATGTTCTATAAGTAGATATGGTGATGGTGAATTAAAGCTTATTAGCGGGAAAGATATATCGTTTCAAAAGCATTCTACTTTATTGGAAGAAAGATTAAAAGAAGTTCTAGTTAGTGATAACGAAGGGCATATTGTGTGTATTCCGGATATTTTTGAGGATAATAGTCAATATACTAAGTCTAATGCTAAAGCATGGAAGAGTCATCTAATCGAGTACAGATTGAAATGGTATAAAAACTTAAATATGAAAAAGGTATATTTCAATTCACTAATAAGTAGATGCTATTTATGCTTTCAGGATACTGAAAAGAGTAAATATTTTTTTGAAAATATGAAAAAGATTTGGAATAAGCGTAATATTGTTATTGTAGAAGGTGAATATAGTCGATTAGGTGTTGGAAATGACCTTTTTGCTAATGCAAACCATATACGAAGGGTCCTTTGTCCTGCAAAAGATGTGTTTTCAAATTATAGTGAAATTTTAGCATTTGTTAAAAAATTGGATAAGGAAGATCTTATTCTTATAGCGCTTGGTCCAACAGCTTCAGTTTTAGCATATGATTTGCATAAAGAGGGGTTTCAAGCTATTGATGTTGGGCATGTCGATGTTGAATATGAATGGTATTTAAAGGGCGCAGAAAAGGCAGTTGCGATAAAAAATAAATTTGTAAATGAAGTTAAAGGTGGGGACTTTGAAGAGGATAACCTCAGTAGTAAATATCTGAGTGAGGTAATATATAATTTTAGCAATGAATCACAAGTTGTGCATGAGGTATAAATATGAAAAAAATACTTTTTTATATTAATAATTTAGGCGGGGGAGGGGCTGAAAAGGTCCTTTGTGATATCGTGGCTAGTTTGGATAAAGAAAATTATGATATTACTGTTATGAGTAAGTACGATGATGGTACATATGTGGATAGCATTAAGCAACTAGTTAAATATAGGCCGCTTTTCAAAAAGGTAAAACCAGGAAAAAATTTGTTGAAGAAATTATTCAATATTATATATACAAATGTAAGAGAGCATATCTTTAAATTCTATCCAAAGTTACTATATCGTCTTTACATTAAGCAAAAGTTTGATATAGAGATAGCTTTCTTAGAAGGCTACTCTACAAAGGTAATAAGTGGTTCAAATAATAAAAATTCAAAAAAAATCACATGGGTGCATGCAGACCTTAAACAAAACCATTGGACTAAGGAATGTTACAGGTCTTTTCAAGACGAAGTAAAGTGCTACAAAAAATTTAATACTATAGTCTGTGTTTCGGAAAGTGTAGCAGATAGCTTTAAGGAATTTTATGAAATTAAACAAAATGTAATTGTTAAGTATAACCCTGTAAACAAGCTAGACATATTATCAAAAGCAAATGAAGTAATTGGTTTTGATAAAGAACAGGATACATTAACATTAGTGACAGTGGGTAGGCTTGTTTATCAAAAAGGCTATGATAGGCTTTTGAAGGTGTGCAAAACTTTAAAAGACGAAGGCTTTAACTTTAACTTGTGGATCGTAGGTGAGGGAGAACAACGAAATCTGCTAGAGAAATACATTAGCGAGAATAAAATGGAAGATACTGTTAAATTGCTTGGTTTTCAGTCTAACCCCTACAAATATATTAGGCATGCAGATTTGTTTGTTTGCTCGTCTAGAACAGAGGGGTTTAGTTTAGTAGTTGTTGAATCCATGATAATTGGTGTACCAATTATTAGTACGAAATGTGCTGGTCCTACCGAATTGTTGGATTATGGGGAGTATGGAATATTGGTAGGAAATAATGAGGACAGTCTTTACAATGGAATAAAGAGCGTTCTATTAAATCAGGCTGTAATTAAGTGCTACGAAACAAAAGCAAAAAGAAAAGGCGAATGTTTTAGCACTGAAAACACACTATTAGCTATAGAAGAGATATTTTAAATAACAAGCTATAGTAGTTACTTTGTTATCATCCTCCAAAATTGATATTTAATTTAAAATGTTGCAAATGATTATCACGAAATTGGTGTTTCAAGAGAAACTCCGAGAATTTTATTAATTGTTCAATTCTCGGGGTTTTTTCTGTCGGAATTTTAATCCAATAAAAGCTTATGCGAGTAGAATTGCGATGGAATGTTCAGAAAATACCTTATAACTTCTTAGGTAGGGAGAAAAATGAGAGTTAAAAATTCAATTATTAATATATCAGCCGGTATAGGTAGTCAAGTTATTATTACATTATTAAGTTTTGTCTCCAGAACAATATTTATTACCTATTTAGGTGTTGAGTATTTAGGGGTAAATGGCTTATTTACTAATATATTAGGAATGTTATCTTTAGCTGAAGCGGGAATAGGATCTGCTATTATATATAATCTTTATAAACCAGTGGCAGAAAATGATCAGGATAGGATTAATATGCTTATGAAATTTTATAAAAAAGCATATATGGTAATAGCAGTAATAGTGTTAGTACTAGGTTTATCACTAATACCTTTCCTTGGATATATCGCTAAAGATTCGAAGGTTGAAAATATTCATTTTATTTACGTTATATTTTTACTTAATACAGCTTCATCATATTTATTTTCATATAAAACTTCTTTTTTAAATGTTTGTCAAAAGGGATATATTGTCACAGGTATCTACTCTATCTCATCCATTATATCTACTTGTATTAAAATAGGTATTTTATACTTTACACAGAGTTATATCTTGTATCTTATAATCGATATTATTATAACAATCACTACCTCTGCATTCTTGGCCATGTTAGTAGATAAGATGTATCCATTTTTAAAAGATAAAGCAGCAAGCAAATTAGATAGTGAAACCAAAAGTAATATTGTTAAAAATGTAAAGGCTTTAGTACTACATAATATAGGTGGATATATTGTCTTTGGTACTGATAACATGTTAATTGCGTCTTTTGTCAGTGTTACAGCTGTTGGATTGTATTCAAATTATTATATGTTAATTAACATTTGTAGAACCTTTATAAATCAAATCTTTGATAATATTAATCATAGTGTAGGTAATTTGGTTGCAAAAGAAAGCGATGAAAAAATTTATAGCATATTTAAGGTTACTATGCTTTGTAATTTTTGGATATACTCATTTTTTTCCATATTTTTATATATTATAATGCAACCCTTTATTACTTTATGGATTGGTTCGAAATTTATTATGGATATAAGTGTGTTAATTATATTAATGATGAATTTTTATGTATCAGGAATGAGACGCTCTATATCTATGGTCAAAACAACATCAGGGATTTTTCATGAAGATAGGTATGCGCCCTTTTTAGAGGCTGCCGTGAATCTGGTGGCTTCTATTGTCTTGGTGCAATATATGGGCATAACAGGTGTTTTTATTGGAACACTTATAAGTACACTAGTGGTTCCATTTTGGATTGCTCCTTATTTAGTATATAAGAAAGTATTCCGTAAACCGGTTAGGGATTATTTTTTAAAATATACTTACTATGTGATGATAGGGCTAGGAGCTTGTGTTATCACAAGTTTAATATGTGGTCTTATTCCGTATAATGGATTACTAGAATTAATATTAAGAGGGATGATTTGTTTAATAATTCCAAATGCTATTTATGTATTTGTTTTTTATAAGACAGATGAATTTAAGTATTTATTTGGGGTTGTTAAAAGTATAATGGGAAACCTGAGGGTGAAAATTCAGTCAAACAAAAAGGGCACTTTTTAATTTGAAATCTACATTTCTATAATCCCGTTACTAACCCAATCCATCGAGCACCAGCGCCTAATGAATCGACACAAAATTATAATGCTTTAAAGTAAGAGCAAGTAAATAAAAGGAAAGTATTAAGAATCTTTTAGAAATGAAACACCACTATGTTCTGTTGAATATGGTGGTGTTCTTATTACTGGGTATTTTAATTAAATATTGTGCATGACATGTCTTTAAATAAAAAAGTAAATCAATTCGTTATTTTTCAACTATGAATGGGGCTGCTTTTTATGAAGATAGAAGTTTTAGCAGTTATGGGGTAGAGGTTAATACATAAACCAAATTAGGAGTATGATTATATATGAAAAGACTTTTCGATTTGTTCGTTTCTTTGTCATTATTGGTGTTTCTTTTTCCTCTTATTATAATAGTGGCTGTTTTAGTTAGAATTAAGTTGGGTTCCCCTATCATATTTAAGCAGCAACGCCCGGGATTGCATGGTGTTCCTTTTTTTCTTTATAAGTTTAGAACTATGACTGACGAGAAGGATAGTGAGGGGAATATGTTGCCCGATGATGTAAGGTTTACCCGTTTCGGAGGGTTTCTGAGAAAATATAGTTTAGATGAATTGCCACAGTTGTTTAATGTTATAAAAGGGGACTTAAGTTTGGTAGGTCCAAGACCATTATTGATGGAGTATTTGGAACTATACACAGAAGAGCAGGCCAAGCGACATAATGTCAGACCAGGGATTACGGGATGGGCCCAAGTAAATGGCAGAAACGCGATTTCTTGGGAGGAAAAATTTGATTTTGATGTATGGTATGCAAAAAAACGGACTTTTTGGCTTGATATGAAAATTTTGTTGTTAACGGCAAAGAAAGTATTTAAGTCAGAAGGAATCAATCAAGTTGGGCATGTAACTGTGGAAAAGTTTAATGGTACAAAGAATTCTTGAGGAGGTGAGATGGATGCGAATAATTATGATTGGGGCAGGTGGTCATAGTAAAGTAATCCGAGATATTATCCTATCGTATGGAAATTATGAAATTATTGCGCAATTAGATGATGTGTATAAAGAGTTAAAAGTTGAGGATGGCGTTTATTTTGGACCCATTTCTGCAGCTGCAAAGTTAATGGATGAGTATGTAGATACAAAGTTCGTGATAGCTATAGGGAATAACAGAACAAGAAAGATAATTATGGAGCGGTTAGAGATTCCCAGTCATCGCTATGCGACGCTTATACATAAACAATCTATTGTTAGTTTAAGTGCAAAGATTGGAGCTGGTACGGTTGTGATGCCAGGCGTAATTGTTAATGCAGATGTTGAAATTGGGAATCACGTTATTGTCAATTCAGGCGCTATTATTGAACATGATAATAAGGTAAATGATTTTGCACATATTTCCCCCAATGCAGTGCTTACAGGATCCGTTACTGTAGGAACAGGAGTACATATAGGAGCAGGAGTTAATGTGATTCCAAATATTACAATTGGCGATTGGTCTGTTATCGGTGCCGGAGCAACAGTGATCCGTGACATTGTAGCGAATTGTAAGGCAGTTGGTATTCCAGCTAGAGTAATAAACAATGAATTATAGGAGAGTGTTTAAAGTGGTATACTCACAGGAAAAAACAAGAATCTATCTCTCCGCTCCACATATGAGCGGTAATGAACAAAAATATATAGGGGAAGCATTTGATATGAATTGGATTGCTCCACTTGGTCCAAATGTAGATGCGTTTGAAAGTGAACTTTCATCCCATGTTGGAGTTCTTGATGCGGCTGCAGTTAGTTCAGGAACCTCTGCTATCCATTTGGCACTTCGCTTACTGGATGTAAATGATAGAGATACGGTGTTTTGTTCAAGCCTTACTTTTATAGCGAGCGCAAATCCAATTTTATATTTAGGGGCTAAACCAGTATTTATTGATTCTGAGCTTGAAACGTGGAATATGTCGCCACAAGCTTTAGAACGTGCATTACGTGATGCAAATGAGAAAGGAATACTTCCGAAAGCTGTCATTGTTGTAAATTTATATGGACAAAGCGCTAAAATGGATGAAATTCTTTCGTTATGTAATGAATATGATATCCCAGTGATAGAAGATGCGGCAGAATCGCTCGGTTCTTCCTATAAAGGTAAAGAAAGCGGGACATTCGGAAAATTTGGTATTTATTCGTTTAACGGCAATAAAATCATTACAACTTCAGGTGGAGGCATGCTTGTTTCAAATGATGTCGAAGCATTGAGAAAAGCAAGATTTTTAGCTACTCAAGCAAGAGATCCGGCTCCACACTACCAACATAGTGAGGTTGGATATAATTATCGTATGAGTAATATTTTAGCAGGTGTAGGTAGAGCACAGCTGCAGGTCTTACAAGAGAGAGTACATGCAAGAAGACGAATATTTGATAGATATTATCAAGAATTATCTCATATTCCAGGGATACAGTTTATGCCTGAGTTAGAGGATACTTATTCAAACCGGTGGCTTACAGTTCTTACTGTAGATGAAGAAAAAACAGGAGTACCGATTCAGGCATTACTGAGACAACTGGAAAATGAAAACATTGAGGCGCGTCCTGTTTGGAAGCCTCTTCATATGCAACCTTTATTTGAAGATGTAATGTATTATCCGCATAGTGAGAGTGAGGATGTTTCTAGAAAATTATTTGCAACAGGCGTATGTCTTCCGTCTGGATCAGGTATGACAGAAAAAGATCAGACAAGAGTTATTACATGTATTAAGAATATATTGATGGTAAGTGCTGGCATGTAAAGACAAAAAATAGAAACAGCTTTAATTAAGAAGGGTGTTAATGAACTAGGAGGATTTAATATCTCATTCAGTGCTGTTTTTGTGAAATCTCATTTTACTGAAAAAAATTTTCTTTGAATGAAAGTCACGGCAATCCCTATAAAGAGTGAAATAGTAAGCGTACATAATCTTGTGGTAAATGCGAATGGTATTTTTTATTAGTGGTAAACGCATATTATATCATCCCCTTTGTGAAAATGGTATAAATATAAAAAGGTTATTCTCCTGTTTCGATTAAAGAAGCAGGAGAATAAAGTAATAGAGAACATAACAAGTGAAAAATCAACTTTAATTAGTGGGTTAATAATAAATTATATAAAATATCATAGCACAGAAATTTTAAAAATATAAAAAGATGAAAATTCTCCTGTGTATTTGTAAGATATAACGTTTATCCTGCTATTTATGAGCATTAAGAGCACTACCTTAAGATTTTAGGGAAACTTAGAAGATAGATGGAATGTTCGTAAAAGCTCGATTGATGAGATTAATAGTCGGTAGGGATGTAAAGCCTCCTACCGATTAAAGTTGTACTGTATTATTTGTTCTTACAGTTACTAAAAAAGATACATAAATATTCATTTTCTTGAGTATATAGATACTTGACAATGTAATGGTGAAATGGTAATCTGATTTTATATTCTTTATAAAGAATATAAACGTTTTATCGATATATTAAATTCAGTGATTTTTATTTATATAAAATTCAGATGGTAATATTTTGATTCGAATTAAGAAAATCACACCTTTGTTCTTTTTTGAGAAAATTAAAATGCAAGGGTTTACAATAGGATAGGTAGCCTGGAAGCTTGAATACTTCAACTGAAAAAGATTTAAGGCTATAAAATTGGGTTTTAAAATCTGTTATGCGTAAACGAGGTAGTTTGAGGAAAGGGTTTTCTAGTATATTAATAACATTTTTTTTATATATCTAGTAATTTACTTATCCATCGGGTTTTCCCTTAATTGTCTCGTAGTGGGAGGAAAAAATGAGTGCAATAACCGGAATTTATCATTTAAATGGAGAACCGATACCGCCTGAACATAGGATTGGAATCATGAAAGATTTATCTCGTTATCCAGGTGACAATACCGATATATGGCACAAGGAAAATATTTTTTTTGGCTCCCATGCAAAATGGATAACATCTGAATCTATTAATGAACAATTACCCTACTATGATTATGAAACACAGTTGGTTATAACTGCTGATGCTATTATTGATAATCGCAATGAATTATTCGATAGATTGCAAGTAGACAAGGTACATAGAAGAGAGATGCCTGATAGTAAGTTGATTTTACTCGCTTATCAAAAGTGGGGAGAGCATGTACCAAAGTATCTAATTGGTGATTTTGCTTTTATGATTTGGGATGAGAGAAAGCAATTGCTCTTTGGTGCACGTGATTTTTCAGGAAGTCGGACTTTTTACTTTTACCGCAATCAAAATCAATTTGCTTTTTGTACTAGCATAAAACCGCTGTTTTCTTTACCGTACGTTGGGAAGGAATTGAATGAGCAATGGTTAGCTGAATATTTAGCGATACCTAATATGCTTGATACAATAGATGCATTTTCAACAGTGCATAAAAATATAGAGCAAGTCCCGCCTTCTCATACTATCTCCGTAGTTAAGGGAAGAGTTAGTATTGCGAAATACGACACGTTATTTGTAGAGGAGCAGTTGCAACTCAAATCAAATGAAGATTATGAAGAGGCGTTCAGGGACGTATTTGAAAGCGCAGTAACATCAAGGTTACGTACTCATCGTAATGTTGGTTCTCATTTAAGTGGGGGATTAGATTCAGGAGCTGTTGCTAGCTTTGCTGCGAGAGCCCTGCAAAAAGAGAACAAAAAATTATATACATTCAGCTCGGTACCTGCGGAAGGGTTTACTGATTGGACTCGTGGTCATACGATTGCTGATGAAAAGCCATTTATTCAAACTACAGTACAACATGTAGGGAATATTAAAGGGAATTATTTGAATTTTCCGGGAGAAAATTCTTTCTCAGAAATTGATGATTGGCTTGAGATTATGGAGATGCCATATAAATTTTTCGAAAATTCCGTCTGGGTGAAAGGAATTTATGAAAAAGCTCAACAACAAGGGATTGGGGTGCTCTTAAATGGAGCGAGAGGAAATTTCACAATCTCTTGGGGGCCAGCTTTAGATTATTATGCGATTTTACTTAAAAAGTTCAGCTGGTTGCAGCTTTATCGTGAAATTGATTTGTATGGTAAGAACGTTGGTGTCAAAAAATCGAGAATACTGAAAGTTGTAGGGGAGAAAGCATTTCCATCGATAAAAAACATGTTTTCCTCAGAACAGCAATACGAACTGCCAACGTTAGTTAGTCCAGAACTTGCCAAACGTACTGATGTATTTAGAAAGCTTGAAGAACATGGTGTGAAAGTAACAGGGGCCTCTATCCCAAATATATATGAAATAAGGCAGAAACATTTTGAACAGCTAAACTTGTGGAATACAACGGGTACAAGTGGAACAAAGCTCTCCTTGCGTTATGGTTTACAAGGGCATGATCCAACGAATGACTTACGGGTAATTCGATTCTGTTTATCGTTACCACTCGAACAATTTGTTCAAAATGGCTTAAATCGTGCACTTGTCCGGAGGTCCACAAAAGGATTTCTTCCTGACAAAGTAAGGTTAAATCAGCGTGTGCGGGGAATACAGGCAGCTGATGTGGTTCATCGCATGATTCCTTCATGGAAAATGTTTATCGAGGAACTTCAGCAGCTTAGTAAAGACCCAGTGGCCTCTAACTTTTTTAATATGGAGATTATTAAGAGCGCGATTTTGAAAATTCAAGGAGAACCACGAATAGAATACGTGTTTGATCCAGATTTTAGAATTTTAATGCGTAGTCTTATTGTCTATCGATTTATCAAAAAATATATTTGAAAGGGGGTGAAATTATGAAACAAGAATGGCAATCACCAGTATTAGAAGTACTTGATATCAACATGACAATGGCTGGACCTGGAAAGAGACTTGTTGACCAAGTTTTTGAAGATGAGGATGAGCAAGGCGCTCTTCACCACAGCTAATGCACTAATATTTAAATGAGATTTATATGCTTTACAGCCCTTATATAGTTTAATTACGGTATAAGGGTTTTTTTTAATCAATTTTTCAACTATTTGGAGTGAGAAAGATGATACATACTGTAAAGAAAGAGATTTACAAAGCCTTCGGATTAGCCCTATTAAGTGAGATTCCCCTGCCGGAATTGCCTCAAGTAAGTAATTACGAAAATGAAGTAGACGTAAAAATAGAAACTGCAGATTTGTCCCAATTATGGGGAGAGTTATCTTCTCCGAAGTCAGTGTTTGTAGTTGAAGAAGAATTAATTATGTTTCAAATCCCCGAAACTGCTACGTTTTGTATTAAAAATGGAGAAAAAATCATTGTTTCACCTATGAAAGGGTCTGATCAAGATAAGATTCGGCTTTATATTCTTGGGACTTGTATGGGGGCATTGTTGATGCAGAGAAAAATACTCCCTCTGCATGGAAGTGTAATAGCCATCAATGGAAAGGCGTATGCTTTTGTAGGAAGATCAGGAGCTGGAAAATCAACTCTTGCATCAGCCCTTTTAAGCAAAGGCTATGAGCTTTTAAGTGATGATGTAATTGCTGTGTCTCTTTCTGAGGATAATATTCCTTTTGTTACACCATCTTACCCGCAACAAAAGTTATGGAAAGAGAGTCTTGATCAGTTTGGAATGGAGACAGCGAATTATCAGCCATTATTTGAAAGGGAAACTAAATATGCTGTCCCCGTTACAGCTAACTTTTTCGAGGAACCATTACCATTGGCAGGTGTATTCGAATTAGTGAAAGTAGAAAATGGGGATGTTGAACTTCAGCAGATTGAAGGACTGGAGAGACTACGCACATTGCTACGTCATACATATAGGAATTCATTAATCCCACGATTGGGGATGATGGAATGGCATTTTATGCATTCAACAAATATCGTAAACAAAATAGATATGTTTCAATTGAGACGTCCTATTTCAAAGTTTACGGCACATGATTTAGTATCCAAAATTCTAGAGTCTTTAAAAGAGGAGGAAAAATAATGAGTAGTAAACAAACAATTTCATTACACAGTTTTGTTGTACAAGGTCAGGAAAATGTAGTGAGCGATATGGATGGGGAGAAAGTGATGATGAGCATCCATAATGGGAAATACTATAACTTAGGAGGTATAGGTGGTGAAATTTGGAGTTTAATTAATGAATTAATATCTGTCAATCAAGTGATTGATATATTATTGTCTCGATATATGATTGAAGAGGCAGAATGTAAGGAACAAGTACTCTCTTTCTTAAATCATTTGTATGCAGAAGGGTTAATCTCGGTTGATGAAAAACTTTGATTTTTAATTGAATGTTCCAGATTTAATAGATTAGGAGTAGGATCGATGAATATCATAAATAAAGCCAAAGCTTTCTTGTCGTTCGATATGGGAACAAAATTATTACTTATAGAAGCTTTCTTTTATTTAGGCTGGGCTCGTATTCTTAAAAGTATACCGTTTTCTAAAGCTGCTCCTATATTAGGAATTCATATGGCAGAAACGTCTTTAAGCTATGATGAATCGGAAAAGGTTACGTTAAGGGAAATTTCTCAAGCAGTGCATATGATGAGCCGTTATACATTTTGGGAAAGCCAGTGTCTCGTTAAAGCTATCGCTGCAATGAAAATGTTGGAGAAGCGTCAAATTGAAAGTACCCTTTACTTAGGGACCGCGAAAGATGAGACGGGAAATATGATTGCCCATGCGTGGTTACGTAGCGGGCCCTTTTATATTACTGGCGTAGAAGAAATGAAGAGATTTACCGTTGTTGGTAAATTTGCAAAAAGGATAGGGTAAAAAAATCTTGAAGGAGAATGAGATGTATACCGGTTGTAATCTTGATTTGAGTCATTTGCCTAAAGAACTAAAATTGTTACTTGAAATTATAAAGAAGGAAGATAAAGAGATACAAGAAATCCCGGGAGACTGGTTCATAAATATTGATTGGAACAAATTTTTGAAACTGGCGCTGCATCATCGCATGTACGCGTTCCTTTACCCAAAAATGAAATCTATTGATAAACAGTTAGTTCCATCAAATGTTGTGCAAGTATTAAGTACATATTTTAAAAGGAATACATTCCATATGCTTCATTTAAGTGGAGAAATGGGAAAAGTAAGTAAATTATTTGCTGAAAACCAACTTCAACTTCTATTTTTGAAGGGCCCTATTCTTGGCGCAGACCTATATGGAGATGTTTCCCTTCGAACATCAGGGGATCTGGATGCCCTTGTTCCTATAGATGATCTTGGAAAAGTGAACGAATTACTTGTAAAGAATGGTTATGTCAAAGAGGATGATTTTCCGACGGTTATGAATGAATGGAAGTGGAGACGCCACCATACAACTTACATGCATCCGATAAGTAAGGTGAAATTGGAGATTCATTGGCGACTACACCCAGGACCGGGAAAGGAACCACACTTCGATGAGTTATGGGGGCGAAAGAGGACGAGTCCTGTCACAAATTATCCTGTCTATTTTTTAGGTAGAGAGGATTTGTTTATGTTTCTTGTGACTCATGGAACTAGGCATGGTTGGTCCAGGCTTCGATGGTTAACGGACATTGACCGTATGGTAAGGCAAGAAATAGATTGGGAAGAACTCACTGTTATGTTAGAAAGATATGGATGTAAACAACTGGTAGGTCAGGCGCTTATTTTATCTTCTGAGCTTTTAGATACTCTTATAATAGCGGAAGAGGCAAAAGTATTAATGTCAGGGAGAAAGGTAACGCAATTAGCGCAGCTTGCTATATATTATTTGGAAAATATGATTAACTTGCATACAGATCCTGTCCCAGAAGAAGTTTCAAAATATCATGAGCGATATTTATATTTGTTAAAGACAAGCTCTCAAAAGCTACTGTTTCATCTTAGTTGGTTGTATCCTTATCCTCAGGATGTGGAAACTTTACCACTGCCAAAACAACTACATGTTTTATATTTCCCTTTGCGGCCGGTTTTATGGATTTGGAGGGAAATGAGGTACCGTAAGGAGAAGTGAAAATGAGAAATATTTTATATTTTACAAAGCGGTTATACTCTTTTACTGGAAACATTCTCATTGTTAATCTCATGGGAATGGTATTGGTCAGTCTTGTAGAAGGAATCGGCATTTTATTATTAATTCCTATGATAAGTATTAGCGGTATTGCGAAGATGAATGAACAGACAAGTCCTCTTTCAGGGGTTCTTGGATTCCTAGGTGAGATTCCAACTACTTTAGGATTACCACTTGTATTAGGAATATATATTATATTGGTCGTGGGACAAGCGCTTTTGCAAAGGAATATAACAGTTCGTAATGCGAAAATCCAGATACGTTTTATTAATCATTTGAGATTGGAAACTTATCGTGGGTTGTTGCAGGCCAACTGGAGTTTTTTTGTGAAAAAGAGAAAATCAGATCTTATCAATTCTTTGACAACGGAATTAGGGCGTGTTAGCGCAGGCACTAATTTATTTTTACAGTTGCTCACTTCTTTAATGTTTACATTTATACAGATTGGTTTCGCTTTTTGGTTAGCGGCAGATATAACAATTTTTGTACTATGTTGCGCTGTGGTACTTGCCTTTCTTTCACGAAGATTTATTAAAAAATCAAAAAGATTAGGTGGTCGAACCTCAGAGAATTCAAAAGCGTATCTTGCAGGTATAACTGATCATTTTAATGGAATTAAGGATATTAAGAGCAATACACTAGAACGATCTCGTTATATGTGGTTACGTAATTGGGTAGAAGATGTGGAACGTGAACAGTTTGCATATATTAAGGTGAGAAATAATTCTCAACTCTTTTATAAAATTGCATCAGCTGTTTTCATTGCTATTCTTATCTTTCTATCTGTTCAGCTGTTTCAGACGAAAACAGAGCAATTATTATTAATTATTCTTATATTTTCTCGTTTGTGGCCACGATTTGCAGGTATACAATCAAACATGGAACAAATTGCAGCGAATCTTCCCGCTTTTAAAGATTTGTTGCAATTACAGGAAGAGTGTAAGAAAAGTATTGAATTGCAAGATATAGAGCAGGATTATGATTGTATAAATCCTATGCAGATAGAACAATCTATTGAGTGTCAAAATATCTCTTTCCGCTACAATAAAAAAAATGCTGTGTACTCACTTAAAGATATTAATTTGTGTATTCCTGCAAATTGTATGACAGCTATCTCAGGGCGTTCCGGTGCTGGAAAGAGTACATTAATTGATATCATAATGGGACTTATGCAGCCGGAGAGCGGTCAGTTATTAATAGATAACAAACCGTTGACAAGTAAGGACCTATTATCATTGAGGAAATCTATTAGCTATGTTCCTCAAGATCCATTTCTATTCAATGCCAGTATAAGAGACAATTTGAGAATGGTTGAACCAAATGCAAGTGAGGAGCAGCTTTGGGAAGCTTTGGAATTTTCTGCTTCCGCTGAGTTTGTTAGCAGGCTCTCGCAAGGATTGGATACAATGATTGGCGATAGGGGAGTCAAGCTTTCAGGAGGAGAACGACAGCGTCTAGTTCTGGCTAGAGCGATACTTCGAAAGCCTTCTATTTTAGTATTGGATGAGGCAACAAGTGCGTTAGATGCTGAAAATGAAGCGAAAATACAAGAAGCATTGGAAAGATTGAAAGGGAGCATGACAATTATTGTCATTGCACATAGACTATCTACTATACGTAAAGCTGACCAAGTAATTGTAATGGATCAAGGACAAATTATTCAACACGGTAGTTTCGCACAACTGGCAAAAGATGAAAGTGGTTTATTTAGTAGTCTACTTGGACAACAGGCTAAGGTAAACATTTAAATATGACTAGTCACAATTATTTTTTATAAATTTAAGGAATACACTGCCTTTATTTCTTTCGGGCCGGTAACACAATTTGATTATTTATGGTTCGGGGGATAATTGGTATTTGTGTACTGGTCTTTTTATGGAAATATAAGCTTAATTTAATTGTGTGACCAGTAAAAAAATTAGAAATACTTTTTGTGGTTTATTAATATACCATCTATATATATGTATAAATATCCGTGTTATATTTAACATGGAACCTGATTTTATTTATACCATATAACAAAAAGCAGCGAGACCCCTTGTCTTTAGGACTAGAGGTCTCGCTGCTTTTTGTATATAAAGGTTTATTAGTGTAGTTGTGATAATATATTTTGAAGCACCTTGTAGACATTTTTATGGCCAGTGATTAATGAGAGGTAGTGCCTAATGAATTGTTGGTATTTTGATTTGCTACTAATTTTATATAAGTAATTAAGAAGGGAAACGATTTGAGGAGATGAAAGAGAGATAGTGAAGAATATTATATAAGTATTTCTTTTTATTTCATTTGAGTTTTTCTCTCAAATACTCCGGAATGCCTTATTTAATAGATAAACAAGGAAAAGCAACAATTTATTATTAGTTATACTTTATTCTTATGTATTGTTAAATAGATTTAAAAGAATTCATATGTAACATTGGATATTTCTGTAAAATATAAATGTATCTTTTGTGATGATATTTTATAGGGTTTTTATTAAAGGCTAATCCACGAAGATTTATTTTTTTATAAAGCATAGTGTTCTGTATTACGAATCTTAATTTCTAGATATGTTATTTAAGATAATATAAGAAAAATGAAGAAATTTGTAGAAATTTGTAGAAAATTAAGGGGATAATGGTAAAAAGGAGTAAATATTAAATTTTTCTTTCTTATTTTTGTCCTTTATAATGAGCTATGAATACGACATACGAGGGAAATAATGTATATTTCCTCTCCCTAACTTTGATATACACCTTTTTCCAACCTCCGTGTTAATTGCTATTGTTTTGTTATGCCGATTAGCGAAGGGAAAAGGGTGTATCTTTTTTGTATGAATAGTCTTAATAGATATTTGGGGTAGAAAGCATTTCTTGTTTTTCGTGACAAAAACAATGGAGAATGGGATAATAAGGACAGTGCGTTGGTGGTATGACCAATTTGGTATATAAGGAGAGAATGATATGCTAGATATTCAACAGATTAAAGAAATTATTCCACATCGTTATCCATTTCTACTAGTCGATCAAATTTTAGAAGTAGAAGAAGGAAAGCGCGCGGTTGGGATTAAAAATGTAACGGCAAATGAGGAATACTTTAATGGACACTTTCCAGATTATCCTGTGATGCCAGGTGTTCTAATTGTAGAAGCATTAGCGCAGGTGGGTGCTGTTGCGGTACTGAAGAAGGAAGAAAATCGCGGTCGCCTTGCATTCTTTGCTGGCATTGATAACTGCCGCTTCAAACGTCAAGTTCGCCCAGGTGATCAACTTCGCCTAGAAGTCGAAATGACACGTGTCCGTGGACCGATTGGAAAAGGAAAAGCAGTAGCAACTGTAAATGGTGAAATCGCTTGTGAAGCTGAAATCACATTTGCAATTGGTGATAAGAAAGAATAAAGATTTGTTAACATAACTTTACGTTGGAAGATGAATGAAGAGAGTATGGTCATTCATCTTTTTTATTGTTATTGAAGCGAATTATGAAGAAATGGACGAAAGGTAAGAGGATTTGTTGCTAGGTAAGTTCTCTTACTTTTAAACAAACATTTGATTAAAAAATATAGGGGACTTTCGAAAAAAGTTTATCAACTAAAGTCTGAAAAAGATGTTGAAATATTAAGAAAAGACAAAATAAAAATTAACAATGGTAAGATTTTTATAAACAAGGTAGTATAAATACACAAATCAATCAAGGGTATATTCACTAGTAATACTAATAATACCCATATATCGACAGTATATAGCAAATGAAAACCTATACATTAAAAACCGTGTCGAAATCCGTCAGATTCGGTAGTATAATATTTGTCAATTTCTCCAACAATTTTCTCAACCATTCTTGCTATACTAATGTAAGTTATGTAATATGTTAAATAGTTGCCTATCACTAAACAACTGTAGGACTAGATACCAGATTTTTGTTGTCAGCCTAAAGCCTGACAATCTATTTATTTTCAGAAGTTTTTATAACAAATTATTGAAAGCTGGAGGAAGGCATGGAAGAAACAATAAGTTTGAAAGAGTTATTTGCTATTTTAAGGAAACGATTAGTTATGATCCTTGTAATTACGATTGGTGCAGCACTTGTAAGTGCGATCGTAAGTTTCTACTTTATAACGCCGATTTATCAGACTTCGACGCAAATTCTTGTTAATCAAAAGAAGCAAGAAGGTGTTTTTCAACCTGGTGAAGTACAAACAAGTCTTCAATTAACAAATACATATAAAGTTATTGTGAAAAGCCCAGTTATTTTAGATCAAGTGAAAGAAAAGTTAAAGCTTAACATGTCAACTGGGGCTTTAAATAGCAAAATTAACGTCGCAAACGAGAAAGATTCACAAGTGATCGCTGTTACTGTACAAGATAAAGATGCAAAGCTAGCTCGTGATATCGCAAACACAACAGCGGAAGTATTCAAGAGTGAAATTGCAAAAATCATGAGTGTTGATAACGTAACAATCTTATCAAAAGCAGAAGTAACAGAAGGACAATCACCAATTAAACCAAATAAGATGCTGAACGTAGCAATTGCATTTGTTGTTGGATTAATGGCTTCTGTTGGAATTGCATTCTTACTAGAGTACTTAGATAACACGATGAAAAAAGAAGAAGATATTGAAAAACAACTTGGTGTACCAGTTCTTGGCGTCGTTTCTCATATGGAGGAAGATGGCACAAAGAGCGGTAGTTTATCAGCAACGAAGAGAGTAGGGGGTCATACAATTGGTTCTTAAGAAAAAAATATTACGTGCTCGCCGTCAGCTGATTGCATATGAACAACCAAAATCATCTGTGTCAGAGCAATACCGAAATATACGAACAAATATTGAATTTGCATCTGTTGATAAGAAGATTCGTTCTCTTATCGTAACATCTGCGAATCAAAGTGAAGGAAAGACAACAACGGCTGCTAATATTGCAATTGTTTTCGCACAACAAGGTAAGAAAGTATTACTTATCGATGCAGACTTACGTAGACCAGCATTACATCAAATGATGCAAGTGGATAATATATTTGGCTTAACAAACGTATTAACACGTAGTAAAACACTAGAAACATGTGTGACACAAACGAAAATCGGTAATTTAACATTTTTACCATGTGGTCCAATCCCACCAAATCCAGCGGAATTACTGGGTGCAAGCTCGATGAAAGATTTACTTTCAGAAGCTTATGGCACGTATGACCTTGTCATTTTTGACACATCACCAATCTTACCAGTTACAGATGCACAAATTATAGCAAATCAATGTGATGCTTCTGTACTTGTTATTCGAAGTGGTGCAACAGAAAAAGAGGCGGCACTTAAAGCAAAACAATCATTAGATAGCGCAAAAGGTACATTACTTGGCGTTGTCTTAAACGATAAAGAACAAAATGGATCCGAATATTACTATTACGGTTCTAACTAAATGCAAAAGAAGGAAAGGTGAACATTCATCTTTTCTTCTTATATTCAGTATGTGAAGAATATGTGGAGAGGGGATGAAATAGAATGATTGATTTACATTGTCATATCTTGCCTAATGTCGATGATGGAGCACAATCAATCGAAGACAGCATTGCAATGGCAAAGGCAGCATGCGAAGAAGGAATTCATACAATCGTTGCTACTCCTCATCACCAAAATGGGGTTTATATGAATCTAGCAGAAAGCATTCTTCATCAGGTAAAGCAGTTAAATGAAAGATTAAAAGAAGAGGATATCAATTTAACCATTTTACCTGGTCAAGAAATCAGGTTGTACGGAGAGTTATTAGAGGACTATGATTTGGGACGTATTGTTACACTGAATCGTACCGATAAATATATATTAATTGAATTTCCAGCAAACCATGTCCCGCGCTATGCAGAAAAAATGTTATATGAATTACGTGTGAAAGGGATCACGCCGGTTATTGTTCATCCAGAACGGAATATGGAAATTATTGAACGCCCCGATGTGTTGTATAAGTTCGTCAATCAAGGGGCACTAACACAAATTACCGCAGGAAGCGTGACAGGGAAGTTCGGAAAGAAAATCAAGAAGTTTTCATTGCAACTTATTGAGCATCATTTAACACATGTCATATCATCAGATGCTCATAACACAACAACGCGCTCCTTTCACTTGCAAGCTGCGTATGAAACAGTAGAGAAAACATTTGGGAGTTCTACATTGTACGACTTCAAGGAAAATACATATGAACTAATAAGTGGAAAAATGATTTATCGAGAAGAGCCCGAGAAAATAAGACAAAGAAAAATATTCGGTCTCTTTTAAAGAGAAAACCACTTGGTGATGCCTCCTAACCGTTATCAATGGGGGCACTCGGTCGTGCTGTGGGTAGAGTAAATTTCTACCTTAGACGCGTTTGTTGTCAAAAGCATGGTGTGAGGCTGGGTTAGATGCCCATAATTTATTTATGATAGAAACTCTACCTATGGAGTTATAAATATGACTCTATAGGTAGGTTTTTTTATTATTGCTATATACACACATATATATATAAATGTTTGGAGGTACTGATTTGAAAAAAGTAAGGAAGGCAATTATTCCAGCTGCTGGACTGGGAACAAGATTTTTACCAGCGACGAAAGCGATGCCGAAAGAAATGTTACCTATCGTTGATAAACCGACGATTCAGTACATTGTAGAAGAAGCAATTGAATCTGGCATTGAAGATATTATTATTGTAACTGGAAAAGGAAAACGTGCAATTGAAGATCATTTTGATCATTCTTTTGAACTGGAACAAAACCTTTTAGAAAAAGGTAAATATGAAATGCTTGAAAAAGTACAAGCATCTTCAAAGATTAATATTCATTACATAAGACAAAAAGAACCAAAAGGATTAGGTCACGCAGTATGGTGTGCTCGTAAATTTATTGGGAATGAGCCATTTGCAGTATTACTTGGTGATGATATCGTACAAGCTGATACGCCATGTTTACGTCAGTTGATGAACGAGTACGAGGCAACACATTCGTCTGTAATTGGTGTGCAAACAGTACCCGAAAATGAAACGCATCGTTATGGAATTATTGATCCAATCACGCAAAATGGTCGTCAATATCAGGTGCGCCGATTTGTTGAAAAACCAGCACAGGGAACAGCACCATCTAATTTAGCAATTATGGGGCGTTACGTATTAACACCAGAAATCTTCATGTTCCTTGAAGACCAACAAACAGGTGCAGGTGGAGAAATTCAATTAACAGATGCGATTCAACGTTTAAATGAAATTCAACATGTGTTTGCATATGATTTTGAAGGTACTCGATATGATGTTGGGGAAAAATTCGGATTTATTAAAACAACGATTGAGATGGCACTTCAAAACGAAGAATTGAAATTAGACTTGATGAAGTATATAAAAGAACTTGTAAAAAAAGAAGAGGTACATTCATAAGAGAATGTCCTTTTTTATTATCAATAAGATGCGAATTATATAAAGAAGGGAACAGGTATATTGAGTTATCGAAAACGGCTCTCATTATTAATTTTATTAGATTCATTTATTGTATTAACCGCCGTATATTTAAGTTATTGGTTCATACATCCGAATGTATTAAACAAAATCCCTGCGACAGTAATTATTAGCTCTATTACATTATTGTGTAGTCATCATATTTTTGCGGCTATTTATAAGCTTTATAACAAGGCGTGGGAATATGCAAGTGTTGGAGAATTAATACAAATATTTAAAGCAATTACACTTTCTATTATTGTAACAGCAATTGTTCAACAAATTATAAATCATGATATTTATGTTCGAATTTTAGCAATTGCATGGATGTTACATTTATTATTAATTGGTGGTTCTCGCTTTGTATGGCGTATGTTTCGCGATACATATATTACGAAAGCTACAGATAAAAAACGAACATTGATTATCGGTGCTGGTTCAGCGGGAACTATGGTAGTAAGACAATTGCAACATAATAAAGAAGCGGATCTATATCCAATTGCGTTTGTTGATGATGATAGAAATAAACAAAAATTGGAGATTTATAATGTGCCGGTTGTTGGTACAACAAATCATATTCAAGAGATTGTGGAAGATAATGATATAGAGCATATCATTATTGCTATTCCATCTTTAAATAGAAATCAAATAAACGAAATTTTTGAGAAGTGTACAAAAACGAAAGCAAAAACGCAAATTGTACCAATGCTTGAAGATCTTTTAGATGGCAAAGTTTCTGTTAATGAATTTCGAGATGTACAAGTGGAAGATTTATTAGGTAGGGAGCCAATTCAATTAGATGACGCGGGCATCGGGGAAAAGATTGCAGGTAAAACGATTTTAGTAACGGGTGCGGGCGGATCAATTGGATCAGAAATTTGTCGTCAAGTGATGAAGTATAATCCTGCAAAAATTGTTCTTTTAGGACATGGTGAAAATAGCATTTATACTATTGAAATGGAAATGCGAGTTACTTATAAAGATGCAGTGGAAATTACGACAGAAATTGCTGATATTCAAGATCGACATAAAATCTTTGAAATAATGAAAAAGCATCAGCCATATATCGTATACCATGCAGCTGCACATAAACATGTACCTTTAATGGAACGTAATCCTGAAGAGGCTGTGAAAAATAATATTTTTGGTACGAAAAATGTAGCGGAAGCGGCTGATACATTTAAAGTAAATACGTTTGTAATGGTTTCTACAGATAAAGCAGTAAACCCGACGAATGTAATGGGAGCTACAAAGCGATTTGCAGAAATGCTTGTTCAGCATATGGCATCTGTTAGTACTGGCACGCGCTTTGTGGCGGTTAGATTTGGTAATGTTCTTGGAAGTAGGGGAAGCGTAATCCCTCTATTTAAGAAACAAATTCAAAAAGGTGGTCCTGTAACAGTGACTCACCCTGATATGATTCGTTACTTTATGACAATACCGGAAGCTTCAAGATTAGTTATTCAGGCTGGAACACTAGCTAGAGGTGGAGAATTGTTCGTACTAGATATGGGGGATCCAGTAAAGATTGTTGATTTAGCTAAAAATTTAATTACTCTTTCAGGTTATTCAGTTGAAGAAATTGGAATTGAATTTACTGGACTAAGACCAGGCGAAAAAATGTATGAAGAGTTATTAAATGAAGGTGAAATTCATCCAGAGCAAATATTCCCTAAAATTCATATAGGAAAAGCTGTTTTAATGGACCAAGCAATTCTAAGACAGTTTATGAATGATTTTGAAGGAATTAGTAAAGAAGAAATAAGAGAACGATTATTAGATATTGCAAATAATAAAGTTAATCTTAAAAACTAATTTAAGGGAAGGAAGTTTTTTAAATGGGAGACCGAATATTTCTTTCATCACCACATATGAGTGAAGAAGGTTATGAAATGCATTATGTTAAGGAAGCTTTCGATACAAATTGGATTGCGCCACTTGGGGAAAATGTAAACGGATTTGAAAGAGAACTAGCCGCAAAGGTTGGTTCTAAAGAAGCTGCAGCTTTATCTTCTGGAACAGCCGCAATTCATCTAGCCCTAAAAGCAGCAGGAGTAGGGGAGGGGGATGTTGTTTTTTGCCAAACATTGACATTCTCAGCTACTGCCAATCCTATTATTTATCAAAATGCTACCCCTGTCTTCATAGATAGTGATTATGAAACTTGGAATATGTGCCCTAAAGCGTTAGAAGAGGCTTTTGAAAAGTATCCAAATGTAAAAGCGGTTATAGTAGTTCATCTTTATGGGCTTTCTGCGGACATGGATAAGATTGTTGAACTTTGTAAAAAATATGATGTTACTTTAATTGAAGATGCTGCGGAGTCTTTAGGGACTTACTATAAAGATAAGCATACTGGAAGTTTTGGAGATTATGGTATTTTCTCTTTTAATGGAAATAAAATTATTACTACTTCTGGTGGCGGAATGCTTGTTTCTAATAATGAAGAACGAATTTCAAAAGCAAGATTTTGGGCTACGCAAAGTAGAGATCAAGCAAGACATTATCAGCATAGTGAACTAGGTTTTAACTATCGTATGAGTAATGTAGTCGCTGGAATTGGTAGAGGGCAACTTAAAGTATTGGATCAAAGGGTTCAAAAGAAAAGATACATATTCGATTTTTATAAGAGAGAATTAGGAAATCTTGAAGGTGTTGAATTTATGCCAAGCAATGAATGGAACGAACCAAACTATTGGCTAAGTTCTATGACTTTGAACGGTAACATTCGACCGATTGATGTGATGGAAGCTCTTGAAAAAGAAAATATTGAATCTAGACCAGTGTGGAAGCCAATGCATTTACAACCATTCTTTGAAAAGTATGATTTTGTTGGAACTGATGTATCAGAGAAACTATTTGAGAATGGTATTTGTTTACCGAGTGATACAAAAATGACAGATGAAGATTTAGAGAGAGTTGTAAAAATTATTAAAGGGCTGTGGTTAGCATAATGAGAAATTCCAAAGGTGGCATCTATAGAAGATTTATAAAAAGACCGATGGATTTTATATTGTCTTTAATTGCTATTATAGTGCTTAGCCCAGTACTTCTTATAGTTGCTTTTCTTGTGAAAACTAAATTGGGTAGCCCAGTATTATTTAAGCAAGAGCGACCTGGATTAAATGGAACTGTCTTTAAAATGTATAAATTTAGAACTATGACGGATGAAAAAAATGAAAATGGTGAGTCGCTACCTGATAGTGTGAGACTTACTAAATTCGGGAAGTTTTTACGTTCGACATCACTGGATGAATTACCAGGTTTATTCAATATTCTTAACGGTGATATGTCAATTATAGGACCTAGACCTTTATTAGTTCAGTATTTACCGTTATATAATGAACATCAAAAACGACGCCATGAAGTTAGACCAGGATTATCAGGATTAGCACAAGTTAATGGTCGAAATGCTATTAGTTGGGAAGAAAAGTTTAATTATGATGTAGAGTATGTAGATAATGTAAGTTTCATTACAGATTGGAAGATTATCCTTTTAACGATTAAGAAGGTCTTTATTAGAGAGGGTATTAATTCAGAAACTGCTGCGACTATGGAGCCATTTAAAGGAAATGGAAAAGGAAGTATAGAGGCATGAAAAAAAAACTTCTTATAATAGGCGCTAGTGGTCACGGGAAAGTTATAGCTGATATCGCGCTAAAAATGAATAAATGGCAGAGCATTTCCTTTTTAGATGATAATGAGAATGTAAAAACTTCAATGGGAATAGAAATAATTGATAAATCAGCGAGTATCTCAAAGTATATAGCTGATTATGATTTTTTTGTTGGAATTGGTAATAATGTTATACGGGAGAAAATCCAGAGACAACTTGAAATGGAAGAAGCGATTATCCCGGTATTAATTCATCCGAGTGCAATTATAGGAGAACAGGTTTATTTGGGAGCAGGAACTGTAGTTATGGCAGGAGCTGTCATTAACTGTTGTACTAAAGTTGGAAAAGGGTGCATTATTAACACTGCTTCTACGATAGATCATGACAATGTGATTGGGGATTACGCTCATATATCACCAGGTGCGAATTTGGCAGGAACAGTTAAAGTTGGACGAAGTACTTGGTTAGGAATTGGGAGTGTAATAAGTAATAATATTAATATTACTGATAAGTGTAAAATAGGTGCTGGTTCGGTTGTTATTAAAGATATAACAGAATTAGGGACATACATTGGAGTTCCAGCTAGGAGAATACAGGATGAAAAAGGTTTTAATATTAGCAAATAATGATGTTGGTTTATATAAATTTAGAAAAGAGCTTATACAGGAATTAGTTAAAAATTATAAAGTCTATATCTCACTTCCTGATGGTGAATTTATACATCAGTTAAAAGAACTTGGGTGTGAGTTTATTAATACACCAATTAGTAGAAGAGGTACTAATCCGATAACTGATTTAAAATTATTTATGAATTATAGAAAAATTATTAAGAAGGTTAAACCTGATGTAGTTTTAACCTATACAATAAAGCCTAACATATATGGTGGTCTAGCTTGTAGGATGGCAGGCCTTCCTTATATATGTAATATTACTGGTCTAGGAACAGCCGTAGAAAATGATGGGATATTACAGAAAATCACTTTATTTCTATATAAAAATGCCCTAAAAGAAGCAACATGTGTATTCTTACAAAATGAATCAAATAAAAATTTCTTTAGTAAAAAAGGGATTGTTAAGGGCAAGTCAAGATTAATACCAGGATCAGGCGTTAATCTTGAGCATTATCCTATACTGGAGTATCCATTGGATAAAGAGATTAATTTTTTATTTATTGCTCGTGTGATGAAAGAGAAGGGTATTGATCAGTATCTAGAAGCTGCTGAATATATAAAAAGAAAGTATCCTAATACAAGTTTCCACATTTTAGGTATTTGTGAAGAGAAATATGAAAACAAACTCAGAATAATGCAGGAAGCGGAAATTATTCAGTATCATGGAATGCAAAGTGATGTTAGAGAATTTCACAAGTTTTCGCATTGTACAATTCATCCTACATATTATCCCGAGGGAATGTCAAATGTACTTTTAGAAAGTGCTGCCTCCGGAAGGCCGGTTATTACTACAAATAGAAGTGGCTGCCGGGAGATAGTAGATGATACGGCCAATGGATATATTGTGGAGCAGGAGAATAGTAGAGATCTTATTGAAAAAATTGAAAAGTTTATTAGTTTAGATTATGAGGATAAAAAGCAAATGGGAATAATGGGGAGAAGGAAAGTTGAAAGAGAATTTAGCCGGAAAATTGTTATAAATGCTTACATGAGTGAGATAGAAGCAATACATTAAATCTGGGTATGTTTAAATTAAAGGAGTTCCTAATGAAAAGAAAGAGAGAAATTATAAAAAAATATGCTGTATTGATAAACCTTTTGGTTAAAGTATCAAAAATTTTGCCTCCGTTTTTTTATTTAAAATTACTAAAACTAACAAGGAGCCATGACAACTATATAGCCATGTTAATCAGATACATTTGTTTAAAAAACTGTGCTAAGAGTTGTGGGGAAAACGTTGCGGTTTTTTCAAATGTTTATTTGCACCGAATTCACAATTTGGAGATAGGAGATAACGTTAGTATTCATCCACTTTGTTATATTGATGCTTCTGGAGGAATTAAAATAGATAATGATGTTTCTATTGCACATAATAGTACAATTCTATCAGAAGAACATATATATTCAGATTTAGAAAAAAATATTAGAGATCAAGGATGTGAATTTAAAAAAACCATTATTGAAAATAACGTTTGGATAGGAGCAGGGAGTAGGATATTAGGGGGGAGTACAATTCGTTCAGGGAGCATTATTGCTGCAGGGGCAGTTGTGAAAAGAGAAGTAAGGAATAATACAATTGTTGGTGGCGTTCCTGCAAAAAAAATTATGGAAAGGAAAAAAATATGAAGCTGTTATTTGCCCATGATCATATGTTTTATAAATATAAAGATAGTTTTTACAGTACAGGTGGCCTCTCTAAGGAGGTATTAGAGCGATATACTGAGATTTTTGAGGAAGTCACTATAATTAGTAGACACAAAGAAATAGATGTTTTAGATGACAAGTTAACACTTGCTTCAACTGAAAGAGTTAAATTCATAGAAATATCGAATTTTAAATCGATTAAAAATCACCTAAAATTTTTCTCGGCAAAAAAAATTATTGAAAGGGAAATTAAAAGTTGCGATGCATTGATCGCGAGGTTACCCAGCTCGATAGGGGCACTAGCTGTTTCACTTTCTAAAAAGAATAAGAAGCCATATTTAATAGAATTAGTGGCATGTCCGTGGGATGCTTATTGGAATCATAGTTTTAAGGGGAAAATTATTGCCCCCTATACATTCATGGCAACAAGAAATCATGTTAAAAATGCATCTAATGTTATATATGTAACAAATGAATTTTTACAAAGAAGATATCCCACTCGAGGAATAGAAATAGGGTGTTCTGATGTAGCATTACCGCAATTAAATGATGAAATTTTGGAAAGAAGATTGAAAAAAACTAATCATATTATTAAAGGTAATCCACTTATCCTAGGTACAACAGCTGCTGTCGATGTAAAATATAAAGGACAACAATATGTTATTGAGGCAATTTCACTTCTCAATAAAAGAGGTTATAACTTTGAATACCATATTGTTGGTGGCGGGGATAACAGCTTTTTAAAATCAGTTGCAAAGGAACATGGAGTACTTGATAAAGTCAAATTTTTGGGTTCAATGTCACATGAAAAAGTTTTTGAGTACCTAGATAACATAGATATATACATTCAACCAAGTAAACAGGAAGGGCTACCAAGGGCATTAGTAGAAGCAATGAGTAGAGGCTGTCCTTCTATTGGTTCTACTACTGGTGGGATACCTGAATTGTTAAATGACCAATTTATATTCTCTAAGGGATCAGTTAAAGATATATGTGAAAAATTGGAGAAGATGGATAAAGAATCGATGTGTAAAGAGGCTAGACGAAGTTTTGAACAGGCAAAGGAATATGATTATTATAAATTGGATAGCAAACGGAAAGCTTTTTATCAAAAGTTTATTTTAGATTTAAAGGGTGGAATTAGTAATGAATTTTAAAAAAGTAATATATGTAGTGAAAGAGGCTCTACATATGTATCCACCATGTGTTTCCCAAATATTACTACTGAACGACTTCGGTGTAGATGTCACTGTTATTTGTGGAGATTGTGATCAGCATCTATTAAATGAATTTAAAGAAAGAAAAATTAAATGTATTGTAGTGGGAAATGAGCGTATCCGGTTTCGTTATTTGGGAAAAGTTAGCATATATCTGAAATTCAGATATAAAGCTTGGAGTATAATCAAAAAACACAAAGATGAGAATACAATTCTATGGTTTGGAACTGTGGATGGTGCTTTGGCGCTCATGGGTAAATACAAAAGAATGCCATATATTTTAAGTATACTAGAGTTATATGATAAATATCCTTTTTATCGATTTGGATTAAAAAGGATAATTGGAAATGCCTCTGCTGCTATCTCTTGCGAAGAAACTAGGGCGAAAATTATGAAAATATGGTGGGATTTAAAACAAGAACCATATGTATTACCTAATAAGCCGTACTCCCATCCAAGGAAATTGCAACAAACATCAACTACATTAGAGTTGGAAGCTGCAATATCGAAAATACGTGATAAAAAGATCATCCTATATCAGGGAATAATCTCTGCTGATAGGGATCTAGCGGTTTTAGCAGAAGCGTTAGATGAGATGAAATCTGATTATACACTTGTTTTAATGGGAAAATCGTTTTATGATGGTGCGGAAAAGGTGCAAAAAATATATGAGAATTCCATCTATTTAGGGTATTTTCCAGCCCCTCTGCACCTCCAAATTACTAGTTATGCACATATAGGAGTAGCAAATTATGATGATTCTTCACTAAACAATTTATTTTGTGCACCGAACAAAATTTATGAATATGCTGGCTTTAGTATCCCCATGTTAGGCAGTAACGTACCTGGGTTAATGAGTACAATTGGAGCATTTGGAGCTGGTGAATGTGTAAACTTTTCAGATAAAAAATCTATAATTGATGCCCTTAAAAAAATTGAAAATGATTATGAAAGGTATGAACAAAACGCTAAACGCTTTTTTGAAAGTACAGATAATGTATCTACTATGAATGAAATAGTATTAAATGTTAATAGTTAAGATTAAGGTTGTGCAAAATGGCAAATATAATTGATTGGATTCTCATTGTTATTTCCTCTATACTTTTCTTTAATTCTTTAAATAGAATACTTAGTTATAAGTCTAAGACAATAGCAGATTATGTAATGGTTGTCATATATGTATTTAATTGTCTTCCGGTTCTTTTAGATAACATTATAGGAGTACCTAAATATACCCTATGGTATTCAAATTTTGAGTTAGCATTAGGTGATGACTTAGTTCGGTTAGTTTATTCAATATATATATTGATTTCAATTGTGTGTCTTTATATATATATAAAAACACAAAGTGCTAAAAGTACTAATATATATAGCCAGAATAACTCGATTATATTCAATAACAAGGTACTCCCCTTGATAATAGTTTTACCGTATGTTCATATTTTAATTACTGGTAATTTAACGAAGTATTTTATTTATGGGACATCTAGTGCCCGTGGTTTAACTAGTTCATTTTATCAACTTAATACATTTTTGATTTTTATAAGTATGTTTGCGTTTTGCTGTTTATTTTTTTGTAAAAAGGTAAAAAGTGGTGAATATTTAGTTCTCCTCTTATATGCTTTTTCAATAATATGGATAGATGGTAAGAGATATATTGTTGTTACAATATTAATTATGTTTTTGTTTTTCTGGATAAACAGCATAAGAATAAAATACAAAAAAACACCAATTAAGGGACTGTTTGTATTAGTGTTTTTGGTTTTGCTGATATTGAATTCTATATACGCACTGTATATTAAACCTGTAGCAACGAACTCTTTTGATTCATTGTATACGTCATATAGGATTGACTTTGGTAGGGATGATGTTACAAAATTTGTTTTATATAGAGAACTTATAATGGATGAGCCAATATTGGACTATAGAGGGCAAACCTTTATTTCAACTATATTTATGTTTGTGCCTAGAGATATATGGCCTTCTAAACCTTATCCACATTATAGGTATTTAACCTCAAAATTATATGGAACGTCATCGGAGTTAGATATACCAGGAGGTATGACACCCTCTTTATATGAAATGAGCGTTGCAAATTGTGGTGTTCCTCTAGGTATGGCAGTTACAGTTTTGATTTTAATATTTGCTTGTCGCTGGGCAGATGGTTCTAGGAGTGTTCCTAGAAAAGCTCTGTATTTACTAATAATTATTGGATTGCTAACTCAAAGTATGGATGCGTTGATAGCATATATGATTTTAGTTCCTTTGAGTGCTGTCTCATCATGGATTAAGAGGAGTGTAGGAAGTTAAAGTTGGATATGAGCAACATTTGGACATTGTATTATCTAGTATAATGAGAAAATAACACTTGACCAGTTTCTTACTTGTTAAGAAACTGGTCAAGTACTTTTTACACGTGTACTAAATGTACCTTTGGAAAATTTCACCAGTTTATGATATAAACCAATAAGTTTAAGCGATGTAGTTATTCTCTCCTACAATTGGAACCGTACTATTTCCTTTTTTAAGAAGTGTAATTAAGTTGAAGGTCATAAATATATGTCTTATTCAATAAGAAACGTCACTTTAGTAATTGGGTAGTATTTAAGGAGGATACTAAATTGGTACATTATGAGGAGTATTCTTATTTTTAAGTATTTAATTTGCAAATGTATTAAGGGAAAAGTTTAAAAGATGATACAGTTTTTTTCTTATTTTATTCAAATAGCTTGTAGTTTGAGTATTAAAATTTGTTTTGTATGGCGTTGTAATTTTAAATGATTCTTTAATAGTAATTTGAGGGAGCTGCTATCTGTATAGCTTATATCCTATAAATTACTTACTTTATACCAAATGACTTTTATAAACATTGGTTAACGCATAAATTCTAATTTGAATTTATGAGTTTTTCTAAAAACAGAGAGGTTAAAATGGTTTCTAAAATTAGTTCATTACTAAAAAATAAAATTTTTATAAATGGTATGTGGCTTTATGTATTACAGTTTTTTAATACCATAATGCCCTTGCTAACATTACCATATGTAACTAGAGTTTTGGGTAGTTCACAGTATGGTGTTTTTTCATTTTCATTAACTTTTGTAACTTATTTTCAGGTAATTGTCGAATATGGGTTCAATTTGTCTGGTTCACGAAAAATAGCATTAACTTCAACAAGGGATGAACAGTCCAAAATTTTTACTAGTATTACAATTACAAAATTATTGCTATGCTTGATCTCATTTATAGTAATGGTTTCTATTTCACTCGTACTTAACTTAGATAAGGAACAATTTTTTTCTATTTTAGTTTTATATACCATGGTAATTGGAACAGCAATACAACAAATATGGCTATTTCAGGGACTACAGGTTATGAAATTTATTACGATTATAAATGTATTTTCGAGAGTTATATCCGTAATGCTGATTTTTGGGTTAGTAAAACACTCTAACCAGGTTTATTTATACTGTGCACTTTATGCAATCACATCTTTGTTGAATGGTATCTTTAGTGCATTGATCACAAGGTATAAATTAAAAATCAGATTCACAAAGATTACCATAAAAGATATTTTTATTGAATTGAAAGAGGGATGGAATACATTTACGACCTCTGCTATGTCAGTGATATTTAGCGGAATTGGAGTTATGGTACTCGGTTTCACCAATAGTAGTAACAATACAATTGGGGTATATTCGGCAATTCAAAAAATTCCTTATATGATGATCATGTTTTTTGCACCGATTAGTCAAGCGATTTTTCCACGTGTCAGCCAACAATTTTCAATTTCTTTTGATAAAGGAATTGATAGTGTTCGGAAAATTTCGAAAGTGGTCGTTCCTATTGTTGCTATAGTTAGTCTTTTATTGATGTTATTTTCTGATTTAATAGTTAGTTTAGTATATGGAGAGCAGTATTCAACATACTATTTGCTTATGATTCCCTTAGTTTGTTGGTTCTTTCTAAGTATACTTAATAACTTTCTTGGTATTCAAAATTTAGTTGCAAGTGGTCATCAAAAAGAATATAGTACGGCTTTTAAAATAAGTGCATTAGTAATAATTTTATCTAATATATTATTGGGTTATATTTGGGGTGCATATGGTGTTGCTTATGCAACATTGTTTTCTGAGTTTATTTTGACTATATCTTTAGCATATCAAAATAAGAAGGTGAAAAATAAATTTCGTTATAATAGATAAATATGAGTGAGCCCATCGTAACAAAGGAATTAATTAGGAGAGGGGCAGTAGTGTCAGAATGAAAAATAAGACAAATAATGTATGTGATAAACAAACCCTCTTCTTAAAGTTAATTAGTGTGAGGATTGTCTATGATAATGGTTTATAGTAGAAATAGATTTAGAAGTTGCTAAAGAAACATAATTGATATTTTTAGAACTAACATATTGTGTGGATTATATTTTGCAATAAAAGGATTGAATTGGAAGGTGAAGATTATGTGCAAAATAGCAGTAGCAGGAACAGGTTACGTCGGCTTAGTAGCAGGCGTATGTTTTGCAGAAGTAGGACATCAAGTAACTTGCGTTGATATTGATGAGAAAAAAGTTGAATTAATGAAATCAGGTGTTTCACCAATTTATGAAGCTGATTTAGAGGGTTTAATGCAGAAAAATTATGCTGCTGGAAGAATTAATTATACAACGGATTACAAGTCAGCATATAAAGATGCAGATGCAATTTTCATTGGTGTAGGAACTCCTGAACAAGCTGATGGTTCTGCAAACCTTTCATATATTGCAACCGTTGCAAAACAAATTGCTGAAAGTGTAGAAAAGGATTGCCTTATTGTTGTAAAATCAACCGTTCCAATTGGAACAAATGACAAAGTAGAGCAGTTTATTCAGGACTTTTTAGTTAATGATGTGAAAGTAGAAGTGGCATCAAATCCAGAATTTTTAGCTCAAGGATCTGCGGTTCATGATACGCTATATGCAGAAAGAATTGTTATTGGTACAGAAAGTAAATGGGCTGAAAAAGTGTTAATGGATCTGTATAAACCATTCCATTTACCTATCGTTTCAGTAAATAGAAGATCAGCAGAGATGATTAAATATGCTTCTAATGATTTCCTAGCTCTTAAGATTTCTTATATGAATGATATTGCTAATCTTTGTGAGTTAGTTGGTGCGGATATTCAAGATGTTGCAAAAGGTATGAGCTTTGATGAGCGTATTGGAAGCAAATTTTTAAATGCAGGTATTGGGTTTGGAGGATCATGCTTCCCTAAAGATACTAAAGCATTAGAGTACTTAGCGAGACAAAACGGTTATGAATTAAGAACGATAAAAGCTGCCATTGATGTAAATAAAGATCAAAAGACTCTATTATACAAAAAAGCGAGTCAAAGATTAATTACTTTTAACGGTCTTAAAGTGGTGGTATTAGGATTGACATTTAAACCTGGTACAGATGATTTAAGAGAAGCTGCATCTCTTGAAAATATTCCTCTACTGTTAGAGCAAGGCGCAGATATTTATGCATTTGATCCAGTAGGTGCGAATAACTTTGCTAAAGTGTATCCAGAGGGAAAAAATAAGAACGGTAATATCACATATGCTACGGATATTGAACAAGCTTTAGAAGGTGCAAACGTCTGCTTTATTTTCACAGAATGGGGAGAAGTGAAGGCATTAACTCCAGAAATTTATAAAACATTAATGCGAACACCTCTAATTTATGATGGTAGAAACATTTATGATGTGCAAGCAATGCAAGAAGCAGGCATAGAATATCATTCTATTGGTAGAAAATCAACAAGTAGAGATCGCATGAAGGAGTTGAATAACAGTGATTTACAAGCCTCTAGATAAAAATAAAATATACCTTATTACTGGAGCCGCTGGTTTTGTAGGATACTTCTTATCTAAAAAATTACTAGAGCAAGGTTGCAAAGTAATAGGTGTTGATAATATAAATGATTATTATGATGTGAATCTTAAATATGCTCGTTTGGAGCAACTTAAGCCATATGAGAAATTTACCTTCATTAAAGGGGATATTTCTGATAAGGATATGATTACTAAGATCTTTGAAGAGTACAAGCCAAATATTGTAGTGAATTTAGCTGCACAAGCTGGTGTGAGATATTCAATTGAAAATCCAGATGTATATATTCAAAGTAATATTATTGGTTTTTATAATGTTCTCGAAGCATGTAGACATTACCCAGTTGATCATCTTGTATATGCATCATCTAGTTCTGTGTATGGAGCAAATAAAAAGGTTCCTTTTGAGGAAACAGATTTTGTAGATAACCCAGTATCACTTTACGCATCTACTAAGAAATCAAATGAACTAATGGCTCATACGTATAGTCATTTGTATAAGATTCCTGCTACTGGACTTCGTTTCTTTACGGTGTACGGTCCTATGGGACGTCCGGATATGGCTTACTTTGGATTTACTGATAAGTATTTTGCTGGTGAGTCAATCAAGATATTTAATAATGGTGATTTTGAAAATGACCTATATCGTGATTTTACTTATATAGATGATATTGTTGAGGGAATTCAACGTCTTTTAAGTAATCCACCTAAAGGTGATGTTGAACATAAAGTATTCAATATTGGAAACAATAACCCTGAAAAATTAATGGTGTTTATTGAAACATTAGAGAAAGTACTGGGTAAAGCTTTAGGGAGAGAAGTGGCATTTGAAAAGGTGTTTGAGCCTATTAAACCAGGAGATGTACCAGCTACTTATGCATCAACTGATTTATTACAGAAGGCTGTAGATTTTAAACCTGAAACTTCTATAGAAAAAGGCTTACAGGAGTTTGCTAATTGGTATGTAGAGTATTATAAAGTGAAATAATATTGATTATGCTTTTGGGAAGGGAAAATCCATCAAAGGTTTAGGTTACTTAAGATAGAATATACTTTGATATACTGGTTATAGAATGTCATTCTTAGTATAAGAGACTAAATTGATACTTTTATTATCTGGATATTTATTCAGAATGATGGAAAGAAGAGGTCTATAATAATGAAAAAGAAAATCCTATTTTGGATATTAGGAATCATAGGAGTATTAATTATAGGTGGAGGAGTCTACGCTTATAATATATATTCTTCTGTTTCAAAAACATTAGATGAAGTTCATAAACCTTTAAAGCGTGATCAAAATAATAAACAAGAAGAAAAAATCAATAAATCTGAACCTGTTTCAATCCTATTACTAGGTGCAGATGAACGCGGTGAAGATAAAGGACGTTCTGACTCTTTAATGGTTATTACTTTAAATCCGAAAAACAATTCTATGAAGACGTTAAGTATCCCTCGTGATACGTATACGGAAATTGTCGGTAAAGGAAAAAGTGATAAAATTAACCATGCTTATGCGTTTGGTGGAGTAGATATGTCTGTTGCAACAGTGGAGAAGTTCTTAAACATTCCAATTAATTACTATATCGAAGTTAGTATGGAAGGATTTAAGGACATTGTTGATGCTGTGGGCGGTGTTGATGTAAATAATGACTTGGAATTCTCTCTTGAAGGAAAGCACTTCCAAAAGGGAAATATTCATTTAACAGGTGATCAAGCTTTAGCATTCACTCGTATGCGTAAAGAAGATCCACGTGGTGACTTCGGTCGTCAAATGCGTCAACGTCAAGTGATGCAAGCTGTTATTAAAAAGGGTGCAAGTTTCACATCACTTACAAGTTATGGTGATGTGTTAACAGCGATTCAAAAGAATGTGAAAACAAACTTAACGCAAGATCAAATGTTTGATATGCAAAAGAATTATAAAGATTGCTTACAAAATAGTGAAGATATTCAAATCCCAGGTGACGGACATAAAGCATCTGACGGTATTTGGTATTACTATGTTCCAGAAGCAGCGAAAAAAGATTTAACGAATAAATTAAGAACACATCTAGAGTTAAAATAAGTAATAATAAAAATAAACCCAGCTCTTTTGGAAAGAGTTGGGTTTATTTTTATGTTTTTATATTATTATTATATAATGTAAGACTATTAGACGAGGTGAAGGGAAGTAACTATAAGATTCTAACATATGAGCAGGAGGAAGAACATGAGTTCAATTTTAGTATGCGGTGGAGCTGGTTACATCGGTTCTCACGCTGTAAAAAAATTAATAGATGAAGGCCTATCTGTAGTAGTAGTTGATAATTTACAAACTGGGCATGAAGATGCGATTACAGAGGGTGCAAAGTTTTATAAAGGAGACCTTCGTGATAAAGGTTTTCTAAGAGATGTTTTTAAACAAGAAAATATTGAGGTGGTTATGCATTTTGCAGCTGATTCTTTAGTTGGCGTTAGTATGGAGAAACCTCTTCAATATTATAATAATAATGTGTACGGTGCACTTTGCTTGCTAGAAGTAATGGACGAGTTTAAAGTAGATAAGTTTATTTTCTCTTCTACTGCTGCTACTTATGGCGAGGTAGATGTTGATCTTATTACTGAGGAAACTTTAACAAATCCAACGAATACATACGGTGAAACGAAGCTAGCGATTGAAAAGATGCTCCATTGGTATAGCCGAGCTTCTAATTTAAAATATAAGATTTTCAGATACTTTAACGTAGCTGGTGCAACTCCAAGTGGCATTATTGGTGAGGATCATCGCCCTGAGACACACTTAATACCTCTTGTTTTACAAGTTGCTTTAGGACAACGTGAGAAGATTATAATGTTTGGCGAAGACTATAATACACCAGATGGTACTTGTATTCGCGATTATATTCATGTCGAAGATTTAGTAGCAGCTCATTTCCTTGGTCTTAAAGATTTACAAAACGGCGGGGAAAGTGATTTCTACAACTTAGGAAATGGAAATGGGTTTAGCGTTAAAGAAATCGTTGAAGCTGTTCGTGAAGTTACGAATCATGAAATCCCAGCAGAAGTAGCACCAAGAAGAGCGGGAGATCCAGCACGTCTAGTTGCTTCTTCACAAAAGGCGAAAGAGAAATTAGGATGGAATCCACAGTATGTAGAGGTTAAAACAATTATTGAACATGCTTGGAATTGGCATCAGAAGAAACCTCATGGCTATGAGAAGTAAGTAGAAATGGAAAAGAGAGGGTATCGTCGTTCAACATATGTTCGACAATACCCTCTCTTTTTTTGTATGATTTTTGCTATACTAAACTGTACTATAATACGGGATGGAAGGAGGATGATGATGAAAATACTTGTAGTTGATGATGAATCGAGTATCCGCAATTTAATTCGGATGCAGTTAGAGATGGAAGGATATGAAGTATTGACGGCAGCTGATGGGAGAGAAGCTTTAGGGAGATGGAATGAGCAGCCGGATGTACTCATTTTAGATGTGATGCTTCCTGATACGGATGGGTATGAGTTATTACGTTTATTCCGAGAGAAGGATCGTGATATCCCAGTGCTTATGCTGACAGCAAAGAGTCAGATGAATGATAAATTGCTTGGCTTGCAGCTTGGTGCGGACGATTATGTGACGAAGCCTTTTAATTATGCGGAGCTTATTCTTCGTGTGAAAAATATGAGTCGGCGTGTGAGGAAGGAGGAAGTGTCTTCTACTCATGAGGTGATCCGAGCAGGGGAATTGGTAATTTGTCCAAAGGAAAGAAAGGTACATGTGAGTGGGCAAGAAATTCAGTTAACGTATCGAGAGTTTAATTTATGTCAGTTGTTTGTTTCGAATCCTCAGCGTGTGTTCATGAGAGATGAGTTGCTTGAGAAAGTATGGGGATTTGAGTATATCGGAAATACGAGAGCGGTTGATATTATGGTGCAAAGGCTTCGGAAGAAACTAGGGAATAGCGGGGAGTATATTAAGACAATTTATGGTGTTGGGTATAAGCTTGATTGCTAAAAGGTGATGATATGTCTTTAAAACGAAATATGGTGTTTGGAATAGTTGGATTGTTGATTCCAATTCTTGTTCTTTTGTATGCGGTTGTTTATATTGCACTGGAGAAGAATGTGTATCATAATGCGGCAGATTCCTTAGAAAAGTTAAGTGCGGAAGCGCAAATTTATACGATGAATTATTTAGAGAAGGAAGCAGAAGTGGAGACGCTAGGTCCCAATTCGCTTTTAATTGCTTCGTATTTAGCGAAGCGAATGGATGTCCGGGTACAGATGATTGGGAAGAATGGAGATGTTGTTGCAGATACACAAAAGGGAGCATTACTTCATCGAAATATCGACATTGAGAGTTCTTTGAAGGGAAAGAAGTCTTATGTTTTTGAGGAGGGAGACCCCGCTCCAATTCTTTTGTTTTCAAGTCCGGTTTATTATGGAAACGATGTCATTGGAAGCATTCGTTTCATAAATGAGCTAACGGATGAGAAGGAAGTTTTAACGAATGTGAGTTGGACGTTTTTAATGACATCTCTTTGCTTAGTGGCCGCCGGTATTTTCTTTGCGATTCGTTTGGCGAAGTCTCTTCATAAACCAATTGATCAGTTAAGGCAAATGGCGCATCGGCTTGCGAATGGAGATTATGAAAGTAAGATTGAGTTAAATGAGTATGTGGAAATTGCGCAGCTTTCAGCGTCCTTTAATGCGATGGCTGATGGAATTGAACTACATATTAAACAGTTGAAGGAAGAGAAAGAGAAACAGAAAGATTTCTTAGATCGAATTACGCATGAGTTGAAAACACCGTTAACAGCGATTATCGGTTATGTAGATTTAATTCCGAAGTTACAATCTAAGGAGGATGTGCAGGAGAGTCTCCGTTATGTGGCTGTAGAAAGTGAGCGTCTATTATCACTTGTAGAGGAATTACTTAAGTCTTCAAAGTATGGGAAGAGTACGTTTGAAGTGTCACCTACAGTCGTGAATATAAAGGAATTGGCGGAAGAAGCAGTTTCGATTGTGAAACTCAGGTTGCGGCAGTTTGAAATTGAAGTTATGAATGAGTTAATGGAAGTACACGTCGTTGCGGATTTTGATAAGACGAAGCAAATTTTCTTGAATGTGCTTGATAATGCGATTAAATATAGTGATGCTACGCGAGTTCGTATGAATGTAATTATAAATGAGCAGGAAGCAAAGGTTTTTGTTCATGATGATGGTATTGGTATGGATGAAGGTGTGCTTGCAGAGTGGAATGAGTCTCCGGAAGGTAAGGTACTTCCTTCTAGTTACGGGAATGGCTATGGTTTATACATTTGTCAGGAGATTATGAAGAAGCAAGGCGGGAGTATGCGAATTGAGAGTAGTGAAGAAATGGGAACTACAATATGTATGACATTTTTACTCCCAAGACGGATGGAAGATATAAAAAACTTGAAAGCGGTTAAATGATACATTTATGAAACAATTATGCGGTATTTTCGAAACAACGTTTTTTTATCTTGGAGGTAGGCAGAAATGAAAAGGCTATCATTTCAAATTCTTGTGTTTGTCTTTTGTATGATCGTTTCTCTTATTTTGTTTTATGTTATTGAGAAGCAAATATATAATCGAATCACGATTGTGGATGACAAACAGGCCGTTTTACAAAGAGTGAATGAATCCCTTCCTACTGAAGTGAAAGTAAGGCATGAGAAGTGGGGAGAAACTGTTGTAACGGATGAAGTTCGTTTGCATACGATTGTTTCATTCTTTGACCGAATTCGAGTAGAACCGAGAGAAGCGAGGAATCAAGAACAAGTATTTACTGGAGAAGTAACGTACTTGAATGGACATAAACGTACTTTTGCAGTAGGTGACTTGTTCCAGTATGAGGCTAATGTATACGGAAAGAATGGTACGGATCCGATGATCTCAGTATTGCAAACGTATTTGTTAAGTCTGTATTATACACCAGAGCGCATTAGTAATTTCTTTGCGGAGGCAAAGGAAGTTGTAGTGAGGCAAGGGGATGTAATACGTACTATAGATCTTACGCGAATATTTGATTCTATTCGATACGCAAAGCAAATTACAGATTACGGAGAAATTCAGAAATTATTACAATCACAGAATGAACCGATTGCTTATATTACTGCCTATAAAACAGGCAAGCGTGTAAAGAATGAGCGAGAGGATATTCTTACGATTTCTGTGTATCCATCGTACTTTGTTGTGCAATACCTCGGTGATAATAACGGGAATGTCATGTATATGAAAGGCTCTCTAGCAGAGTTATTCGTAAAGGAGAATGCGTCATGAGAAAGATAGCCTTTTTCTTCTTTTTGCTAGTAATTGGAGGAGCGATGTCTAGTTGCTCTCGAGATACAACCTCTATTAAATATAATAAAAGTGGTCTCCCTATTTTGGATGATCGTCATCTTGTTGCATATGTAGCGGCCCGCGAGGAAGTTGGTGAGGCATTGCTTTCATCATTTTGTAAACCGCGAGGATGTACGTATGAATTTATTCGTCTTTCGACAGAAGAACTTCTTCGAAGAGTGGAAGAGGAATCTGGAAATCCGAAAGCGGATATTATTATTGGCGGTACAGTAGATGCACATCAAATGATGAAGCAAAAGGATCTGTCTATTCCTGTGACGAGCCAGCATGCGAATCGTATTTCAAAAACTGTAAAAGATAAAGATGGTTATTGGTACGGTTACGAAGTAGAGAAATTGGCAATCGCAATTAATAAAGAGCGGTGGAACGAAGAAATAGCACCACTCGGTCTACCGTATCCATCCAGGTGGCAAGATTTATTAAACCCTGCGTACACTGGAAAGATTGTTATGCCAGATCCAAATGTTTCGGGTACTGCATATACGTTTTTTCAATCACTTATTGATACTTTAGGTGAAGAGGAAGCGAAGGCGTATGTGAAGCATCTTGCAGGACAGGTTGGAGAAGTAACAGTGAATGGTTACATACCAGCAGAACTTGTGGCAAGTGGTGAATATATGATAGGCATCAATTTTATGGGAGATCAGAGAATGCTTCAAAAACGAGGCTTTCCTATTTTAAGTAACGAACCTGAGCAAACAGGTTTGTCTGTTAATGCGATTTCAAAACTAAAACGTGCACCGAGTGGTATTATTGCGGATTTATTTATTGATTATTGTTTATCAGAAGAAGCGGGTCACATTTTAGAAAAAGTTTCGTTTGGCGTACCAACGATGTTTGCGAAGAATGAGAAAGAAATAGAAGGACAGCCGGTTAGAAGGACGAAGCAAAATATATCAAATAGTGGAATAATCGAGATATGGAATAGACAGCGTCTCTCTCAAAAGTGAGAAAAGGAGACGAGAGTATATGTTTAAATGGCTTAAGCCAGCACCTGAAATTGAGAGATTACCAGCGGATATGATCGCTAAAGTATATACATTACTACGTATTCGTGTGCTAATCGGAATCTCAGTTGGATATGCTGCTTATTATTTAGTGCGCAGTAATTTTACGTTATCAAGTACGTATTTAGTACAAGAATATGGTTTTAGTACAGCTGAAATTGGACTACTAGGTTCAGTAATGGCGATTGTTTATGGATTTAGTAAGTTCTTTATGGGGAATTTATCAGATAAAGCTTTTGCCCAGCGCTTTATCGCAGTCGGATTATTCTTATCAGGGCTTGTAAATATTTGTTTCGGGTTTGCATCTTCTTTTGGAATGATTGTTACATTACTTGTCCTAAACGGTATTGTACAAGGTATGGGAGCACCACCTTGTAGTATCGTTATGACGAAATGGTTCTCAAAGAAAGAACGTGGTACGAAAACAGGCATTTGGAATATTTCACATAACGTTGGCGGAATGCTTGTGCCACCACTTGTCGGAATTGGTGTAGGTATTTTCGGTGAAAGTCATTGGCAAGGCGGCGTGTTTATTTTTCCAGCGATTATCGCAATGGTAATTTCAGTTCTTGTTTGGATCAATGCGAAGGATACACCAGAGTCTGAAGGTCTTCCTCCAATTGATGAGTATCGTAATGACTATGAAAATCTTGAAAAAGCAGATAATGCTAACAAGATGTCACCAAAAGAAATTTTAATGAAATACGTAGTGAAAAATAAATTTGTATGGTTCTTATGTATTGCGAATGCATTTGTTTATTTAATTCGTTTCGGTGTTATTAACTGGGTTCCACTTTATTTAACGACAGTTAAAGGTTTTTCAAAAAATGAAGCACATGCAGCATACGCAATCTTTGAAGGTATGGCAATTCCAAGTTCATTAATTGTTGGTCTTTTAAGTGATAAATTATTTAAAGGGAAACGTATGCCATTGTGTATTATTAGTATGGTTGGAGTTGTTATTGGTACGTTTGTATATTGGCAAGCAACTAGCGTACTTGTTGTAAGTATTGCAGTTTCTATTATCGGATGTTTAATTTACGTACCACAGTTCTTAATCGGTTTAAGTGCGATGGAATTAGTACCGAAATTTGCAGTAGGTACGACAGTTGGTATGTGTGGTCTGTTCGGTTATGTGGGCGGAAGTCTTGTAGCAAACGCAGCAATTGGTGTTATTGTTGATCGTTCTGGCTGGGATGGTTGCTTTATCTTACTATTAACAGGTGCAATTTTATCAACAGTCTTCTTGTTCATCGTTCAACGTGGACATGAGAGAAAAGCTCCTAAAGCGGTGTAATATTTTGTTTGAAAAGCTATCCAATTTTCATTTTGGATGGCTTTTTCTATATAATATAATCTTTCCTTAAAACTATCTTAAAAGATAAGATGTCATATTTCTAATCATTGGAATTTTTGTTACAATATAAATGAATGTGTAAAACTTTGTAAAAAGATTGTAATAATATACAATTATTTTTCAGAAAGTTTTATACAATTGTGGTGTTTATTAAACTATTAATTTATAAAGGGAGAGAGACTATGTTACCAAATACGGTTCGTACTCCAAACAAGAAGAAGAAATGGATTATTATCGGGGTTATTGCACTAATTGTTATTGTTGCAGCAGTTAATATTTTTGTTATGCAAGGTAAGAAGAAAGGCACAGCGAAGACAGATGCTGTAAGTTTTGAGAAAGTGACAGAGCGTAAGCTTAATAATACGAAATTAATTTCTGGTCAGGTGAAGCCAGGGAATATTGAAAGTTTCTATGCAGATCCGACTAAAGGAAAAGTGAAAGATATTGAAGTGAAAGAAGGACAAGAGGTAGAAAAGGGAACGAAATTATTCTCTTATGATAATGAAGAAATTAATCTGCAAATGAAGCAAGCTGAGCTTGATCAGAAGATGGCTGATATGCGTTATGATCAAGGGAAAAAGAAGATTGATTCGTTGAAGAAAGAAATTAAGAAGGTGAAAGATAGCGGGGCTGGGAAAGAAGTAACAGACCCAATGGAAGAGCAAGTAAGTGAATTAGAAATGACACAAAAAACAACTGACCTTGAGAAGGAAAAAGGAAAGTTACAAAAAGAAGAGTTAAATAAAAAACAGAAAGAACTTACGATTTATAGTAATTTTGCTGGTGTTGTACAGAAGTTAGATAAAGATGCAGCGCAAAGTTCATCCCAAGCTTTAGGTGGTCAAGGAAAAGCATTCTTACAAGTAGCTTCTAAAGATCCGTTCCAAGTTCAAGGGACTTTAACAGAACTTCAAAAGTCACAAATTCAAAAGGATCAAACGTTTACTGTAACTGCGAAAGCAAATAATAAGAAGAAGTGGACAGGTAAAATTACAGAAGTAAGTGAATTCCCAACGAGTGCAGAGATGGCTCAAGCTGGTGGTGTAGGCGAAGCGACTCAAAATATGTCTCAATATACATATAAGGCAAGCCTTGATAGCCAAGATGGTTTATCTCCAGGGTACCATGTTTCATTACAAGTAAACTTAGAGAATAAGACGATGATCGCTGTTCCAAGTAAGAGCATTGTAGAAAAAGGCGATGATGCATTTGTTTATATCGAAGAAAAAGGAAAGCTTCGTAAACAAAATGTGAAAAAAGGTGCTACTGATGGAGATTGGACAGAGATTACTGAAGGCGTAACAGTGGGGCAAAAGGTGGTTAAAAATCCTTCCGACGACGTGTATGACGGAATGGAAGTGAAAGAGAAATGATTACGTTAAATAATATTGCTAAAACGTATTATCAAGGGAAATTGGCAGTGCCGATTTTGCACGGTATTAGTTTAACGATTCAGAGCGGTGAATTTGTTTCGATTATGGGACCGTCTGGTTCTGGTAAATCAACGCTTATGAATATTATCGGTTGTTTAGATCGTCCAACAGAAGGCGAATATATGCTGAATGATGTGAATATCTTAACAGCAGACGAGTCAAAGCTTGCCTTAATTCGTAATGAGTATATCGGTTTTGTTTTTCAGCATTTTAACTTGCTGCCGCGTCTTTCAGCAGTAGAAAATGTTGAACTTCCGCTCGTATATGGTGGCGTGAAGAAAGCAGAGCGTCGTCAAAGAGCTCTGGAAGCACTTGGTAAAGTTGGTTTATCAGACAGAGTTCATCATTTACCGAATGAGTTATCAGGTGGACAGAAGCAGCGTGTCGCTATTGCGAGATCGATTGCGAATAATCCAACGTTCATTATGGCAGATGAGCCGACAGGTGCGCTTGATACGAAGTCTGGTGAGCAAGTTATGGACATTTTCACGAAGCTCAATGCAGAAGGTACGACGATTGTTATGGTTACGCATGAAGAAGAGGTTGCGGCTTATTCTTCTCGCCGTATTGTACTGCGAGATGGGAAAATTACAGAAGATAGAAGGTGTGCGGTATGAGTTTACTAGATAGTATAAAAATCGCCTTATCTTCTATTCTAGCTCATAAACTGCGTTCTGCTCTGACGATGCTCGGTATTATTATCGGTGTTGGTTCTATTATTACTGTCGTTGCAATTGGGCAAGGCGGGGAAGCGATGCTGAAGTCGAAATTCGCAGGTTCTGGCGGTAATAACCTTATGCCAATTCAATTTAAACCAGATATTAATGATGAGTTTGCTATGGGTGGATTTGAAATACCAAAGTTAACTGAAGAGGATATTTTGGAAGTAAAACAAGTGAAAGATGTTTCACACGTTATTACGACAAACCAGAATTCAGAGGTGCTTGATGTAAATGATAAAAAAGCAAATCTGAATGTTATTGGTCTTGATAATGAATATTTTGCAGTTAATAAAGTAAAGGTCGTAAAGGGACGTACTTTAAATGAATCAGATATTTCTCATGCAAATAACGTTGTGATGATTAGTACAAAAACAGAAGAGACTTTATTTAAGGACGTAAACCCAGTTGGACAAATTATTGAGATGAAGGGGCAGCCAATGCAAATTATTGGTGTGTATAGATCCGATAATGAGTTTATGGGATTTGAAATGGAAGAAGCGTTAATCCCCCTTACGTTATGGCCTGTTTTATACGGAACAGATGATATTCAAAATATCGCAATTCAAGCTAAAAATGTAGACGATTTAGAATCCGCTGGGAAACAAGCTGTTGATGTATTAAATAGTCGTAAGCCAAGTGAAATTCCAGGTAAATATGAACTGGTGAATTTAAAAGAATTCCAAGAAAATGTTTCTAAAGTTACTAATATCATGACGATGATCATCGGCGGTATCGCTGGTATTTCATTAGTCGTTGGTGGTATTGGAGTTATGAACATCATGCTCGTATCTGTAACGGAGCGTACGCGTGAAATTGGGATACGTAAAGCACTTGGAGCAACGCGTAGTAAAATTTTATTACAGTTTTTAATTGAAGCCGTTATGTTAACGCTTCTAGGCGGTTTAATCGGAATTGGCCTTGGATATGGTGGGGCATATATCGTTTCTACATTCGCAAAATGGCCACCGCTCGTTTCATGGGAAGTTGTCGTTGGAGGCGTACTGTTCTCTATGACACTAGGTATTATTTTCGGATTAATTCCAGCAAACAAAGCTGCGAAGTTAGATCCGATTGAAGCACTACGTTATGAATAAGTTGTAGTAGAGAGGGACTCTCTACTACACATTACCGTTCTAGTGGGCGGTTCGTAGCCTCTATGTGAGGAAGTGAACCGCCCGTTAGAACGGGATATAAATAGAAGGAGGCGTTATAATGGAAATGAATATTAATACGCAAGATGAAGGTGCGAAGAAGCCGTCATTATTTGGAATGGTTACTTCTCCAGGCTTACAGTTTGAGAGAATGAAGACGACAAGCCCAGTCTGGGGAGGATTTTTCTTATTTCTTTTAATGGGGACAATCTTATCGGCAGCGGTAGCTTATTTAGGGTTACTTAATACTCCGGAGCTAGCGAAGCTGGTTAAGGATGATGCGACGGGGATAATGAAGTGGACTACACTTGGATTTGGAGCTATTGGAGGTCTAGTTGGAACAGCTGTTGGTCTTTTTGTGGTAGCAGGATTTTATAAAGTCATTATGATGTTTATGAGCAATGATACTCCATATATGAAGATATTATCTATTTATATATATGCCAATGTTGTCTTTTATGTTGGTAGTCTTCTTAATGTAGCTTTAGGATATATTCTTGGTGGGAATGGTGCTGATAAATATACAAGTTTAGGGCCTTTATTTGAACAAGGAACAATTGTATATGGCATTGGTTCTGCATTTGAAGTCTTTAACATTTGGAGCTTAATTTTAACTGGCTTAGGCTTGCATATCGTTGCTGGTTTAAGTAAAAAACAAGCAATAATTTTAATTTCTATATTCTTTATCCTTACAATTGGGTTTAGTATGTTAGGCGGCATGCTCTCTGATTTTGGTGCATAATATATTATTTTAAAAAGGTGACTCTCTCGAGAGTCACCTTTTTTATTTTTACCCCTATTTCAAGTTAACCCCATTCAAATTTCAATATAAAATGATTTGGATTATTAATGATGCATTTAACCTAACGGCTTTTTCTACGACTGTAAACCCTTATACTTACAAGCTTGTCGACATTCTATCCATATTTTTTATGTTAGATGGATACACATATTAGTTTGATTGATCAAAAGAAATCTAAGAATATTTTTGAAATTATTGGTATCAGCTTTGACTAACAAAGCGTAAGTTCTGACTAAGTTGATATCAGCCTTATCTAACAAAGCGTAAGTTCTGACTAAGTTGATATCAGCTTTGTTTAACAAAGCGTAAGTTCTGACTAAGTTGATATCAGCCTTATCTAACAAAGCGTAAGTTCTGACTAAATTGATATCAGCTTTATCTAACAAAGTGTAAGTTCTGACTAAGTTGATATCAGCTTTATCTAACAAAGCATTAGTACTGACTAAGGTAATATCAGTTTTATCTAACAAAGTGTCATTTTTAAAAAGATGGAGGAATTTATTACACCATAAGAGCTGTGTTTTTGTTCACTGATTATCATGAAAAAGTTTTTTGTTTGTAAAATAGGTGGACTATTGTCTCGTTATTTTTGAGGTATTTTATGGACATGTATAAGTTCATTTTTTTAAAAACGGCTATAAATCAACTTCTTTTATGCAAAAATGATAGAGTCTCGTAAAAATTGTGTCAAAAAAGTACACACTTTTTACGAGACTTTTGTCTACTTGTCTGTGCTACCTTAAAACAGTTTCGGTAGATATGGTGACCTCTATGAAGTTAGTTTGCAGTGTTCTCTTTTATACGGAAAAGCGTAATAAACGTTGATAAATCAATATTTTTGTTGCTTTTTGTATATTGATGGCGTGAAAATAAAAGTAACTTAATACGAACGGAAAATAAAAAAGGGTGTTATCTATACCTAGAAGTCTTGTAAACGTATAGGGCATTTGGGTATACCTTTTAGAAACGGGTATTGTGTGAAGCCGGAGGCTTTTGTAGATACGGTTGTTTTGTAAGAAGGTATGATTATAAATCAAATAAAAAGGCTAAATATTTATCAAGATTATGAAGGGTATTATAAATGTGGTTTAATTGGCCTTTGGCATGCTTATGAAAGGTATGAGGAGGGGAAAAGGAGTTTTCCTGCTTATGCTGTTGTAACGGTAGGTGGTTATATAGTGGAAAGATTGAAGATAGAATGTGTAGTGTAAGAGAGCTATGTGTGCGTTGGAGAGTATGATGAACAATTTGAGTCTGAAGATATGGGAACGGGAGCGAAGGACTTTATGAGTGTGTTAGATAAGAGGAAGAGGCACATTATTTCAGAGCGATTCTTTACAGGGAAAAAGATGGGAGAGATAGCCTCTGAAATGAGGGTGACGTACTATCAAACGAGATGGATATATCGACAAGCACCCGAGAAAATGTGAGATAGTATAAGGGAGTAACAATTCTAATCAGTGGGGGCTGAAGAAATCCCCACTGATTAAAGTTTCACCTTATTAGTTTAAGGTAGTAAATATAACGAGAGATTTTTTGAGTGTAATGAACCTTTCATATTCATCAGGGTTAATACATGTCCAGTTTTAAAAAATTGTTGTTTTAACTTATGGGAACTTATTAGTATTGTTAAGGTAGTTCCGTTTAAAAAATTAATTTTAAATTTTTTAGTTTTTTTGAAAAATTCTATATCATTTATATGGTTATAGAACAACCGAATACAGTTTGGAGACGAAGGAGATTCTGTTGGGAAAGTACAAATATATTACCTATGATTAATCGGAATCGGAACATTCTGTTTGAAATTAAAGTTTGCTTGGATTGCATCACGTCTACCTTGATAAGTAGAATGAACATTTGTTAGACAAGGATTTTTAATGAGTTGGAGAAGCTGTTTGGTATGAGTACAGATGGTTCCCACTACTGTCGATAATTTTTGTGCGGTAATAAGGGTGTTTGTACGGCTCAAGCATCATTGTAGAACTAGAAATAAAAATATTATTTTCATTATCCATAATTCTAAATCCTCTCTTATAAAAAGAACTTATTCCAAACATAATTATATACAAATTATGTGAATGTGTTATTGATCTTCTGTTGCGTATTGTAAATTTTTGTTGTTGGTTTACAATCAATAGATGATAGTCTTTCTAATTTGCATCGCTTGTACATATATATGAAAATAGAAAAGAGTAGGCGGTGAGATAGTATGAAGAAAAAGTATATTATTATGGCTCTTGTTGTTGTTCTCCTAGTTTATTTAGCAAACAGTAACCCGAGTAAAGGGGAATATACGGATTGGGCAGCGAAGCAGTTTATGAAACGTAATGATGCAAGTAAGAAGCTAGATGAGATTGAAAAAGAAAACCAGGATGGTCTCCTTGGTGATTTAGCATCTGCTGGTAAGAAGTTGGCGAAAAAGTATGTTGAGCCACAAGTTGGGCTATTAATCGATCATTATACAAAGCGAAATGATTATATTTTCTTCTCAACATATACGACAGAGCTTGATTTAGGTGGAGAAAATTATAAATATGTTTGCGTTGGTTTTTCAAAGATCTTTATCCCGATTGAAATGCCGAAGAAAAAAGACGAGTCTGCAAAATGATGCAGATTCGTCTTTTTGATTTAAGGAGTAATCTGAACTTCAGATACAGTTTTCTCGGTTCTGGTGCAAACACTCCAAAACGCTTGTAAATAGCCTCTTAAACTTGAATATACTGATACTAGTACTCTAAAAAAGGATGTGATTGGTATGAAAGAGCAAAATCTATTCAAGTGGAAACATTATCAACTGGACATTATAGTATTAACCGTGAGATGGTACCTACGGTACAACCTCAGTTTTCGTGATTTAGTCGAAATGATGGAGGAACGCGGGCTATCCCTTCCTCAAAACAATTTGAACTCTCGTCAAACGAAACTACCCTTTCGCTAGACTAATCTAATGCTTTATGAGAATGAACTGATACTTCGCTAAACTGAGCTGATTTTCGTTAAACTGTGGACGAAAATTAAACCTTATGATAAAACAAAACTATAACTACATTGAATTGAACAAAAAACTAAACTTATGGTACAATAAGTCCGTCAAAAAAATAAAAAATCCTCTCGGTGTTGGTCGCACCAAAAGGATTGAATAAATCTAATCTACATATAATTTAGATACTTAAATCAAAAGTTATTATTTAAAGTCAAGTTCTTGGGAGGAACTTGTCTTTTTTATTTTTATCAAATTTATACTCAGACACAACACTTACACCGAAAAACAAGGAGGTGAATTGCGTGAACGATAGCAAAGAATTTTGTCCTCATTGCAACGCTAATTTGCAAGGCGATCCAATTCCTAAAGAATCACAAAAATCCTATAACGCAACTCATTTCACAAGGGAAATAGGAATCATACACATTGCACTCGATAGAATCATGCAATGGCAATGCCCTGACTGTCTCAAAAAGTGGGAGGTTTAATTCTCCCTCTCTTTTCCGTAATAAGGTTTTACCACTTGCTCTATATAGGCTTCTACAGTTTCAAAACTAGCAATAAGTTGCCTTTCCTCTTTTAGCCTTTCGTATATCTTCTGTGGTGATTGTCCACGGTCATAACGACTCCATATGGCCCTTATAATAACTGGAGGTAAGGCTTCATAATTTCTAATACTTTTCAGTTTTTTAGTCCAATTACTATTTCTCTTATGAACCATTATTCATTGCCTTGTTGTTTGTTTCGTTGGTCTATAACACTTGCTATAGCTTCTGCTGCAAGACTCGCGGAAGCTTTATTTTCTTCTTTCGAAATACGCCAATCACCTGTTTCCTTCCCCACTTTTACATATTTTCTAATGGCTTCATAACTGATATCTATACCTGATAATACAAGCCCTTCATGAATATCTTTTAATTTATAACCTTGTTCCCACGCTTCTTTAATTGTTTCTTTAATTGGTGTAGTTAGAACTCTTTCTTTTATCATTCCTTTTTGTTGGTTTTTACGGAATTTGTAATATTGCTCTAATAATCGTTTGTGTTGAGCCTCTATTTTTTTATATTCTTCTTCCAATTTCTTTTGATTTTTTTCTAACTTCTCAATCTTATCCGTTTTCTCTTTAATAATATTTTTTTGTTGTTCAATGTTTTTTTCAGCTACCATTTTTTCTAACATTGTTTGGTCTAATGTTCTTATCATTCTGTCCATTTTATATTTTGACCAAATGATGTTTTGACTCCCAACCGAACCGAAAATTTTAAATCCGAACCTGACGTTTTTCTTAACTGAAGTTTCATCAGTTCCAACCAACTTATCGATTAGTTGTTTAGATTTGATTTCTAGATTTTTTTTCATTTCCATTCACCACTTTATATTTTTATAGTTAATTTCATAATGCAACTTTAAATTGTATTACGTCTATACTTAATTAACAAATCGGGTGGTTCTTGGCTATCGAAATCGGATAAGCTACATTGACGAGGGAATAGGGAAAACCCCACTGATTAAAGTCTCACTTTATAGATTAGAAAGATCTAAAGTGCTTACAAGTTGTACAGCATGAAGTGGTGATCCTTGTAATGAAGCAAAAGCACGTGCTACAGCATGTACTTCCCTAAATCTGCATTTGTTTTAATATGTTTGAATTGCTTGTTCTTAAAAATTGTTTTTCCGCTTTTGTCTAATCCGCCGTTTAATACGAGACGTAAAGTTAAATCCATTACGATTGTTTCAACTGCCATGTTTATCACCCCCTTTCACTCTATAAATAGGGAGTAAATGTCATGTTTTGGCGTGAAATTTTTTCTTTTTTTTGGTACTCTTAAAAGAGTAAGAGAGGAGCTTTCGGGAGAATGAATCGTAAATGGTTATTTTGGATTCCTGTATTATTATGGATGGGGCTTATTTTTCATTCCTCAGCACAGCCATATAAAAAACAGGATATGCGCTCAAATATTGAGCAATATGTAAATATTGAGTTTGTAAAAGAGAATTTTTCATGGGTATCTATCGATTATGGCGGAGGTACACCTGTTAGTATCGCAAATAAAGGTGCAGGTGGTTTTATTGAGTTCTTCCTTCGTAAAGGTGCTCATTTTACGGTGTTCTTTATGCTTGGTTCATTGGCGTACTTTGCTTTTCATAGATCGGGTTATTCGAGGAAACGGTGCTTTATATACGCCCTTCTTTTCGTTGCGGGCTATGCAACATTTGATGAAATTCATCAAGGGTTTACGGGGGGCCGTACACCAATGTGGCAAGATTCATTGCTTGATACGTGCGGCGGATTAACAGGAATTATAATAAGCAATTGGTTTTGGCATAGAAAAAGGAGCTAATCTCATTTTGAGATCTGCTCCTTTTTTATTTATCCCGCAATTTGCGGACAGTAAGAGTTCGATTGGTGAGCGCTAATAATCAGTAGGGGGATGGCCCCCTACTGATCAGAGTTTCACTTTATACACCAAGTAATTCTTTTAGTTCGTCTGTTGATAGTTCAGTCATCCAACTATCGCTTGTAATGACGGCATTATTTAATGCTTGTTTTCGTTCTAACATTTCATCAATTTTTTCTTCAAGTGTTCCTGTTGTAATCAGTTTATGAACGTGAACGAAGCGTTTTTGGCCAATCCGATATGCACGGTCTGTTGCTTGGTTTTCTACAGCTGGGTTCCACCAACGGTCATAGTGAATAACATGATTGGCAGCAGTTAAGTTCAATCCTGTTCCGCCGGCCTTTAATGATAAGATGAAGATGTCATACGTTCCGTTTTGGAACTGCTCGATCATCTTGTCACGTTCTTTCTTCGGTACACTCCCGTTTAAGAAGAGGACACGCTGACCAAAATTTTCTTCTAGCACACGTTTTAGCATGTTCCCCATGCCAATGTATTGAGTGAAGATTAGGCAACTTTCATTTTGGTCTTTTATATTTTCGATGAGCTCCATTAACGTTTTTGTTTTCATAGAGCGTTCGATGATATCTTGTGGTTCTTCTTCTTTCAAGTAAAGGGCTGGATGGTTACAAATTTGTTTTAGCTTGTTCAGCATAAGTAATATAAATCCGCGTCTTTCAATTCCGCTTAATCCTTCTACATTTTGTAATGTATCTTGAACAAGTTGTTCATATAAGGAAGCCTGTTCACCAGTTAGTGGACAATAAGCTTTCTGTTCTTGTTTATCTGGTAAGTTTAATGCGACTGTTTGATCTTTCTTCGTACGACGCAGTAAAAATGGCGAGATAAATCGTTGTACTTGCTGGATTTTTCCTTCATCACGGTCCTTTTCAATTGGCGTGACGAAGCGGCGCTGGAATTGTCCTAAGCTTCCAAGATATCCATGATTGATAAAGTCGAAAATAGACCAAAGCTCAGCAAGTCGATTTTCCATCGGTGTACCGGTTAAAGCAATTTTGTGATTTGCTTGTAGGTTTCTCACTGCTTTCGACTGTTTCGTATGCGGGTTTTTTATATTTTGTGCTTCGTCTAAAATAACAGCATCCCAGCATAGCGTACTAAGTTCTTCTTCATCAAGCTGAGCTAATGCATAAGAAGTTAACACGACATCTGCCGATTGAAGAAAGTCTTTAAATGACTCTTCTTTAGCTCGGTTACCCCCGTAATGTAACTGAACACGTAAATTTGGTGCGAAACGCTCAAATTCTTTTTGCCAATTTCCAAGAACTGATGTTGGCGCCACAATTAATGCAGGACCTGTTTGGAGATTGTTTTCTTTAGCATATAGTAAGTAAGTTATCGTTTGAATACTTTTTCCAAGCCCCATATCATCGGCCAATAATGCTCCAAATCCAAGTTTTCGTAAGTATAGTAACCATTCAACACCGTGTTGTTGATACGGACGAAGTGTTGCATGTAGCGAAGATGGGACATCTACTTTTGGAATATCTCCAATGTGCAGAAGTTTTTGGAAAAGCTCTTCATAATATCCATCTAGCTCGATTTCAATATCGGTAAACGGACTATCATCTTCTACGATTTCTGTTTCTGCCGTACTTGATAAATGTTGCTGGAGAACGTCTTTCATTTCTAATCCATACTTATCTGCACGGTTCATTAGTTTTTTTACTTCTTCAATAAAGGCAGGATCCAGTTTCATCCATTGACCATTTAAATTGAAAAGGCGTTTATTTTGTTCAACGAGTTCGAAAAATTCACTTTCGGATAAGTCAATGCCGTCTGTTGAAATGCGCCAATCGAAATTAACGAGCGTATTCATACCGAAGAAAGACTGTGTTTGCGTTGCATTTTGTTTTAGCTGTACGCGTAACTTCGGTTTTGTTGCTTTTAAATTTTGCCACCATGATGGTAGTAAAATTGTAATGCCTGCTGCAAGTAATTCATTACTTGCCTCTGTTAAGAAGTTCCAAGCTTCAGTTTCAAAGAGTTCTTCTCGGAACTTGTCGTCCTCTTTTAGCCACGGTACGAGCTTGCTAAAGCCTTCTTGCGTTTCTGCAATGCGTTCTTCGTAATCGTGCCATCTTTTTGGCAAGGAATCGATACTTTCATATACATATATGCGATGCGCACCACGTTTTGGCGTAACGACTGTTTCGAGCTTCCACATTTCAAATTCTTCTTGTGGTTCTTGTAGTCTTAAACCAACTGTAAATGGCAGGTCATCTTCAATATAACCAATTTTTCGAAGCCAATCTTCTTCATGTAGCGCCGTTTCCAATTGCCTTTTCGTAAAGTCATAATGTTCATATAGTCTCTTTGCATCTTCCCAGCCGTCATTTGAGCGAGTGTCTTGCAAGATACTTTCGTTCACCGCTGAAGTGAAAAGAGATGCTAATGTTTCGTCTTCGATTGGTGTATTATGAACTTTCCAAGATGGCTGCTGAGACCAACGCTCCATGTCGGGTACGAAACTTCCGCTTACGAAAGCGTCCCATAATTCATTTGCATCTTTCGTAAGTGCTGTAATAGGACCGTTCATTTGAATATTTGCAAAGGAGTTCATCGGTTTATTTGCGATGTATTCAAATGCTTGGATATTCGTTAGCATAACGCCTTGTTTTCCTTCATATGTTGCCTCTTTTAAAAACGTACCGTAGAAGGAAGTAGAGTGCCATGTGAATGTATTTTGTTTCCAAGTTGCTACGGATAAGGGAGTGCCGCTATCATCTTCTCCCCAAAGGAACCAACCTTGACTAACGTGCTGGAGCCTAATTGTTACTTCAGTTTGTATGATCATCGATTAATTTTCCTCTCCGTAATTCCTCTTGTAGTGCACGCAGACGTGAATGTAAGTTAGCGATATGAATAATGAAGGCATCCCATTCATCAGTTCGCTTCAGCCGTTTATAAAGCATACGTAATTTCTTTAAGTAACGAACTGCACGTCTATATGATTTACGATTTCGCTCTTCAATTGCTTCCGTTGCGGCAAGGTGATAAAGAGGAAGTGCCACTTCTGGTGCTTCTTTTTCAATATCTTTCAGTGGTTCTTTCAGCAGTTCGATTGCTTCAAATCCATTTAAGAGATGAAGTTCCGCCCATGTGCGATACTGTTTTTTCGCTAGTACGTATTGTTCATAGTTCGTGAAACTATACGGTAATAGCTCTTGCAAAATCATTTCGAACCCTGCCTGTTCATTCGTATGCGTTGCATACGTTTCATACATCATTACAAATAACCGAACGATATCTTGTATGAAGACAGTATTTTCTTGTTCATGTATTGTTTGCTTTACTTGCTTATACGTAAAGGAAAGCCAGTTTTTAGCACGATCCCACTGCATCGCATTTAATAGCTCCTCTAACCAATAAAAGTAAAGACTCACAACAGAAGCGGGCTGTTTTTTGAGTAATTCCATTGCTAATAGGTCTTCGTTATTTAAAAAGAGTAGGTGAGAAGATGCTAATGCTTTGGAAAGCGGATTGATTTTTGCATCGATTCGTTTTTCCTCTTCTTGTAGTTGCTCTTCGCTTCTTAATAGTTCACCCCATATGTGACGATAAATGAAGAATCGCTCTTGTGTATAGGAATCGGTGGAGAAGAATACTTCATGCACAAGACGAGCAGTTTCTTGCAAAATCGGTTTAGATTCTGAAGGGATCGATTCTGATTTTAAGTCCCGAACGATGGATTCGATTTTATCTACGAGTAGGCGAACGACGTTAACCGGTTGGTGATAAGAATACACTTTGTTTACTTCAAATTCTTGAATTTCTTCTAATAATTTTTGAAAGCAATAAAGTGCCGCGTGCAGCTTAAATAACTCATGTATAGCGATGATACGCGGAGCTTTCCGCTCCAATTTTGTATAGAAGTCTGTAAAGATACTCATAAGAAAATACATTTGTTTATAAGTGAGTCTAGCTTGTTCTTTTTTAAATGATTCATATTCATTTTCAAAGTACGATTGCCAACTTTTATAATCCTTTTCTTCAAAGGCAGATGATTGCAATACTTGTCGTGCAGTTCGAATGGGAGGAAGGGAAGGTTTCTTATTATTTTTAAATAAAGTTAATACATCTCCTACCTTCCCGAAACTAGAAGCCGCAGATAGCAAAACAGCGAGCATATGCTCACATTGCGTTGGTGCGAAGCAATCGCAATAGCTTTCAGCGACATTACGAATCGGAATGTGAACGCTATATACGCTACCATCGGCATCTACAGTTCCTGATAGCGTGTAACCATCAAAGTCAACGTTATAGACAACACCACTACGATATAGGTGCCTAGCTGTAGCAACATGTTCCTGATCAGCTACTTGCTCCGGATCAAGTCCTTGAACGAACTCATTCGCAATCATCATAATTTCATCTTTCGTAATTGAGTGTTGCAGCATAATTTTCCTCCGTACACAGATTTCTTTCCTTTACCATTATAAACAAAAAATGCTCAAAACAGAAAAAATGAAATTTGGATTATAAAGATGTGCTAACAATGTACATATGAAGGGCAATAGCTGTAATAATGAAAGTATTGTTACTGTTAATGTTAATGGAAATGTATTATAGCACTCTCTTGAAGCAAATATTAGGCTGAAATAAGAGGAAGTATATGTGGCTGGGTTCGTTCATATAAGAAAGACTATCTCATTTACTTGAGATAGTCTTTTCTACGATTAGGAGCGTGTTTGTTTAAGTATCGCTTGTACATATGGATCGTGTAATATTTGTTCTATGAGTGGTAGCATTCTTTGCTCGAATGGGATATCGATAGGGAATGGCTTTTGAGAGCCTGGTTTTATTCCATATTGTACGATTTTGTAATGTGTATTTTCTTCATAGTTGAGTACAATTAATTTATAGCGATTGTCATCGTTTGCGATTGAGAAGTCAATTGCGATAGCATCATATGTTATATCATCTTTATATATGTACGGTTTTGGTGTACCGACCCAGTCTACTTTTGCTTGTAAATTCATGGACGTAACCTCCTTAAATATATTTATATTATATAAAAAATAAAAGCCAGCTCTCAATAAAGAGAACCGGCTTGTAATTTAGCAGTCATTGGTTATTTTAAAATTTTCACTTTAACAGTTTTGCGTCCCCATTTTTGGGAAGCGCTATCTGATCCAAGTAGAACGTCGATACGGTTACCTTTAATTGCACCGCCAGTATCACCAGCGATAGCTTCTCCATAACCTTCTACCCATACTTTAGATCCTAATGGGATTACTTTCGGGTCAACAGCAATCATTTTCATATTTGGATTTGCTGTTAGGTCATGACCCATTGCAGTTAATACACGGCCGCCATATGTGCCACCGTTTTCGCTCGGATGAGCTGTATATGCTGTAGCTACAACTGTTAACTCACGACCACCAGAAGGTTCGTTAGTTTCAGCAGCTTTTACAGCCGGCTTAACAGCTGGTTTTGCTGCTGCAGGTGCTTGAGCTTTAGCTGGTGTCACAGCAGGTGCTTGAGCTTTAGCAGGAGTAGGCGTTTCTTGTTTCTCGATAACAGGTGCTGTACCTGTTAAGAAAGGAACATGAACATAAGCCGTTTTCCCGTTATATTCAAATTGTAACCACTCATTTTGTACTTGGTTCGTTGTTTCGATCATATCGTCTTTCTTAAGCGTCCCAAGAATTTCTGAGTTTGTGTTCGCTTCAGCACGTACGTTTAATACGTTAGCTGTTACGTAGTAAGAGCTTTTTGTAAACTCTGTACTTACGAATGCGTCTTTACCATCTAATTTGATTTGTGACCATCCGTTTTCTGTATTTAGAACATCTAATTTATGACCATTTAGTAATTTACCGACAACTTTTGATTCAGTAGTAGGGTTTTCTCGTACGTTTAGTACATCTGTTGTAACAACAGTTTCTGCGCTAGCAGATGATGTGAAAATCCCAAGACCAAAAACTGCTGCTGTTGCTATACCAATTAATTTTTTCATGATAGCCTCCATTGCGTTTGTTTTCGTGTCCTCATTATAGCAACAGATTTTTTCGGATTTGGGGAAAACACACAATTACAAACCATTCGTAATGAGTCGTTAACACTTTGTAACATAGTAAGAAATAAAGGAAAGCGTTTTTCATTCCATGTAATTAGTAGGTTTCTAGTTATATTCGAAATATTTAATACAACATATTTTTTTCGGCGTAAATAAAAGTATTACAAGAATGTTACGTAATGTTTACTATACGGTTACAAACCTTGAGTATTTTACCGTTTTATGGGTAATATAGTTATATAAATATAAACACCTCGTTTGTGAAGTTATAAACACGCGCTATGTACTAGCAAAAAAACCGCATAATTGTTACAAGAAGAAAGGGTTGTAAGGAATAAATCTGCCCTTTTTTACAACTGTAATACATCCTTTTAGGGGAAATCTTTTCCCATCCGCATTTTTCTCACGCAATTTGACAGCAGTATTCCTATCCTTTAGCTCTTGCAGAGTGAAAAGGTTAGACGGAAGGTAGGGCTGTCCATAAGAATTCTAATTGGTGAAGGCGAAACAGAGAGAGCCGAAAGAAAATCACCGCAAAAATTATAGTTTTTTATCCGATTTAACGCATCGGAATTAACTGTTTTAGTAAAACATCTGAAGGGGGATTTGATGAGGAAACTGACAAAAACATTTATCGTATCATTAACACTCTGTATTGCATTTGCGATTTGGGGGATTATTCCCGAATCTATTATTGGAAAAGGTAGCTTAGGAAATGTAACAACTACAATTCAAACTGCATTAGTTAGTAAGTTTGGATGGTTCTATATTATTTCTGTTTCTGTATTTTTAGGAATTGCGATCTTTTTAATAGTTTCTAAGTACGGTTCGATTCGTTTAGGTAAAGATGATGATGAACCTGATTATAGTTATATGACATGGTTTGCTATGTTATTTAGTGCCGGAATGGGAATTGGTTTGGTTTTCTGGGGCGTTGCGGAACCGTTAAATCATTTATACACACCTCCTTTCGGAGAAGGTGCAACTGAAGAGAGTGCACGTCTTGCTCTTCGTTTCTCATTTTTCCATTGGGGACTACATCCATGGGGATTATATGCACTTGTAGCATTATGTATTGCGTATTTTACATTTAGAAAAGGAAAGGCAAGTACAATTAGCGCGACAGTTGGTCCACTATTTAAGAGCGGTGAACATGGTCGTCTTGCTCATATGTTTGATGTTTTAGCTGTATTTGCGACAGTGTTTGGTGTGGCGACATCATTAGGACTTGGTGCAAAGCAAATTGCCGGTGGTGTTAGTTATTTAACATCTATTCCGAACTCATTAACGACACAGTTAGTTATTATTGCAATCGTAACAGTTCTTTTCATGTTATCTGCACAGACAGGACTTGATAAAGGTATTAAATATTTAAGTAATACGAACATTATTTTTGCGTTTGCACTTATGATAATTGTATTATTTGCAGGACCAACAAACTTTATTATGAATTACTTCACTTCAACAATTGGTTCATACATTCAAGAATTGCCAAGTATGAGTTTCCGCTTAAGTCCATTAAATGAAGGTGGAAACAAGTGGATTCAATCATGGACTATTTTCTACTGGGCATGGTGGATTGCTTGGTCACCATTCGTAGGTACTTTTATTGCCCGTGTATCACGTGGACGTACAATTCGTGAGTTCGTTATCGGTGTATTACTCGTACCGACATTAATTGGTGCGCTTTGGTTCTCTGTTTTCGGAGGAACAGGTATTCACATGGAGCTATTTGAGGGTACGAATATATATGGGCAAGTTAAAGAGATGGGGACAGAAGTAGGATTGTTTGCCATGTTTGACCATATGGGTAGCATGGGACCGGTTTTATCTGTTTTAGGTATTCTACTTATTGCAACATTTTTTATTACATCTGCAGACTCTGCAACGTTTGTTTTAGGAATGTTAACAACACACGGCAGTTTAAACCCACCAAATCGTATAAAAATGATTTGGGGTATTGTTCTAGCAGCGTTAGCTTCAATACTATTATACGTTGGTGGATTAGAAGCGCTGCAAACAGCTTCAATTATTGCAGCATTCCCGTTTGTGTTTGTTATATTCTTCATGATTGCAGCGTTGTTTAAAGAGTTGCAAAAAGAAGGACGTATGAAGCAGCATAGATAATAGAAGGAAAAGGGCTGATTTTATATCGGCTCTTTTTTGTATGGAAGAGGTTTTGTATATAGTTAAGGGAAATAAAATGCGTTATTTTTTAAGTAGTATGCCTTTTATATAAAGGATAAACGATTAATTTCGACAATTTTCGATATTTGGCAAATTCTATTCATATTTTTGACAAAAAATTGTCGGAAATGTGTTGTCACTTTTATTTATATGTGCTATATTATTTCCTGTAAGCGATTTCAAATAGTTTTAAAGCGCATTCAAGGGGGACATCTAGAATAATGAAACGTTACGAAAGAAAGTGGAAGCATATTTGTTTGAAACGTGTGGCACATCGCAATGTCCAAGAAAGCACGGAACCTAAGACTGAAACGCGCAAAGAGCAGCAAGTGAAGCAATTGGTTCTACAAAAATAGCAATCACTTTTTCGTATATAAATGAAGGTCGATCGTTCGTTGGGGGATGGACGTGAAATAACTTTCAGCTAAGGGGTATTGTCTGATATATAGTATTACGGTAAGAAATAAGCACAGAGCATACGGCGCTCTGTGCTTATTTCTTATCCCGCTATTTGCAGGTAGTAAGAATCCTACCTCAAACTGTGGCTAATAATCAGTGGGAGCTGACCAAAACTCCCACTGATTAAAGTTTCACTTTATTTTTCTTTTTCTTTTTTGAATCGTACTGTTTTGTCCCAACCGATTACCTGTTTCTTGCTCTTTGCACGTAAATAAAGAATGAGGCTGCGAATAAATAAATACGTAAAGAGCTGTGCATACGTAAAGTACATAATGACGCTAATGAAAATGTTGGTCGGTGTAAAGGTTCGTTCAACGCTCTGGGCACTAAATAATTGTGAAACATATGTAATATATGCGACGTACCACATAAATAGTAATGGAATGCTATATTGAATTTGGAATATCCCAAGCAGTCCAATTACAAACCAAACGTTTGAAATGATTAGAAATAGCCAAAATACGACATACACTAAAACTTGCTGTAAGGAATGGACGAGAAGTTTCCCTTTAAAGAAACTTAATGAAGAAAACATTTTTTCTAAAATGTATAAATTTCCTTGGAGCCAACGTGTACGCTGTTTAATAAGAATCTTTAAATGCTCAGGTTCTTGTTCCCATGTAATCGATTCCGGGACGATTGGTAAGAGATAGCCTTTTTGTGTAATTCGTAATGTTAACTCAGCGTCTTCGGCAATTGCATAAGGATCATAGCCGCCAAGTTCTTCTAATGCAGAACGACGAAGGAGCATGTTTGTTCCTGTCAATGAACCTGTTTGGAATAGTAACCAGCGTCCGGATTGCATAAGGAGCTGGAAAATCTGAAATTCTAATGAAATCATGCGTGTTAGCCAGTTTCTTTTCTCATTTACTGTACGAACATGTCCAACTGCTCCAACAGCATCTTCAAATGTTTCAGCATGTTCTACAAGCATTCGCAAAGCATGTGGTTCAGGCTGATTATCTGCATCGTAAACGCAGAAATATTCACCATCCGAAATGCTAAGACCATAGTTTAATACACGCGACTTTCCTTTCGGTTCACCAGGCGGTACACGAATGTGACGAATATGAGCATAAGCTTTGTCGAAATCATCGCCAATTTCAGGTGTTTCATCTTGAGAGTTATCGTTTAATAAATAGACAGTTAGTTTGCCTGGATATTCAATCTTTGCCATCGCTTCTAAAGTATCTTTAATAACGACCCCTTCGTTATGGGCAGGTATTAAAATATCTACACTTGGATAATGTTCTAGCGTGCGATCTTTTCGTTTACTATTTCGATGAACTAAGCCTGCGAGTGTTAAGAGAGAGTAGTAAACGAGTAAGCCAGAGAATAGAAAGGCAGTAAAAATAAGTACATATTTAATTGAAAATATGATACTAATCCAAAATACGAGTAAGCAGAACAGAAGGAATAAAAGGAGTATAACGAGTGTCATCATAATAATGTCGGTCCTTTTTGTCCAATTTGCTCTCGTGAAATTTGTATATCTTGGATTGCTTCAACTGCAAGCCATTGCCCCATTTTTGGTTGTAGGCGGTTCATTACAATATTAGCGCCTGCATCATTTGTGTTTTGCAGTAGAATAACCAGTGTATTGCTATCGTATTCAGCAACAAGGTCAAAGTTAGTTCTTACAGTATTAACTAATAATGAAGCCACACGATCCATGACACTTTCCTTTGTGTATTTACTAAAGGAAGTGAAATCAAAATAAATGAGAATACCTGTTTCATTACGACGATTCATTGCAGTTATTAATAATGCTTGGCGTCTTTCGAATTCTTGTCTTGTTAATAATTTTGATTCTCCAATGTATTGTTCTAAGATTTTCACTTGTTCCGTTAATTTTCTATTTTCTAGAATAACCTTTTTTAATAGGTGAGTTGAGATATAAGCGATGAAGAAGTTGGCAGCCATCAGGAAGTGGGTAATAATATATTCCCATTGATCCGATGTGCTCCATAAGTGAAGCCAAGCTTCATAAAATAAATAGAATACGGAAATGATAGTTCCGAGTATGAAGAAAACAAATGCTGTTTTATCAGGTAAGAATAGGAATAGTACATTTATGATGACATATATAATTGTAAAAATGAGCGCATGCTCATATTTTGTCACATGTACAGTAGTGAAATAAAATAAAATTTGTAAAATCCATATAGACAGGACTTTATAGGACGTATCTTTCACGAAGCTTTCCTCCTTAAAGATAATTCGTACAGGGTATTTGTAGTATGCGCAATTCTTAAGAAATGGACCATGTAACTGAATTTCTTTTTGGAGTGAGTGACATTTATCTTGTGTATGTCACCATGTTTTTATTTTTAAATATAAAAACATGGAAAGTGTTCGATTTATATGAAAAAAGTCTCCTCTTTTTAAAGAGGAGACTTTACATAAATTTATAGGAACATCATACCTGCAACTGCTGCGTTTAAGAAGTTCGCTAGTGTACCAGCGATAACAGCCTTAATCCCTAATTGTGCAATTTGTTTACGGCGAGTAGGAGCTAAAGTTCCTGTTACACCCAATTGAATTGCGATAGAAGAGAAGTTTGCAAAACCACAGATTGCAAATGTTAAAATCATATTTGTTTTTGCAGAGAGCTCTGCCATGTGTGGTCCTAAGTTTGCATATGCAACGAATTCGTTAATTGCAAGTTTTTGACCGATAAAGCTTGCTGCTTGTACAGCTTCACCCGGAGAAACCCCGATTAAGATTGCGAATGGTGATAATAAGTAACCGAAGATTAAATCAAGGCTAAGTTTAATATCGAACCAAGAACCAATCCATCCTAATAAGCCATTTAATAAAGCGATTAGTGCGATGAAAGCCATTAACATTGCTGCTACGTTAATAACAAGTTGAATACCTTCAGATGCACCGCGTGCAGCTGCGTCAATAACGTTCGCATCTTCACGTTCTGTAGAAAGTTCAACGTTATTATCTACTTTTTCCGTCTCTGGCATAATTAGTTTTGCAATTAATAAACTTGATGGAGCTGCCATAATTGCTGCTGCTAATAAATGTTCTAACGGAATGCCCATCGCTGCATAGCCGACTAAAACCGATCCGGCAACAGCTGTCATACCGCTTACCATAATAGTGAAGAATTCACTGTTAGTTAAACGTGCTAAGTATGGTTTAATTAAAATTGGTGCTTCTGTTTGTCCTAAAAATACAGTTGTTACTGCATTTAAGCTCTCTGCTTTAGAAGTTCCAAGAAGTTTGCTTAATGCACCACCAATGATACTAACAAATTTTTGCATAATACCTAAGTAATATAAGATTGCTACTAGTGAACTAATAAATACAATTGGAAGTAGTGCTTGAATAACGAAGATAAATCCCCAAGGTCCTTTTGCGTTGACTAAATCCCCAGCAACGAACTTAATTCCCTCGTAAGAAAAATTGATTAATCCTTGAACGCCGTCAGCAGCGACTTTTAAGCCTGCTTTCCCAGCATCCCATCGTAATACAATAAATGAAAATGTCATTTGTAATGCTAGCGCGATTAAAATTGTGCGCCAATTAATAGCTTTGCGGTTGGAAGATAGTAAGAAAGCGATTGCTAATACTCCAATCACGCCGCCAATTCCCCATAAAAGATTCATGCAGTGTATGCTCCTTCCTCATAGTAAAAAAGTGTATAAAACAGTTGTCTATACTTCTGCAAATATAACATCTTAAGTAACTTATCATAATGGACATCAGAGGTCAAACGTCTAATGAAAAGTTTAAATAAAAAGAAAATTCGACAAAAAAACACATATGAAATGAATAGATATGAAATAGGTTATGTTTTTTGTGGGGATTTATTCATTATGATAACATTATGGACAATTTTTATAGAATGTAGTGTATGAAATGGGAGAATGAACGCATAATCTTTTCGTAGAGAAAATAAAGTAGAGGGGTTATTCCCACTGATTATTAGCCTTTACCAATAGGGCTAACCACAAATAGCGGGATACATGGGGATTCATATATCGAAAACTATAAAAAAGAGCCTTCTAGTAATCTAGAAGGCTTTGAAACTATTAATTAAGGTGCTTTCGTGTATCCTAAGAAATGGCTCTTCCAATAAGAGTTATCTAATGAAACGATTGCTACACCTTTATCTCCAGCCTGGATAAATGATCCACCACCAAGGTAGATACCCATGTGAGAAGGACCTGCTTTATAAGTATTTTGGAAATAAATTAAGTCACCTGGTTGTGGATTTGAAGTTTTCGGTAAGCTACTCCAATATCCTGCAACACTTTGGCGGCTAATGTTATGACCAAATTTCTTATATACGTGGTAGATGTAACCACTGCAGTCAACACCGTTAGCAGAAGTGCCACCCCAAACGTATGGTACGCCTTGCATAGATTTCGCATATGCAAGTAGAGAAGAACTGTCACCGCTATTATTGCTTGTATTATTATTGTTGTTATTGTTTTGATTGTTATTTTGGTTATTGTTAGGTTTATTATCTACTGCGCCCCCAACTGGTGTTTTAGATAGGAAACGTGTTCCGATGTAACCAGTTTGACCGTTGTAGTTAATTTTGCTCCATCCATAGTTTTCAGAGATTACTTGAACCTTCTGTCCTTGTGGAAGCGCGCCTATGATTCTATAATTTGTACCTTCGCCGCTACGTACATTTAGTGCAGAAGCATTAATGTAGTAGTCACCAATTGCACCTTGTTCAGGTTGTTTCGGTTGTTCAGGAGTAGCAGTGCCACCTTTAACGAATTTCATGAATTCGCTACTAACGTAGCCTGTTTTTCCCTGATAGTTAACTTTAAACCAGCTACCTTCAGATCCAATTACGTTTAATGTCGTACCATTTAATACGCCACCAATTACGCTATGGTAAGTAGCAGGGCCTGTACGAACACGTAGGGATGTTGCGTTAACAACGTAAGTACCGCCAGTTTGAACAGTTACATTATTATTTTGCCCTTGGTTGTTACCTTGAGTGACGTTTTCGTTAGAACCGCCTTTTGTTACATAGTCTTTGCTTAAGTAAGCTGTTTGCCCTGCATAATTGATTTTGAACCAATCTTGAACTTCGCCTACAACTTGTACTACTTGTCCTTGTTTAACCGAACCTACAGTTGGATGAGAAGTGCTAGGACCTGTACGAACACGAAGGGAAGATACATTTACTGTATAGTTTCCGCTTGCTGGTTGAACAGTTGCTCCATTGTTATTACTGTTTGTAGAACCCGTATTTGAGGAAGCACCTGATACAAATTGGCTACTTACGTAACCTACTTGTCCATTATGGTTGATTTTTACCCAACCATTTTCTTGACTGATAACGTTTAAAGGTTGTCCTTCATATACACGTCCTGAAATAGAGCTAGAAGTGCTAGGACCTGTACGAACACGTAATACATCGGCAGTAACTTTATTATTTCCACCTGTGCTTACATTGTTATTTATTGCTCCGTTTTTTGATACAAATTCACCATTCACATAACCTGTTTTTCCATTATGGTTAATTTTAAACCAACCATTTTCCTCTCCGATAACGTTTAACGACTGACCGTTATAAACGCGAGAGATGATGTCATGAGAAGTGCTTGATCCTGCACGAACGTGTAATACGTCAGCAGTTACCATATAAGATGAACTGTTTTGTGTGGAGGCTTGGGCAGTTTGTGTAGCAGCTTTTTGTGTATTTTGTTCAGGGGCAGCTTGAACGCTATCAAGTGTAGGTGCTGCTCCTCCTGCTACAGACACTGCCGCAAGACCGGCAAGGTATTTTTTCATAATTTGTCGATTCCTTTCTGTCTGTAATGTAGTGAAGAAATATTTACCAACTATTAAAAAGTCTAAAAGGCATGTCGATTACTGTCAAGACTTATACGGGAATCTGAATATGACAAAAAGATTACAAGAAAAAATCAAGGCATAAATTCACACCTTGATTTCTATTTAAATACATATATTTGTTGTAGAAAGAGAGGAGATTATTCGTATTTAAGAAGATGGAATGTTGGATTTTAAAAGGCTTTGAGAAAATGACTTTTGTAGTAATTTGGTGATAGGACCAACTTGCCCATCTTGAATCGCAGTTCCATCAAGGTGGGTCATCGGTAAAATCTCAATAGTCGTTCCTGTAAAAAAGCATTCATCTGCGTTATAAACATCGCGAGTGCTGAAAAGCTCTTCTTGCACAGGAATTTGAAGGGTGTTAGCTAAAGAAAGGACGTACTGACGAATAATTCCGTTTAAAATAAGGTGGTTAGCTGGATGCGTATATAGCGTTCCGTTTTTTATGAGAAAGAAGTTAGATTGGCTACCTTCAGTAACAATACCATTTCGTACGAGAAGTGCCTCTTTACATCCTTTGCGTTCAGCTTTCGTATAAGCTAATACATTTGGTAATAAATTTAGCGATTTAATATCGCAGCGAAGCCAACGAGTATCAGGTTCTGATATGGCGCGTACACCATATTCAATCCATAAAGCAGGCCTTTCCTTTTTGGATATATAAGCATAGATTGTCGGAGATGTGTCATATGAGAATGCATGTGCACGAGCTTGTACACCACGAGATACTTGTAAATAAATCGTTCCATCTTCGTGGAAATTATTACTCTCAATTAGTTTGTAGAGTAATATAATGAGTTCTGCTTTTGAGAAAGGGAGTGATAATTCCATTTCGTCCATGGAGCGATATAGTCTTGTTAAATGTGGATCTAATAAGTGAAAGTTTCCGTTATAGAGGCGAATAACTTCATAGACACCATCCCCAAATTGTAAGCCTCTTTCTTCCAGCTCTATGTACGTTTTTTGTTTCGTTGTATCAATAACTGCATCATTCCATAGTACAAATCTTTCGTATGCCAATTTCCGTCCCATCCTTTCATGAGTACACAAATAAAAAAATCACTATAGTTACTGTTATGCAAGTGATTCTCTACATATGACGTATACGTACTTGTAAATATTAGAGAAATAGCGATGATTTATAGCATTTTGTATATACAAATTCGAAAATGAGAAATAAGAATCCTGCTTTTTGAAATAAAAAAAGCAACATTCGATGGAATGCTGCACAAGGAGGGTAGCTATCTTGCATAGGGACATCGTCTTTAAAGGTTTAGTTTATGTAAACAAAACACTTTGAAAGACAATAATAAGAAAGTTGAAAACAAATGATGCGCATATTTCTCTAAGGGATCTTGTTGAAGATGAGAGATAAGAAATATGTGGAACATTGTTTACACATTTTATTATAAAGATGCTTCATTAATGTAGTGTAAATATTCGGTGAAGGTTATGTAATTTTAAAGTTAATGTATAGAAGAAGTTACAGAGAGAAATATAAAAAAGAGGCTGAGATTACTCAGCGCTCTTCTTTTCTTCTTTAATAGTCGTTTTTACTTCACCAGTTTTGATCTTATTGCTTTCAGAGAAGCGAAGTAAGTCGCCTTCAATGATTTTGTCTGACATGTTCAGCTCATTTTGTGCACGATCAATAAGTGGTTGAGCTTCTTCTTTTGGTAATTGTACAACTTCACCAGTTTGGCGATCGTAGAATGTACTGTTTGTGTACATATACTTATCTGTAATGAAACTACCGTCACGAAGAACAACAAATCCTTTATTATCTGGTGAGAATACGTCATGACCGAATCGAACGTCATTAGTAGAATCTACACCAAGTAAATTTAGAATAGTTGGTTTAATGTCAATTTCACCAGTTGGTTTTGAAATTGTTTTACCTTCTTTTTGACCTGGAACGTGAATAAACATCGGTGTTTTTTGTAAGTTCATATGGTCAAATGTAGTAATTTCTTCTTTTCCTAAGAACTGTGCCATTGCACGGTTATGGTTCTCAGAAATACCATAGTGGTCACCGTAGAATACAATTACAGAGTTGTCATAAAGACCTTCTGCTTTTAGACGTTCAATAAAGTGTTTCATCGCTTCGTCTAAGTAGCGAGCTGTTACCATGTAACGGTCAAATACTCCATCACCAGAATTGTATTCGTCGATTAATTTCGTACTGTCATCATAAGTGAATGGGTAATGGTTTGTTAAGGTAAGGAAGCGAGTATAGAACGGTTGCTTCACTTGTTTTAACATATCGATAGACTGATCGAAGTATTCGATATCTTTTAGTCCCCAGTTTAATTTTGTTTCTGGCGTAATCTTGTAATCAAGTTCGTTGTAGTAACGATCATAACCAAGTGCCGGATACATAATATTACGGTTCCAGAATGTTGCGTTGTTTGCATGGAATACTGATGTGTAATACCCTTGCTGACGCAAAATTTCTGGAGTTGCTGTATATTCGTTATTACCGTGTGTGAAGAATACAGCACCGCGGTCTAGTGGATATAGTGAAGTATCTACTAAGAATTCAGCATCAGATGTTTTACCTTGCCCAGTTTGATGGAAGAAGTTATCGAAGTAATAACTTTCTTTCGCAAATTGGTTTAGGAATGGTGTAACTTCTTGTCCGTTAACTGTCGCACCAATTAAGAATGTTTGTAATGATTCAAGAGAGACAACAATTACGTTTTTCCCTTTTGCAACACCATACATATTTGGATCTGGTTTACTTTGTGTTGTTTTCACGTAGTTTTCTGTTTCTTGTAATTTACTACCATCAGCAAATGCTTTTTGTGAACTTGATTTTGCTTGTAAGCCAAGGTCATATACTTGGTGTACGTATAATCCTAAGTTTTTAACAAGCATAACGCGGTCGAATGAACGAGTTAATAGTTCTGGACGTTCAGTTTCTGCAAGTCCTAGGTTTGCGAAGAAAATAGCAACTGTTGACACGAAGTATAGGGAACGCATCGGACGTGCTACACGCTCTGTCGGTGCAAAATTTTTCTTCTTCTTCAATAGAATGAAGAATACGATAATATCCACAAATGCAAGGATAATTTTGAAGTTCAATAATTCTTTCACACTAGAACCTAAACTCCCGAAATTAGATGTTTGTCCTAGTACTGGTAAAGTAACGAAATCATTGTAGAATCCGTAGAACATTACGTTACCAACAAGAATGAACGTTAAGACAAAATTAATTCCAAGTGCTATATAGTTACGTTTTTTCCCTTTTGCAAATAATGCAAGACCCACAAACAGTAATGATGCTGCTAATGGACTAATGAATAAAATGAATTCTTGCATAAAAGATTCAAGTTTTAAATCGAAGCTTGTGCGTGTAATGATGTAGGTTTTTAGCCATATGGCCAAAGCTACGAATAAAGTGAAACGCACATTTTGAAATTGTGATTTCATGGTTTCTTTCATTCACTTCCACCCTTTCTCTATCAGGCTTGGTCGATTTTGGAGCGAAAAATGTTAAAATAAAAAATACATAGTTTTCTTGGCCATAATTAGAGTTTCTATATTCACCCATATACGACTTTAACTATGCATACCCTTTTTGGTTTCTTGTGTTGCTCATAAGCATAACGTCATTTCTGTATTATACAACAAAATTCATTTCTGAGAAACACTATAACATTTTACATTTTTTGTATGTGGTTTGTCACTACCAGAGAAAACTTTAACATTGGTTTATATGCTCGTCAACTAGAATATATAACAAAAATTGAAAGTTTTTTGTTGAGAAATATGGAATAAAGAGTTTTAGGTGGCTGACTAGAAAACTATTATATGAAGGAAAATACGGAAAAGATAACGAACACTTGTTCTTTTGGGGTTTGTTTGTTACAATAAAATTTCATTGATAGATTATGTGTAATTTTGATGAACTTTTACTGATAACAATAACATATTGTAGCTTATTTCTTTTGAAGAATGGGGAGGCTTTTGAATGAAACAAAAATTTTCAGCTGAAGCGTTTTGGAAGAAAATAAAACATGTTGCAAAGCAGGCAGGGCAGTCGGTAATTTATGCGAGTTTATTATTGTTTTACGTTTTGCAAAGACCTGATGTTCCAAAACGAGTGAAAATTATTGTAATTGGAGCACTTGCTTATTTCATTGCACCGATTGATGCAATCCCGGATTTCATTGCTGGAATTGGTTATACGGATGATTTGGGTGCGTTAACGGCCGCACTATTACAAGCATCGATATACGTAAATGAAGATGTGAAAGATAAGGCACGAGTGAAGTTGGCAGAATGGTTTAGTTCGGATATAGACACATCATTTATCGATCAAAAATTAGATCAATAGGTGAGAACTGTCATAGGATGACAGGGCGAACGTAAGCGAGGAAGTGCATTATGCCATCAGGAAGAACGCATACGAAAATAAACTTAATATCTCTTCCAGTTGTTTTGTTTATGCTCTTTTCGTATGGATTAACAAATTTTGATTTTTTATTAACTTTTGCAATTGGTTTTGTAGTAGGTACTTCATTTTTAACACCGGATTTAGATACGTACAGTAATGCGTATAATAAATGGGGATTCCTCCGCATTTTTTGGTATCCATATAGGAGCGTAATGCCCCATCGTTCCTTTTTCACACATACGATTATAATTGGTGATATTATTCGTATTGCATACATGTTAATCGTGTTTTCTCCGTTTTTATTCCTATTAAATGTAATAGCATTGGACGGAAATTTAATAGAGATTGCGAAGGAACATGAAGTTGAAATTGTAACGTTTGTAATGGGAATTGTTGTGGCGAGTACACTCCATATTATAGCGGATAAAGTGAATACGCGCCGAAAGAAAATGATGAGAAAAAAGAAGAAACGCAGAAGATAAAGGACACTTGCAAATTGCAAGTGTCCTTTTTTAATTAAACGTTTGTTTAAAATTAAGCTTTCAGTACTTTAATACCTTTTACGATGTTCCAAATGAAGTAGTATAAGCTAATGATTCCACAAATACATAAGACAATCATTGCTCCGATTCCAAGTGTTACATCAGTTTGTTCAGATCCAACGCCCATAATTCCTAGAATCATTAAACCGATAAATGTAGCGATACTTGGAATTATGTGTGTCCATAGAGCTCGTTTCGCATGTGGCTTTGTTTCAGAATCGCCTACAATCCAAACGATAATAGGGAATAAGATAGGCGCAAATAGTACACTAAAGTATGATAAAGCTGCTAGTATTTTGTTTCCGTTCATATATATCACCTCATAAATAATGTCCGTTGTTATACTTTTATTATGCAGGAAATTTTTCTAGCTTCCTATCGATGAACCTTACAAGAACGTGACGTTTTTGTAAGATTTTCACGCGAGATAATAAAATTTTCAAAAAAATCTTTTTTAATGGAAAATGATATGTTAAAGTAGAAGTGAAACTTAGTGAAAACGTTTTCTTAAACGTTTTTTTATTTTTAGGCTGAAAGGTATGATGACCTGATAGTCTATTGATAAGGTTATGTTTTATTTAAAAGGGAATTATTGAGGGGGAGAGAACAATGAACACATGGACACAAGTTTATGACCCATTCGGTAACATTTGGATTTCCGCAGCGGTCGCACTTATTCCAATTATCTTTTTTTTCTTAGCTTTAGCAGTTTTCCGCATGAAGGGGTATGTGGCAGGATTTATTACAGTTGTATTAACAATTTTGGTGGCGTTATTTGCGTATAAAATGCCGTTCACAATGGCAATGGCAGCAACCGGGTATGGTTTCTTATACGGATTATGTCCAATTGCTTGGATTATCATTATGTCGGTATTTTTATATAAAATTTCTGTGAAAACAGGTCAATTTGATGTCATTCGTGCATCTGTATTATCAATTACAAATGACCATCGATTACTCGTTATTTTAATCGGATTTTCATTTGGAGCATTTTTAGAAGGGGCAGCAGGATTTGGTGCACCAGTAGCGATCACGGCAGCGCTTCTTGCAGGTCTTGGATTAAATCCTTTATATGCAGCAGGTCTTTGTTTAATCGCAAATACTGCACCAGTAGCGTTCGGAGCAATGGGGATTCCGATTACAGTTGCTGGACAAGTAACAGGCATTGATCCGCATAAAATCGGACAAATGGCTGGGCATCAATTACCATTCTTATCTTTATTTGTTCCATTCTTTATCGTATTTTTAATGGACGGTTTTAAAGGAGTAAGACAAACGTGGCCTGCTTTATTTGTAGCGGGTAGTTCATTTGCAATTACACAGTTTATTACAGCGACGTTTTTAGGGCCAGAACTTCCTGATATTACGTCAGCACTTGTAAGTTTAGTAAGTTTATCGCTATTCTTAAAGGTTTGGCAGCCGAAAGAAATTTATCAGTCTAAAGAAGCGAATAGCGAAGTAGCAGCAACGACGGTGACATCTATGCCGAAACTAACAGTAGGAAAAGTAGTAAAAGCATGGTCTCCGTTCATTATTTTAACTGTGATGGTAGTCATTTGGAGCCAAAGTTTCTTTAAAGCATTATTCGCTCCAGGCGGCGCTTTAGAAAGTCTTGTATTTAAGTTTGAAATTCCAGGCTTGCACAATTTAGTAATGAAAGCAGAGCCTATTGTAAATAAACCAACACCTTATGAAGCAATCTTGAAATTAGATATTTTATCAGCGACTGGAACAGCGATTTTAATTGCGTGTATCATTTCTATCTTTATTTTGAAAATGAGTGCAAAAGATGCAGTAGCAACATTTAAAGAAACATTAAACGAACTGAAAATGCCAATTCTATCTATCGGATTCGTATTAGGATTCGCATTTATCGCAAACTATTCTGGTTTATCTTCTACATTAGCGTTAGCGCTAGCAGGAACTGGCGGATTATTCCCGTTCTTCTCACCATTCCTAGGCTGGATTGGCGTATTCTTAACAGGATCAGATACGTCAGCGAATGCACTGTTCTCGAATTTACAAGCAATTACAGCGCAGCAAGTTGGCGTATCTGAAGTGCTTCTCGTTGCAGCAAATACAACAGGCGGTGTAACAGGTAAAATGATTTCTCCGCAATCGATTGCGATTGCTTGTGCGGCAGTTGGTCTTGCTGGGAAAGAATCAGATCTGTTCCGTTTCACGGTGAAGCATAGTTTATTCTTCGTTATTATTGTTGGGATTATGACGTATGTGCAGGCTTATTATTTGACTTGGATGATTCCGTAAACAATAAAAGAATTAACCTTTGCATTTTTCAGATTATCGTGTATGATGGGAAAGTATTGAAAATTAAATCAGTGATAAACTAGGGGTGCCTAACGTATGCGTAGGCTGAGAGAGAAGCGTGTGAACTTCTTAACCCTTTGGACCTGATCTGGCTCGTACCAGCGTAGGGAAGTTAACGGCTTTACATAATTATGTCTTTATGAGCCAGGTCCTTATTTTTTTATGGACCTGGCTCTTTTTATTTTGGCATACGCTGGCCATATCTCGTCCTTGTCACGAACAGGGGGGCAATAAAGGTTATGAAACAGTCTGTTTCAGCTGAGCAAATTGAATTGAAATCGAGTTTACCAGGGAGTAAAAAAGTATATGTGGATGGACCACGTGAAGGTATGAAAGTACCGATGCGCGAGATTGAACAAAGCGACACGAACGGCATCCCAAATCCGCCAATCCGTGTGTATGATACGAGTGGCCCTTATACGGATCCTGAGTATAAAGTGGAGCTGGAAAAGGGGATTCCAACGCCGCGCCACTCTTGGATCATCACGCGTGGTGATGTGGAAGCTTATGAAGGGCGCGAAATTAAACCCGAGGATGACGGTGTAAAGGTGGCTTCAAAACATACACCTGTTTTCCCGCAAATGAATCGCAAGCCGCTTAAAGCGAAGCAAGGTGCAAATGTTACGCAAATGCATTATGCACGTAATGGCATTATTACATCTGAGATGGAATATGTTGCGATTCGTGAAGGGGTAGAGCCAGAGTTTGTTCGTAAGGAAATTGCGGAAGGACGCGCAATTTTGCCGGCTAACATTAACCATCCAGAAGCAGAACCGATGATAATTGGACGTAATTTCCACGTGAAGGTAAATGCAAATATCGGAAACTCAGCTGTCTCGTCTTCCATTGCAGAAGAAGTAGAGAAGATGACATGGGCAACGCGCTGGGGTGCGGATACGATTATGGATTTATCTACAGGTAAAAATATTCATACAACACGTGAGTGGATTATTCGTAATGCTCCGGTACCAGTTGGAACAGTGCCAATTTATCAAGCGCTTGAAAAAGTAAACGGGATTGCAGAAGATTTAACGTGGGAAGTGTATCGCGATACGTTAATCGAGCAAGCGGAGCAAGGCGTTGATTACTTTACGATTCACGCTGGTGTATTACTTCGTTACATTCCAATTACTGCAAAGCGTACGACAGGTATCGTTTCCCGTGGTGGTTCTATTATGGCGCAGTGGTGTTTATTCCATCATAAAGAAAACTTCCTATATACTCATTTTGAAGAAATTTGTGAAATTATGAAGCAGTACGATGTTTCGTTCTCTCTTGGAGATGGGTTACGTCCAGGTTCCATTGCAGATGCAAATGATGAAGCACAGTTTTCAGAGCTTGAGACACTTGGTGAATTAACGAAAATTGCTTGGAAACATGATGTGCAAGTTATGATCGAAGGACCTGGGCATGTACCGATGCATTTAATTAAAGAGAATATGGAGAAAGAACTTGATATTTGTCAGGGCGCGCCGTTCTACACACTTGGGCCGTTAACGACTGATATCGCACCAGGTTATGACCATATTACATCAGCAATTGGTGCAGCGATGATCGGCTGGTTTGGAACGGCGATGCTTTGCTATGTAACACCGAAAGAACATTTAGGTTTGCCGAACAAAGATGATGTTCGTGAAGGGGTTATTACGTACAAAATTGCTGCGCATGCGGCCGATCTTGCGAAAGGGCATAAAACGGCTCATCAGCGTGATGATGCACTTTCAAAAGCACGATTCGAATTTCGTTGGCGCGATCAATTTAATTTATCTTTAGATCCTGAACGTGCGATGGAGTATCATGATGAAACGTTGCCAGCAGAAGGTGCGAAAACAGCTCATTTCTGTTCGATGTGTGGACCGAAGTTTTGCAGTATGAGAATTTCACATGATATTCGTGAATATGCGAAAGAAAATGATTTAGAAACGACAGAAGCAATTGAAAAAGGAATGAAAGAGAAGGCAGAACAATTTAAAGAAACTGGTAGTCATTTATATCAATAATACGTTACACCTCTTTACTTGATTGATCACACTGTACCTAGCTTAAATATAGAAGAAGCCCCCTTTTGCTAAGACGGTAGCGAAGGGGGCTTCTATTTTCTCTTGAACAAACGTAGCTTGTCTCAAGTTTGTACTGGTAGTATATTCAGCAAAAAATAAGAAGAACTAGACGTATAATGGAATGATGTGAATATGTGTTTTTTAGATATAAGGAAAGTAGACATAGTAGTGAAATAACTATTAGGAGAGGTTTCTAATAAATGAGGGGCATTCTATGTTTGAATGCCCCTCATTTATTATTTTTCCTTCAAAAAAGTTCTATCCTTCAAGAATAAATTCCAGAAGAAAATAAATCCTGGTAGTAAAATTGCAATCCCGATTGCGTAAAGAATAAGCAATGCATAAAATGTTTCAGTCGTCGTAAAGCTTGTAAATACAGTTACATCTGGGTAAATGATATATGGTAAATGTGCGACGCCGTAAGCGTAGCTTGCAAATGCATACTGAGCGACAACAGCTAAAACTGCAATACGAGGGAAGCCTAGTGTGTTGTATTTCTTATTTGTCCACCAAAGGGAGGAATAGCCGATAACAAATAAAACGATAGAAACTGTAAACCATGGGAATTGTTTTATTAATCCCTGCATAAGCCAGTGTGTTTTAGGGTCCATTACAACGAGAGCAATAATAGCAGTAACAAGCGTTGCGGGACCAAGTATGATGGCATTTCTTCTATAAATTCGGTACGTATCTTCAGAACCTTGTTCTCTCGCAAAATCAGCAAGGAAGAGAGAAGAGAGAAATAGTTCCGATGTTAGTCCGAAGAGCATATAACAGTATATAACGGGGCTAGAAAGAAGCTTTCCATAAAGGAGCACTTCTTTTCCTTCAGACATTGTAATATAGGCGCCCTCTGTGACGGGTAGAACGGTAATTAATAGAGCTGGAATTAAGAGTCCAGTAATCCCTGAAATAATACGAAGAAGATGTTGGTATTTCGGCAAAGAGTAAGCAAATACCATAAATGTACTTCGAATCGCAACGAGTACTAGAATTAACATAACCGGTACGAACATAACCGTTGCAAGGGTAAAGGCTGCTTTTGGAAAGAAGCCGAGAAAAGCGACTACGACAAAGACGAGAAACGTATTTGTTACTTCCCAAGTTGGTGATAAGTACCGATTGGCAAGCTTTGCAGCGAGTGTCGGATGTTTAGCGTATACCATGCCCCAAAAACCAGCTCCAAAATCAATGGACCCTAATATACTATATACGAAAATAAGAGCCCATAAGATGATGATTGCAATGCTTTCCTCATGCACGAGAATCGCCTCCTTGTTGATGTAAATCGTTCTTTAGCGGATGTCTCTTAAAGAATGTCCGTAGTACAAAGACTGTTAAAATAGCGAGTCCGATGTATAAAATGATGAATAGGACAAATAAAGGACCGACGAAATCGGCACGTGTAGCAGCATCTAACGTACGTTGCATGCCATAAATTGTCCATGGTTGGCGACCACTACAACTGAAAATCCATCCGAATTCAATACCGAGCATCATAACGGGTCCACATGCAGCAGTCGCCCAAAGAAGCCATTTCGGTAACTCCGCTCCTTTTTTTCGATAAACAAAGTACCAATACATGAGGGCAATAGCTGCGACAGCAAAGGTAAATGTAGCAGAGCCGACCATTAAATTAAAAAGCGTATGTGTATAAAATGGTGGCCACGTTTCTTGCGGGAATTCATTTAGCCCTTTTACGACGGTACTAGGATCGAGTCCTACTAATAAGCTGAGCATGTTTGGAATTTCGAGTGCATAGTTTAGTTCAAGGGTATTAGGATCAACAACCCCGCCAATTGATAAAGGAGCATGTGATGTCGTTTCAAATAAAGCTTCAGCAGATGCTAGTTTTTCGGGTGAATGTTTATGTAAGGCGATAGCAGATTCGTGCCCTGAAAGCCACATCGTAGCACCAGTAATGAAAGTAACGACAAGTCCTAAAAGTAATCCTTTTTTATGATAAGCAATTTCACGTGCGCTTATATTTCGTTTCAATAATTTAAATCCGGCGATAGAGGCGATAACTGCTGCTCCAGTTGCATATGCCGTAATAACAACGTGGAATGCACTTGTACCAAAGCTCGGATTAAAGAAAGCTTTCCACGGATCAACGTTAAAAACTGAGCCATCCGGACTCATTGAAAAGCCCGCTGGTGTATTCATCCATGTATTTGCTGATGTAATAAGCACGGCGGATGCAGTGGCACCAAGCATAACGAAAAAGAGCGAGACTAACCTCATAAATGGAGGTAGTTTATCAGCTGCATATACGTAAATAGACATGAATAAAGCTTCCAAAAAGAAGGCGAAAATCTCAATTTGAAAGGGAACGGAAATAACTTGACCAACAATTTTGGCGAAGCCAGGCCAAAGAAGTGAAATTTGCACACCAACAATTGTTCCAGTTGGAATTGCTACACCGAGAAGGATGGCAAAAGCCTTTGTCCATCTTTTTGCCATAATGGCATAGTCAGAATCCTTCTTCCAGTGATACAATATTTCACTTATAAAAATCATTAAAGACAGTCCGACTCCAAGCGTTGCAAAGATAATGTGGAATGCTAGTGAAGAACCGAAAAAGGCCCTTGCTAATGTTACAGTATCCATATGTATGCTCCTCTTCTCTTTTTGCCATTATTTTCTGATTGAATTGGAAGATTTATTCAAAAAACTACCAAAAATATGTGTGTATTTAAAAAGTGAGTATGGTAATATGATTTTGAAATATTCGAAAGAGAAAGAAATATAAAAATCGGTAATATTTTGTTTGTTTTTTAGCAGGTAATATTTTATAATCTTTTATGCGAACATAAGTTCTATTTAGGCGTGTTACGTTTATAGAATGAAGAAGTTTATGTGAAATGGAGAGGGTGTCTTATGTATCCTGAAGTCATTAAAAAGATGGCATTTTCAAAAGAGCATAGAGATTTATTATTAAAGTTGTATAATAAAGAAATTACGCGTCGTGAATACGATCGACTTGTGGAATCGCTATATAGACCTTCTAAAGAAGCTTGTGAAGGATAATGGAGGAGACAATCTAAAGGATTGTCTTTTTTATATTTGTGTATGTTCTAGTAAAATTAAGGTTAGTCTTACTAGGGAGGTGAAAAGTTTGCGGAAACGTGTATATATAGGGATTGGAATTATTGTCTTACTTGCTTTAGGAGGAAGTGTGTTTTGGGCGGCTTTACAAGGAAATCGTACGGAACGTTTTATTTTAAGGTATATGGTAAATGAAAATGGGACACTTGCAACGTACCGTTTAGCAGATACAAAGACAGGAACAGGTGAGGCGAAAGGCCACGAAGCTTTATCGGAATCGGCAGGATTATGGTTACAGTATACGCTGGATAAAGATGATCAAGCATTATTCGATGAACAAGTAAAGGTCATTCAAAATTACTTTGTACATAAGGATCATATCGTTTTATGGAAAATCTCTGAAAAAGGGGAAATGCAGTCAGCCACAAATGCACTTATAGATGACCTTCGTATTATTGAACAATTATATCGGGCTTATGAAATGTACAAGGAAGAGCGTTATAAACATTTGGCAGATCAATTGAGCGATGCTGTACTTCGGTATAATAAAAAAGATAATTATTACGTTGATTATTATGACGTAGATGCAGGTAGACAAAATAAATTTACAACAACATCTTACATAAATCCTCATGCATTCTCTTATATGAAAAGGTACGGGAAAATTTCTGCTGAACAATATCAGGAAGTTGTTCAGTTTTTAGCTAATTATCCGAGAAACGGTTGGGCATTTCCGAAAGAGTATAAAGAAGATGGTACATTTACGTATGATAAAGAAGTGAATCTTATTGATCAATCGTACGTTGCTTACCATCGTAGTCTAGGTGGTCTTTCATCAGATGCTTATTTGGAATTTATAAAGAAGAAATTCCACGAGGATGGAAAGTTATACGGTCGCTATAACTTAGAAACGGGAAAACAAGCTGTGAATTATGAATCACCAGCCTCTTACGGTTTAACTATTTTGTATGTACTACAAACAGGTGATACAAAGTTTGCTAAGGAATTGTATGAACGGATGACTACATTCCGAAATGATAATGTATTTAGTAGATATTACGGTGGATATGTAACAGGTGAAAATAATAATACACATATATTCGATAATGTATTGCCACTTCTAGCTGAAATGGAACTGGAGAAGAGTAAGAAATAGAAGGTGCCATCCTAGGAGATGGCGCCTTTTTATGTTTGTTGTTATTTGTTGATAAGTCGATATAATTTCATGTACTAATAGTAGAAAAGTACTTGATAACAAACTTACGAAATTGCTGGGCAGTTTTTGATAAGTAACGTTTCTTTGACCAACTTAAGCCGATTGTTCTTTCGCAATTGGGTTCAATAATACGTAGCTTATTTGATGCTAAAGTAGAGTTTTTCAATAAAGTTAAGCTTGGGACAAAGGCGACGCCAAGACCTTGTTTAATAAGGTCGCTAATAACGGTTGGTTCATCTACTTCAAACGCGATATGCGGAGTAAAACCAGCTTCTTTACAAAATTCATCTGTTAAGTGTCGGAATCCGTAACCAGTGTTCATACTAATGAATGGCTCGTCTTTTACTTCATGCAGATGAATGCTTTCGCGGTTTGATAATCGATGGCCTGAAGGGACGACTAAGAAAATTTCTTCTGTGATAAGTGGTTCCCAAACAATTTCTTCTCCTTCAATTGGCACAGAGGAAATGCAAAAATCAATCTCCTTATCATCTAGTTGCCGTTTCATAGAAGGAGTAGATGCGAGGAATTGTTGGAATCGTACGTTAGGATGTTCTAATAAAAAAGAACCGAGGAGTTCCGGTAATATTCTCGGGATAGAAACGGCTAGTGTAATAGAGCCTTGTTGTAATTCCGCTAAATCCTTAATTTCTCGTTCTCCTTCACTTAGTTCATGAAAAATACGTTCTACTCGCTTTAAAAATACTTCTCCGAAAGAGTTTAGTGTAATTTTTCGACCTTGGCGATCAAATAAAGGGACACCTAAGTCCTTTTCTAGTCTAGCAATTGTTTTGCTGAGTGAAGGTTGTGCAATGTGCAATTCTTCGGCAGCTTTCGTCATATGTTCTAACCGTGCAACAGTTTGAAAATATTTTAATTGAAGAAGTTCCATTTTGAATCTCCTTTCTATAGACCAAAAGGAATGAATTGATAATTAAAGATGTATTATACAGTATGAAAGGTGACGTGTATAGTAAATCTGTTAAATCATTCGAAGAGTGTTAAATTAGAAGAAGGAGTATTTTTCATGAAGGGAATTCAACTTATATTTAAAGATTGGAAGGCGATGTGGAATCATAAACATGGACGTATCGCTTTAATTTTTTTACTAATTGTTCCTTTAATTTATGCGGGATTCTTTCTAGCTGGATATTGGGATCCATACGGACGATTAGATAAATTACCTGTTGCGGTTGTTAATTTAGATAAAGGTGCTGTGATGGATGAAAAAGCGATCCACGCTGGAGACGATTTTGTAAAAAATTTAAAAGAAAATAAGGAACTAGCTTTTCATTTCGTATCAGAAAAAAATGCCGATGAAGGGTTAAAAGAAGATAAATATTATATGGTCGTTACAATTCCAGAAGATTTCTCGAAAAAGGTAAGTACACTAATGGATGAGAAACCAGAGCCGGCACAGCTACAATATAAAGTAAATCCAGGTAAAAACTTTGTAGCAGCTCAAATTGGAACGACAGCTGTTGAAAATATGAAAACAAAAATCTCAAATAGCATTACAAAGTCTTATACAGAAGGTGTCTTTTCAAAGTTTCAAGATTTGGCGCAAGGTTTGAATGATGCAAGTAATGGTGCTGGAAAATTGCATGAGGGAACGACAGGCGCGAAAAACGGAATTAATGAGCTTTCTAGTGGTATTAACCGTTTAAGTGATGGCGCAAATCAGTTGAAAGAAGGTAGCGATAAGCTTGCGGCTAGCCAAGGGGCGTTAACCGGAGGAGCGAATGAACTGAGCCAGGGAGCAACATCTCTTCATAATGGAATGGAGTTGCTAACGGAAGGTGAGAAAGGGCTACAAGAAGGAGTTAGTAATTTAAGTGCTGGAACAAATGAATGGATAAGCGGAAATGAAAAGTTAGCGGAAGGACAGGCTAAGGCAGATGAAGTGGCAAATGCGGTCAAAAAGCAATTAGAAGAGTACGCGAAAAATCATCCAGAAGTACAGCAAGACCCTGCCTTTCAGCAAATTGTTGCTACTTCTAGCGGATTAGCTAAAGCAACAAATACATTAAATGCTAGTCAACAACAATTGACGCAAGGTGCGAGGAAGTTGGCTGACGGGCAGCATAAGATTGAAGAAGGTATGAATACATTCGGAGCTAAATTAAATGAAGCGACGAGTGGAACAAAAAAAGTAGCAGATGGTGCGGCAAATTTAGCTGATGGATTCACGAAGTGGGGAAATGGATTTACATCATTACAACAAGGTGTAAATCATCTTGCGAGTGGCGGAACGGAGCTAAATAATGGCGCTGGAAAGTTAACAGATGGACTTATTAAGCTCGACGATGGTGCGAAGGAACTTTCTACGAAATTGGGAGAAGGCGCAGAGAAGATAGCGGATGTTCGTAATGATGATGCGCGTAATGCGATGTTCTCAGAGCCAGTTCAATTAGTGAAGTCAACCGTTTCTGACGTACCTAACTACGGTTCAGGAATCGCGCCATATTTCTTATCACTGGCATTCTATGTCGGCGGAATTATGGCATCGAATATTTTACCTCTTGGACGTAGGCAAAATATGAAGGTAAGCGGGACGGTACATTTTATAAATAAATTAGGCTTAGTATATTTAATTGGATTAATTCAAGCATTCCTTGTAGATACGGTTGTGCTTGGATTTATGAAATTAGAAGTCGCAAGTGTACCACTGTTCGTGTTATCAAGTATTATTATTTCCTTTACGTTCATGACATTTATTCTTATGTTAGTAACGGTATTCGGCATTGTTGGGAAATTTGCAGCGGTAACGCTTCTCGTCCTTCAATTAGCGACGAGTGGAGGTACTTTCCCAGGAGAGTTAAACATAGCAGTGCTTAGCAAAATTGGACAGTTTCTCCCAATGTCTCATTCTCTTAGAGGATTACAAGATGTTATCTCGTTAGGGGATTGGTCGCAATTACGAATGCAAATTTTAATTTTATTATGCTATCTTGTTGTCGCTGGTGGAATTGCCTGGATCACGAGTCATATACAGCATAAGGAAACGAATGCAGAGCAAGTTTCATAATATAAAGAAGCTATCCGTACAAAAGGTTTCATTACGACCTTTTCGGATAGCTTTTTCTTATTTTTTTTCCATAACTGCAAAGTAATTCTGTTCGCTGTCAGCAAAGTTGAATGCTCTACCTGTAGGTAAGTCCATAATTTTCCCAACTGTCACGTTTTTCTCAGAAAGATCTTTATAGAGTTGATCTAGGTTATTAGAGAAGAACATTAATGAAGGGGTATTTAAGTTTAATTCAGGTTGCATCTTCGCGATTAACGCTTTATCGTGAAGGACAATGCTTGTTGCTGCTTCTTTTGTTGGAGCGATTTCAATCCAGCGAAATCCTTGTCCGTTATTTTCTTCAGCAATGATTTGGAATCCTACTGTTTCTGTCCAGAATTGTACTGCCTCATCTTGATTGTTTACATATAACATAATTTGTCCAACTTGATTGATCATAGCTGTCTCTCACTTTCTTTTCTCATATGAAACATTATTATATCAGAGATATTGTTTAAATACTTTTTCATGATTCTTTCGGATTGAAATCCTCGTCCATTTCATCTTCGTTGTAGGCGAAGGTCCTGTAATCCACGTGTGAAATGGTAGTATGCTAACAATAAACATAGTTGTAAGAGAAATTGTGGCCGTTACTATAAATAGTAATAGGCTATATAATATTGTGTTTTCTTGCAGGGCGAATAAGGAAAGAAATTTTGTGCATAGTTGCAAGAAGAAAAAATGGGCTAAATAAGCACCGTACGTGTAATTCCCGATAAATCGTAAAGCTTTATATAAGAAACCACGTCGCTGTACAATTGTAATAGATAGCACGTATAGTATGATAATTTCGCATACAATATATAGAAACATTGATGGTTTTAAATAGGTAGAAACAGTTAAATGAATAGAGTTTGCACCGTAAAAACTAAATAACTCGTAATTGATAAATAAAAATAAAACGAAAAATAAGATTGTCACAAGAGGGATATGCTTCATTACAAATAAGCGCCAAGTTTTTAATGCTACAGCTGCTATTCCTCCCATAACGAAATAGAATGAATAGAAGAAGAAAGAACGATCTGTGTAATGTAAAATGGTCGAGTTAGTCAATTTCTCTCCATTGAAAATGTAGTGGGAAGAGTACCACATTAAAAGAAAATATAGACAAGCGAAAATGGTCATATATTTATATATGTCTTTTTTATTTTCTGTTCGTTTTTGAAACCAATAAAATAGTGTGCATAGTAAAGGGAACAATAAGTGAATTTGGAACATCATAATAACGTACCAAAGATGAGGTGCGGCCGTTCCGAGTAATAAACTTTTTATTCCACTTTGCATTGTAACGATTTCATTTGTTGTTAATAGGTAAAGAATAGACCAGAAGAAATAAGGAATAAGTAAATGTGTGGCTTTTTCATAAATATATTCTGTATAAACGAGTTGTTTCGTATATTGCCGAATTAAGTGAAATCCGACGATAAATATGAATGCAGGTGCTGAAAACTTTGCGAGATTAAATAACATACCCATAATGAGGGATTGCTCAAGTAAGATGTTCCCTTGATTCATTGTATATAATAAGGAACTTTGCAAAACGACAGCAAGAAATGCAATGCTTTGCAAAACTTTAAATTCTGGTGCGCTTTGTGTCATCATGTCCATCTCCTTTTCCATACATGATTATAGTACGGAGGAGGGATGAGAGATGTGGAATATTTGTGAAGATTGTAACAAAATTGTGGCGGAATGGAATTATATCGATGCAAAATCAAATCTATCGACGTTTCGACAAATCACAACGAAAAAGAGGATGCTCAAAACGAGCATCCTCTTTCTATATATTAAGCAAATTTATTTTTGATCCAGTTCTTACCTTCTACAAGGCGAGCTGTCATTACGGCACAAGCATTATCTCCTGTTACGTTTAACATCGTTGCAGGAGGATCGATGATTGTACTGATTGCTGCGATAATTGGCAACGCTTCTGGAGGGAAGCCGTATAGAGAAACGATTAACATTTCACCAATCATACCCCCGCCTGGAATTGCACCCATTACTGTTCCTACTAATAGAGAAACGACAAGTGCGATTGCTAATGTTTTCGGTCCTTCGAATTCCATGTTGAAAATACCGAATAAGAAAGCAATTTTTAATACGCCGCCTAAAACAGATCCGTCTTTATGAAGTGTAGATCCAAGAAGGACAACTGTTTCACGAACGTCAGAAGAAATCCCCATTTTCTTCGTTGCTTCTAAGTTCGCCGGAATACTTGCGGCACTACTACAAGTTGCAAGTGAGGTAACAGTAGGAGAAACCATGTTCTTCCAAAATACTTGTACACCTTGTTTGCGACCTGCAAGGTACGCATAGAATGTAAAGAATACAAAGAAGTAAATAAGAGAAGCTGGATAGTATACCATTGCCGCTCGGAAGTAAGTTCCAAGAAGTTGTGGTCCGAATTCACCAACTAATGCTGCGAAGTAAGCAGCTAGTCCGATTGGAGCGTAGTACATAATGAAAGATACAACTTTCATTGAAATTTCTGCACCAGCTTGTAGGAACGTAGCGAATGGTTTTCCTTTTTCGCCAACTGCTGAAGTTGCGATCCCCATTAAGATAGAGAAGAAAATAAGTGCTAACATGTTCTCGCGAGATAGTAACTTTGAAAAGTCTGATACTGTTATGATACCGACAATTTGATCAGCGACGCTAACAGCTTTTTCAGCTTTATCAGGCTGTGTTAGTTCTAATACAACACCTTGTGCTGGCGGGAATACTTTCACGATGATAATCATAAAAATAGCAGCTAAAATACTTGTAAATAAGAAAGTTCCAGCCATACTAGACATAATTTTACCAAAACGTTTTAGTCCATCCATATTGGCAATAGATGACGCGATGCTAAAGAAAACTAGAGGTACAACAATCGTAAACATTAAGTTTAAGAAAATGTCACCAAGCGGCTTTAAAGCAACTGCATCGGCACCCATGAAATAACCAATGAAACCACCAATTAGGATGGAAGATAATAAAATAAGTGGAAAGCGATATGCCTTCATTAATATACCCTCCTATCGATTGTAAAAAAATCATACGGAATTATTATAGCGAGTTAGGGCCCTCTTTACTAGGAAAATACAGATAGATAGAATAGCGTGAAAACCGAGAAATTTTTGTTTTTAAGCTCGGCATACAGCAGGAAATCTAGACATATATATTTGTAACCTAGTGGTGGTAAGGGATGGGCCATAACTTAGGTTTAGAAAAAGGGGAGGGAAGTGGAATGAATATTTTGCTTTGCTGTGCAGCGGGAATGTCTTCCAGTTTGATTGTTACGAAAATGGAGAAAGCGGCACAGGGAATGGGGATAGAGGTGAAAATTTGGGCTGTATCAGGTTCAGAAGTGCGAAATCATATTGATGATGCAGATGTACTTTTACTTGGGCCACAAGTACGTTATTTATTACCGAAAATGAAAGAGTTATGTACGGAAAAAGGAATACCCGTTGATGTCATTCAATCCGTCCATTACGGACTTTGTAATGGAGAAGCTATCTTGCAAGCAGCTTTGTCAATGAAACCATGAGGAGAGTGGGATAGATGATTGGGTTTTTAGAGAAATATGTGATGCCAGTAGCAGGAAAGGTTGCCGAGCAGAGGCATTTGCAGGCGATTCGTGATGGAATTATTTTGACGATGCCTTTCTTGATTATTGGATCTTTTTTTCTTATAATTAGTGCTTTACCAATACCAGGGTATAATGATTTTATGGCAGGCTTGTTTGGGGAGAATTGGCAGAAAGCTTTGGGGTACCCAGTCAGTGCAACTTTTAATATAATGTCTTTAATAGCTGTTTTTGGAATCGCTTACAGGCTTGGTGAGTATTATAAAGTGGATGCTTTAGCATCTGGTGCATTGTCACTTGTATCATTTTTGCTTGCAACACCGTTCCAAGTTATGTATATGATACCAAATACAAAGGAAAGTGTACTTGTAGATGGAGTTATACCAGCTGCACTAATGGGAAGCCAAGGTTTGTTTGTGGCGATGATTATTGCAATTATATCTACTGAAATTTATCGATTTATTGTTCAAAAAAAGATGATTATAAAAATGCCAGAGACAGTTCCGCCAGCAGTAACGCGTTCATTCGCTGCGCTTATTCCAGGTTTTATTGTTGTGACGGTTGTTTGGATAATTAGATTGATTTTTGAACATACGACTTTCGGTAGCATTCATAATGTTGTAGGGAAGCTTTTACAGGAGCCTCTTAGCGTACTGGGAGCTAGCCTTTGGGGTGCAGTAATCGCAGTTATCGTTGTCCATGTACTTTGGGCGTGCGGAATTCATGGCGCTGCAATTGTTGGTGGTGTAATGAGTCCGATTTGGTTGTCATTAATGGATCAAAATCGAATTGCATTTCAGGCTGGGCAAGACGTACCGAATACGATTACTGCGCAGTTTTTTGATTTATGGATTTATATGGGCGGTTCTGGTGCAACACTTGCTTTAGTTGTAGGAATGTTATTATTTGCGCGAAGTCAGCAATTAAAAAGTATAGGCCGATTGTCGATTGCACCAGGTATTTTTAATATTAATGAAATGGTGACTTTTGGTATGCCGATAGTAATGAATCCAATTTTACTTATTCCATTTATATTGGTGCCAGTCGTATTAACGATTGTTTCTTATTTTGCAATGGAATGGGGATGGGTTGCACGTCCGAGCGGAGCTGCTGTACCTTGGACTACACCTATTCTCTTTAGTGGATATTTAGGATCAGGTGGGAAAATTTCAGGAGTTGTTTTGCAGCTCGTTAACTTTGCACTTGCATTCTTTATTTATTTGCCATTCTTAAAAATATGGGATAAACAAAAAGTAGCGGAAGAAAAGGGGGAGTAAATAACTGAAATGGATACGATAGAGATGAAAGTTTTTCATTTAATCTTGCATGGAGGAAATGCGAGAAGTTGTTCAATGGAAGCAATTGATTGTGCTAAGCGCGGTGAATTTAAGGAAGCGGAAGCTAAACTACAAGAAGCTTTAAATGAATTGCAAGAGGCGCACCGCTTACAAACGGAGCTCATACAGAAAGAAGCTGGCGGGGAAAAGACAGAGGTTACCCTGCTGATGGTACATGCGCAAGATCATTTAATGAACGCAATTACAGTGAAGGAATTGGCGAGTGAGTTTGTAGAATTATATAGGAAGATGTCAGTAGCTGAATGAACCTTGCTTATGCAAGGTTTTTTTATGTTTTTAAGAAACGAAGACCACATTATATTGGAAGAGAAACATTACATCACTACATAGTGGGTTAAAATAAAGAAATAATTTTCGCTGAAAAAATTTTTTCAGTGTTTTTTTGTTTTAAACATAACTAGACAACTAAACACTAATCTATTTTCATACAGTTATGTGTTAAAAGCGTGTTGTTTTATAACACACTGTGTGTTTTTTCGATAACACACTATTTGAAAGCGGTAACACACAAAAGAATTGCTCGAAAAAACGCTGATTTTGGGCGTTTTAAAAAGTTGGCACGCTAATTGCATTAATAAATAGCGTAAAGAAAAATAAATAAATAAACATAAATTTTTTATACTACACAAGGGGGATTCAGAAATGAATATTTTATTATGTTGTTCAGCAGGGATGTCTACAAGTTTACTAGTTACAAAAATGGAAGCGGCTGCAAAAACTCGCGGTCTAGAAGGAAAGATTTGGGCTGTATCTGGGGATGCAGTAAAAAACAATATCGATGAAGCAGATGTATTATTACTAGGACCACAAGTTCGTTACATGCTTTCTTCAATGAAAACGCTTGCTGATGAGAAAAATGTTGGGATCGATGTTATTAACCCAATGCACTACGGCATGATGAATGGAGAAGCAGTTTTAGATCATGCATTGACACTTAAAAAATAATTAGGGGGGAAGCGAAATGCAAAAGTTTATTGCATTTATGGAGAAATATATTGTTCCTGTCGCTGGTAAAATTGGATCGCAACGTCACTTAGCTGCGATCCGTGATGGATTTATTGCAGTTATGCCACTTATTTTAGTTGGTGCACTTGCATCACTAATTAATGGTTTTCCATCTGAAGCTTTCCAAGATTTCATGAAAGGTTTGTTTGGTGAAACATGGAAACAAGTTGGCGGTGGAATGTGGACCGGTTCTTTCGCAATTCTAGCACTAATCATAGCATTTACAACAAGTTATAACTTAGCAAAATCTTACGGCGTTGATGGTTTGTCAGCAGGTATTATTTCATTTGGTGCGTTAATTATTCTTACACCAACAACACCGAAAGAAGGCGGATTGAACTTAGCTTGGACAGGTGCACAAGGGTTATTCGTAGCAATTATCGTGGCACTTCTCGTTACTGAAGTATTCCGTTTCTTTGTACAAAGAGAAATTACTTTTAAAATGCCAGATGGAGTACCACCGGCAGTTTTAAGATCTTTCGCAGCTTTAGTGCCAGCATTTGTTATCTTAACAGCAGTTGCAGGTATTCAATTGGCAGTGAAATTAGCTGGTACAAGTGTTCATGAATTCATCTTTAACACGATTCAATTACCATTGCAAAGTTTAGCAGGGACATTACCAAGTGCAATTGTCATTGTATTCCTTGTTCATCTTCTTTGGTTCTTCGGCTTACATGGCCCGAATATCGTTGGTGGTATTATTGAGCCATTATACTTACCGGCATTAGAGAAAAATATTAATTTATTCAAAGGTGGCACATCTGCATTTGATGTTCCAAACATTGTTACAAAACCATTCTTTGATACTTTCGTATATCTTGGTGGTTCTGGTGCAACATTAGCATTCTTAGTAGTGGTATTACTTGTAGCGAAAAGTGCACAATTACGCGGTGTATCTCGCTTATCGATTGGACCAGGTGCATTCAATATTAACGAACCAGTAATCTTTGGTACACCAATTATTTTAAATCCAATTTTATTCTTACCGTTTATCATAACACCAATTGTATTAGTAATTACTTCTTATACAGCTATATCTATTGGTTGGGTACCAAAAACAGTTGTGATGATTCCGTGGGCAACACCACCAATTATTAGTGGTTATCTTGTAACAGGTGGGCATCTTTCAGGTGCAATTCTACAGTTATTCAACTTTGTAATTGCGATGGTAATCTATTATCCATTCGTTGTATTATGCGACCGTTCTGTTGTTCGTACTGAAAAAGCAGCAGCACAAGGAAATGATAATTCTCTACCTATGTAACATAAAAATTGTTCTCACAGACAATATTGTCTGTGAGAACAATTACCTTTATATCATGTTCAAAAAGATGGAATACATCTACAAGAACACCAAACTATGATTAATAAAATAATAATTTAATAGACATGTTCAAACTGAAGGGGTATTTAAATCGGTTGAACCTTATAGAGAGGGCGGTAATTATGATGACTACAGCAGAACAAATTCCATTCCAATTGATTTTAAATAGTGGTAATGCAAGAAGCTATGCAATGGAGGCATTGCAATTCGCAAAACAGGGGAAAATGGCGGAAGCAGATGAAGCGATGGTAAAGGCGAAAGAAGCGATTAATGAAGCGCATCATTTCCAAACAGAGCTCATACAATCAGAAGCAAGAGGAGAAAAAACAGAAATTAGTGTTCTTCTAATTCATGCGCAAGATCATTTAATGAATTCTATTACAGTAAAAGAATTAGCAGCAGAATTTATCGACCTTTATAAAAAGCTAGAAGCGAAAGGGGAATAAAGCATGACTGGAATTAAAATTGCTACAATCGGCGGTGGATCTAGTTATACACCAGAGTTAATTGAAGGATTTATTAAACGTTATGATGAGCTTCCTGTTCGTGAAATTTGGTTAGTAGATATTGAAGCGGGAAAAGAGAAGTTAGAAATCGTTGGTAACTTAGCGAAACGTATGGTGAAAAAATCAGGTTTACCAATTGATATTCATTTAACACTTGATCGTCGTGAGGCATTAAAGGGTGCTGACTTCGTAACAACGCAGCTTCGCGTTGGTTTATTAGAAGCACGTGCAAAGGACGAAGCAATTCCATTAAAATATGATGTAATTGGTCAGGAAACGAATGGTCCTGGTGGTTTATTTAAAGCGCTGAGAACGATTCCTGTTATTTTAGATATTTGTAAGGACATGGAGGAACTATGTCCAAATGCATGGCTTATTAACTTCGCAAATCCAGCTGGTATGGTAACAGAAGCTGTACTTCGCTACACGAACATTCAAAGAGTAGTTGGTCTGTGTAACGTTCCAATCGGAATTCGTATGGGTCTTGCGAGATTGCTTGAAGTAGATGCAAGTCGCGTACACGTTGATTTCGCTGGTTTAAATCATATGGTATATGGATTAGACGTATACTTAGATGGTGTAAGTGTAATGGATCGTGTATTAGAGCTTGTAACAGATCCAGAAAAGCAAATTACGATGGAAAATATCGCTGCGCTTAACTGGGAGCCAGATTTCATTCGTGGTCTACGCGCTATTCCGTGTCCGTACCATCGTTACTACTATAAAACTCGTGAAATGTTAGAAGAAGAGAAAGAAGCTTCGATTGAAAAAGGTACACGTGCAGAAGTAGTAAAACAATTAGAAAATGATTTATTCGAGTTATATAAAGACCCGAATTTAGACATTAAACCACCACAATTAGAAAAACGCGGCGGAGCTTATTATAGTGATGCAGCATGTAGCTTAATTACGTCTATTTACAATAATAAAGGTGATATTCAACCTGTTAATACGAGAAACAACGGTGCAATTGCAAGCTTACCACATGATTCTGCTGTTGAAGTGAACTGTATTATTACGAAGGAAGGTCCAAAACCAATTGCGGTTGGAGACTTACCAGTACCAGTTCGCGGTTTAGTACAGCAAATTAAATCATTTGAGCGTACAACAATTGAAGCTGCTATTACAGGGGATTATCATAAGGCGCTACTTGCTATGACAATTAATCCACTTGTACCATCAGATAAAGTTGCAAAACAAATTTTAGATGAAATGTTGGAAGCACATAAAGAACATCTTCCACAGTTCTTTAAGAAAGTAGAGAAGTAAAGCGGCGCTATTTAGCCCGCTTTTTTCTTATATTAGTAGGAGGGATATAAGTGATTAAATTAATTGTAAATGCAGATGATTTCGGTCTTACGGAAGGGACGAATTATGGAATTATTGCTGGACATATAAATGGACTTGTAAACTCAACGACGATGATGATGAATATGCCGGGGACAGAGCATGCTGTAAGTTTAGCGAAAGAGTATAAAACGTTAGGGGTAGGAGTGCATCTCGTATTAACGGCAGGAGAACCGCTTCTTGGGGACGTACCATCACTTGTAAGTAGCGATGGATTGTTTCATAAACAAAGCGTCGTATGGGGAGGGAATATAAATCCAGAAGAGGTAGAAAGAGAATGGACTGCTCAAATTGAGAAATTTTTATCGTACGGATTAGCACCAACCCATTTGGATAGTCATCATCATGTACATGGGTTACCGATTTTACATGATGTTCTTGAGAGATTAGCAAGTAAATATAATGTTCCGATTCGTCGTTGTGAGAAAGAGCGAGCTGTGCACCCATTTTCCGATGTGTTTTACAGTGATTTTTACGCTGACGGTGTGAAGGAAGATTATTTTGTGAAGTTAAAAGAAAGAGTACAGGACGAACAAACGGTAGAAATTATGGTGCACCCTGCTTATATTGATCCAGAGCTTGTGAAACGTTCTTCTTACGTAATGGATCGTGTGAAAGAATTGCGTATTTTAACGGAGAGCGAGTTGCCTGAGGGAATGGAGCTTGTGAAGTTTTAATAGGAAAACGACGGCTAAATAGGGCCGTCGTTTTTTAGATTTATCCCGCATTAACGGGCAGTAAGACTCACACCTCAAAATTCGGCAAATGCAAGGAAGTTAGGTGGGAGATTAACTGCCCGTAAAAGCCCGATTGGTTCAACTAATAATCAGAGGGGGATGGACAAAACCCCCTCTGATTAAAGTTTCACTTTATAAAATGGACAGAACATATCCACCGAATGCTCCGAGTATAACGATAATCCAAGGTGGTGCTTTCCAAAAAGCGAGTAAACAAAAAAGAAGAGAAGCAAAAACGAAATCTACGGAATTCATAATTGTACTCGTCCAAATTGGATCATAAAAGGCTGCTAGTAAAATACCAACAACGGCTGCATTCACTCCAAGTAGTGCACCTTGTATGTAAGCTAACCTTCTTACACTGTCCCAAAATGGTAAAACGCCGATAATGAGCAGGAAGGCAGGAAGAAAGATAGCGATGGTTGCAATCGTAGCTCCCATTGTTCCATTTAGCACTGCTCCTATATAGGAGGCGAATGTAAATAGTGGTCCTGGCACTGCCTGTGTTAATCCGTATCCGGCTAGAAATTGTTCTTTAGTCATCATCCCGTTTTGTACAAACTCAGCTTCAAGAAGGGGAAGTACGACGTGCCCTCCTCCGAATACGAGTGCACCAGAGCGATAGAAGCTGTCAAATAAAGAGATAAAATAAGAGTACGGTCGTAACATTGGTAGTAGTATTAATAGTCCGAAGAATAAGATGAGACAGGAAATTGCAACCATTTTTGAAATAGGCACGTGTATTTTATTTGCTTGGCTAACGGATTGATCGCGATATAAAAACCAACCGATAAAGCCAGGTACTATAATGAGAATGACTTGTGTCCAGCTACTTGGCCATAATAAGGCGATTGCGGCAGTTACAATTGCGATTGTTGCCCGATTTCGGTCCGGTGTTAATTTTTGAGCCATTCCCCATATTGCATGAGCAACAATTGCGACTGCTACAAGCTTCAGTCCGTGAATCCAGCCAGTGCTACCAAGTTCGAACTGGTTAAGAAATGAAGCAAAGAAAACTAAAACAAGCACAGATGGTAGAGTGAAGCCGATCCAAGAAATGACGGCCCCTAATAATCCACCGCGTAATAATCCAACCCCCATACCAACTTGACTGCTAGCTGGCCCGGGAAGGAATTGGCACAGTGCCACTAAGTCCCCATAACTTCGTTCATCCATCCATTTTCTTTTTTGTACGTACTCATGATGAAAATAACCGAGATGGGCGACAGGGCCCCCGAACGAAGTAAGTCCTAATTTAAATGATACGAGAAAAATCTCTATAAGAGCTTGAAAAGAGTAGTTGTTATTTTTCAAAAGAACCTCCAAAAATGTTTTTCTATGTGCATTATACAAGAGGCAGTAAAGTGAACGAAACGATTTTGATGTAAAGATTTTGTGAATCTTTTAATTGTAATTATAAATTGAAAAAGTCATAAATGATTATGTCTAAACCATAAAGTAGTAGAAGTAGTGCTGGGAAATTTATATAAGGAGAATGCCTGTATGACAACACATTTCTTTGCTAGGTTAACAGGGAAGAGGGAAATACCTCCTGTAAATACAGAAGCTTATGGTGTAACGGAGTTCATTTTTAGTGAGAATTTAAAGAAGTTGCAATATCGGGTCATATTGAAAAATATTGAAAAAGTTACATCATGCCAAATTCATTTAGGGAAAAAGGATCAAATTGGTCCAGTTATTTTAAGTTTGTTTGGTCCGCTAAAGCAAGGAATTAGTGTGAATGAAGGAGTCGTTATTGGTGTAGCCAAAGTGGAGGATTTTGAAGGGCCTTTACAGGGGAGAGCATTTGACAGCTTACTTCAAGAAATAATGCAAGCAAATGTGTATGTAAATGTTCATACAAAGTCGTTTAAAAAAGGAGAAATAAGGGGGAGAATAAGGGAAGTAAAGAAGTAAGCGAAAAGGCTGTCCAAAAACATTTTGGAACAGCCCTTTCTAATTATAATGGGTGCTGTTGGTAAATCGATATATTTAAAAAATCGCCTAGTTTAATTTTTTACAGGTTGATTTTTGATAAAGAAGTCCATTACATAAAATACTTCGTCATCTGGTATTTGTATTTCAAATGTATTTTCAATAGGTTGCAACGCTTTTTTCACTTTCATATACATCCAGTACTCATCTTGTCTTCGTTTGTCTTTTTCAGGATGAGGGAGAAGACTGTCTCCTTTTTGAAGACGATCAACCATACAGCTCATATGCAAAATAACACCCATTAAACTATCAGGGGTTAGCTGCAAGGAGATGAGTTCTTGAATTGTATTTAATGCGTAACGAATTGTTTTAATGAGCAATGCACCATCATTACGCTGCATTTGTTGCTCAAGAATATCAGCCATTTTTGCATATGTTTCCTCGTACGTGATCAATTCTTGAATTGGCTGAATAGCTGTGTAGTTCACAATGTCTTGGAAATGATACGTTAAGCACGGTACTTGTACATTAAAATTCGTTACGATGCAAATGATATTGCGCTCTTTCTTAATGTTTTCAATCATTTTCGTTAAATCTTTTTCGTGGACGATGCTAATCGGAATAATTTCAATTAAGTCTTTATCAAATCGTAAATAGTTCTCTAACATTTTTTGAATTGCTAAAGCACTTCCTTCACCAGTTAAACAAGCTGTTAAAATAACGGATTTCATTGGCGACAGTGGCTGTTTCTTTTCTTCCTGCACGTTTAAATAGAACGGTGTTAAGTTCTTCACTGTTTCATATAGTGCATCTAATGAATAACCGAGCTGAGCTTTTCGGGCAGCTTCTAGGGCGTGCGGTGTGCTCGTCATAGAAAGAACACGTACAGGAATTTTGAACTCGGTTTCTAATATATCACCGATATAAGCGAGCGATCCCATATCAACAAGTAAGAGAAGCCCGTTTACATGTTGAAGTGTTTTCATATACACTTTAACACGCTCTAAGAAATCTTTCGGTGATTCATGAAGCGGCATATCAATACCAGTTACTTCATCAATACCGAGAAGTTCGTTTGCAACGTTTGCCATTTCTGTTGCGATGCCATTACCGTGAGCTAATATTAATACTTTTACTTCTGTTTGTGAGGCAGGAATTGGATCAACAACGAAGAACATTGTTAAAAAGCCCGCTTCATCAATAGGCATTGTTATTTGTAATTCTTCCTCTAACAGCTGAATACATTGCATAGCTACGGAAAAAGCCTCTTTATATTTCGTACGAATTTGATTTAATTGTGGGTTGTGAATTTGTTTCCCACCTTGTAAACGTTGTAGAGTTGTCTGTACATGTAAACTTAAAGCGAGAAATACTTTTTCATCAAAAGTCTTAGATAAATGTTTTTCAGCTAGTTCTGCAATTTTTTCACATACGGAAACGATATTACGATCCACAATTTTAAAAACATTTTCATGACTTGTTTTTTTAGACATTTGGTTAAAATATTGGACGAAAAAGCTTTGAATATCATTTTCTATTAGTAATTCTAATTCTTCTTCTTCAATGCCGCGTGCTTGAAGTTCTTCGTATTTATGGTCGATATAATCGTAAATGGAAGAACGGCTTCCTTCCGGTTCTGTTTTATGCTTACTCCAACCTTCATCACCTGTAAATACAAATGTTTCATTTGGTATTTGATATAGATGACGGCTCTTTCTTTCAATAAATAATCCTTCTTTCATATACCAAGGTAAATCTGTACTTGAAACACCGACAGAATCACGTTTCTTTGTTACGAAATCAGAATAAGCTTTCGCGCAGGCAATTTGTACATCTGTTTTCAATTGGCCAATGTTATTTGGACAATTGTAAAAAACGAAAGCCCGCATTGCATTTGGACTAACATGAATCTCTTTTCGGAGACGAATCGCTTCATTTGTGAAAAATAGCTGTAGTAAAGCAAAGCGTTCTTTATGCGTTCGCTCACGAAGTGGTGGAAGCGTAACGGTCATTGGAATACGTCTTGTAAATGTCTTTAATAAAAATGAGTTTGGTTCTTCTGTTGTTGCAGTAATGATTAATACTTGTGCTTTACGCTCGTTCTCTGTTTCTCCAAGGCGGCGGTATACTCCGCGGTCAATAAATGTGAAGAGCATTTCTTGTCCTTCTGGAGGCAGGCGATGGACTTCATCTAAGAAGAGGATACCTTCATGTGCCTTTTCAATTAACCCTTTTTGATCACTGGCACCTGTGTAAGCTCCTTTTTTTATCCCAAATAACTGTCCAAGTAGTAGTTGTGGATTGTTTGCATAATCAGCACAGTTAAAGACGATAAAAGGTGCTCCTTTTGGAAGTTGCTCTACTTCAATTGCGTATTCGTGCATTAAAGAAGCGAACATAGATTTCCCGACACCTGTTTCTCCAAGTAGTAAAGTGTGCATACCGTTTGGAGGATAGAGAATAGAAGCTTTCGCTTTTTCAATTGCAATTTTTAGGCTGGTATTTTCAATTGCAAATGTATCTAGTGAAGTGCCATTTGTTGAATGCGTTTCCAATGAAGTATTCGTTTCTATATAAAAACGGACAGGGCGTGTACTCGTTTTTAATAAACGATCATCTTTCACAAGCTTGTTCAAATCGCTACTAACATTTGCACGGTCTAACTGTAGAAGTGTAGCGAGTTCTGATGCTGTTACACCTTCTGTATAATTCCCTTTTTGTATTGCGTTAAAAATGAGATCTATTCGTTTCATTTCTATTCACCTCGAAACTTCATCACTATTTAAAATTTTACACAAAAATGGGAAGTGTGGGAAGAGAAAAATAAAACAGCTTTAGTACATAGGCACTAAAGCTGTTACAATCTTGTGTCTTTCCAAAAATTCACTTCAAGATGGGAAGATGGATTGTATGGAAGTAGTTTATACCCTTGTGATTGCAAATAATCAATTACTGCTGGAAGTATTTGTACTGTGACACTAGAATCGTGCATTAAAATAACCTCCATTTGTTCATCGCTTTGATTTCGTACTCTTTCTAGTATTGCGGAAGGATTATCATAGCTTTTCCAGTCATATGTATCAATTGTCCAATCCCACATTTTGTACTGGGCAGATACGAGTGCGTCGCGGTAATTCTTTTTTAAATAAGGCATACTACCGTACGGGACACGAACGAGATGTGTATTTAAATTCGTAACTTGCTGGACGATATTTTGAGCTTGCTCCATTTCTGCAATTAAAACAGAGGGATCGCCAGTATAAAGACGTTTTACATCATGTGACATACTATGAAGTCCAATATAATGTCCATCTTGAATCAACCGATGCATTGTTTTTTGGTAATGTGGTACTTTCCCACCGATGACGAAGAAAGTTGCTTTGCCATTCTTCTCTTTTAAAATGTTTAAAATTTGTGCTGTATATTTGTTGGGTCCGTCATCAAATGTTAAGTACGCAATCTTTTGTATAGGAGAGTTGGTTTGAGTAGTTTGGTGATGTTCTGCTGGAATGGCTATAGTCGCTTCTGTATTAGATGATGCGTACATAGTAATAGTTGAAAATAAAATTATACATTGAAATACTCGCTTGATCATAACATTCACCCTCAGTTTGACAATCAAGATGTAAAAAAGAAATTTTGATATTTTCCTCATTATCTTCGCTATACGTATATCTTTCTCCAATAGAGGGACTCTCAAACAATCTATATTTTGGAAATAGGGAATAAGGAGTAAAAAACAAAAAAATAGCATCCTCTTCCAAGAAAGAGGATGCTATTTGAATATTTCATAATAGTAAAGGCTATACTACAATTAGTCTTCGCGTTTTTTTACTTTTTTATAGAAGGAAATAATTGGTTTGTAACGTTCGTGTACAAGACCGATTACTTCAGCAATGATTTCTGTAAAGAAGATTAAAACGAAAAGAAGAATAATGGATAACCATAATGTCGCACTAGTGAAAAGGATTGCATTTATACTAAAGAAAATACCAAATGCGTAAATAATTAGTACCGTTTTACGATGAGAGAATCCCATTGCAAGTAAGCGGTGATGTAAATGCGATTTATCTGGTGCTGAAATAGGTTTTTTATTGACGATACGACGGATGATTGCAAATGTCGTATCAAATACAGGTACACCTAAAATGATAACTGGAACGATAAAACTGAATAGCGTTACGCTTTTGTATAATCCAAGTAACGATATAACAGAAATACAGTATCCTAAAAATAGTGCTCCTGTATCTCCCATGAAAATTTTTGCTGGATGGAAGTTATAGAATAAAAATCCAATTGTACTTGCTAATGTAATCAGCGCTAGAGGTAATATAATAGCCGCTCCAGTGCCCCAAGGACTAGTGAAGGCCATATATGCTAGCGTTGCAAGTACGATAGATGAAATCCCAGCGGATAATCCATCTAATCCATCAATTAAGTTGATGGCATTTGTAATACCTACAATCCAAAATACTGTAATTGGATAAGCGAGCCATCCGAGTTCAGTATCTCCAAGGATTGGAATATATAATACTTGCACTAATAATCCACTTTTTACAATCATGATGGCAACTAGTAGTTGTCCACCGAATTTTACCCTCGCAGATAGTTCGTACATATCATCTAAAATCCCGATGATAACAATGATGATAGCACCTAAAGTTATCGATAGCATTCTTTGTTCGTATAATCCACCGACAACAAATCCTACGGCTACACCGATGAAAATTGCTAACCCGCCAAGACGAGGCATAATTTTTTGGTGTACTTTACGCGCGTTTGGCTTGTCTGTTGCTCCTATTTTAAAAGCTAATTTAATAACTAAAGGAGTAACGACGAGTACAGTGATGAAAGATGCCAAAATGGCATAAATCACTTGTGAGTCCATTAATACCCCACCCTTTATAGTTTAACGTAATTTTTTTAGTGTATTTATCTGAAAATTATGATGTTGATTTGCAGGCTCATAACATATGGTATCACAAAAAGATTAGAATTCAATCTTTTTTTCTTTTAGCGGTAAGTGGAAGTGAATAAAATATATGACAATGGTATATGGAATATTGAGTCGCTTGAGAAGGTTATTCATATTGTGACTTGTAATATGACATTGTAGTTGCTTCGTCTATAAAGAGTATTTTTACTTCAGTATTATTATAAGTGTTGCACGTAAAAATGAGTAAGTTTCGTGTTAAAATATGGAAATTTACATTTGAGATAGATTGCATCATTTAACTTTACAAAATCTTAAAAAAGAATAAAAAAGATAATTCATATAATAAAGAAGTAAAAGAGTTTTCTCATTCTTGTTGTGAGAGGGGGAAGCACAGGGAGAATGCTATGTATTCGTATATTTTCTTTTGTATATTCCTGTGCGAAAGGAAAATGAAAATTACGATAATAGGTACCGGATATGTTGGATTGATTACAGGGGTAGGATTGGCGAGATTAGGACATTCGGTTACGTGTTTTGATATAAATAACGAAAAAATTGAACGGATAAAACAAGGGGAGTTACCTATTTATGAATGTGGCTTACATGAATTAATAAATGAAGCATATGAGAATAACCATTTAACTTTTACAACAAGTAAATCGAAGGCTTTTAATAAGGCAGAATTTATATTTATTGCAGTTGGAACGCCATCTTTATTAGATGGCACAGCGGATTTAACGTATATTCGTAGTGCTTGTGATGATATTGGAACATATGTGAATAATGATATTATTGTTGTTACGAAAAGTACGGTTCCTGTAGGTACGAATGATGTAATGAAGGGATGGATCGAGGAGAAGTTACAAGGCAGACATGAATTACATATCGTATCGAATCCAGAGTTTTTACGAGAAGGTTCTGGTATGTATGATTTTTTTCATGGTGATCGTATTGTAATTGGAGCAAATAGTGAGGCAGTTGCACGAAAAGTAGAGAATTTATATAGTGAATTATGTTTGAAAACGTATATTACAGATATTAGAAGTGCAGAGATGATTAAATATGCATCTAACGCTTTTTTAGCTACGAAAATTAGTTTTATTAATGAAATTTCGAATATATGTGAGCAAGTGGGTGCAGATATATTAGAGGTAGCTACAGGAATGGGGATGGATAAGAGAATTGGTGCATCTTTTTTAAAAGCGGGTATCGGATACGGAGGATCTTGTTTTCCGAAAGATACGAAAGCACTCGTGCAAATTGCAGGGGATGTTTCTCATGATTTTCGTTTGTTGAAAGCGGTCATTGAAGTGAATAATAAACAACAGTTGTTATTGGTTGAAAAAGCGAAGAAAGTAATGGATATGAATAAGAAGCGGATTGCAGTTCTTGGCGCAGCGTTTAAGCCGAATACTGACGATATTAGGGAAGCGCCATCCCTTATTATAATACAAGAATTAATTAATATGGGTGCGGATGTGGTTCTATATGACCCGCAAGCAATTCAAAATGTAAAAGATTTATTTGGGAAGACTATACAATACGCTAGATGTATAGATGAATCGATTAGAGAAGCGAATGCAGTTTTTATCGTAACAGAATGGGAATCAATCCGAACTTATCCGTTAGAAAAGTATGTACAGCTTATGAGGGAACCTATTCTATTTGATGGGAGAAATTGTTATACTAATGAGGATGCCAAGAAGCATGGGATAGATTATTACTCAGTTGGGCGAAAAAACATTTGTAATAGTAATATTTCTATTATTCGTTAAAAAGTCTATTTCCCCATGTCTATTCTGATATGTCATAATAGAAGTTGTAACTAGTGAAAGAAAAGAGGCAATGAAATGACTGAACGTTTAAAAGTAATGACAATTTTCGGGACACGTCCAGAAGCAATTAAAATGGCACCTCTTGTATTAGAGTTGCAAAAGCACCCAGAAAAGATTGAATCGATTGTGACTGTAACAGCACAACACCGTCAAATGTTAGATCAAGTATTAAGCATCTTTGGGATTACGCCAGATTTCGATTTAAATATTATGAAAGATCGCCAAACTTTAATTGATATTACAACACGTGGTTTAGAAGGTTTGGATAAAGTAATGAAAGAAGCGAAGCCAGATATCGTCCTTGTACATGGTGATACAACGACGACATTTATCGCAAGTTTAGCTGCTTTCTATAATCAAATTCCAGTAGGACATGTTGAAGCAGGACTTCGTACATGGGATAAATATTCTCCATATCCAGAAGAGATGAATCGCCAATTAACAGGTGTAATGGCGGATCTTCATTTCTCACCTACAACAAAATCAGCAACGAACTTACAGAAAGAAAATAAAGATGAGTCAAGCATTTTCGTAACAGGAAATACAGCGATTGACGCATTGAAAACGACTGTAAAAGAAACATATAGTCATCCTGTACTAGAGAAACTTGGAAATGATCGTCTTGTGCTTATGACAGCGCATCGTCGTGAAAACCTAGGTGAACCAATGCGTAATATGTTCCGTGCAATTAAGCGTCTTGTTGATAAGCATGAAGATGTACAAGTTGTATACCCTGTTCATATGAATCCTGTTGTTCGTGAAACAGCGAATGATATTTTAGGCGAGCATAGCCGCATTCATTTAATTGAGCCGCTAGATGTAATTGATTTCCATAACGTTGCAGCTCGTTCATACTTAATGCTAACTGATTCTGGTGGTGTACAAGAGGAAGCACCATCACTAGGTGTGCCAGTTCTTGTCCTTCGTGACACGACGGAACGTCCAGAGGGTATTGAAGCAGGTACGTTAAAATTAGCAGGAACAGATGAAGAGACAATCTTTGGGCTTGCTGACGAATTACTATCTAATAAAGAAGCTCATGATAAGATGGCGAAAGCATCTAATCCTTACGGCGATGGCCGTGCATCAGAGCGTATTGTAGAAGCGATTTTACAACACTTCAAGAAGTAAAGTGAAACTTTAATCAGTGGGAGTGTTTATCCCACACTGATTATTAGCCCGCACCAATCGGGATAAATGAAAAAAGAGCCAAATCGTATGTGATTTGGCTCTTTTTTATTATTGATGATTCCTCATAATCCACTCTGCATGAGCATTTGTAGAAGGGGGAGGAGGCGGTGGTGTTTTGTTCTCACTCGGCTCCTTCTTTGCTTTTGCGCTGGAGTTAGAATTTGAATCGGAATTTGTATTCTCATTTTTCGTAGTCTCTGTTGGGGCTTTTGCTTTTTCTCCTATTTCCTTTTCAATTTCGTTACGTGCCGTCTCTACACTGATTGGATCCGGAAGGAAGTAATAAATACCGCCTATTTTTCTGTCTTCTCCTTCAATTTTTAACGTTTGTATTGTAGAAGGATCAAATCCAGAGAGTTTACTGTAAAGAGCAAGTCCGTCTGAAATAGGAATGTCGGTTTTTATATATTTTCCAACGACAGTCGTTAAATCTTTAATTTTAAATACAGTAGAGGCGGAATTTAGTTTTTGAGCAACAGCGGCTAGTAATTGTCTTTGTCTAGCGGCCCGACCATAATCGCCATTTGGATCCTGCTTTCGCATACGGACGTAAGCAAGTGCTTCTTCGCCGTTTAACTCTTGTTTGCCTTGTTTAAATTGGATTTTTTTGTCGTAATCAACATCAGAACGTTCCCAAAAATCGAAGGGAACATCGACTGTAACACCGCCAACAGCATCAACGATACCTTTAAAGCCTTGGAAATCAATTTTAACATAATGGTCTACAGGAACTTTTAGAAAACCTTCGACAGTTTTGATTGCCATTTTTTCTCCACCGTAAGCATGCGCGGCGTTAATTTTGTCTTCTTTATCCTTTCCGACAATTGGAACTCGACTATCACGAGGAATACTCATAAGCGAAACCTTTTGAGTTTTCGGATTGACTGTCGCAAACATTAATGAGTCTGTACGACCATTTTGACCGTCTGTTGCATAATCCTCTATTCCCATAATGAGGATTGTAAAAGGTTCCTTTGTAATTGCTACATCTTCGGTTCTTAAATCCGATTTTTCACGGTTAAATCCACTGTACATCCCCATGAGAGAAGAGTAGGAATTTAAAATATAAAGTCCTACGCTACCAAATAAAAGTGCGAAAATAAGAAAGTAGAAAAGTTTTCTTCTACGTTTCTTTTTTATTCTGCTATTTTGGAGATGATAATAACGTTCTTCCATATATAATCTCCTTAGTTCATTTGTAGGGAATTAATTCACTACATTAATCTTTAAAGGGGATAAGTTAGCTATTCTTAGTTAACGTCTTGTTCTAAGTACAACATATCTCCTTCTTTAATTGTACATTTCCCGTTTGTTAATTCAATCATCCAATTCGTAAATGTTTGTTTCCGATCTTCTTCTACATACGTATCAAATGTGACATTTTCGAGATAATGTATATCTTTAATGGCATATTCTGAATTGCGTAATTCATTTTCAACTTTGCCAAGCAATGTATAATCAATTTCTGTTTGCATAACGCGCATTAGTTTTCGCTCAACAATGCCTACGTGATTAAGTCCTTCACTTGTACATTTTCCATATGCACGAATTAATCCACCAGCACCAAGCTTAATGCCACCAAAATAGCGCGTGACGACAACGACAGTATCTTTTAGACCTCGTTTTTTTAATACCTCTAACATAGGTACACCAGCGGTACCACTTGGTTCGCCGTCATCGTTTGCTTTTTGAATTTGATCTTGTTCACCGATTAAATATGCGGAACAATTATGTGTTGCATTCCAATGTTGTTTTTTTATTTTTTGTATAAATTCTTGGGCTTCCTCTTCAGTTGTGGCTCGATTTACATAGCAAATGAATCTGGATTTTTGAATAACAATTTCGTGCTCACCGTAGCCTTTGACTGTTAAATATTGTAATAACAATGGTATACGCCCCTATCCTTCAAAATGACTGGTACTTTACATTTTAAAAGCGGGCGTTTTTATATTCAAACATTTTTTATAAATATGTTGAAATTTTTGATGATTATTTTATCTTTTTGTTGTAATTTGTCGAGATGGTGATTATAATTTCTAACCTGCATTTTCATGTATTGATGCACCTTTTTTAGTTTTCGTGTAAAATTAGGGAATAAAAATTTTTTATAAGGCAGGTACGAAAATGAAAACAGCTATTGTTACTGATAGTACAGCATATATACCGAAGCATATTCGTGACGAACTAAATATATATATGATTCCATTAAACGTTGTGTTTGGAACGGAATCTTATCAAGAAGAAGCTGAAATTTCAGCAGATGATTTTTATGTAAAAGTACGTGAGCAGGAAGAACTTCCGAAAACTTCGCAGCCAGCAATTGGAAAGTTTTTAGAGTTATATGAAGAATTATCTAAAGAATATGATGCAGTAATTAGTATTCATCTTTCAAGTGGAATTAGTGGTACATACCAAACAGCAACGACAGCTGGACAGATGGTAGATGGTATTAATGTATATACGTACGACTCTGAAATTAGTTGTGAAGTACAAGGGTTTTACGTACGTGAAGGTGCGAAATTAGCAAGTGAAGGCAAGACGCCAGAAGAGATTATCGCTCGCTTCGATGAAATGAAGCAAACGATGGATGCCTATTTTGTAGTGGATGATTTACATCATTTACAACGTGGGGGACGATTAAATAGCGCACAAGCTTTCATCGGCAGTTTGTTACAAGTAAAACCAGTGTTATATTTTAGAGATAAAGTAATTATTCCATTCGAAAAAATTCGTACGCGTAAAAAAGCGTTGAAGCGCATTATTGAAATCTTTGATGAACAGGCAAATAAAGGTGTACCTATGGAAGCTGTCATTATTCATGCAAGTCGTGAAGAGGAAGCTGAGGAATGGAAGAAAGAATTAGAAGAGCAATACCCTCATGTTACAATGCGTACGAGTTATTTCGGAGCTGTAATTGGCACGCATTTGGGTGAAGGTGCACTTGGTTTAGGCTGGTATACGAAGTAATAAAGATATAAAAGCTCTCTTTTTGAAGAGGGTTTTTTTACGGACGTTTTATAAAAATTTGACAAGTTAATATTTGGAAATGGTAAAATGTACGTAAAATTAAATAATGAGGAAAGTTTTATTACTTACTTTTTACAAGAAACTATCTTATAATAGAGGAGAGGTGAAACATATGGAGCATAATTCATGTTTATGTCCAAAATTTGAGTCAGCTTTTACATTGCTTAGTAAGAAATGGACTGGCTTAATTATTAAATCTTTGTTGGAAGAGCCGAAACGCTTTAGAGAAATCGCAGATATTATACCTAATATGAGCGATCGTATGTTGTCAGAACGTTTAAAGGAATTAGAAGGCGAAGGTATTGTAGTTCGTGACGTTTACCCAGAAGTACCAGTTAGAATCGAGTATGGTTTAACTGATAAAGGGAAGGCGTTGGAAAGTGTTATGGATGAAGTCCAAAATTGGGCTGAGAAATGGATGAAGTAACGTTTCAATCTCATTCATGTTGGTATAATTTCAAAACGTAAGGGAGTCCCTTACGTTTTTTCTATTTGTATAAAAAAATGGCGAAACGTTCTTAAAATTCTACATATATATACAAAATTAGATATACTTTGCTATAGAGATAAATGTAATATTACATTTATTTTACAAAACCGTAACATTGGCGAAAAAACTCCCGAATTATGGTATAAAATTTAATAGGTTAAGTACGGAAAAAGAAAAAAGAAAGCGGTGTAAAAAATAAAATGAAAAAGCTAAAAATGGCATCTTGCGCATTAGTTGCAGGGTTAATGTTTTCAGGGCTAACACCAAGTGTATTTGCAGAAGATAAAATTTCTGACGTGAAATCACAAATTAACACACAAAATGACACTTTACATAAACAACAACAAGAGCGTGATGAATTACAAAAACAAATGAATGACTTAAACAAAACAATTCAAGGTTTAGATAAGTCTGTTCAAGAGAATGCTTCAAAACTTGATGAAACAACAAAAAAAGTTGCTGATACTGAGCAATTAATCGAGAAGAAAAATAAAGATATTGCAGAACTACAAACAAAAATTGCAAAACGTGAAGAGTTATTGAGAAAACGTTTAGTTGCACTTCAAGAACAACCAAACACGAACGTTGTAACAGAAGTTCTTGTAAACTCTAAAAACATTGCAGATCTAGTTGATCGCTTCAATTCTATGTCTAAAATTCTTGAGTCTGACGAAGATATCATGAAAACACAACAAGAAGATCAAGTGAACGTGAAAAAAGATGTTGAAACAGTAAAAGAAAAACAAAAAGAATTAAAAGAAGCACAAGCTCAAATTGAAACTGCTAAGAAAGAACTTGACGCTGAAAAAGCGAAAAAAGAAACTGCAGTGAATGATTTAAGCGGTAAAATGGATACCGTTGTAACTACAATGACAAGTACGGAAAGTCAATTGAAAGATCTTGAGAAACAAGCGTTACAATTACAACGTATTGCTGAAGAAGAGGCACAAGCAAAAGCTGCACAAGAAGCTGCTGCTCAAAAACAAGCAGAGCAAGCTGCTAAGGCAAAAGAAGCACAAGCTCAGCCAGCACAAGCGCCTGCTCAACCAGCGGCACCAGCAAACAATGGTGGACAAGCTCAAAAAGAAGAGCCTAAAAAAGAGCAACCTAAGAAAGAACAGCCTAAAAAAGAAGAATCTAAACCAGCACCAAATGCGGGTGGCGTAATCGGTAAAGCACAAAGCTACTTAGGTTTACCATATGTTTGGGGAAGTGCATCTCCATCAAACGGCGGTTTTGACTGTAGTGGATTCATCTCTTACATCTTTGGTGTAGGTCGTCAAGACGTTGCAGGTTACTGGAACTCAGTTTCTAAAGTAAGTAGCCCACAACCTGGAGATTTAGTATTCTTCCAAGGTACTTATAAAGCAGGTCCATCTCACATCGGTATTTACGTTGGGAATGGCCAAATGATTCATGCGAGTGATAAAGGGATTGCTTACGGTGATATTAACAGTTCTTACAACCAGAAACATTTCTTAGGATACGGTCGATTCTAGGATTTATAATTTAATAAAACACGTGTATAAAGTCGATAGCTTACTATTTTATAAGTAGGTTATCGGCTTTTTTGAGTTTTTACGAGATTATGAGAAGGATTTATAGTAGTGCTGGAGGTGGTTTATGATGTTAGCCGGGAAACAGTTACTATTAGAAGAACTCTCTTCAGATTTGCAGGGTGAATTAAATCATTTGAAAAGGAATCGAGAAGTCGTTTGTGTACAAGGTGTAATTAAGAAATCTTCAAAATATATGTGCCAGCGCTGCGGAAATATAGAGCAGCGACTATTTGCGTCATTTTTATGTAAAAGGTGCAATAGGGACTGTACGTATTGCCGAAAGTGCGTAACGATGGGGCGTGTGAGCGAATGTGCTGTACTTGTTCGTGGAATTGCTGAAATAAAAGGAGAAAACTACTTGAATCCGTTACGTTGGACAGGAGTTTTGTCTGCTGGACAGGAATTGGCTGCACAAGGTGTTGTTGAAGCTGTTAAGCGGAAAGAATCATTCTTTATTTGGGCTGTGTGCGGGGCTGGGAAGACGGAAATGTTGTTTCATGGAATTGCAGAGGCACTTCAAAAGGGAGAGAGAGTTTGTATTGCAACGCCGAGAACAGATGTTGTACTTGAATTAGCGCCAAGGTTACAAGAAGCGTTTCCAAATATAAATGTAGCAGCTTTGTATGGAGGGAGTTTAGATCGTGAAAAAGATGCAGTGTTAGTCGTTTCAACTACGCATCAATTGTTACGTTACTATAAATCGTTTCATGTCATGATTGTAGATGAGATAGATGCTTTTCCATATCATGCGGATAAGATGTTACATTACGCAGTAAAACAAGCAATGAAAGAGAAAGCAGCACGTATTTATTTAACAGCAACTCCAGATGAAAAGTGGAAGCGGAAGTTGCGAAGTGGTAAGCAAAAAGGGGTTATTATTTCAGGACGTTATCATCGTCATCCCTTGCCAGTTCCGGTATTTCGGTGGTGTGGAAATTGGAAAAAAGACCTCATGCGTAAAAAGATCCCTCGTGTTTTATTGCAATGGCTAAATATGTACTTATGTAAACAATATCCCATTTTTTTATTTGTTCCTCATGTGCGATACGTAGAAGAAATCAGCTTGTTATTAAAATCAATAAACAGCCAAATTGACGGTGTGCATGCAGAAGATCCGAAGAGAAAAGAAAAGGTAGCGGCTTTTCGAAAGGGAGAAATTCCTTTATTAGTCACAACGACGATTTTGGAGCGAGGGATAACTGTGAAGAATTTACAAGTAGCAGTTTTAGGAGCAGAAGAAGAAATATTTTCAGAAAGTGCTCTCGTTCAAGTTGCAGGGCGTGCTGGTAGAAGTTTTGATGAACCTCATGGAGAGGTCATCTATTTTCATTATGGAAAGACAGAGGCGATGGTACGCGCGAAAAAACATATTCAAAGCATGAATAAAAATGCTAAAGAACAAGGATTGATAGATTAATGCATTGTCTACTTTGTGATGAGCATATTTCACACGCGATTAGTTGGTACACTTTTTTTGTTAAGCTTCATAAAGAGTATATATGTGATAGATGCGAACAAAAACTTTCCTATATTATAGGAGATATTTGTAGAGAGTGTGGTCGACTTTTAGAACTTGTGCTAGCTGAATATAAAAACGGTGATATTTGCACGGATTGCATAAGATGGATGAACGAGGAGAGGTTTCCGTCTCTCATAAATCGTTCGTTGTGTGTGTACAATGAAGGGATGAAAGAAATATTAGCACAGTTTAAGTTTCGAGGAGATGCTGAATTAGTTCATATTTTCTATCAGTCTTTTCGAAGGCTTTTTCAAAAAAAATTTGCGGATGTTTCAGTTGTTATTTCTGTTCCGCTTAGTGAAGAACGAGAATACGAACGTGGTTTTAATCAAGCCGAGTTACTAGCTTCTTGTTTGCCTGTCAAAATGTCTTATACATCATTAAGAAGGATAGAAACAGAAAAGCAAAGTAAGAAGAAGCGCAAAGAAAGGATGTCGGGAAGTAATCCTTTTTATTTTCAGGGAGAAGAGATGTTTCATGGGCAACATGTTTTAATCGTTGATGATGTGTATACAACAGGAATTACAGTTAGGCAAATTGGAAGTCTTTTGTATGATAGAGGAGCGAGGGAGGTTTCTTGTTTGACACTTTGTAGAGGCTAATATGTAAATGTCGAAAGGGATAATAAAAAGACGACAGGTCTTCTTTGACTTACGATCTTGTCATTCGCTATAGTCAGACTATGGGGCGAATGCCCTGATTTTTAGAGTGAAGGGAATGGAATGAACATGCAAGGAAGAGTAAAATGGTTCAATGCAGAAAAGGGATTTGGGTTTATTGAGCGTGAAAATGGTGACGATGTTTTTGTCCATTTTTCTGCTATTCAACAAGAAGGATATAAGTCGTTAGAAGAAGGGCAACAAGTGCAGTTTGATATTGTTGATGGCGCACGTGGACCACAAGCGGCTAATGTTGTGAAGTTGTAAAAATTACGTTTTTGGAAAAGATAGAGCTGTATTTGTGGCAGCATTTTATAAATTATGGAAGCTCTTGTTTGTAACAAGGGTTTTTTTGTTGTAGGAAGAGTTGTCAAAAAGTTGTTTCTTTTCTGTAACGAATTGTCCACAGTTACATTCGTTATTCACGATGTTAATAGGATAAAATAAAGATAGAAACGATGCATCTTTTCATTTCAACAAAAAATGATAAAAAAATCGCAATTCCACTAATTTTTTTAAAAAAGTTAGAAGGAGTTTTTAAGCCAGTGTCGAAATTATAGTACATAGGCTTGAAAGGAGGAATTCATCTATGAAATTCAACATTCGTGGTGAAAATATTGAAGTAACTCCAGCATTAAAGGAATATGTAGAGAAAAAGCTAAGTAAATTAGAGCGTTATTTTGATACATTCCCAGAGATTAAGGTTAATTTAAAAGTATACTCTGACAAGCAACGTATCGAGGTAACAATTCCATTTACAGATTTATTACTTCGTGCAGAAGAAACAAATAGCGATATGTACGCTGCAATTGATTTAGTAGTTGATAAAATTGAGCGACAAATTCGTAAACATAAAACAAAAGTAAACCGTAAATTACGTGAAAAGGGTTCTGTTAAAAACAACTTTATCCTTCCAGAAGCAGTAGCTGTTCTGGATGAGGTAGAAGAGGATGAATTAGAACTTGTACGTACAAAACGATTCGATTTAAAACCGATGGACGTTGAAGAAGCGATCTTACAAATGGATATGCTAGGACATAATTTCTTCGTCTTCACAAATGCGGATACAAATGAAACTAATGTTGTATATGGCCGTAAAGACGGAAAATATGGTTTAATCGAAACAAAATAATAATTCAAAAGCGCAGCCGAAAGGGGCTGCGCTTTTTTATATATTCTTATTGTTGTTTTTCGTAATGAGATTTAGAAGTCATGTCTCGTTACTGTCAATTGTATTACTATTCCAAAAGGATCTCGAATAATGGCATAACCAGGGCTGAAGGAGTTTTTTTAAAAAGGTGTTAAAATATGAACTTCATCATGTTGAATTAGCTTGTGATAGAGTGCTTCAATGGTTTGGAAATCTTTAGATTGAATACATAAAGATAAGCTGTTACTGAGATTGAATGAACAATTTGTAATAGCAAGATTTAGTTTATTTGAACAGCTTAAATAAAATAGTAGGGATTGTAGCTGAAAAAAATTCCTGAAACTAGGCCCGACATTTGGACGATTGTTGTCATAGTTATAAGACAAGTGTTACAATTATCATTAGGTTTATACATTTTAGTTTTTTTAATTAGGAGAAAAATTGGCATAACATAAATTTGATTTTTATAACGACTGATTGTAAAGAGAAAAAGAAAGCAATCAGAAGTTTTATTTTAATAAAAAGAGGAGCGTATTTCCTATGATCGGTATTTTAAAAAAGGTGTTTGATGTCAACCAACGCCAAATTAAACGTATGCAGAAGACAGTGGAGAAGATTGATGCATTAGAATCATCTATTAAGCCACTAACTGATGAGCAATTAAAAGGGAAGACGCTTGAATTTAAAGAACGTCTAACAAAAGGTGAGACAGTAGATGATCTACTTCCTGAGGCTTTTGCAGTTGTTCGTGAAGCCGCAACTCGTGTTCTTGGAATGCGTCCATATGGTGTGCAGCTAATGGGTGGTATTGCCTTACATGAAGGAAATATCTCTGAGATGAAAACGGGTGAAGGTAAAACGTTAACGTCTACTTTACCTGTATATTTAAATGCTTTAACAGGAAAAGGTGTTCACGTTGTTACAGTCAATGAATATTTAGCACAACGTGATGCGAGTGAAATGGGACAGCTACATGAGTTCCTTGGTTTAACAGTAGGAATTAACTTAAACAGTATGTCACGTGAAGAGAAGCAAGCTGCTTATGCTGCTGATATTACGTATAGCACAAATAATGAGCTTGGATTCGATTACTTACGTGACAACATGGTGTTATATAGAGAGCAGTGCGTTCAGCGTCCGCTTCATTTTGCTATCATCGATGAAGTCGATTCTATTTTAGTCGATGAAGCACGTACGCCGCTTATTATTTCTGGACAAGCTCAAAAGTCAACAGAGCTATACATGTTTGCAAATGCATTCGTTCGTACATTAGAAAATGAAAAAGAGTATTCATTTGATGTGAAAACGAAAAATGTAATGTTAACAGAAGATGGTATTACGAAAGCTGAGAAAGCTTTCCATATTGATAACTTATTCGATTTAAAACATGTCGCACTTCTTCACCATATTAATCAGGGGCTGCGTGCACACGTTGTTATGCACCGTGATACAGATTATGTTGTACAAGAAGGCGAAATCGTAATTGTAGACCAATTCACTGGCCGTCTTATGAAAGGTCGTCGTTATAGCGAAGGTTTACACCAAGCTATTGAAGCAAAAGAGGGCGTAGAAATTCAAAATGAAAGTATGACGCTTGCAACAATTACGTTCCAGAACTACTTCCGTATGTACGAAAAGTTATCTGGTATGACTGGTACAGCGAAAACGGAAGAAGAAGAATTCCGTAGTATTTACAATATGAATGTTATCGTAATTCCAACGAACAAAGATATTATTCGTGATGACCGTGCTGATTTAATCTTCAAATCAATGGAAGGTAAATTCAATGCAGTTGTTGAGGATATTGTAAAGCGTCATAAACAAGGGCAACCTATTCTTGTTGGTACAGTTGCAATTGAAACGTCAGAGCTTATTTCAAAAATGTTAACACGTAAAGGTGTACGTCATAACATCTTAAACGCAAAAAACCATGCGCGTGAAGCAGATATCATTGCAGAAGCTGGTAGTAAAGGCGCTGTAACAATTGCGACGAATATGGCTGGTCGTGGTACGGATATTAAGTTAGGCGACGATATTAAAAACGTTGGTCTAGCAGTTATCGGTACAGAGCGTCATGAAAGCCGTCGTATTGATAATCAGTTACGTGGTCGTGCTGGTCGTCAAGGGGACCCTGGTGTAACACAGTTCTACTTATCAATGGAAGATGAACTAATGCGCCGCTTCGGTTCTGACAATATGAAAGCGATGATGGATCGTCTTGGTATGGATGATTCACAGCCAATCGAAAGTAAAATGGTTTCTCGTGCTGTAGAATCTGCACAAAAACGTGTAGAAGGAAATAACTATGATGCACGTAAACAACTGCTACAATACGACGATGTACTTCGTCAACAACGTGAGGTAATTTACAAGCAGCGTCAAGAAGTAATGGATTCAGAGAACTTACGCAGTATTATTGAAGGTATGATGAAATCTACGATAGAACGTGTTGTTGCACTTCATACGCAAGAAGAAATCGAGGAAGATTGGAACATTAAAGGTCTTGTCGATTACTTAAATACAAACCTTCTTGAAGAAGGAGATGTAAAAGAAGAAGAATTACGTCGTCTTGCTCCAGAAGAAATGAACGAATTAATCATCGCGAAATTATTAGCGCGTTATAACGAAAGAGAAAAACTTCTCCCTGAAGAGCAGACGCGTGAATTCGAAAAAGTTGTTGTATTCCGTGTTGTAGATACGAAATGGACAGATCATATCGATGCAATGGATCAACTTCGTGAAGGTATCCATTTACGTGCTTATGGACAAATCGATCCACTTCGTGAATACCAAATGGAAGGATTCGCAATGTTCGAATCGATGATTGCTTCTATTGAAGAGGAAATTTCTCGCTACATCATGAAGGCTGAAATTGAGCAAAACCTAGAGCGCCAAGAAGTTGTTCAAGGTGAAGCTATTCATCCATCAAGCGATGGCGAAGAGGCGAAGAAAAAACCGGTTGTAAAAGGTGATCAAGTAGGCCGTAATGATTTATGTAAGTGCGGTAGTGGCAAGAAATATAAAAACTGCTGTGGTATTGGGAAGTAATATGAAACTGTAGCTTAGACTGCTTTGCAAATTATAGTAAAAAGGGATTAAACTCTCTCCGTAATAAGCGGAGAGAGTTTCCCTTGTTTTCATATGAAAGTAACAGCAATTACATAGAGGTGAAGGAAATGGAATTAGTAGAAATTAGACAAGAATTAGAGAAAATGGCTAAGAGATTAGCGGCTTTTAGGGGGTCTCTTTGACCTTCCTACTAAGGAGAAACAAATTGCAGAATTAGAAGAAACGATGATGGGCGCAGGATTTTGGGATGACCAACAAGGCGCACAAACTGTAATCAACGAGGCTAATGCGTTAAAAGACATGGTTGGAAAGTTCCGTCAGTTAGATGAGACGTTCGAAAACTTAGAAGTAACGCATGAATTACTTAAAGAAGAGTACGATGAAGATTTACATGAGGAACTAGAATCTGAAGTGAAAACTTTAATTCAAGAAATGAATGAGTATGAGCTTCAGTTATTACTAAGCGATCCTTATGATAAAAATAACGCCATTTTAGAATTACACCCAGGTGCAGGTGGAACAGAGTCACAGGACTGGGGTTCTATGTTATTACGTATGTACACGCGCTGGGCTGAAAAACGTGGATTTAAAGTAGAAACTGTTGACTACTTACCGGGCGATGAAGCTGGTATTAAGAGTGTTACATTATTAATTAAAGGGCATAATGCTTACGGTTACTTGAAAGCAGAGAAAGGTGTACATCGTCTTGTACGTATTTCACCGTTCGACTCTTCAGGTCGTCGTCATACATCATTCGTATCTTGTGAAGTTGTACCTGAGTTCAATGATGAAGTTGAAATTGAAGTGCGTACAGAAGATTTAAAAATAGATACGTACCGTGCAAGTGGTGCAGGTGGACAGCACATTAATACGACAGATTCAGCAGTTCGTATTACGCATACACCGACAAATACGGTTGTAACATGTCAGTCAGAGCGTTCTCAAATTAAAAACCGTGAGCACGCAATGAAAATGTTGAAAGCGAAGTTATATCAAAAGAAACTAGAAGAGCAACAAGCACAATTAGATGAAATCCGCGGGGAGCAAAAAGAAATCGGATGGGGTAGCCAAATCCGTTCTTACGTATTCCACCCGTATTCTCTTGTAAAAGACCACCGTACAAATACAGAGGTTGGTAACGTACAGGCAGTTATGGATGGAGAAATTGATCCATTTATTGATGCTTATTTACGTTCTCGCATTTAATAAGAGAAAAAGCCAACAGAATTGTTGGCGCATGCTGAGGTAAAAGAGGATATAAAGAGGTTTATCTTATTTATATTGATGAAATAAAGAGGAAGAGAAGTTGGAAACGACAACTTCTCTTTTTGATGAGATTATATGTAGCATATAATGCCGTATATTGTTTTGTAAAAAGTAGAAAATAGTAAAACAGAGCGGTAATGGAGTAGGACTGTATATGGGATTTCTCTGATTTTGTTTGGAGAAAGAGGTTCTTTATAGAACTTTCTAAGGTGTTCACAGAATTGAAACAATTTGTGAAAGCTTTATTTTATTAGGCTTCTCACCATATTTGTGAAAAATATGAAATATACCTTAGTTTTTCTATATAAAGATAATGCTTATAATGAATAATGAGTGTGTATGAAGAATATCAACAATGGGGAGCGATAGAAGTGAAAAAGAAATTGTTGGCTATTGCGTTAGGGACATCAGTCGTTTTTGCTTTAGGAGCATGTGGAAATAAAGAAGAGACTAAGTCTTCCAATCAATCTGCAAGTACAGATAGTGCAGAACAAATTTTCCAAAAAAGTTGTGCAGGTTGTCACGCGAAAGACTTATCAGGAGCAACTGGACCTGATTTAAGAAAAGTAGGCGGTAAGTATGAAGCTGCAGATATCGAAGAAATTATTAAAAAAGGTCGCGGCGCAATGTCACCTGGACTTATTCAAGGTGAGGACGCAAAAAAAGTAGCTGAATGGTTAGCTGAGCATAAATAAAAAAGGTGAAATAGACGAGTTGATTATATGATCTTACCTAAAAGCGATATAGGTTAAGAACTATGTCAGCTCGTTTCAATTTATCCCGCTATTTGCGGGCGGTAAGACTCTCACCTCAAAATTCGGCTGTAAAGCAAAGGAGTTAGGTGGGAGTTAGGCTGCCCGTAAAAGCCCGATTGGTGAGGGCTAATAATCAGTGGGGGATGAACAAAACCCCCACTGATTAAAGTTTCACTTTATCAGGATGTAACATAACTGTAACAAAAATGTATCCGAACTGGAAACCGATTGATGTTACAATGAGGTTTGTAGAATTTTGATGAAATATATTACATAGAGCGGCGTTGCTAATAAAAGGCATGTAAGGAAGCTGCCTTCAACAAGAATGGTAAACAGAGAATAAAAGTTTTTATTTTATTTTCAAATGCACAGAAAAGTATTTCGAAAAAAAATCATTAAGTATTGGGTGATAAATAATGATAAAAATGACGAATGTTTATAAGGAGTATCCGAATGGTATGAAAGCCATTGCTGGTCTCACAGTTAACATTAAACAAGGTGAATTCGTATACGTAGTTGGACCGAGTGGAGCCGGAAAATCTACATTTATTAAAATGATGTATCGTGAAGAGAAACCATCTACAGGATCAATTAATGTAAATGGACTTGTAATTGAAACATTAGCAGAAAGAGATGTTCCGTATTTCCGTCGTCAATTAGGCGTGATCTTCCAAGATTTTAAATTGCTACCTAAATTAACGGTATATGAGAATGTTGCGTTTGCTTTAGAAGTAATTGAAGAAGAGCCAGATGCGATTCGTGAACGTGTTACAGAAGTGTTAGGTCTTGTAGGTCTAGATGATCGTGCAGATGCACTTCCAAGTGAACTTTCGGGCGGAGAGCAACAACGTGTGGCGATTGCAAGAGCGATTGTAAATAAGCCAAAGGTTGTAATTGCCGATGAGCCAACAGGTAACTTAGATATTGAAACAGCTCTTGATATTATGAAGATTTTTAAACGCATTAATGAGCGTGGTACAACGATTGTTATGGCGACACATAACGCAGATATCGTAAATACAATTCGTCATCGTGTAATTGCGATTGAAGGCGGAAAAATTGTTCGAGATGAGATTGAGGGAGGATACGGATATGAAGACTAATACCCTTAGTCGACATTTGCGAGAAGGTGTAAAAAATCTATCCCGTAATGGATGGATGACATTTGCTTCTGTTAGTGCAGTAACAGTTACATTACTACTTGTAGGTGTCTTTTTAACAGCGATTATGAATATGAACCATTTTGCGACGAAAGTAGAGCAAGATGTAGAAATTCGTGTGCATATTGATCCAGCGGCAAAAGAAGCTGATCAAAAGAAATTAGAAGAAGATATGAGTAAGATTTCGAAAGTAGATTCTATTAAATATTCTTCTAAAGAAGAAGAGTTGAAACGTTTAATTAAAAGCTTAGGCGATAGTGGAAAAACGTTCGAGTTATTTGAGCAAGATAACCCACTGAAAAACGTATTTGTTGTAAAGGCGAAAGAACCAACAGATACGGCAACAATTGCGAAAAAGATTGAGAAAATGCAGTTTGTAAGTAATGTTCAATACGGTAAAGGTCAAGTTGAAAAATTATTTGATACTGTAAAAACTGGTCGTAACATCGGGATTCTGTTAATTGCTGGGCTTCTATTCACAGCGATGTTCTTAATCTCTAACACAATTAAAATTACAATTTATGCTCGTAGTACTGAAATTGAAATTATGAAACTTGTTGGTGCAACAAACTGGTTTATTCGTTGGCCGTTCTTGTTAGAGGGATTATTCCTAGGAGTATTAGGATCAATTATTCCAATTGGCGTAATTTTAGTTATATATAATTCACTACAAGGTGTGTTTAATGAAAAACTTGGCGGAACAATTTTCGAGCTTCTACCATACAACCCATTCGTATTCCAATTAGCTGGTTTATTAGTGTTAATCGGTGCATTAATCGGTATGTGGGGAAGTGTAATGTCAATTCGTCGCTTCTTAAAAGTATAAAAAGTTGCAAACATAATTCGTACAAGCTTATCATATAGTAGAAATAGGTAAAGGCATCACACATCGTGTGATGCCTTTTGCTACACCACCTGTGTGTTCTGGAAAGGGGAATTCCGCATTGAAACGTAGAGTTGCAATTATTGGAATGGTTGTTGCATTTTTAATTGGTGCTGGCGGTATGTTTGGCGGTATGTACTTGTTTGGGATCAACCCAGCGTATGTAACGCAAACAGTATCGAATGGCAATGCTGGCACAGCGCAAGGGAATTTGGCAAAGATTAATGAGGCGTATGCACTAATTGATTCACGTTATGTGGAAGACGTGAAAGACGACAAGTTAGTCGAAGGTGCAATACAAGGAATGTTGTCTACGCTGAAGGACCCTTATTCCACGTATATGGATAAAGAAACGGCAAAACAGTTTAGTCAGTCGCTGGATCCTGAACTTGAAGGGATTGGAGCTGAAGTGAACAAAACGGACGGTAAGCTTATTATCGTATCACCAATTAAAGGTTCACCAGCAGAAAAGGTAGGAATTAAACCGAATGACCAAATTTTATCTGTAGATGGAAATAGTGTGAAAGACTTATCACGAGAAGAAGCAGTATTAAAAATTCGTGGTAAAAAAGGAACGACTGTTGCAATTGAAATTAAGCGCGCAGGAGTGGCTGATCCGATAGAATTTAAAATTAAGCGTGAAAAGATTCCGATTTTCACTGTATTTAGTTCTGTAAAGCAAGAGAGCGGAAAAGATATCGGTTATATGCAAATTACTTCTTTCGCTGAAAATACTGCGAAAGAATTTAAGGATCAGTTAAAAGAGTTAGAGAAGAAAAATATAAAAGGCTTAGTTATTGACGTGCGTGGTAATCCTGGCGGTTATTTAAATAGCGTAGAAGATATACTAGGGGAAATCATGACGAATAAAAAGCCGATGCTACAAGTAGAAGAGCGAAATGGTCAGAAGAAGAAATTCTCTACGGAACTTAAAGAGAGAAAGCCTTATCCAATTTCGGTATTGATTGATAATGGGAGTGCTTCTGCTTCAGAGATTTTAGCGGGTGCGCTGAAAGAGGGAGAAGGCTACGATTTAATTGGTGAAAAAACGTTTGGTAAAGGTACTGTCCAGCAAGCTGTTCCATTTAAAGATGGCAGTAACATTAAATTAACGATGTTTAAATGGTTAACACCAGACGGCAATTGGATTCATAAAAAAGGAATTGCGCCAACTGTAGAAGTGAAGCAACCAGATTATTATCATGCGACACCAATTCAAATTGAAAAGACACTTTCATACAATGCAAATGATGTGCAAGTAAAACACGCGCAAGAAATGCTTAAGAGCTTAGGATATGTACCAGGCCGTGAAGATGGATACTTTAGTAAGGAGACAGAATCAGCACTGAAAGCATTCCAAAATTCGAATGAGATGGAAGCGACAGGACAACTTGATAAAAAGACAGCTGAAGCGATTCAAACTAAAATTATTGAAAAAATCCGTTCTGGAGAAAATGATTTACAATTACAAACAGCATTGAAATTAATAGTGAAATAAGAAATACAGGCACTTTGGTGCCTGTATTTTTTTATGTGTTAAACACACGTTTCTTTAGTTATGATAAGATAAAAAGAAAGAATGATATAAATGGTGGTGAATGAATTCGTGGAGGCATGGCTTTTTGAAATACTACGAGCAGTTGGACGTTTTTTCTTACACCCTGCTGTCTATGTATTTTTAATTAGTAGTATCTTCGTTGGATACTTACGTATATTACGAGAACGAAAAGACTTTTCTTTTAAAGTATATGATATTTGGTTTGAACTGCGAACATCTCTGTTTGCAGGAGTTGGATACGGATTAATCGTATCTATTATTACGGTTGGGCTTGGGCTCGTTGTTTCAAAAGCGAGTATATGGATGATTTTAATTTGGACGCTAGTATTCGGACTAACTGCTATGTATCGATATCTATCTGCAGCTTATACGTTCGGAATCGCAATTGCATTCGTTTTATTATCTTCTAAGATGCCAATTTCCTTCTTACAGCTTGGGGAAGGGGAAGAGGGTACGATTGTATCACTTGCTATTCTACTAGGCGTTATGCTCGTTGTAGAGGGCTTATTAATCTCTAAAAATGCAGTACGGTATTCTACGCCAAAAATTAAAAAGGGTAAGCGTGGTTTAAGAATTGGGCTACATGAATCAAATCGCTTGTGGCTTGTACCAGTATTTATTCTTATACCAGGAGACGCGGTGACAAATGTTATTTCTTGGTGGCCTGTCGTTTCAATTGGTTCGACTACATACTCTCTATTCCTTGTTCCGTTTTTAATTGGATTTAGGAGAAAGATTAGAAGTTATGAGCCGACGGAAGCTTTATTATTTACAGGAAGACGTGTCTATGGATTAGCAGGAATCGTACTTGTTTTAGGTATCGCAAGTTACTGGTGGCACGTACTCGCAATTATCGCGATGGGAGTCGCAATGCTTGGACGCTTCACGATCTCGATGCAAGAGAAGATTGCAGACGAGACAAGGCCAGCATACTTTGCCGCACGTAATGATGGACTTGTTGTGTTAGATACAATTCCGAATACAATTGGGGCAGAGATGAATTTAAAGCCTGGGGAAGTTATTACGAAAGTAAATGGAATCATTCCAAGAAGTACCGAAGAGTTTTATGATGCGCTTCAAACGAAGACGACAGGAGCGTTTTGTAAATTAGAAGTGTTAGATACTAATGGTGAGCTTCGTCTTGCTCAAACGGCATTATACGCCGGGGGCCATCATGAATTAGGTGTTGTATTTGTTCAGCAAGAGCACGATTGGGATTCGGAAGCGATATGATAGAAATCAAGGTGTCACCTAGTCAAAAAATTGACTAGGTGACACCTTTTTTATTTTAGGAACAGCGCGATAGTAAATGAAATTTATATCAGTGATTCAACAAGAGATATCGATTTCCCAATAAAAACTGTGGCCTCTATTTTAGTTTCATAGACGGATAACTTGAATAAATATTTGATAATGGTTATCATTTAGGGAGTCTTTTAATTTGGAAAAGGGAGGAAAGATATGCTGCGTAAATTTTTTTCTTATTATAAACCGTACAAAGGTTTATTCGTACTTGATTTTTCCTGTGCAGTTATCGCAGGTTTACTCGAACTTGGGTTTCCGCTTATCGTAAACCAATTTATTGATAAGCTATTACCAGGACAAAACTGGACGCTTATTTTATGGGCTTGTTTCGGTTTACTCGCAGTTTATATTTTAAATGCAGGTTTGCAATATGTCGTTACATACTGGGGACATATGCTTGGTGTTAACATTGAAACGGATATGAGGCAGAAATTATTTGATCACATTCAAAAGCTATCATTCAGATTTTTTGATAATAATAAAACAGGTCATTTAATTTCGCGCCTTACAAACGATTTAATGGAAATTGGGGAAATTGCTCACCACGGACCAGAAGATTTATTCATTGCCATTATGACTTTAGTCGGAGCATTTTCATTTATGATGATGATTAACTGGAAGTTAGCGCTATTAACATTCTTCGTTATTCCATTCTTATTATGGTTGGCACTTTACTTCAATAAAAAAATGACAGGTACGTTTAGACGTTTATTCTCAGACGTTGCTGATTTCAATGCGTGCATTGAGAACAATGTTGGTGGTATCCGCGTTGTACAAGCATTCGGAAATGAAAAATTTGAGAAAGAGCAATTTGCTGTAAATAATGCTCGTTTCCGTACAACAAAATTAATGGCGTATAAAATTATGGCGTTAAACTCATCTATTAGTTATATGCTAATGCGTCTCGTAACGCTCTTTGTATTAATATGTGGTACATGGTTTGTATTGCAAGGTGAATTAACGTACGGTGGATTCATTGGATTCGTTTTGTTAACGAATATTTTCTTCCGACCAATTGAAAAAATTAATGCGGTTATTGAAAGTTACCCGAAAGGAATCGCTGGTTTTAAACGATATGTAGAACTTTTGGAAACAGAGCCTGATATTGTAGATTCTAAAGATGCAATCGAAGTAAAGCATGTACACGGCGATATTCAATATAACAACATTACGTTCGGATATGAAAATAAAGAACCGATTTTAAAAGATATTAGCTTGAAAATACATGCAGGTGAAACAGTTGCTTTCGTTGGGCCATCAGGGGCAGGAAAAACAACGTTATGTAGTTTATTACCGCGTTTTTACGAACAATCATCTGGATCGATTCAAATTGATGGAATTGATACGAAAGAGATGACGTTATCGTCACTTCGGAAGCAAATTGGGATTGTACAGCAAGATGTTTTCTTATTCTCTGGAACAATTCGTGAAAATATCGCTTACGGAAACTTAAAAGCTTCAGAAGCTGAAATTTGGCAAGCTGTAAAGCGTGCTCAGTTAGAAGACTTGATTTACTCGCAACCAGAAGGTTTAGATACAGTTATTGGTGAGCGTGGCGTGAAACTTTCAGGGGGGCAAAAGCAGCGCTTAGCGATTGCTCGTATGTTCTTGAAAAACCCGCCAATTTTAATATTAGATGAAGCAACTTCTGCGCTAGATACAGAGACGGAACTTGCTATTCAAAAATCACTTGCAGAACTATCTGTTGGCCGTACAACGTTAGTTATCGCCCATAGACTTGCAACTATTAAAAATGCAGATCGCATCGTCGTTGTAAATAAAGATGGTATTGCAGAACAAGGTTCACATGATGAATTAATCGAGCAAGGTGGAGGGTATAGCCGATTATATGAAGCTCAGTTTAGTTCGTAAATATAATTTCTGCTGAATTAGTGCACCATAAGTAAGTGGAAACCTTATATGGGAGGCTATAAAGCATGATTGTAACAACAACTTCTACAATTCAAGGGAAAGAAATTATTGAGTATATCGATATCGTCAATGGAGAAGCAATTATGGGTGCGAATATCGTTCGTGATCTTTTCGCTTCTGTCCGCGACGTTGTCGGTGGTCGCGCAGGTGCTTACGAAAGTAAATTGAAAGAAGCGCGCGACATTGCAATGGAAGAGATGAAAACTCTCGCAAGACAAAAAAATGCGAATGCCATTGTCGGTATCGACGTGGACTACGAAGTAGTTCGCGAAGGGATGCTAATGGTTGCGGTGAGTGGAACTGCTGTCCGTATATAAAGTGAAACTTTAATCAGTGGGGGGGTTGTTCATCCCCACTGATTATCAGCCCGCACCAATCGGGCGTTTACGGGCAGCCCGACTCCCACCTAACTTCTTTGCTCAAGACGAATTTTGAGGTGGGAGTCTTACTGCCCACAAATAGCGGGATAAAGTGAAAAGCCGTGCTGATGCACGGCTTTTTGTTATTAGTGATGCTGTTATCGTGTCTAACATTATAGGTAGGTCGATATTCTATGTCGAAGCCTGGATATTTCTTGGGAAATGCGGAAGGTCCCGTCGATATATAGGGAAGACATTAGAGAGCTTCTTTACACTTTCGAATTTGAACCAATAATTTTTCGTATTCTTGTTCGAGAATTGTGATGTCATCGTGATGATTGGGTATAGAAATCCGGCTGATGATTTCTGTTAATTTTGTTTGTAATCGTAATAATTCTTGTTCAGTAACGTTTACAGAAGCTTGAGTTGTTCTTTTTGTGTATTGCTCGTAATTGCCGTGGAAGATTCTTGGTTCGTTTTCATCTACTTGTAGAATATGGTCTGCAACAGAACGAATAAAGGCACGGTCATGGCTAATGAAAAGTATAGTGCCAGGATACTCTTGTAATATGCTTTCTAATTCTTCTTGCGTTGCTAAGTCCAAATAGTTTGTCGGTTCATCGAGTAGAAGCATATTATAGTTTCCTAAAAATACTTTTGCGAGCGCAACCTTCATCCGTTCACCACCACTTAAGACGTGCACAGGTTTATGAACATCTTCACGGCGGAAAAGAAGGCGAGCAAGTATTGTCCGAACGAACGATTCCGTATAGTTTGTCTCTTCTAGAACATTTTCCAAAATTGTTTTATTCGTTTTTAAAATAGATAATGTTTGTTCGAAGTATCCAATTTTACAACTTTTCGAAAGCTGGATCCCACGCTCATTTGCGAGAAGCATTTTGAACAATGTCGTTTTCCCGCTTCCGTTTGCCCCTAAAATACCAAGCTTTGCGCCGGGAGCGATAGTTCCGCTCATATTTTTGAATAGTGTGAGGTCCCCTATTTTCTTTGATGCTTTATTAAACTGTACAACCGCTTTACTATGAATTGGTGCATGGTATTGTACGTCAAACCGGACTTGAGAAAAATCTTTCGGCTTTTCCTTCTGTTCTAATTTTTCGAGACGTGTTTCTAATGCCTTCGCTGCTTTGCTAACATTTTCTTGGCCATGAGCCCCACTTAATTTATAAAGTTTAGATTCAGATGAACTGAACCGTGTTGGGACTTTTGTCATGCTAGAAGCGCGTTGCTTTCTTTGTAAAATTGATTGTTCTAAACGGTTTTTTTCTTGTACATATTGCTCGTATTCTGCTTGTTTTTGTATTCGCTCACGTTCTTTTTGTTTTCGATAGTTTGAATAATTCCCTTTATATTCTTGAATAGTACCGTCTTCAACTTCGATGATTTTGGTACATATGGTATCTAGGAAATCGCGATCATGCGATATTAAAACAAGTGCACCTTTATAAGAGAAAAGTGCCTTTTCTAATTGCTCTGTACCGAACATATCTAAGTGGCTTGTTGGTTCATCAGCAAATAGAATGCCTGCATCCTGTTCGAGAGCATGGGCAATCCTTAGGCGCATTCGTTCACCACCGCTCATTGAATCTGAAACGTTTGAAATACTCCATTTTCCTTTTGCGAGAGAAGAAGCAGTTTCAGGTAATTCCTCGCTAAGCTGAGGGATAATGGCGATAGAACTATGATGAGTTACTGTACCTTTGTCAGCTTCTATTTCTTTACTTAATATTTGTAATAACGTAGATTTTCCCGCTCCGTTGACTCCGACAATTCCTATGCGATCATGTGCTTGAATTTCCAGTGATGGTAATGTGAATATGGTGCGATCACCAAAGCTCTTTTCAATATTACGTGCGAATAAAATAGTCATAAAAAACCCTCCCTAGTTTCACTAGAGAGGATAAACGTCGCCATTGAATGTAAAAATCGTACATAAATAAGCGATGCACATATTTTTACATGATCGTTTCGAAAGAAAGTATCGACAAATGGACAGACTAATCCCCTGCTAGTTTTCATCATTTTTGTTCACTATTTGTGATGGATGAAATAAATAAGAGAATTAAAACTTCATTGGTCAAAGTACCTTCCTTTCATAAGATTATTTTTATTGTATGCGCATACAAATGGATTTGTCAAACTCATTTCTGTTTGCTATTTTTGAATTCGTTATTATACAGTTTTGCTTTTGCGAGTGCTTCAGCATCATTTTGGATTTCGTTTAATCCGTTCGCATCACCAATAACATACCCTTCAAATGAAGAACCAACAAAATCAAAGATATATTGGAACTGGGCGATAAGTGGCAATGCCTTCAGTTTCGGATTATCTCCACCAACGATGACAACGTACATTTTTTTACCTTTCATTTTTTCTTTGAAATGAAGGGATTTATCGCGTAGACTTTGAGACCAGCGATCGACGAAGTTCTTCATATGACCGCTCATTCCATACCAGTATAGCGGCGTTGCAAAGATGATTGTATCGTGTTCTAGCATGCGCTCAATTAACTGTTGGTAATCGTCATTTACAGGTTGGAATCCTTCCGCATCATGGCGCTGATCTGTAATAGGATGAACGGTATGGTCGCGCAAATAAATTTGCTCCGCTTCGGCTCCGTCAATCATCATATGTGTTAAGGCTTCCGTATTTCCGTTTTCTCTTGAACTACCGTGTATAACAAACATGTCATCATTCCTTTTCTTTTGCTTGTTTTAAGAGTGAAACGTGTTTTTGCAAGTTGGCTTGAATACTAGAGAGCAATTCGATTTGCTTCGTAACTTCACATAGCTTATCTTCGTAAAGTGTGAGAATGCTACTGCATGGATTTTCGTATAAATGCGGCTCGATTTCAAGGCAGCGCAGCATTCGTGCTGTTTCTTCTAAATTTAGGCCAAGCTGTAAGTACATTTGAATAAGTGCTACCTTTTCGATGGCACTTTTATCAAAATCACGATAACCATTTTCGAGGCGGTTTGAAGGGAGCAATCCCTTTTCTTCGTAATGTCTTAGTGAACGTTCGCTAACCCCGGTTTCTTTTGATAACTCCCCAATTCGCACTGTATTTCACTCCTTTTACATGTATTGTAAACCTTCACACTAATGTGAAGGTCAACTCTGTTTTTTTGCAAAAGAATCTACATGATTTAAAAAGACTTGAATGGCTTTAGAAGGGATGAAATATTTGCCGCGTACGATGGAGAACGGGCGGATTAGCTTTTCGTTAGGTACGGGGACGTGGAATAGTTCTTTTGCTAATAATTCTTTCCGCACGGTCCAATCCGAAAGTATAGCGATGCCAAGCTCAGCAGCGACGGCTTCCTTCACGCTTTGTATACTGCTGAATGTAAAGAAGCGCTTCATTTTTAAGTGATGTTGGTGTATAAAGCGATCGCTATAGGCGCGTGTGCCAGAACCGCTCTCCCTTAATACCCAGACTTGATCTTGGAGAGTATTTTCATTTATTTCCTCGGTATGGAGCAATGGATGGTTTGGCGGGACGACAAGCTTCATCTCATCTTGCATAAAAGTTTCAACATCTACGTCGGCGTATACGACTTGGCCTTCCACTAAGCCGATATCAATTTGATTAGAGCGAATGCTTTGCAAAACTTCTTCTGTATTGGAGATGAATGTATGAACTTCGACGTGCGGGTTTTCATTAGCATAGCGCGCTAATATTTTGGGAAGTAAGTATTCACCAATTGTAAAGCTAGCGCCGATCCGCAGCGTTCCTGTTACGACGTTGTGCAATTCATTAATTTCTTGTTTCGCATCTTCATAAAGTGAGAGCATTTGCTTTGCGTGTATGTATAAAATATTTCCTGCCTCTGTAACTTGGACGTGCTTTGGGGAGCGCTGAATAAGTGTAGTTCCAAACTCATTTTCTAAGTTGCGAATGTGCATACTAACACCAGGTTGTGAAAGATTTAATAGCTCTGCAGCGCGCGAGAAATGCTTTTGTTCAACAACGGTCACAAAAATCTTTAAAATGTCGACGTTCATCGGATGTGCTCCTTTATTTTTGCTTTCATTTTATCATAAGTTTTTTTGATGATTGAGATTTAATATTGATATTAAACTTATCATTAAAACTCTCTTATAATGTAACTAGAAAGAACATGCATGTTCCAATACGATTATTGGGGTGGTACAAAGTGGAACAAACACTTGTTATACAAAAGAAGAAGCGTCTTGGTTTTTCGCAAGGGGTTGGGATTACGTTATTAATCGCCATTGCTGCGAAATATTTAGCGGAGCTTCCATTTTTAAATATTATGGGACAATTAGTAATCGCTATTCTAATCGGGATGGTTTGGCGAGCAGCGATTGGAATCCCTCACGAAGCGATAGCGGGAACGAACTTTGCGAGTAAGAAGTTGCTTCGCTTCGGAATCATCTTACTTGGAATGCGATTAAATCTTGTAGATATTGCGAAGGCGGGGCCGAAAGTATTGGTCATCGCTGCGGTTGTTATTACATTTACAATTTTCGTTGTCTATGGACTAACGAAAGTATTTAAAGTAGAAAAGAAATTAGGAATTTTAACAGCATGCGGGACGGCAATTTGTGGCGCGGCTGCGGTCGTGGCAATTGCACCGCAAGTGAAAGCGAAAGATGAGGAAACAGCAGTTGGGGCAGCGATTATTGCTATTTTAGGTACGATATTTACACTTATTTATACGCTATTATATCCAGTGCTTGGCTTTTCTCCGTATGGTTACGGCGTATTTTCAGGCGCGACACTACATGAAATCGCTCATGTTATCGCGGCCGCGGCTCCAGGCGGAAGTACGGCAGTTGATATTGCTGTTATCGTAAAATTAACACGCGTTGCAATGCTTGTACCAGTAGCGATATTAATTGGATTATGGTTTGGTAAGAGCGAGGGAAGCAAAGAAAAAGGATCGTGGCGCGATCTTCCGATTCCTTGGTTCATCTTCGGATTTTTAGCAATGAGTGCGGTGCATTCGCTTGGAATTATCCCAGAAGTTGTTGCCGGATATATTGTAGTAATTGCGTACATGCTTATCGCAATGGCGATGGCAGGGCTCGGTTTAAATGTAGAGTTTAAAACGTTCCGCAAATTAGGAAGTAGAGCATTTGTGGCAGGGCTGATTGGCTCGGTTTGTCTTTCGGTGCTTGGATACGTTCTTGTATATGCGTTAGGATTTATGTAGTAGCAAAGAGGCATCTTATAGATGTCTCTTTTTTTACCTTTTTTTGTAAAGATATCTTCACTTGAAACTGGAAAATATTTATAATTAAAGAATTGCGAAAACAAAATCATATAACACAAGTTGAAATGGCGAAGGCGATGCAAGTGACACGGCAGACAATCGTGGCGATTGAGAACCATCACTATAACCCGAGTCTAGAGTTAGCCCTAAAAATCGCCAAATATTTTGGAATGAAAGTGGAGGAAATATTTACGCCGGAGTAAGGAGAGAGAAAATGCAAGATGAGTTTGAGAGATTTCAATCGGATAAAGCGTTTAAATATGTAGGGTTATTTTTCGCGATTAGTTTAGCTGTATGGAGTTTGTATAATTTAATTGTTTACGGAAGCGCTGGAACACCGTTCATTCTATTTGTTGTTGGACAGTTTGTATATTACGGTGTGAATTATTGGCCAAAGTGGAAATTTAGAAATAGGAAAGAGGCTGATAATGAGTATGGCATCAACGAGTGTGTTAGCAACAAAGACTAGTAAATAGATAGATAAAGGGGAAGCGGAATGGGATTACCGATATTATGTGTCGCTACGGCTATATTTGCTTTATTTTGGGGAATGCAAAATTTCTCTCGTAATCCAGTGCCAAGTGTATGTATTATGATTGGTACTGTAGGCTTATCGTACTATTTATTAAATTCAGCACATTATCATAAAACGGCAACGAGTGTTGTTATTGGAGTGATTATATTATCGTGTGGGTGCGCTATACAAAAGGTGTTATTTCCATAAAAGCTGTTTATACAAAAAGTATAAACAGCTTTTTGTATTTTTTTTACAAATCACTTGAAAGTTACGTTACGTCATCTTTTATAATGAAAGAGAAGAGGTGATGGCAGTGATTTCGATTCAAGAACTTACGAAGGAAACAGGGGTTACGGTAAGAACGTTACGCTATTATGATCAAATCGATTTATTAAAGCCGAGTGGGAAAACAGATGGAGGACACCGGTTATATAGCGAGAGAGATGTTATTCGTTTGCAGCAAATTTTATTTTTAAAAGAAATGGGTTTTTCATTAAAAGAGATTACGAATATGTTAATAACAGGTGAGCTCAATTTAAAAGTATCGCTTGAAAAGCAACTTAAGTTTGTACAAGAGGAACAGAAAAAATTTAATCGAATGGAACGTATTTTACAGGCAGTTGTTTATTCAGTGGATGTGGAAGGGGAACTGGATTGGAAAGTTATGTTTGAACTCATCCAGCTTTCGAAACAGTCTCCTCGTATACGTGAAATGTTTCAAAATGAAGTTTTTTCCAAGCAAGAACAAAAGTTGCTTCATAATTTACCGAACATGAGTGAAGAAGACCCAAACGTTTTAGAATGGGTCGATTTATTAAAACAATTACGTAACTTTATGAAAGACGGTAAGGAAGCATCTTGTGATGAAGTACAAGGGGCAACAAAGAAATTAATGCAGAAATGTTTAGAGATGGCAAATGGTGATGAAGCATTTTTAGATAAATTGTGGGAAGTAAGAAAGTCAAAGGAAGATTCGCAGAAAATGAGTATGTATCCAATTGAAGAAGAGCTTCTAGTATATATGGGTGAGGCTTTTCGTATATATGACGAAAGGGAGAAGGATAAATGAGTATACTCGCAGAATATCGATGGTATTTTTTAATTGGGGCAGAGATTGTATTTTGGTTATCCGCTATCGGCTTCTTTTTACTGAGGTATGGATTTCGTTTGAAAAAGGCGAGCTTTATTATGGGGATTGTGCTGCTAGTCAATGAAGTATTTATTTTAACTTTAGGGGTAGTGGATTATTATCAAACAGGGAAGTTCTCTAATTTCCAGATTATTACGGTAATCATCTTATTATATGCAGTTTTTTATGGGAAAAAGGATTTGAGAAAACTAGATATATTTGTGCAGAAACTAGTTGCGAAATGGCGCAATGAACCGATTCCTATTATTGAAGAACAAATCGAATTGACAGGTATGGCTTATGCGAAGCAGGAAATGAAAAATTGGGCTTTGCATCTTATTTTATTCGTTGCTGTTCATATGTTCTTTTTCTTCGTGTATGGGCTTATCCCATTTGAACAATGGGGAAATTGGTTAGAGTCAGGAATCGTTTTAAATAAAGCAGGAAGCCGTGTAAGCCAAGTGTGGGCGATTATTCTTTTAGTGGATACAGTTATTTCATTTTCATATGTGATTTTTCCTAAGAAGGAGAAAGGGAAAGAGAAGCTACTTTCATAGAGGAAAGTAGCTTTTGTAATTTTAGTATAGGTTTCTTTTTAGGGTATACAAACAGTTTGTATAAGAGAGGATGACAATAGGAAAAAGAGTCGCGTGAAGTAGAGGTTGTTTATAGGTTAATAGATTGTACGAGTGAAAATGGATGCAATGGATATGACTTATTATATGTACCTATAAAATAAAATTGATAGAGGAAGGTAGTGTTTACTCCTTCCTTTTTCTATGTATAACTTGTCGAAAACTTTACCGAATATCTGTTCGTTTTTTTAGGTTTTTTAGGGGTATTCGTGTTAAAATAATAATACAGATTTTTATGAGGAGGTCGGTTTTTAGTTGGAACATCAATTTGAAATTATCTCAGCGTATTCCCCGCAAGGTGATCAACCGGTAGCTATAGAGAAGCTTGTAGAGGGAATTAATAGTGGAAAGAAAAAGCAAGTGTTGCTTGGAGCGACAGGAACGGGTAAGACATTTACGATTTCAAATGTCATTAAAGAAGTGCAGAAGCCAACGCTTGTAATGGCTCATAATAAAACGTTAGCTGGACAGTTATATAGTGAGTTGAAAGATTTTTTTCCTAACAATTCTGTTGAGTATTTTGTTAGTTATTACGATTATTATCAGCCAGAAGCGTATGTGCCGCAAACAGATACGTTTATTGAAAAAGATGCACAGATTAATGATGAAATCGATAAATTACGCCACTCGGCAACGTCTGCTTTATTTGAACGAGATGATGTTATTATCGTTGCGAGTGTGTCGTGCATATACGGTTTAGGTTCTCCGGAAGAATACCGCGAGTTAGTTGTTTCACTTCGAGTTGGTATGGAAAAGGACCGCAATCAATTGCTTCGTGAACTTGTTGATGTACAGTATGGACGTAATGATATTGATTTCAAGCGTGGTACATTCCGTGTGCGCGGAGATGTAGTTGAAATCTTCCCGGCATCACTTGATGAGCATTGTATTCGAATTGAATTTTTCGGTGATGAAATCGATCGTATTCGTGAAGTAAATGCATTAACAGGTGAAGTGTTAGCAGAACGTGATCATGTAGCAATCTTCCCAGCATCTCACTTCGTTACACGTGAAGAAAAAATGAAGGTCGCTATTGAAAATATTGAAAAAGAATTAGAAGAGCGTTTAAAAGAATTAAACGATAACGGTAAGTTGTTAGAAGCGCAGCGTATAGAGCAACGTACACGTTATGATTTAGAAATGATGCGCGAGATGGGCTTTTGTTCAGGGATTGAAAATTATTCCCGTCATTTAACACTTCGTCCAGCGGGTGCAACACCGTATACGTTATTAGACTATTTTCCAGAGGATTTCTTAATTGTTATGGATGAGTCGCACGTATCAGTGCCGCAAGTAAGAGCGATGTATAACGGGGACCAAGCACGTAAGCAAGTGCTTGTGGATCATGGATTCCGTCTGCCATCAGCTTTAGATAATAGACCGCTCATGTTTGATGAGTTTGAAGAGAAAACGAATCAAGTTATTTACGTTTCGGCAACGCCAGGACCATATGAGTTAGAGCAGTCACCGGAGGTAATAGAACAAATTATTCGTCCAACAGGGCTTTTGGATCCACCAATTGATATACGACCAATTGAAGGGCAAATTGATGATTTATTAGGAGAGATTCAAGATCGCATTGCAAAAAATGAACGTGTATTAATTACGACTTTAACGAAAAAAATGTCAGAGGATTTAACGGATTACTTAAAAGATGTAGGAATTAAAGTGAACTATCTTCACTCTGAAGTTAAAACGTTAGAACGTATTGAAATCATTCGTGACCTTCGTCTTGGTAAGTTTGATGTACTTGTCGGTATTAACTTATTACGAGAAGGATTAGATATTCCAGAAGTATCACTTGTAGCTATTTTAGATGCTGATAAAGAAGGGTTCCTACGTTCAGAGCGTTCGTTAATTCAAACGATTGGTCGTGCAGCACGTAATGAAAACGGTCAAGTTATTATGTACGCAGATCGCATAACAAGATCAATGGGAATTGCGATTGAAGAAACGCAGCGTCGGCGCCAGTTGCAAGAAGCTTACAATAAAGAGCATGGTATTACACCGAAGACGATTCAAAAAGGAGTACGTGACGTTATTCGTGCGACAACAGCAGCTGAGGATACGGAAACATATGAAGCAGCACCAGCTAAGAAGATGACGAAAAAAGAACGTGAAAAGACAATTGCAAAGATGGAAGCAGAGATGAAAGAAGCAGCAAAAGCGTTAGATTTCGAGCGTGCAGCTGAATTAAGAGACTTACTATTAGAATTAAAAGCGGAAGGGTGACAAGAGTGAGTAAAGATTTTATTGTTGTAAAAGGTGCTAGAGCGCATAATTTAAAAAATATTGACGTAACCATTCCGAGAAATCAGCTTGTTGTTGTGACGGGATTGTCTGGTTCGGGGAAATCATCGTTAGCATTCGATACGATTTATGCAGAAGGACAGCGCAGATATGTGGAATCTTTATCTGCGTACGCACGTCAGTTTTTAGGACAAATGGATAAGCCGGATGTTGATATGATTGAAGGCTTATCTCCAGCGATTTCAATTGATCAAAAAACGACGAGTCGTAATCCTCGTTCAACGGTTGGAACGGTAACGGAGATTTATGATTATTTACGTTTATTATTCGCGCGAATTGGTACGCCGATTTGTCCGAATCATGGAATTGAAATTACATCACAAACAGTGGAACAGATGGTAGACCGTGTGCTTGAATATCCTGAACGTACGAAGTTGCAAGTGCTAGCGCCTATCGTGTCAGGGCGTAAAGGTGCACACGTGAAAGTACTAGAAGATATTAAGAAGCAAGGTTATGTTCGTGTGCGCGTGGATGGAGAGATGCTGGATGTATCTGAAGAGATTACGTTAGATAAAAATAAGAAGCATTCAATTGAAGTTGTTATTGACCGTATTGTTGTGAAAGAAGGAATTGCAAGCCGACTTGCAGATTCACTCGAAAGTGCTTTAAAGCTTGGCGGAGGCCGAGTTTTAATCGATGTAATGGGAGAAGAAGAACTTCTATTTAGTGAACATCATGCTTGTCCGCATTGTGGTTTTTCAATCGGGGAATTAGAGCCACGTATGTTCTCCTTCAATAGTCCATTTGGTGCATGTCCTTCTTGTGATGGACTAGGTTCAAAGCTAGAGGTAGATTTAGAACTTGTTATTCCGAACTGGGATTTATCATTAAATGAACATGCGATTGCTCCTTGGGAACCGACAAGTTCGCAATATTACCCGCAATTATTAAAATCTGTGTGTAATCATTACGGCATCGATATGGATATGCCGGTGAAAGATATACCGAAAGATTTATTTGATAAAGTGTTGTACGGAAGCGGTGAAGAGAAGGTTTATTTCCGCTATGTGAATGAATTTGGTCAAGTAAAGGAAAATGAGATTTTATTTGAAGGCGTTATTCCAAATATCGAGCGTCGTTATCGTGAGACGAGTTCTGATTATATTCGCGAACAAATGGAAAAGTATATGGCAGAGCAAGCTTGTCCGAAGTGTAAAGGCGGACGCTTAAAGCCTGAGAGTTTAGCTGTTTTCGTTGGTGATAAAACGATTGCCGATGTAACAAAATATTCCGTTCAAGAAGTACAGGACTTCTTTTCAAATGTTGAATTAACCGAGAAACAACAAAAAATTGCTCATTTAATTTTGAGAGAAATTCAGGAGCGCGTTGGGTTCTTAGTGAACGTCGGTTTAGAATATTTAACGTTAAGTCGTGCCGCAGGAACTTTATCAGGTGGTGAAGCGCAGCGTATCCGTTTAGCGACGCAAATCGGTTCTCGTCTTACGGGCGTACTTTACATTCTTGATGAGCCTTCTATCGGTTTGCATCAGCGCGATAATGATCGTCTTATTCGTACATTGCAGGAAATGCGAGATTTAGGAAATACGTTAATCGTTGTTGAGCATGATGAAGATACGATGATGGCCGCCGATTATTTGCTTGATATCGGACCTGGTGCAGGTATCCATGGCGGTCAAGTTGTATCAGCAGGTACACCAGCTGAAGTTATGCAAGACGAGAATTCATTAACAGGGAAATATTTAAGCGGTAAAGAGTTTATTCCAGTACCACTTGAACGACGTAAAGGTGACGGACGTAAAGTGGAGATTGTCGGTGCGAAAGAAAATAACTTAAAGAACGCGAAAATGTCATTCCCTCTAGGTACATTTGTAGCAGTAACAGGCGTATCTGGATCTGGAAAAAGTACGATGATTAATGAAGTACTATACAAATCGTTAGCTCAGAAGCTATATAAAGCGAAAGCGAAGCCAGGGGCTCATAAAGAAATTAAAGGTCTGGAGCAGTTAGATAAAGTTATTGATATTGATCAATCACCAATCGGGCGTACACCACGTTCCAACCCAGCAACATATACAGGTGTATTCGATGATATTCGTGATGTGTTTGCGCAAACGAATGAAGCGAAAGTGCGTGGGTATCAAAAAGGGCGTTTCAGCTTTAACGTAAAAGGCGGCCGTTGTGAAGCGTGCCGTGGGGATGGAATTATTAAAATCGAAATGCACTTCTTACCAGATGTGTATGTTCCGTGTGAAGTTTGTCACGGTAAACGTTACAATCGTGAAACGTTAGAAGTGAAATATAAAGATAAGAACATTTCTGAAGTGTTAGAGATGACGATTGAAGATGGGGTAGAATTCTTTGCTAATATCCCGAAAATTAAGCGTAAACTTCAAACACTTGTAGATGTAGGGCTTGGTTATATGAAATTAGGACAACCAGCTACGACATTATCAGGTGGTGAGGCACAGCGTGTGAAATTAGCTTCTGAATTACACCGTCGTTCTACAGGGCGTACGTTATACATTTTAGATGAGCCAACGACTGGTTTACATGCACATGATATTGCACGTCTTCTGGAAGTGTTGCAGCGTCTTGTTGAAAGTGGCGAGACAGTACTTGTAATCGAGCATAATTTAGATGTTATTAAAACAGCTGATTATATCGTTGATCTTGGGCCAGAAGGTGGAGACAAAGGTGGACAAATCGTTGCTTCCGGAACGCCAGAGCAAGTGGTGAAAGAAGAACGCTCGTATACAGGTAAGTATTTAAAAGAGATTTTAGATCGTGATAAAACAAGGATGAAAGAGAAAATAAAAGAAGTAGAGTTATCACAATAAGTTTGTTAGTGAAAACCGAGTGTAAAGATAAAAAATACACTCGGTTTTTATTTTATGGGGGAGAAAATGGAATTTATAGAGGTTCTGCGAAAGAAAAACACTAAGGGAAATTGGTAAGATTGTTAGTAGGTATACAAGTATAAAAAATAGAATAAGCTGTTATAAGTGTTTGTACGATACTTGCGTTTATTATCTATTAGCGTATGATGAAATATATATGTTAAAAGGATGTGTAAGGAAATGAGATGGATTGTATCACTTCTTGTAAATAGCGTTGTGTTAATCGCTGTATCCGGACTTTTAAAAGGGGTTGCACCAGACGCATTTTACGTAGCAAATATACAAACTGCAATTATTGCGAGTATTATATTGGCGATTTTAAATGTGTTCGTAAAGCCGTTTTTAATTTTAATTACGCTACCAATTACTGTTGTAACTTTCGGCTTCTTCTTAATTGTTATTAATGCGATTACGTTAGAAATAGCAGATTCATTATTAGGGGATGCTTTTAATATATCCGGATTTGGTGTAGCGATTGTCGCGGCAATTTGTATTTCGATTTTTAATATGATAATTGAAAAGGCAATTGTTGAACCATTATATGAAAAAAAGAGAAAATGACAAAAAGAAAAACATTTCATCATTCGTATGAAATGTTTTTCTTTATTTATTAGAAAGCGTGTTTCTTGTTTTAAGAAAAAAATGGTACAATATCCGTTAGAATGGAATTTCACATCAAATGAGACTGAACCCGCAGCGGAGTGGAGGTTTATACATATGCCGAAAGTAAGGACAAAAGATTTAATTGAACAATTTCAATTGGAGTTAGTAAGTGGTGAAGAAGGAATTCATCGTCCGATTGATACAAGTGATTTATCACGACCTGGAATTGAAATGGCAGGATTTTTTACATATTATCCAGCTGATCGCGTGCAGCTTCTTGGAAAAACGGAGCTTACGTTCTTTGATACGTTAACGACAGAGCAAAAACAAGAGAGAATGAAAGTGCTTTGTACTGAGGAGACACCTTGTATTATTGTAACTCGTAATCAAGATGTGCCGGATGAGTTATTACAAGCATCACGTGAATCAGGTGTGCCTTTATTACGTTCTTCTCAAACGACGACGAGATTATCAAGTCGTTTAACAAACTATTTAGAAGGTAAGTTAGCGCCAACAACTGCTGTTCATGGTGTGCTAGTAGATATTTATGGCGTTGGTGTTTTAATTACAGGTCAAAGTGGTGTCGGGAAAAGTGAGACAGCGCTTGAGCTTGTAAAGCGTGGCCACCGTCTAGTTGCGGATGATAGTGTAGAAATTCGTCAAGAAGATGAAGACACATTAGTAGGAAGCTCACCTGATTTAATTGAGCACTTATTAGAAATTCGTGGTCTAGGTATCATTAACGTAATGACGTTATTCGGTGCAGGGGCGGTACGAAATTATAAGCGTATTACACTTGTTATTAATCTTGAAATTTGGGATCAAAAGAAAAATTATGATCGCTTAGGTCTTGATGAAGAGAAGATGAAGATTATTGATACAGAACTTACGAAGATTACACTTCCAGTTCGTCCTGGTCGAAACTTGGCTGTTATTATTGAAGTAGCAGCGATGAACTTCAGATTAAAACGTATGGGAGTCAATGCGGCACAACAGTTCTCTGAACGATTAATGAGTGCGATTGAGTTAGGAAATCAAGAGTAAACTCTGGAGAGGGAGGTCATACATATGCTGTTAGGTTCTGTACCACAGCTTGACCGTGTAGCAATCCAACTTGGACCGTTCCCTGTTTATTGGTATGGGGTTATTATCGGTACAGGCGTGCTATTAGGTCTTTGGCTAGCGACTCGCGAGGGAGAAAGGCTAGGTATTCCAAAAGATACATTTATTGATCTTGTATTAATCGCAGTACCAATCGCCATTCTTTTTGCGAGAATGTACTATGTTATTTTTGAATGGGAATATTACTCTCAAAACCCGAGTCAAATTATTAATATTCGTCAAGGTGGTTTGGCGATTCATGGTGGTTTAATCGGGGCTGTTATTACAGGAATTATTTTTGCGAAAAAACGCGGACTTTCGTTTTGGAAGTTAGCGGATATTGCTGCACCGAGTATTTTACTAGGACAAGCAATTGGTCGATGGGGAAACTTTATGAACCAAGAGGCACACGGTGGTGAAGTAACGAGACAGTTTTTAGAAGGGCTTCATTTACCACAGTTTATTATTAATCAAATGTATATCGATGGTGTGTATTATCACCCGACGTTTTTATATGAATCATTATGGAACTTTGCAGGTGTTATTTTACTGCTTGCATTACGAAAAGTGAATTTACGCCGCGGTGAGTTGTTCTTTACATACTTGATTTGGTATTCAATTGGGCGCTTCTTCGTAGAAGGTTTACGTACAGATAGTTTAATGTTAGGACCACTTCGTATTGCACAAGTAATGTCAATTGGGATTGTTGTTCTTTCTATCATTTTCATTATTGTGAGACGAAAAATGGGGCAAGCTGATAAAAGATATTTAGAAAATTAGAGAAAAGTAGCATCTTATATAAGATGCTGCTTCTTTCATATTCGGGCAGCGAAAGGACTAGAGATGATGAAAATAAATACAGTGTTATTTGATTTAGATGGAACGTTAATTAATACAAATGAACTTATTATTTCTTCTTTTTTACATACGTTACATACCTATTATCCAAATCAGTATAAGCGAGAAGATGTATTGCCATTTATCGGTCCATCTTTGCACGATACTTTTAGTAAGATTGATGCAAGTAAGGTTGAAGAGATGATTACATGCTATCGCCAATTTAATCACGAGCATCATGATGAATTAGTAGAAGAATATGAAACTGTATATGAAACTGTTCAAGAATTGAAGAAGCAAGGTTATAAAATCGGCATTGTTACAACGAAAGCGAGACAGACGGTTGAAATGGGATTAAAGCTTTCGAAACTTGATCAATTTTTTGATGTGGTCGTGACAATTGATGATGTGGAACATGTAAAACCACATCCAGAACCGCTTCAAAAAGCGTTGAAATTATTAGAGGCAAAACCAGAAGAAACATTGATGGTTGGTGATAATCATCATGATATTGTCGGTGGGCAAAATGCAGGTACGAAAACAGCAGCGGTTTCATGGACATTAAAAGGTAGAGCGTATTTAGAAGCGTATAAACCAGATTATGTGCTAGATAAAATGAGTGATTTACTACCAATTTTGTCCCGCATTAACGGGTAGTAAGGAAGTTATGTGGGAAGTTTGCCTGTAAAAGCCAGATTGATGAAGGCTAATAATCAGTGGGGAAAAAAGCTCCCGCTGATTAAAGTTTCACTTTATCTGAGTAGAGGAGAGAGTTAAGTGCGACGGACAACGCGCTACCCTGTTTCAGGAGAAAATTCATTGTGGAATGTGTATAAAACTGTTTCTTTTTGGAAGGTAATGAAAAACTTTATTATTATCCAAGTCGCACGTTACACGCCATTTTTATCCGTGAAAAATTGGTTGTATCGAACATTTTTACGGATGGAAGTAGGAAAGAAAACATCGTTTGCACTTATGGTAATGCCAGATATTATGTTTCCAGAAAAGATTACTGTGGGAGACAATTCAATTATCGGCTATAATACGACGATTTTAGCACATGAATATTTAATTCGTGAGTATCGGCTTGGAGAAATCGTCATAGGGAATGAAGTTATGATTGGAGCAAATACGACGATTTTACCAGGTGTAACGATTGGAGATGGCGCTATCGTTTCAGCTGGTACACTTGTCCATCGAGATGTACCAGCTGGCTCTTTCGTAGGCGGAAATCCGATGCGTATTATTTATACGAAAGAAGAAATGGCTGCTAGGGAAGGTTGATGTTAAAAATGTAACATTTCCCTTCTCTTTTTATGAATAAAAAGGAAATAATTGATTATAATATACTGTTTTGTTTTTTACGGAATCGTTTATACTTATAGATAAAAGAATGTGTGAACGAAGAAAACAAAAAACTGGAGGATATATGGGGAAAAATCAAAGAATATATAAGGAGAACGGACAAGTTATCTCTTTTAATCAATTAGCGGATTTCTTTTATAAAAAAGGGATGAGGGCTTATAAAGGACAAAAATTGCAAGATGCAATTAAATATTTTCGAAGAGCGGCACAAAGCGAGAAGGAGCCGTTTATTTTATGCCAATTAGCAATAGCGTTATCTGAAGCTGGTGAATATCAAGAGTCGAATCAAACATTTCTAAAGCTTGTTAGATCTAACCCGGAACTTGAACAATGCTATTATTTTATTGCAAATAATTATGCGTATATGGGCTTGTTTCAACAGGCGAAGAAGTATGCAGAGCGTTATTTAGAAGTTGCGGTGGAGAAGGAATTCGTAGAAGATACATTAGAATTGCTTGAGATTATGGAAGAGGAAGCAATGGGTCCGGAAGAAATTGAGGATGAAGATGAGCTAATTGTCATGCAGGAAGAGGCGAATCGATACATTCGTAACGGACAATTAGAAGAGGCCATTGCTACACTAGAAGTTGTTACGAAAGAATATCCAGAATTTTGGTCGGGCCATAATAATTTAGCGATTGCACATTTTCAATCAGGTAATGTAGATCAAGCGCTCAAGTTAACAGAAATGATTTTAGAGAAAAACCCTGGTAATATGCATGCGCTTTGTAATACGCTTATTTTTCTATATTCAATTGGAGAGCATAAGCAAGTAGAGACATTAGCAGGGCAGTTAGTTTCGGTATATCCAATTTCATTTGAGCACCGTTTGAAACTTGGAACAACACTTGCAACAATCGGTCATTTCGAACATGCATATAAATGGTTCAAAGTATTAAAGCGTCAAGGATACGAAGGAGACGTTAGTTTCTATTATTGGTTTGCATACTCTGCTTATATGGTGGAAGATCAGCAAGTAGCTGAAAAGATGTGGCAACATGTTGTAGAATTGCATCCTGATAAAAAGGGAAAAGAACCGTGGAATGCACTGAATTTAGCAGATGAGGGGCAAAACCTTTTATTTGAAGAATTACGAAAATCATTTCAGCAAAGTGCGACGTTAGAAGAGCAAATGCTAGCTTTATATTTAATGAATGAATTGTCAATGCCAGAGAAGGTTGGTTTCTTCTTTGATGTAACGCAAGCGAAAAATGGTGTTCCAATCGTATCGCAACTTGCAAAGTATTTCTTTTTACTTAATAGTCATAAAAGCATTCCGGCTGATTTACAGCAATTTGAACAGTGCGTGCGAATCGCGGATGCATTATACAATTATACGAAAAAAGATGATGAATTAATCGAAGAGTGTTTACATTTTTGGTTTTGTACGTTCATACGTTTATATACATCTGGGGCAATCTTTACAAATGTGTACGGTTGGTCAGCAGCAATTGAATATATTGTGCGTGGCGAACAAAGAAATAAGATGACACAGGCGGAGCTTGGAAATGTATATAATGTATCTGTAGCCACTGTACGAAAGTATGTGCAGGCTGTTAAGCGTACGCACACATAAGATAAGCAAATCATTGGGAAAAAAATGATGCTAACAGTATAATGAGGTTAACTTAACGTGTATGAATGAATAGGAGTGAATAGTGTGTCAGAAGAAAAAATTTATGATGTCATTATTATTGGTGCAGGACCAGCTGGTATGACAGCTGCAGTATATACATCTCGTGCGAATTTAAGCACACTGATGCTTGAGCGCGGTATTCCAGGCGGACAAATGGCAAATACGGAAGATGTAGAAAACTATCCAGGTTATGAGTCTATTTTAGGACCAGATCTATCAAATAAAATGTTTGAGCACGCGAAGAAATTTGGTGCTGAATATGCATACGGTGATGTGAAAGAAGTCATCGATGGTAAAGAGTACAAAACAATTGTAGCTGGTAAAAAAGAATATAAAGCACGTGCAATTATCGTTGCAAGCGGTGCAGAATATAAAAAAATTGGTGTGCCTGGTGAAAAAGAACTTGGCGGCCGCGGTGTATCATATTGTGCAGTATGTGATGGCGCATTCTTTAAAGGGAAAGAACTTGTTGTAATTGGCGGGGGAGACTCTGCTGTTGAAGAGGGTGTATATTTAACACGCTTCGCATCAAAAGTAACAATCGTTCACCGTCGTGACACTCTTCGTGCACAGAAAATTTTACAAGATCGTGCTTTCCAAAATGAGAAAGTAGATTTCATTTGGAATCACACTATAAAAGAAATTAACGATACAAATGGTAAAGTAGGAAGTGTAACACTTGTAGATGTAAACAGCGGTGAAGAACAAGAAGTCAAAACTGACGGCGTTTTCGTATACATCGGTATGCTACCATTATCAAAACCGTTTGTTGAGCTTGGTATTACAAATGAAAATGGTTATGTTGAAACGAATGAGCGTATGGAAACGAAAGTTCCTGGTATTTTCGCAGCTGGTGATGTTCGCGAAAAAATGCTTCGTCAAATTGTAACTGCAACAGGCGATGGCAGTATTGCAGCACAAAGTGCACAACATTACGTAGAAGAATTGTTAGAAGAACTAAAAACTGCAACAGAAAAATAAGGGGTAATATACCTTTTGAGAAGAAAGCTACCGATAGGAGCTTTCTTTTTTTATGTAAAAATGTCAAAATTCCGTCAAAAATAATTAGGATTATAAGCTTTCCTATTGATATACTGAACTTTACGGAAAAAATTACTATAAGAAATGAGGAATTTATTCAGTATGGAATGGCGTAATATATATCGTGGATTTTGTATGGGTGTTAGTGATTTAATTCCTGGTGTGAGCGGCGGAACAATCGCTGTTGTGTTAGGGATTTATGAACAATTGCTTGCAGCAATTAGCGGTTTCTTTAGTCGTGAATGGAAAAAACATTTAGGGTTTTTGATTCCACTTGCAGCTGGTGTAGCGGCAGCGTTCTTGACATTAAGTCATGTTATTAAATACTTACTTGCAAATCATTATGAACCAACCCAGTTTTTCTTCCTCGGTTTAATTATTAGCATTTTACCAATGTTAATGAGAGAAGCTGATGCGAAAGAAACATTTAAAGGAAATCATATCGTCGTATTGGTAATTGCAGCAATTCTTGTAGCTATAACGGCCTTCTTCAAGCCGGATAAAGCGGCAGATCCGATTACGACGTTAACAATTTTAAATACAATTGGTTTATTTTTCGCAGGATGGATGGCTAGTATGGCTATGCTTCTTCCTGGAATTAGTGGATCGTTTATTTTGTTAATTATTGGTGTGTATCCAACAGCAATTAACGCTTTAACTACATTGAATTTACCATTAATCGTGGTTATCGGTGCCGGAGTTATGGCTGGATTTGTTGTAAGTAGTAAAGGAATTAGTTATCTATTAGAGCGTTATAAGAGTATGACGTTTGCAGCAATTATTGGACTTGTTATCGGATCGATTGTAATTGTGTTCCCTGGCATTCCGACTGGTGGAATGTCAATTGTAAGTTCAATCATTACTTTTATTTTAGGATTTGCGATTGTTACTTATTTCGGTAAGAAATAAGTACTTTAATCCCCTTGATGATAAAAATCGTTAAGGGGATTTTTATGCGTTTTAATGGGAATCAGAGCGTTTAGATTGCTTGTTATAGAAAGCTTTTTTACAATTGTTTCATGTTATGTACTTAGCGAAAGGGGACTGGCTCCTTCGTTGTAGCAAATTGTTTTTGATAGTATAATGAAATGAGTATGCAGTGAGAAATTTTGCTGCAAGTAGCTGAGGTGAAGAAACATGCAAAGAGTGACAAACTGTGTGTTAATTAGAGATAATGAAGTACTCTTACTTCAAAAACCTCGCCGAAATTGGTGGGTTGCACCAGGTGGAAAGATGGAACGTGGTGAGACGGTAAGAGAATCAGTTGTTCGCGAGTATCGTGAAGAAACAGGTATTTATTTAAAGAACCCAGCGTTAAAGGGGGTCTTCACCTTTGTCATCCAAGAAGGTGATAAGGTTGTTTCTGAATGGATGATGTTCTCCTTTTTAGCAACAGATTTTGCAGGAGAAAACAAATTAGAGAGCGAAGAAGGCATCATTGGTTGGCATACATTTGATAAAATTGATGATTTAGCAATGGCACCAGGAGATTATCACATTATTGATTATTTAATTAAAGGGAATGGTATAATCTACGGTACATTTGTATATACCCCAGATTTTGAGTTGCTTTCATATCGATTAGATCCGAGTTAAACCTTCAAGGAGAGGATACGATGACAGAGAATAATGATATAAAAATGGTAATTATTACAGGAATGTCTGGAGCTGGAAAAACGGTAGCGTTACAAAGTTTTGAAGATTTAGGATATTTTTGTGTGGATAATTTACCACCGATGTTATTGCCGAAGTTTATTGAACTTATGGCAGATTCAAAAGGGAAAATGAATAAAGTTGCACTCGGTATTGATTTACGTGGCCGAGAGTTTTTTGAATATTTATGGGGAGCACTTGACGATTTATCAGAACGCACATGGATTATCCCTCATATTTTATTTTTAGATGCGAAAGATAGCACACTTGTAACTCGTTATAAAGAAACGAGACGTTCGCATCCACTTGCGCCAACTGGCTTGCCGTTAAAGGGAATTGAAGCAGAGCGTAGTTTATTAACTGATATGAAGGCGCGAGCGAATATTGTGCTTGATACATCTGATTTGAAACCGAAAGAGTTACGAGAAAAAATTGTTCACTTGTTCTCAACAGAAACTGAGCAAGCATTCCGTGTAAATGTTATGTCATTTGGATTTAAGTACGGAATTCCAATTGATGCTGATTTAGTATTTGATGTGCGTTTTTTACCAAATCCATATTATATTCCACATATGAAGCCATTAACAGGACTAGATGAAGAAGTTTCGTCATATGTGTTGAAATTTAATGAAACACATAAGTTTTTAGAGAAATTGACGGACCTTATCACTTTCATGCTGCCTCATTATAAAAGAGAAGGTAAGAGTCAACTTGTAATTGCGATTGGATGTACAGGTGGACAACATCGTTCTGTTACGCTTACAGAGTACCTTGGGAAACATTTGAAACCAGAGTATAGCGTTCATGTATCTCATCGTGATGTGGAGAAGAGAAAGGGCCATTAAGGGATGAAAAAAGAGAGAAAACCTAGAATTGTCATCATGGGAGGAGGAACTGGACTTTCTGTTTTATTAAGAGGATTAAAACAATATCCTGTTGATATTACAGCAGTTGTAACGATAGCCGACGATGGAGGCAGTTCAGGTAGACTACGTGATGAGTTAGAAATTCCACCTCCAGGTGATATTCGTAACGTACTTGTTGCGTTATCGGATGTAGAACCATTAGTGGAAGCTTTATTTCAGCACCGTTTTACAACTGGAGACGGACTGAAAGGTCATGCGTTAGGAAATTTACTATTGGCAGGTATGACTTCGATTACAGGAGACTTTTACCATGCGATTACGGAAACGAGTAAAGTGTTAAATGTCAGAGGACGTGTATTGCCAGCAGCGAATCAAAGTGCGGTGCTTCATGCAGAACTAGAAGATGGAGAAATTGTAACAGGTGAATCAAAGATCCCTTATTTCGGGAAGAAGATTAATCGTGTCTTTTTAACTCCAGAAGATGTAGAACCGCTATATGAAACGTTGACTGAAATTAAACGAGCTGATTTGCTTGTTTTCGGTCCAGGAAGTCTGTACACGAGTATATTACCGAATTTAGTTGTTAACAAAATTGGGGACGCTGTTCTTGCTGCAAAAGCGAAGAAGGTATATGTATGTAATGTTATGACGCAAGCGGGTGAAACGATGGGTTATACTGCGTTTGATCATGTGCAGGCGTTGCATGATCATTTAGGTAAACCGTTTATTGATACTGCAATTGTAAATAATCGTGATATCCCTTGTGAATTACGTAAGTTATATGAGGAAGAAATGTCGGAACCAGTTGTAGTGGATGAAGACCGTTTTGCTGAAAATGGTATTGATGTAATTCAAGATCAATTAGCGAAGTATGATGATCGTGTTGTAAGACATGATACATTAAAGTTAGCTTCTATTTTATATTCACTGTTATAAATGTGCGTTATCTCTTGATGAGGTAACGCTCCTCATTCATATAGGACAAGATTTTTGTTCCACAATAATAGTATAAGGAGGTGTTGACTGTGTCATTTGCATCAGAAACAAAGAAAGAGTTGACCAATCTTGAAGTGAAGGAATGCTGTGAGAAAGCAGAATTATCGGCGTTGCTTCGAATGAACGGATCGCTTTCTTTTTCAAATCGTCGCCTATCTATCGATATTCAAACGGAAAATGCAGCAATTGCAAGAAGGATTTATACGCTTTTGAAAAAAGGATATGATGTGACGGTAGAATTACTTGTTCGTAAAAAAATGCGATTGAAGAAAAATAATGTATATATCGTGCGGCTTGTTGAGAAGTCTCGCGAAATACTAGCAGATCTTCACATTGTTCGAGATGATTTTTCGTTTATTCGAAATATATCACAGGAATTAATTGAGAAGAAATGTTGTAAACGATCGTATTTGCGCGGTGCATTTTTAGCAGGTGGTTCAGTAAATAACCCAGAAACATCATCTTATCATTTAGAAATCTTTTCGTTATATAAGGAACATAATGATTCTATATGTGAACTGATGAACGGATTTGATTTAAATAGTAAGACGTTGGAAAGAAGAAAAGGGTACATTACGTATTTGAAAGAAGCTGAGAAAATTACAGAGTTTTTAAATATTATAGGTGCCCATAATGCACTTTTAAGATTTGAAGATATTCGAATTGTTCGCGATATGCGTAATTCAGTAAATCGTTTAGTTAACTGTGAAACGGCCAATTTAAATAAAACAATTGGTGCAGCGTTAAGGCAAATTGAGAATATCCGCTATATTGATGAGACGGTTGGTCTTGATATTTTGCCAGATAAACTAAGAGAAATTGCACAGTTACGGATAGATTATCAAGATGTAACATTGAAAGAGTTAGGCGAGATGGTATCCGGGGGGAAAATTAGTAAATCGGGTATTAATCATCGTTTGCGTAAAATCGATGAGATTGCAGAGAAATTACGCGCGGGAGAAACGGTAGTAAAAAAATAAGAGGTTAAAGGGGAAATGGAGCTGTGGTTCAAAAACGGGTTAAAGTTTCATTAAAAAACGGCTTACAAGCACGTCCGGCTGCGTTGTTTGTACAAGAGGCAAATCGTTTTCATTCTGATATTTTCATCGAGAAAGATGGAAAGGCAGTTAACGCAAAGAGCATAATGGGGATTATGAGCTTAGCAATCGGAACGGGTAGCATGATAACAATTACAACAGAAGGTTCAGATGCAGAAGAAGCTTTAGAAGCATTAGCTGCATATGTGCAATAAAAGGCTATCGCGCGTGCGCGATAGTTTTTTTATTTTGGGAGTAGTCCGATTGGTGTATGTTAACAATTAGCGGGGTATGTGGATGGTTTGCGTTTGTCGGGAATTGTCGGTAAGTCTATATATTTGTTCGAATACTAGATTGGGTATGTGAACAGGGGATTACATGATATAAAAAAGCGCCCTGTTGATAGGGCGCTTCCGCTTTTAAATATATCCAGCTCCAGCGGCTAGAATGGTCGGTCGTTTCGCCCCTTCATTCGAGGCAAAAAGCGCCTCGGAATCAGGGGCTCCAACGCCCTCCTGTTCTAAATGAGCCGCTTCCGCTTTTAGTTATTAACGATTTGTAAAGATCTTATCGATTAAACCGTATTCTAAAGCTCTTTCAGCTGTCATGAAGTTGTCGCGGTCTGTGTCGCGTTGTAAAACTTCAAGTGGTTGACCTGTACGGTCAGCAAGGATTTGGTTTAATTTTTCACGTAAGAATAGGATACGTTTTGCAGCGATTTCGATTTCAGTCGCTTGACCTTGTGCTCCGCCAAGTGGTTGGTGGATCATTACTTCACTGTTTGGAAGAGCGAAACGTTTTCCTTTTTCACCTGCTGCAAGTAAGAATGCACCCATAGATGCAGCCATACCGATACAGATTGTTGATACTTGTGGTTTAATAAACTGCATTGTATCGTAAATTGCCATACCTGCTGTGATAGAACCACCAGGGCTGTTGATATAGATGTGAATATCTTTTTCTGGATCTTGAGATTCCAAGAATAAAAGCTGGGAAACGATTGAGTTTGCTACGTTGTCATCAATTGCGCTACCAAGCATAATGATGCGGTCTTTTAATAGTCGAGAGTAAATATCGTAAGCGCGTTCTCCACGATTTGTTTGTTCAATTACTGTAGGAATTAAATTCATCTGTTATTTCCTCCTTTGAAAGCTTTCTTAGTCTTATAATACAATTATGGTCAATAAAGGTCAAACGAAACCACTTTAAATCAAAAAAATATGTAGTTGTACCATGATTTATTCGCTATGTTTTTGAAATTCCCTGCTTATGTATCTTCAACATCATAACCGAATTACATAAATTTAAACGTGATTAAAGCTGTATAAAAGGTAAAAGAACGCCTTTTATACAGAAGCGTTCTTTCATTACCTATTCTTTTAAAAGATAGGTTACTTTATTTAAGATGTTCTCGATTTGTTCCGCGTTTTTACTATACATATCACTCGCTGATTTTGATTTCGTTTCTAAAGAGAATAATTCAAGATCAGCATGGCATTTTTTTAAAGATGCTAATAATAAAGGTTTGTTCTGAGGGGATGGCACTTGGAGTTTATCATTGTAAATGTCGATAGTAAGTTGTCCGTATGAATCAACTTGAGCGAGAAAGACATTTTCAATGACAACACCAAGTTTTTCTAATTCTGAATGTAACCAAGCGCGGTTATGCCCGCTAGCAGAAAGAGGTTCATCTAGTACATTTCCATCCATAATAACAGTTTGTGTTTCTTTTTCATTTGGCACTTTTAACCCGATGTCTTTTGCTGTAAGTGGCTGGCGATCTTTCTTCAATAATACATTTAATTCACCGCTCGGTTCCAATACAGCAAATTCAACATCAGCTACGCTGAACGCATCTTTTCCTCGGAGTAGTTCAAGTAATTCGTCACTTGTATATTTTTCTTTCTTTAAGTTATCTTCGAGTATTTTTCCATCTTTTATTAATACGGTAGATTTCCCTTCAAAGAAGTCCCGAGCTGTTTTGTTCTTTAAGGAGAGGATTCCTGTGAAAAAAGGTACCACAGCGAAAATGAGTATCGCAAAGACGCCGTGGAAAAATTTTGAATCGAGCCCTGTAGATACTTGGGCAGCGATGTCACCGATTGTCATTCCGGCTATGTATTCAAAAAAGGAGAGCTGAGAGATTTGTCTTTTCCCTAACCATTTCGTAATAGCGAATAAAATGATTAATATGAATACAGAGCGGAGAATGACAAGTGTCCATTCGGGTAGGTGAGACATAGTAAATTCCTCCAGTCTACTTAAAACCCTTTATATTGAGGTTCTTCACGTTCTAATACTGAAATTCTATCCTTTAAATCAGCGATAACGCTGTCCATTTCTAACATACATTCATGAAATACGCGTTTTGCTTCTTCATCTTGTGAATTTAATGAAAGGGAGCTTAAACTTGCTTGAGCGCCCCTTACACTAGCAAGACAAGTTTTTACGCTAGCGATAACAGTCATACAAACACCTCTTATCCTTTCGGTTTAAATAGTAATGCACCGATGAATCCGAAAATAATAGCTGCGGATATACCAGCACTCGTTACTTTAAACATACCGGTAATGACACCGACGATTCCATGTTTAGCCGCTTCTTCCATCGCACCGTGAACGAGGGCGTTACCGAAGCTTGTAATTGGTACGGTCGCTCCGGCCCCAGCGAAATCAATTAATGGTTCATAAAGATTAAGCCCATCTAATATTGCGCCGATAACAACGAGTGTTGCCATTGTATGAGCTGGCGTTAACTTACCGACATCAAACATCAGTTGCCCAATTACACATATAAGTCCACCAATGACGAAAGCCCAGAAAAAAATCATTGCGTTGCACCTCCAAATTCAATCGAAACAGCGTGAGCGATACAGGGGATTGTTTCTTCTTGCTGGAATGTCAGCGGAGATAGTAAAGCACCTGTTGCAACGACAAGTATCTTATTAAATTCTCCCCTTTTCATTCGATTTAATAAATGACCGTACACGACTGTTGCAGAACATCCCGGGCCACTTGCACCAGCTATGACAGGTTGCCCGTCTCTATAAATGATGATTCCGCAATCTTGGAATTGCTCGCTCGTTATTTTTGTTCCATGTTTATGTAGTAGGTCATAGGCAATTTCACGACCAACATGTCCAAGGTCACCTGTTACAATTAAGTCGTAGTAACTGGCGTCAATTTGTCGTTCACGTAAATGGGCTTCAATCGTATCGACAGCCGCTGGGGCCATCGCGCCACCCATATTAAATGGATCAGTTAATCCCATATCGACAACGCGACCAATTGTTGCGGATGTTACTTGTGGACCATATCCAGTGTCACTTAAAATAGCTGCGCCTGCACCGGTCACTGTCCACTGGGCAGTAGGAGGTTTTTGACCACCGTATTCAGTTGGATATCGGAATTGTTTTTCTACGGCAGCGTTATGGCTTGATGCTCCAGTTAATAAATATTTGGCCCCTTTTGCATTTACAATGCTTGCCCCAAGTGCCAATCCTTCCATAGAAGTAGAGCAAGCTCCAAATAATCCGAGATAAGGTGTTCCGAGTGTACGACATGCAAAGCTCGTTGGAGTTATTTGATTAATTAAATCTCCTGCGAGTACGAATTGAATATCGTCTTTACGAAGTTTTGCCTTTTCGGTAGCGCGGCTACAAGCTTCTTCAAATAAAATTTTATGTGCCTTTTCGTAAGAATCTTGTCCAAGCCATAAATCTTCATGGAGGGTGTCGAAGTCTTCAGGGATATTTCCCTTTGCTTCAAATGGTCCACCGACTACCCCGGTTGAGATAATGACTGGTTTGTTTTCAAATACCCATGTTCGGTGTCCTTGTAACATTTATAGCCCTCCCCATTGAACGAGAATCGTTTTAATAAGTGCGATGATGAAAGCAGAAAATACACCAAATAAAATAACAGAGCCAGCTAGTTTAAACATGTTACCTCCAACACCAAGAACGAATCCTTCAGTCCGGTGTTCGATACAGGCTGCGATTACCGAGTTTCCAAATCCAGTAACAGGTACAGCTGTGCCTGCTCCAGCAAATTGTCCGAGGCGGTCATATACACCGAATCCAGTTAGTAACATCGAGATGAAAATAAGAGTTGCGACTGTTGGATTTCCTGCTGAACGCTCAGTGAAATCAAAATATGTGATGTAAAAAGTAGAAATAAACTGTCCAATTAAACAAATAAAACCACCGACGAAAAAAGCTTTTATACAATTTTTCAAAACAGGACGCTTGGGCTCCCGTTCTTGCTCGAATTTTTTATATTCCTGTTGTACAGGGGTTAAGTTTTTATCTTTACTAGACATTTCAATCCTTCCTTTTCTATTAGAAAGCGTTAAGTGTTAGATTCCATTTCTGATCCGATAAGCTTTAACTGTTTTTTGATTTCATCTTTATTTACTTCTTTTCTCTTAATTTTGATTTCAAGCTTTTCGAGTAACATGAAGATCTTTTTATCTGTACTGACACGAACATCGAAAGTAGGATATGCATCACTTAATTGCTTTTGAAGTTTTTTGCGCAGTGGTTTCAGTCCAAACCTTTCATGATGTTCAGGTTTAACCGCTATGTAGAGGTCTAAATTTGAATTAACTGCGGTGCTTTTTATAATTTCATCCATAGTGAGAGCTTTTTTCTTTGCTTCTTGCGATATAGATTGATTAAAGGATTCCGTGCTCATCTTCGTTAATTTGGGGCCTTTTTCTTTCTCTGTTCGTTTTGCTTCTTCTTTCTTTACCTTTTTATCTAATGGGCTATTATCACAGCCAGTAAAAGAGCTAAATAGAAGTACAAATAACGCGGTTATAAGTCCGATCTTTCGCATAATCATCATTCCATTTCTATTGCATTATGTAATGTGAGAGAAAAAGGATGACTGCATATCATCCTTTTTCTGTTTCACAGCAATGTATACCATTAGATGAAATGGTACTTTTAGTTATTGCTGTGTGTATTGTGGTTCTTCTTGTTGGACTTCTTCAACACGTGGGTTTAAAGAATCGATAATTGTTTGTGTTTGCTGCGCAGCTGTTTGGAAAAGTTGCTTTGCTTGTTGGTTATCCGTATCAAGAGCGAATCCCTCTAAGCTGGCTTGTGCACTTTTTAATCCAGAAACAGTTTGCTTTAGTTTTGTAATTACAGTCATTGAATGAAGCCCCCTTTGGAATATCAATTCAAAGATTATAATTTGTGAGTTGGGGGGAATTTATGATTGGAAAATTTAGGGGAGGGATATGTATTTATATGCTTCCAGCTAAGGGGCATAAAGGATTAAGGGTATATTTTTATTGCTTTAGATGGATTTTATTGCTATTATTATGAGAAGAAAATGAAGTGTTTTTTTATAATCATGCGCCCATAGCTCAGTCGGATAGAGCGGTGGTTTCCGGTACCACGTCTGCCGGGGGTTCGAATCCCTCTGGGCGCGTCAAAAAGTCCTAACTTACGTTTTGTAGGTTAGGACTTTTTTATTTTTCTCTTGTTATATCTAGTAATAAGATTTACTATTAGTACTTGGTGGTAATGTTGTGGTTTATTATTTTATTTCAATATTATTCATTTTTAGGTTGTAAGATGTAAATCTCATTAATACATATAAATTAATAATATTTTGGAATGGGTGTCTGCGATAGGATTCTCCTTTTACCAAACTTATTGTACAATAGAAACAAGGGGGAGATTAGTTTGAAGGCAAGTCTTTTACAAGAACAAAGCTTACGTTTGGCAATGACACAAGAGTTAAGGCAAGCGATTACAATGCTCCAGTATAATGTACAAGAATTATCGGAGTTTTTGTATGAGCAATCGTTAGAGAATCCCCTTATTGAGTTGGGTGGTTTTGAGAGGGAGAAGAAAAAGAGCTCTAACACAAGTAAAAGTACCGGCAAACAAGTCGAGAATCAGATGGAAATCTACAGTGTGGATTCAACAACGATTCAGCAACATTTATTAAATCAAATACAGTATTATAAAATAGATGAAGAAGAGCGAAAAGTAGCTTCTTTCATTATTATGAACATGGATGGAAATGGGTATTTACAAGAAACGAATGAAGAGCTATCAGAGCTTCTTTCTGCATCGATGGATGTAGTAGACCGTTCTGTGGAGCTTGTCCAATCTTTAGAGCCAGCAGGGGTAGGGGCGCGTAATATTCAGGAATGTCTAACCTTACAATTGAAGCGCTTACAAAGACGGAATGGATTAGCGGAAGAGGTTGTAGAGGAGCACTTTAATTACTTCGTGAAGAAAGATTGGCGAAAGCTTGTTCAAGTGCTGAAGTGTAGTAATGAGGAATTACAGCATGCGGTAAATTGTATTACGTCATTACAACCAAAACCAGGTCTTGCGTTTTCTTCTGATAAACCACTTTATATTGTGCCTGATATGGCGGTGAAAAAAGAAGGGGATCGTCTCGTTTTACAGATGAACGAGAGAAATATGCCGAGAATTGAAATCCATTCTGAGTATAGTGCGCTTCTTAATAATAGTGAAAGAGAAGTTGCTTCTTACGTATCGGAGAAGTATCAGCATGTGCAATGGATTATGCGCAGTTTGAAACAGAGAAAACAAACACTCTTACAAGTGATGACTATTATTATGGAAAAACAGCGTGATTTCTTCTGGAAAGGTCCAGAGTATTTAAAGCCACTTGCTTTAAAAGAGGTAGCGGAAGAGTTAAGTGTGCACGAGTCTACAATTAGTCGCGCAACGCGAAATAAGTATGTGCAAACACCGCACGGTTTATTTGAGATGAAATCCTTCTTTAGTAATGCTGTTTCGACGACAGAGGATGAGGCCGTTTCAACGAAGCGGGTGAAGCGGATTATTCAAACGCTTGTGGAGGCGGAAAATAAGAAAAAGCCACTTTCGGATCAAAAGATTTCAAAATTATTAGAAGAAGAGCATGAAATCGTTATTTCTCGAAGAACAGTTGCGAAATATAGAGAACAAATGCACATTCCTGCTTCGTCTCTAAGAAAAACAATTGGATAGGTGAAGAAGATGAAAGTTGTACTATATACAAAAAAAGATTGTGGTCTTTGTGAAAAGGCGAAACAAGTTTTACAGGAAGTACAATGTGAATATTCTTTTCAAATCGAGGAAATAGATATATATGAAGATAATGACCTTTTAGAAAAATATCATTTAATGATTCCGGTTGTAGAAATAGGCGGAAAACAAGTAGAATATGGTAACATTCACAAAGGTGTCATAATAAACTATATAAACAATGCAGTTAAGAGTTGAATAAGTTTCAATCTCCTGTTACAATAATACACGTAGCAGGGATTATTTTTTTAACCTATGTGGGACATAAAATGTCACTACGGGACACAAAGTGACCACGAGGAAAAATGAACCAATGTAGTGAGGAGAAAAGATATGCGCTCATGGATTCAGAACACAAAAAAATTATTACCTGATCTGCTACCTGTTATGCAAACGAGAATGCAAGTTCTTCAGTACATCAGGCTTATGCAGCCGATTGGAAGAAGAAACTTATCTGCAAGTCTTGGTATGACAGAACGAGTATTGCGAAGTGAAGTTCAAGTTTTGAAAGAACAAAACTTAGTTCACGTCGCTTCTTCTGGAATGACTTTGACAGAAGAAGGAACAGCTTTAGTTCTTGCTTTGGAAGACTTTATGAAAGAAATTTCCGGGTTAAAGGTTTTAGAAAAACAACTTAAGGAAACATTAGATTTGGATGAAGTTTTCGTTGTCCCTGGTGATAGTGATGAATCACCTTGGGTCAAACTGGAGATGGGCCGTGCTTGTGTGACTTGTATAAAAGACCGTCTGACAGCGAATAATATCGTTGCTGTGGCTGGAGGAACTACGCTAGCTGCTGCTGCGGACATGATGCAACTTGATTGCAAAGATTTACATATGCTATTTGTCCCAGCACGTGGTGGAATTGGAGAAGGTGTTGAGTTAGAAGCCAATACCATTTGTGCCAAAATGGCACAAAATACGATGAGTAATTATCGCTTATTGTATGTTCCAGATCACGTTAGTAGCGAAGCATATGCGTCCATTGTAACAGAGCCATCCGTGAAAGAAGTTCTTGAGTTGATTCGATCTTCCAATATCGTCATTCATGGAATCGGTGATGCGTTAACAATGGCACGTCGCAGAAATACTTCAGAAGCAGATTGGTTAAAGATTCAGGCAAGCGAAGCAGTTGGCGAAGCTTTCGGTTACTACTTTAATGAACAAGGAAATGTTGTTCATAAAGTAAGAACAGTTGGTATGCAACTTGAAGATTTACAACATGTATCTCACGTTGTTGCAGTCGCTGGAGGTTCTTCAAAGGCAAAGGCAATACAGGCTGTAATAAAGCAAGGGCACACTTCAATTCTAATTACAGATGAAGGTGCAGCAAAACAGTTAACAAAGGGTATTACCCTTTAAATATAATCCCCCAAGGAGGAAATTCAAATGACTAAAATTGGTATTAATGGATTTGGACGTATCGGACGTAACGTATTCCGCGCAGCTCTTAACAACTCTGAGGTAGAAGTAGTAGCAATCAACGACTTAACAGATGCTAAAACATTAGCTCACCTTTTAAAATATGACACAGTTCACGGAACTTTAAATGCAGAAGTATCTGCTAACGAAAACAGCATCGTTGTTAACGGTAAAGAAATTAAAGTTATCGCTGAGCGTGACCCTGCTCAATTACCATGGAGCGAATACGGAGTAGAAGTAGTAGTAGAATCTACTGGTCGTTTCACTAAAAAATCAGACGCTGAAAAACACTTAGGTGGATCAGTTAAGAAAGTTATCATCTCAGCTCCAGCTTCTGACGAAGATATCACTGTAGTTATGGGTGTTAACCACGAACAATACGATGCAGCTAACCACAACGTAGTATCTAACGCTTCTTGTACTACAAACTGTCTAGCTCCATTCGCTAAAGTATTAAACGAAAAATTCGGCGTAAAACGCGGAATGATGACAACAATTCACTCTTACACTAACGACCAACAAATCTTAGACTTACCACACAAAGATTTACGTCGTGCTCGTGCAGCAGCTGAAAACATGATCCCAACATCTACTGGTGCTGCTAAAGCTGTAGCATTAGTATTACCAGAACTTAAAGGTAAATTAAACGGTGGCGCTGTACGTGTTCCAACTGCTAACGTTTCTCTTGTTGACTTAGTTGTTGAACTTGACAAAGAAGTAACAGTTGAAGAAGTAAACGCAGCATTCAAAGCAGCAGCTGAAGGCGAATTAAAAGGTATCCTTGGATACAGCGAAGAGCCATTAGTATCTATCGACTATAACGGATGCACAGCTTCTTCTACAATCGACGCATTATCTACAATGGTAATGGAAGGTAACATGGTTAAAGTACTTTCTTGGTACGATAACGAAACTGGTTACTCTAACCGCGTAGTAGACCTAGCTGCATACATGACTTCTAAAGGTCTTTAATTCTTAAGTATATAAGTAATCAATGACAAAACGAGGGAGAGGGTTTGTTCCCTCTCTCTCTTCTTTCGTTTTAGAAGCAAATGTGTTAAGCTTTTGAATGGGTTTTGTCAATCCTAACTAGTAGTCGGAGGGAAAACCAATGAACAAAAAATCAATTCGTGACGTAGATTTAAAAGGTAAGCGTGTATTTTGCCGCGTTGACTTCAACGTACCTATGAAAGAAGGCAAAATTACAGATGAAACTCGTATCCGTGCAGCTCTTCCTACAATTCAATATTTAGTAGAGCAAGGTGCGAAAGTTATTTTAGCAAGCCACTTAGGCCGTCCAAAAGGTCAAGTAGTAGAAGAAATGCGTTTAACTCCAGTAGCAGCACGTTTAGGCGAGCTTCTTGGTAAAGACGTTAAAAAAGCGGACGAAGCATTCGGACCAGTTGCACAAGAAATGGTTGCAGCAATGAACGAAGGCGACGTATTAGTTCTTGAAAACGTACGTTTCTATGCGGGCGAAGAAAAGAACGATGCAGAACTTGCGAAAGAATTTGCAGCTCTTGCTGATATCTTCGTAAACGATGCATTCGGTGCAGCTCACCGTGCTCACGCTTCTACAGCGGGTATCGCAGACTACCTACCGGCAGTATCTGGTTTACTAATGGAAAAAGAGTTAGATGTATTAGGTAAAGCACTTTCTAACCCAGAACGTCCATTCACAGCTATCATCGGTGGTGCGAAAGTAAAAGATAAAATTGGTGTAATTCGTCATCTATTAGACAAAGTAGATAACTTAATCATCGGTGGCGGACTTGCTTACACATTCGTTAAAGCTTTAGGTCATGAAATTGGTCTATCTCTATGTGAAGACGACAAGATTGAACTAGCTAAAGAATTTATGCAACTTGCAAAAGAAAAAGGCGTAAACTTCTACATGCCAGTTGATGTTGTAATCACAGAGGAATTCTCTGAAACTGCAACAACTAAAATCGTTGGTATCGACTCTATCCCTTCTAACTGGGAAGGCGTGGACATCGGTCCTAAAACACGTGAAATTTATGCAGATGTAATTAAAAACTCTAAGCTTGTTGTATGGAATGGACCAATGGGTGTATTCGAAATGACTCCATTCGCAGAAGGTACAAAAGCAGTAGGACAAGCATTAGCAGATGCAGAAGATACATACTCTGTTATCGGCGGTGGGGACTCTGCAGCAGCTGTTGAAAAATTCGGTATGGCTGATAAAATGAGCCACATTTCTACTGGCGGCGGTGCGTCATTAGAATTCATGGAAGGTAAAGAGCTTCCAGGTGTAGTTTGTCTTAACGACAAATAAGTAGCAGCCAAAGAAAAAGGACGGTGCAAAGCATGCGTAAACCAATTATCGCAGGTAACTGGAAAATGAATAAAACTCTATCTGAAGCAGTTAGCTTCGTAGAGGAAGTTAAAGGTCAAATCCCAGCAGCTTCAGCTGTTGATGCAGTAGTTTGCTCTCCAGCTCTATTCTTAGAGCGTTTAGTAGCAGCGACTGAAGGAACTGCCTTACAAGTAGGTGCACAAAACATGCACTTCGAAAAAAATGGTGCATTCACTGGCGAAATTAGCCCAGTAGCACTTAGCGACTTAAAAGTAGGCTACGTAGTACTTGGCCACTCTGAGCGTCGTGAAATGTTTGCTGAAACAGACGAATCAGTAAACAAAAAGACTCTTGCAGCATTTGAACATGGTTTAACACCAATCGTTTGTTGTGGTGAGACTTTAGAAGAGCGCGAAAGCGGAAAAACATTTGATCTAGTAGCAGGTCAAGTGACAAAAGCACTTGCAGGTTTAACAGAAGAGCAAGTTAAAGCAACTGTTATCGCTTATGAGCCAATCTGGGCTATCGGTACAGGTAAATCTTCTTCTTCTGCAGATGCAAACGAAGTATGTGCGCACATCCGTAAAGTTGTTGCAGAAGCTGTTTCTCCAGAAGCTGCAGAAGCTGTTCGTATTCAATACGGCGGTAGCGTAAAACCAGAAAACATTAAAGAGTATATGGCACAATCTGACATCGACGGCGCTTTAGTTGGCGGTGCTAGCTTAGAGCCTGCTTCGTTCTTAGGTCTTCTGGGGGCGGTAAAATGAGAAAGCCAACAGCTTTAATCATTCTTGATGGTTTCGGACTACGTGAAGAAACTTACGGGAATGCTGTAGCACAAGCTAAGAAACCTAATTTTGATGGTTACTGGAACAAATTCCCTCATACAACGCTTACAGCTTGTGGTGAGGAAGTAGGTCTTCCAGAAGGTCAAATGGGTAACTCTGAGGTTGGTCACTTAAATATCGGTGCTGGTCGCATAGTATATCAAAGCTTAACTCGCGTAAACGTTGCAATTCGTGAAGGTGAGTTCGATCAGAACGAAACTTTCCAAAATGCAATTAAAAGCGTAAAAGAAAAAGGTACTGCTCTTCATTTATTCGGTTTACTTTCTGATGGTGGTGTGCACAGTCACATGAACCATATGTTTGCTCTTCTTCGCTTAGCAGCAAAAGAAGGTGTGGAGAAAGTTTATATCCATGCATTCTTAGACGGCCGCGATGTTGGACCACAAACAGCAAAAGGTTATATCGATGCAACAAATGAAGTAATTAAAGAAACAGGAGTAGGACAATTCGCGACTATCTCTGGTCGTTATTACTCCATGGACCGTGACAAGCGTTGGGATCGCGTAGAAAAATGTTACCGTGCTATGGTGAATGGTGAAGGCCCTACTTATAAATCTGCAGAAGAGTGTGTAGAAGACTCATATGCAAATGGTATCTATGATGAATTCGTATTGCCGTCTGTAATTGTTAACGAAGATGACACGCCAGTTGCAACAATCAATAATGATGATGCAGTTATCTTCTATAACTTCCGTCCAGACCGCGCAATTCAAATTGCTCGTGTATTTACAAACGAAGACTTCCGTGAGTTCGATCGTGGTGAAAAAGTACCTCACATTCCTGAATTCGTTTGTATGACACATTTCAGTGAAACTGTAGATGGTTACGTGGCATTTAAGCCAATGAACCTTGATAACACATTAGGTGAAGTTGTTGCGCAAGCGGGATTAAAGCAACTTCGCATCGCGGAAACTGAAAAGTATCCGCACGTTACATTCTTCTTTAGCGGTGGTCGTGAGGCTGAATTCCCAGGAGAAAAGCGTATCTTAATTAACTCACCGAAGGTTGCAACATATGACTTGAAACCTGAAATGAGCATTTACGAAGTAACGGACGCTTTAGTAAATGAAATCGAAAATGATAAACATGATGTTATCATTCTTAACTTTGCAAACTGTGATATGGTTGGCCATTCTGGGATGATGGAACCAACAATTAAAGCAGTAGAAGCAACTGACGAGTGTTTAGGAAAAGTTGTAGAAGCGATTCTTGCAAAAGATGGTGTAGCACTTATTACTGCTGACCATGGTAATGCTGATCAGGAGTTAACTGCTGATGGTGGACCAATGACAGCTCATACAACTAACCCGGTTCCTTTCATCGTTACAAAAAATGATGTAGAGCTTCGTGAAGGTGGTATTTTAGGAGATATCGCCCCAACAATGCTTACACTTTTAAATGTGAAACAACCGAAAGAAATGACAGGTAAAACAATTATTAAATAATTTGCTTATATAAAAAGGAGAGAATTTATTATGTCAACAATTATTGATGTTTATGCTCGCGAAGTCCTTGACTCTCGTGGTAACCCAACTGTAGAAGTAGAAGTTTACACAGAAAGCGGCGCATTCGGACGCGCTATCGTACCAAGTGGTGCATCTACTGGTGAACACGAAGCAGTAGAATTACGTGACGGTGACAAATCTCGTTACCTTGGTAAAGGTGTTATGAACGCAGTAAACAACGTTAACGAAGCAATCGCTCCAGAAATCGTTGGTTTCGATGTAACTGACCAAGCTGGTATCGACCGTGCTATGATCGAATTGGATGGCACTCCAAACAAAGGTAAACTAGGCGCTAACGCTATCCTTGGTGTATCTATGGCAGTAGCTCACGCAGCAGCTGACTTCGTAGGTCTTCCATTATACCGTTACCTTGGTGGATTCAATGCAAAACAATTACCAACTCCAATGATGAACATCATCAACGGTGGTTCTCACGCTGATAACAACGTTGACTTCCAAGAGTTCATGATCTTACCAGTTGGTGCTCCAACATTCAAAGAATCAATCCGTATGGGTGCTGAAGTATTCCATGCACTTAAAGCTGTATTACATGACAAAGGTCTTAACACTGCAGTAGGTGACGAAGGTGGATTCGCTCCAAACCTTGGTTCTAACCGTGAAGCATTAGAAGTAATTATCGAAGCTATCGAAAAAGCTGGTTACAAAGCTGGCGAGAACGTATTCTTAGGAATGGACGTTGCTTCTTCTGAGTTCTACAACAAAGAAACTGGTAAATATGACCTTGCAGGCGAAGGCCGTACTGGCTTAACTTCTGCAGAAATGGTTGATTTCTACGAAGAGCTTTGCAAAGACTTCCCAATCATCTCTATCGAAGATGGTTTAGACGAAAACGACTGGGATGGTCACAAATTATTAACTGAGCGTATCGGTGATAAAGTACAATTAGTTGGTGACGATTTATTCGTAACTAACACTCAAAAGCTTGCTGAAGGTATCGAAAAAGGTATCTCTAACTCAATCTTAATTAAAGTTAACCAAATCGGTACTTTAACTGAGACTTTCGAAGCAATCGAAATGGCTAAACGTGCTGGTTACACAGCAGTTGTATCTCACCGTTCTGGTGAAACTGAAGATGCTACAATCGCTGACATCGCAGTTGCAACTAACGCTGGCCAAATCAAAACTGGTTCTATGAGCCGTACTGACCGTATTGCTAAGTACAACCAATTATTACGCATCGAAGACGAACTAGGCGAAATCGCTGTTTACGATGGTTTAAAATCTTTCTACAATATCAAACGATAATTGTAGAAAATAACGACAGACCGTGAGAAATCACGGTCTGTTTTTTTATGCTAAAATTGTTCATCTGTCATAAGTGACATGAAGTATTTAAAGAAAAGGTTATAATCAAAATCGATAGCAATGTATTGCGAGGAGGAGGGCTATCGTATCATCGATTCCAGGATCACAAAAAATGAGAACTTTTTTAGACATATGTTCACCACCTATCTTGTTATATATATGTGCGAGAAGACAGAATAAAAATGGAGTGAAGGGTTTTGTTTTATTGAAATAGTAACCGTTAAAATTCAGAAAATATAAACTTTATATATTAGGTCAAGGTTTTTGACGTAAATTAAGTTCAGAAACGCAGTCATATCAAGGGTGTAAGCGTATAACATGGCGGTTTTTTGGTGTCGATTTGATAAATTGCAGCTTTTTACAATTTATACTATGATAAAGATATTAACAGAAGATCGTATAAACATGAGGGATGATGAACATGAAATTTACAAAGATTCTTGTCCAAATTGCAGCTCTTTATGTGTTTTATATGGTTGGAAATTGGGTGCAAGAAATGTTGAATATTCCAATTCCAGGAAGTTTGATTGGGATGTTTTTTTTACTTGTTTTACTTAGCCTAAAAGTACTTCCAGTGAAATGGTTTGATTTAGGAGCAGAAACACTCGTTGCCATTATGCCGTTTTTATTAATTCCGCCAACGCTTGGCCTAATGAATTACGGTGCTTTTTTTATGAGTAAAGGAATTTCTCTTTTCATTACAGTTATAGCGAGTACGTTTTTAATTATTATTGTCGCCGGACATACAGGACAATATCTTGCGAATAGAAAGGAAAAAGAGACACAATGAGCCAAATATTAATCGGAATCGGTTGGGTTCTTTTTACGGTGCTATTATATCAATTATCTAAAAAAATCTATAAATTATTTCCAACACCATTCACCATTCCAATGCTTGTAGCAACAGGATTAATGGCTTTCTTATTTATAGTGCTTGATATACCATATCAAAATTACATGGAAAGCGGTGGTGGCTGGATTGCGAAGCTACTTGGACCAGGTGTTGTAGCATTTGCAATCCCGCTTTATAAACAACGTCATGTTTTACAAAAATATGTTGTACCAATTGCTGGTGGTGTATTAGTAGGTACAACGGTTGCTATTGCAAGTGATTTCGCTATCGCCTCACTTATGGGAACAGATAAAAGCTTAATTTTATCTTCTTTACCAAAATCAGTGACAATGCCAGTTGCAATGAGTGTATCTGAACAAGTTGGTGGTGTCCCGTCCTTAACAGCGGCCTTCGTCGTTATCGCAGGTATTACTGGAACAATTACAGGACCAATTTTATTAAAATGGAGCCGCGTTACAAACTCGGTTGGTAAAGGGATTGGCTTTGGATGTGCTTCTCATATTATGGGTGTTATGAGAGCAATGAAGAATAATGAGCATGAAGGTGTCATTGGATCGGTAACAATGACATTAACAGCAATTTTGACATGTTTGCTCGGACCGTTATTCGCAATGATGTTTATGTAATAGAAGAAAAGCGAGAGCAATTCTATAGCTCTCGCTTTTCTATAGGATTTATGCTACATTTAAAATAACTGAATCTTTGTAGGAGGTACGCCAAGTGCATACGTTATTATCAGTTTTACTTATTATTGTATCGATCTTAATGATTGTTATGGTACTTATGCAGTCTAGTAATAGCTCAGGCCTTTCAGGCGCTATTTCAGGTGGTGCAGAGCAATTGTTTGGTAAGCAAAAGGCACGTGGAATTGAAGCGGTATTAAACCGTATTACAGTTGTTTTAGCTGTATTATTCTTCGTACTAACAATTGGTGTTACGTACTTCAATTTATAGAATTAAAAAGAAGAAGCGTTAGCTGATTTGTGCTAATGGTTCTTCTTTTTTTAATTTGTTATTCGAAAAAAGTTTCTAATTAGATTATGGAATTATAAATATGGTACACTAAGAATAGAAAAAATACGACTAGATTACAGAAGAGAAAGAGGAGAAATACATGATGAAATTAGCATCTCCAAAACCATTTACATTTGAAGGTGGAGACCGCGCTGTTTTATTATTACATGGATTTACAGGGAACTCAGCTGATGTACGTATGCTTGGACGTTTTTTAGAGAAGAAAGGCTATACTTGTCATGCACCAATTTATAAAGGACACGGTGTACCACCAGAGCAGCTTGTTCATACTGGTCCTGAAGACTGGTGGAAAGATGTAATGAATGCCTACCAGCATTTAAAAGATCAAGGTTACGAGAAAATAGCTGCGGTTGGATTATCATTAGGCGGAGTATTCTCATTAAAACTTGCTTATACATTACCGATTTTAGGTGTTGTACCAATGTGTGCACCGATGTACATTAAAAGTGAAGAAATTATGTATCAAGGTATATTGGCATATGCACGCGAATATAAAAAACGTGAACAAAAATCACCAGAGCAAATTGAACAGGAAATGTTTGAATTTAAACAGACACCGATGAATACATTAAAAGCATTACAAGAGTTAATTCGTGACGTACGCAATAATGTTGATATGATTTATGCTCCAACATTCGTTGTACAAGCACGCCATGATGAGATGATCAATACAGATAGTGCTAACATTATTTATAACGGTGTAGAATCTACGTTAAAAGACATTAAATGGTATGAAGACTCTACGCATGTCATTACACTTGATAAAGAACGTGATGTGCTACATGAGGATGTATATAACTTCTTGGAGCAACTAGATTGGTAAGATCTAGTTGCCTCTTTTTTTCATAAGGGAATTTTTTATCCTGATTGGCGTGGGTTAATAATTAGTGGGGATGGACAAAATCCCAACTAACAAAAGTTTCACTTTATACATCCCCTATCTTTCGGATACACTAAATAATATAAGGGTTTAAAGGAGGTATTTCTACTTGGAAGAAATCATACAAGAACATATTGATAAGTTGTTATTATTTATGAGAGAAGAAGCGTATAAACCGTTAACGATACAAGAATTAGAAGCTGCATTTGGAATCGAGGGCTCTGAGGGCTTTAAAGATTTCGTAAAGGCACTTGTAATGATGGAAGAGAAGGGGCTTGTTGTTCGTACACGTAGCAACCGCTACGGTCTTCCTGAAAAGATGAGTTTAGTACGCGGTAAGTTAATTGGACACGCACGTGGCTTTGCTTTCGTCGTTCCAGAGGAGAAGAAAACGGGAGACGATGATCTTTTCATCCCGCCTACAGAATTAAATGGTGCACTTCATGGTGATACAGTATTAGCGCGTGTTAGCTCGCAATCAAGTGGTTCACGTCAAGAAGGTACAATTGTTCGTATTTTAGAGCGTGGAACGAAAGAACTAGTTGGTACATATACAGAATCGAAGAACTTTGGGTTTGTTATACCTGATAATAAGCGCTGGACAAGTGATATTTTTATCTTGAAAAGTGCATCTATGGGCGCTGTAGAAGGTCATAAAGTAGTTGTGAAAATTACGAGCTACCCAGAGAACCGTTTAAGTGCGGAAGGTGAAGTTATTCAAATTCTAGGTCATAAAAATGATCCAGGGGTAGATATTTTATCTGTTATTCATAAACATCATTTACCTTTAGCGTTCCCTGAAGAAGTGATGGAACACGCAAACAGTGTACCAGAAACGATTTCAGAAGAAGATTTAAAAGATCGTCGTGATTTGCGCGATCAAATGATTGTTACAATTGACGGTGCAGATGCAAAAGATTTAGATGATGCTGTTACAGTAACGAAGCTTGAGAACGGTAACTATAAGCTTGGCGTTCATATCGCGGATGTAAGTCATTACGTTCAAGAAGGTTCTCCAATTGATGTTGAAGCAGCTGAAAGAGCGACGAGTGTATATCTTGTTGACCGTGTAATCCCAATGATTCCGCACCGTTTATCTAACGGTATTTGTTCATTAAATCCAAAAGTAGATCGTCTTACATTATCGTGTGAAATGGAAATCAATAATCTAGGTGATGTTGTAAAGCATGAGATTTTCCAAAGTGTAATTAAAACGACAGAGCGTATGACGTATGCGGATGTTAGAAGCATTTTGGAAGATGAAGACGAAGCGTTAATCGAGCGTTACGAGCCGCTAGTGCCAATGTTTAAAGAGATGGGGCAGTTAGCACAAATTTTACGTGAAAAACGTATGCGCCGCGGTGCAATCGACTTTGACTTTAAAGAAGCGAAAGTGCTAGTAGATGAAGAAGGAAAACCGACTGATGTTGTCATGCGTGATCGTTCTGTATCAGAGAAGTTAATTGAAGAGTTTATGCTTGTTGCGAACGAAACAGTAGCAGAGCATTTCCACTGGATGAACGTACCGTTTATGTACCGTGTCCATGAAGATCCGAAAGAAGATAAGTTAGAGCGTTTCTTCGAGTTTGTAACAAACTTCGGATATGCGGTAAAAGGACGTGCGAATGAAATACATCCTCGTGCATTGCAGCAAATTCTTGAAATGGTTCAAGGACAGCCTGAAGAAGTAGTAATTTCAACAGTTATGCTTCGTTCTATGAAGCAAGCACGTTACGATGCAGATAGCTTAGGACATTTCGGTTTATCAACTGAGTTCTACACGCATTTCACATCGCCGATTCGTCGTTACCCAGATACGATCGTTCATAGATTGATTCGTGAATACATTATTAACGGTAAAGTCGACAATGAAACGCAAGCGAAATGGCGTGAAAACTTACCTGAGATTGCAGAGCATTCTTCTAATATGGAACGCCGTGCTGTTGAAGCAGAGCGTGAAACAGACGAACTGAAAAAAGCAGAATATATGCTTGATAAGATCGGTGAAGAGTATGACGGTATGATTAGCTCTGTAACAAACTTTGGTTTATTCGTAGAGCTGCCAAATACAATTGAAGGTCTTGTACACGTTAGCTACTTAACGGATGATTACTACCGTTATGACGAGCAGCATTTCGCAATGATCGGAGAACGTACAGGTAACGTATTCCGTATTGGTGACGAAATTACAATTCGTGTTATTAACGTAAATAAAGACGAGCGTGCAATCGACTTTGAAATCGTTGGCATGAAAGGCACACCTCGTCGTAAATTTAAAGATCGTCCGGTTGTTATTGAACAACCAAGAACAGGCAGAAAGAAACGCGCTAGCCGTAGTGAACGTAGTAACGAGCGCAGCGGTGAACGTGGAACAGGTAGAAAGTTTGATCGTGGTGGCAAAGGTAAAGGAAGGGGATCAACATCCGCATCCGCAAGTCAGCCAGGGAAAAAAGATGGTAATGGCAAGAAGAAAAAAGCATTCTTCGAAAATGTACCAGGATTCAAAAAGAAAAAGAAAAAGCGTAAGTAAGAAAAGAGTGGCTTCGCTTCGATGAAAAGCGGGGCCATTTTTCTTTTTTGTTGGAATCCAGCTACAGTGGCTAGAATCTATTGGTCATTTCGCTCCCTCGTATGAAGCAAAAAGTGCTGCTCTGTCGGAAGCTAGGGTGTCCAAAGATTCTGAGCGAGCCACTTTCGCTTTTTGTTCACATTTGTTACAATAGTAAAAATAGAGGAGGGACGTTATATGCCAAAAGGTACAGGTAAGGTTATTGCACAAAATAAAAAAGCATTTCATGATTATTTCATCGAAGAAACATACGAAGCAGGGCTTGTCCTTCAAGGAACGGAAATTAAGTCGATTCGCGCTGGACGCGTGAACTTGAAAGATGCGTTTGCACGTATACATAATGGTGAAGTATGGGTTCATAATATGCATATTAGTACGTATGAGCAAGGGAATCGTTTCAATCACGATCCGCTACGTACAAGAAAATTACTTCTTCATAAAAAAGAAATTGATAAGTTAGCAGGAGCTGCAAAAGAAACAGGTTACGCATTAGTTCCACTTAGAATCTATTTGAAAAATGGATTTGCAAAAATGGCACTTGGTTTAGCTCGAGGTAAGAAGCAATATGATAAGCGTCACGATTTAAAAGAGAAAGAAGCAAAACGTGAAATTGCACGCGCGTTCCGTGATCGTCAAAAGATGTAATACAAATATTTACATTTGTAAAACGGCGCGCGTATGATATAATAACTTATGTAAGATTGTTGCACATTGAAAAACAGCTCTTAGTAGCTATCACGATATTTCTTCGTATGCTCCATTTCTATCATGGGGACGTTACGGATTCGACAGGGATAGTTCGAGCTTAAGTTGCGAGTCGAGGGGATCGGCCTCGTTAAAACGTCAAAGCCTATAATTGGCAAACAAAACAATCTTTCTTTAGCTGCTTAATTGCACTAAAGGTTCCTCCCTCCATCGTCCATGTGGTAGGGTAAGGGACTCAAACTAAGTGGACTACGCCGGAGTTCGCCGTCTGAGGACAAAGGAAGAGAACAACCAGACTAGCAACTTGGAAGCCTGTCGATAGGCCGAAGAGTTCGCGAAATGCTAATATATCGACTACACTCGTAGAAGCTTAAGTGCCGATATTTTTGGACGTGGGTTCGACTCCCACCGTCTCCACCAATACATACTGTTGGTGGTTTTTTTATGTCTGTGAATTAAAGCATAACATTGCCGTTTTGGCAAAACCCTTGATAAATTAGGGTTTTGGCATTTTTTCATTTTCAACCAATTTCAAATGATTGTATTCAAACGTAGTCAAAATTGTATTTAATAATTTTAAATCTCAAGATAGGAAACAAACTTTTGAATTGCACCTTCTTTAGCTTTTTTCGTTACATGAGTATAGATATCCATTGTCGTTTTCACATCTGAATGGCCAAGTCTATCTTGTACTTCTTTTAGTGATGCTCCAGCTTCGAAAAGAAGAGAGCAATGTGTATGTCTTAGGCCATGTGGTGTAATTTTTTCTAAGGAATGTTTCTTTTGCACACTATACATCCACTTTTGAATCTGTACTGGTTGAATGTAGTCATTATTTGTATTACTAAAGATGAGCTGGTTATCTGCCATCGTATTATGTCCTAAAATGAGATAATCTTGTTTTTGCGCTTTTCTCCATAATTTTAAAATGGCAATAGTAGCATCATCAATTTTAATAACACGTGATGACCCTGTTTTTGTTGATTTTAAATATAACTTCGAACTTTTTCCTCGACCAATTGCTTTTGAAATAGTGAGTTCATTATCTGTTAAATTTAAATCTTTCCAAGTTAGTGCAAGTGCTTCACTTTTACGCATTCCTGTAAAGGAAAGTAAACGTAACAAGGTAAACGATTTATAGTGAAGAGATTGCTCGCAACCATTTAAGAACTCAATTAATTGCTCACGCGTATAAAAGTTTTCTACTTTTTCTTCAACTTCAATCACTTTTCTAGTTTTAATTCTAGTTTCAATATGAGTGAATGGGTTTATCTGAATATAGCCGCGCTTAATTCCAAAATCTAATACTAAAGCTGCATATGATTTGATAGTTCTAGCTTTTGAAAGCTTAGTAGCCCATTCATCAAAATGCTTTTGGCAGATATCGATATTAATTTTATCAATTTTGTAACTTCCCATTGATGGTAATATGTGATTTTTGAAGTAACCAAACGTTTTGACAAAGGTGCTTTCTTCAACCGTTTTTTCATATTGAACTATCCATAAATTATATAGCTCTTGAAATGTTTCAGCACGAACTTGACGATAAGTTCCTTCTGAAACTTGGATTTTAATTCGAGACAGAGCTAATTCAGCTTCTTTTCGAGTTTTAAATCCACGTTTTGTAGTTCGTTTCTGTTTCCCAGTTAATTCATCGATCCCCAGATAAACTTGGAACATATAAAGTGTGTTACCACATTTATTGGTATAGCTTTGTATGGGTGATGCTTTTTTCTGTTTCATGTAAAGACCTCCTATAATCGTTGCGGGGGCAAGATTAAAAAGGAGAGGATTAATCCTCACAGTTATAATATATAATTTTGCTGTGCGAAAATCCTCTCGTAGCATTTAGTAGCTGTATTCTTCTAGAAAGCGATCAATTTCTTTTTTTGAAACCCGTTTGATACCGTCGATTTCGCATACTTTTAAGCCCAATTGGCGAAATTTAACCAATGTATTGTGTGAAACGCCTGCATATTTAGCAGCTTCTGATAAAGAAAACCATTCTTTTGATACAAAATGCTGGGATTTTATCGCTTGGTTTGTACAATTAATGATTAACTCGGTTAATATATTTTCTAGTCCTTTTGAAACTTCAAATGTATGTTGCACCTTAATTACCTCCATTTTTCTTATCTTGATAGATATTAGAAATTTTTTGCATGAGATGCATCTGTATTTGCTTCAATAGAGAAGCCTAAAATTTCTTCGACTGCTTTGACAGGAACTCTTCCTAAACGTTTACTTGAATAATAAGAATAACCTCTATTAAGCATTAAATGTTTTGCTTGTCTGATAATATCAGCTGACTGACTGGGTCCAAATCCAAGGTTAATCAATTCTTGTTTCGTAACTGTAATCATGTGCAAATTCCTTTCTAAATTTAATATATCTGACAGTTGAGTTCTTAAAACTCATATCTTGTGAATGAAAATCGGGAATGTTTCGTGTATAATCTTTACTGTAAATTATTTTTTTGTTAGACAAATCAATCGGTTGCAACGAATTGGTTCGTCGAATTATTGGCATTTTTAAATTTTGCGATTTAAAAAATGCCTTTTTTTTATGTTCTTTTAATTCCGAATCTTTTGAGAAATATTTACTCACATATCTTCCTCGATTCTCTTGGCTATCCACATCAATTTTATTTAACTTAACGAAACCATGTCCCCATATTTCTTGTAGAATTTTTATCTTAATAAAAGGGAGTTCAAAAAAGATAATATGATAATGAATAGCCCCACGTTTTTGTTTTTCCCACACTGCTAGATACTTTAATTGTTGTTTCTTAATCTTATAAAGATGATAGTTTAATCGCTTTATAAATTTATTAAATTCGATATTTGTGTAAGAAATATCTTGTTCATTTTTTTTGAAAGTCAAAGTCATAAACTTTGTGCTTTTGTCAAAATTACAATCGACTAAACGAGCGATTTCCCAACGCATATTTTCATAATGACGTTGTTTTCTTTTTAAACTATCGTATTGTTTTGTTGCCTTCATTTCATCGAAAGTTTCTCGTATATCTAAATTTTGAATCCATTCGATATCACTATGAGTTTTTTCATTGTCATTTTTAACACGATAATAAACAGGGTCATCTATATATTCCCAAACTTCATAAGTTGTAGGAGTCTCGATAACTTTATATTTATAGCTTCCAATGTCATTGATAGGAACCACTCATTTCCAATTCCTATAATTTTCTCTGATATGAATTTTCTCTAGATGTTGTTCTATATATCAAGTTAAATAAGCCGAGCAAAAACCGCTCGTCTAGCCCCCTCAAAGCGGGCGAAAAGACTCGGTCACTCCGTTCAGCCCGCTACGCGTCTGCCTCCCCTTTTCACCCACTTCGAGGGGGGCCATTTAAGAGTTTTCACGTTCCTTAATAATCTTCTGTAATTCTCCGATAAAATCGAATCCGCCTGTAAGTAAAGGTGTTTCTATGTATACAGGAGCATTATGCTGTCCATCTATCATGACATAGCCCCCGCCTATCTCACGAATTGACTTAAATTCCATATCGACAGAACCAAACAACATTCTTCTACCCTCATCTGTCATATTTCCTAAGCCAATTCTCACACCAAATTGGTCTCTTAAATTTCCACTTAAAATATTAGCGTCAGGTCTTTGCATAATCATAACAACTTCAATGCCTGCCTGCCGCCCTTTGAGAATGAGGTTGAACAAATATCCTTGTACTTCTTTAACGACCTTCTGTGAAGACACAGCAGCGAATGCAGCGTATTCATCTATCACTACTACCAAAGGTTTAACGTTTGAAAAATCTTTCCACGTTTTACCGAATGAGCTTTCATCAGCAAATAATTTTTTATAACGTCTTTCCATTTCTTCGCTCGCTTCACGCAATAATTTTGCAATCTCATTTTCGGTTGTTGCCGTATGTTCTTTATCTACTATTCTCCCAATCATTGCGAGGTCGGCAGATTTTGGATCAGCAACGAATAACTCCGCACCCTTACTCAAATAATCTAGAATTAATGTATTTACCATATACGTCTTCCCGCTGCCTGTTGAACCTACTATTAAAAGATGGGGAGGAGACCCGATTTTCCACTTGATTTTAGAAGTAATTGGTATTTCGTAATTATTAGTATTTCTACTAGAGTTTGAAACAATAATTCGTTTATCGGGAACTAATTCAAAGACATAATCACAATATTGTATTTCATCAAATTTTTTATATAGTGGAATCCCAAACAATGCACTAAGTAATGTATCGTAGGAATTAGCCTTATCGGAAAACTTATCAGCTTTCTTCCAAGCGCGAACAATTAATTCATCATCTGTCATTTTGTACAAAAAATAAGCGGAATTAAATACTACTCTTTCTCGTTTGGGACTTCCGTTTTCATTCGTACCAGTTTCTCGCATTTCTTCCTCATATAATTTATTCTCTACAATAAATCGCTTCAGTCTTTTGAAAGGTGAACGATTGAACTTTCGTCGTGATGTAAACCATTTTCTAATAATCATCACTAAAGCGACACAGAACAGTAGAAAACTAATAAATTGTAAAAAGTTTGGCAAGTAACTGCCAAGAAAAATCTCGATACTCACTAGCAAACAGATAGAAAGAATTAAAAATGCGACACGATTAAGCAGCGGGATTTTTGAAAAATAGCTTACTTGGATAAAATCATTTTTAGAATTGCGCATTTGTTATCACTCCTCGACTACCACACATCTGTCTGCTTTAGCAGAAATTTGAATCCAACCATTCGAAACATATGGAGTAATTACCAAGTTTTCAAATTCCACATATGTGTTATCGGGAACTTCCTCATCATAAAGTGGGCGAGGCTCGTCAATTTTTATAGAAACCTTTTCAAACTTTCTTTCAACACAGACCACTGTATAAACGTAATTTAGGATTTTCTCAGTTCTCTCAAATTTCCCATTTTCTTTTTCAATGCGCTCATAAGCTGGTTTCGCCTCCACAAGTAACAAAGTCGCGCCTAAAGTCTCTATGTTATTAATTACTGGTCTAATTGCCATTTTTAATTCCCCATTTCTAAATTTTTATTTTATTCAATAGTTTTAATTTCATGCAATCGCATGAGTTATTCTCTTTGTTGATTAGTGAAATTTATAGAAGGGCTTCTAATAGGAATCATCATAGTCAATTCATCCTTCATGCCACACGCTAGAAAAACCTGCTACGACTTTATTTAGGTAATCGTATGAAAAGCCTCGTGGCGAGGGATAAGCTAAATCAGCGGCATTTTTTAATCGTCGAAATAACACAGAGTCTTTTGGCATTGCTTCTTTTATTTCCTCGACAGCTTCTTGACTTACGCCTTTGGCAAATACAGCATGATCGATGTTGAAACCATTCTTAATTAAAAATTCAATTACGTCAGAGTCTACTTTAATCTCCATGGGTGCAATCGCTTGAACAGCCAACTTATTATTTCTTGCAGCAATGTAAGAGTTATTGAGGATTTTTTTTGCTGTTGGGATAGCTACTCTACAACCGTATAGAGTATTTAAAGTCTCCACGAACTCGTAAAATGTTGAATCAAACTCAATTTTCTCTTGTTCATCTAAATTTTCTGTTTGGAAAGTACGTGCACGTTCAACAGTCCATGATTTAATGCCATGTTGTAATGTTTCAACTTCCTCAATTACTTCTAACATTTCTTTAGCTTTCATCTAAACCACCTCAATCACATTTTTAAGACTCTTTAATATTCTTAAATCATCTTTAAGGTGATTATACTCTTAAGGAATATTAAAAGCAATAAAAGATTCTTAAATCATCTTAAATATTCTTAAAAGGACTCTTATTGTTTTTGCGCAAAAAAAATACTATCCAAATCATTAAACTTGGATAGTATATAAAAGTTATTCTTCTTTACTGTTATTCGCTTCATCATTTTTTTCATTAGGAAATTCTTTTTCGTACAATAAAGCCATAGCTTTATTTAGTACATAAGCGGTGGTCACACGTCCACCTTCCATTTCCCATTTTTCACGAACTTTTCTTTCTTTTTCTTCATTAGCTAATGTTAAATTGTAAGATACTTTTCTTCCCATTTTAGCCATAGATTACACCTCCTAATAAAAATATTAGATATTCTATCATCGTCTTTAATGCGATTATAGCATCTTTAAAAAGAGAAATAAATTATGTAGACTGCAAACATTTTGCAAACAATAGCAATCAAGATATACTAAATCAAAGAACTGCAAACAACCCAAAAGGTTTGATATTCAATAAATTCATTCTTATAATGTTTAGAAAGCATTGAGTGGGAATAATTAAGGGTGTCTGTTAAAAGATTCTCTTTTTGTTTTGTGGAAATGTTATATAATGTTTAAAAAAGGTTTTATAAACCTAGTTCAAATTAAATGTATTACACCTTAACTATTATAAATAAAGTATGGACTGCCACCTGAGTCACCGGCAAGAGCTTCCCAAGTTAGCGCTCACGATACCTGCTTGCTGGCTAATGATGCGTGAAACCTAAATAGGCAAGATACACGCGTAGAAGCTTGAGTATTGGAGTTTCTGGACGCGGGTTTGACTCGTATGATTTCAATGAGTGTCAAAATCCTTGATTTTACAGGGGTTGGGCACTTTTTTTATTTTATCTGATTTCAATGGATTTCATTAAAGTTTCGTAAAATATAGTATTAAAAGCTGTTTGATACGATTCAAGCAGCTTTTAATTATGGAAATTAATAGTTATGAAATATTTTTTGCAGCTAGACTGCCATCATTTTATGACGAAACTTTTGATTTATTCAAATCTATAAGATTTCAGGAAATTTAATATTAAAAACCTCATTTATGTTCCCGCTTACAGCTCATGTTGTGAAAGTCGTACTACTGGAATTAATATAAGAATTATTACCCTTGGAATCGCTGTAGTGGCAGTGGTTTCAAGTTTTTTTTCTATTTTAGGGACTGTTGGATTTGATGGAGATGATCGTGATTTTATGTTTTTTAAATCTTCTGTGGGAACAGAATGACGCTGAAAAAGGGTTGAGTTTTGCGGAGATTGTTTAACCATTTGGCAGAAGGAGAACCTTTTGGCGGAAGAGTGAAATAAAACATAGCTTGCAGAATAGTTTCTGTAGGCTCTTCTTAAATCTAAAAAGAAATATAAAAATATTTCAAATTATCGTTTGACAAAACGTGCTTGAGGTGGTTTAATGTGGAATATAGAAATATTTCAAAAAATCATATCTGTAATTTTTGGGGTGACTTATTTGGAGAAAAGAAAAATAAATGAATTCGTAACATTCGTTCCTGGTATAAATCCAACAAGGGCGCAAAAGCAGTTTGGAACTCAAAAAATAAATTATTATGACCAAGCGTCTTTTGAAGCTGATTATAATCACGAGGACGTAGTTGTTGAAGATAAGGCAAAACCTTTATTTCAAAATAACCTATCGTTAAATGAAGGTGATGTTGTTATCAGTAACTCATTGCAGCTAGCAACAATTGTCGGTAAAAATAATGTTGGTAAAGTGTTGTCTCTTAACTTTACAAAAATAGAGTTTGATAATGGACGACTTGATGAGGGATATTTTCTTTTTTTGTTTAATGCCTATAAAGATGTTAGAAGACAAAAGGAAAGGGAGTTACAGGGAATTGGCCCTATTCTTAGAATTCCACTACGTGCTCTTGGTGAAATTATCGTTCCTGTTGTTCCAATCGAGGAACAGAAGAAAATAGGCGCTATATACTTAGAAACACTAAAACTACAAAATAAGTTAAACAAATACGCAAACTTGATTGAGCAGTTTACGAGCTCAATCTTAGAAGAAAACTTAAGGGGGAAATAATCAAATGAAAAGTCAATCGGAATTAGCATTTGAAAATGAAGTCATCGATTATTTGACCAAAATCGGGGGAGTAAAACAATGGGAATACAAAAAAGACATCAGAACAACCCAACAACTCTGGGATAACTTTAAAATAATCCTAGAACAAAACAATAGTGCTCGTTTAGATGAACCATTGTCTGTCACTGAATTTAACCAGGTGAAGAAGATTATCACTAGTATCGAATCACCCTACCATGCCGGACAGTTTTTGTATGGTGTTAACGGTGTTTCTGAAATTGAAGTTGACCTTGACAATGGTAAGCATGTATTTTTGACAGTATTTGACCAAGCCCAAGTTGGCGGTGGAAACACTGTTTATCAAGTGGTAAATCAAATTAAACGACCAAAAGTTATTGATGGTAAGCCCAACCGTCGATTTGATGTGACGTTACTTATTAATGGTTTACCGATTATTCAAATCGAATTAAAGAAAGCACTTCACAGTACTACAGAATCCTTGAACCAGATGGAACAGTACATTGCTGAAAAACAATATAGCGGCATCTTTTCAACCTTGCAGATTCTAATCGCGATGACGCCGTATGATATTCGTTACATGGCAAATACGCCACTCAAAAGCTTTAACCGAGCTTTCGCATTCAACTGGCAAAATGAAGATGATGCTCGCCCTATTCGTTCATGGAAGACGTTTGCGGATAAAGTGTTGTCAATTCCAATGGCTCATGATTTGGCAACACGCTATATGATACTTGATGGTACTAAAAACAAAGAAAATATCAAAGTAATGCGTCCTTATCAAGTCTATGCCACAAAGCGTGTGCTTGATAAAGTTAGAAAATTTGACTTCAAATATGATGATGGTAAATTAGGATACATTTGGCACACTACAGGCTCAGGTAAGACAATCACAAGTTTTAAGACAGCTTGGCTTGCAAGTCGTCTATCTAATGTAGATAAAGTTATCTTCTTGGTTGACCGTATTGCGCTTACAAACCAAACAGCTGATGCCTATAAAGCCTATGATCCTGTTGCGGGATTTGAAGGGAAAACTGGTGTGGTGAGTGACACAGCAAATATCTCAGACCTCCATCGCAAATTAACTAAGAAGAGCGATAAGAACATCATCGTGACAAGTATTCAAAAGATGTCGCGTTATGTAGCGCGAGATAGCTTCAAGCCACTTAATGAAAGTATTCTTTTTATCGTTGATGAAGCCCACCGTTCAACTGGTGATGGTACTGAAAATGAAGGTATGCTTGAAACGATCCGAAAAGCTATTCCTAATTCTGCTTGGGTTGGTTATACTGGTACACCAAAATTCCCCGAAACACGAGAAATCTTTGGTGATATTCTACATGCTTACACCATCAAAGAGGCCATTGCGGATAAAAACGTCTTAGGTTTTAACGTTGAATTCAAGGAAACTATCGAGGCTCCTGCAAATCCAACTGAAGCTGATATCGACGATAATATTCGTGGTAGTGTTTACGACTATAGCCCAGAACATGTGAACTTGGTAGTTAAAGACATCTTCGATAATTGGAAGAAACGTTCAAATGACCGCAAATATAATGCCTTGTTTACAGTCCACGTTGGCGGTAACAAAGCAAGTACACCAAGAGCGATGGAATACTTCGATAAGTTTGTTGAAGAAAATGCGAATCGTCCTGCAGATAAACGATTAAAAGTTGCAGTGAGTTTCTCGGCAGATACATCCAATAGTATTCACCAACTGAAAACGAACGAGAACTTGCATAGAGCCATCAAGGTCTATAACGAAATGTTTGGCACAGCTTTTGATATGACGACAGTTAAAGCCTACACAGAAGACTTAGCACGACGTTTGAACAAGACAGCTGATGATGGTAATTATTTAGATTTGGTTATCGTTGTTGATCAACTTTTGACCGGTTTTGATGCTCCTGAGATGAATACGCTCTATATTGACCGAACGCTTAAGGGTGGGAACTTGATTCAGGCATACTCACGTACAAACCGAATGCATAACCTTGTCGATAAGCCTTGGGGAAATGTCGTGAATTATCGTTGGCCAGAGCAAAACGAGTATGAAATGAATAAGGCTTTTGCTATCTATTCAAATCGTGCATCCGCTGACGAGCAGCTTTCACTTGAAGATTTGAAAGAAGGTAACGAAGCGTCTGGTATCATTTCTAAACCGTTCAGCAAGGTTCAAGCTGAGATGCAAGAAGTCATCAAGAAGCTTTCAATGCTCACAGATGATTTTGTGCAATTACCACCAAGTGAAAAAGCACAAGATGAAGTCTTTGAGAATTTGAAAGAGTATAATCGCTTGCTTAGTCAGTTGAAACAATATACAGAAGATGATGACAAAAATCCTATTTCTGCCTATGATAATCCTGAAGAGTTCTATGAACGATTGGGTATTACTGAAGAGCAGGAAGTCATTTTAACAACTGTAATCGCCGGTGAGTTGAAGGAACGACGTGCAAAGCGAGAAGACATTGATATTTCGCAAGTCAATCTCTCTATGGTTCATATTCACGATGTTACCATCAACTATGATTATTTGATTGATTTGATTGCTAGAATGGCTGATGAAGTTCACGTGAACGATATGTCGAAAGCTGAAAACACACTAGATGAAATCCATCTTGAAATTGCCAAGTCTGACAATGAAAAAGAAAAATCTAAGATGCGCAACTTTGTATCTAAGATTTTTTCAAAAGAGTTTGAGTTTGATAATTATCCAGCACCTCGAAGTGTTGAAAAAATGAACCAAGCTATGGATAAAGCACAAAAGGATACGAATATCCAACTTGTAACGAATTTCATCCGTACTTGGGGACTTGATAACAGCACCAAACCTAGGGAACTTGAAAGCTTGATTAAGAAACACCGATTAGGTCAGGAGGATATGGATAAACAAGGTGAGTTAACAGCAATCATGAATGACGCAAGAGCTGATTATAAAGAAATTGCAGTTGAAAAGATTGCAGAATTAACTTGGGTACGATACCGAATTGAATTCCGTAAGGCATTTTACGAAATGGCTGACGAAATTAAGAAGGGAGAATAATCATGAGATAAAATTATGCAGACTAGAGAAAGGAGAACGGAAATGAATTTATACACAGAACGCCATGGATTAAGAAAACCAATTGCACGTACGAGTAAAATCTCAAAAGAAGTTTATACTTTGCTATTAAATACATGTCAAAAATATTATAAGAATCTAACACATATCTTCAAACTTCAGCAGCATTGTTCTTTTGTGGATCAGTATTATATTGAATTTGACCGTAGTCAATTTGAAAATAGAATGGCAATAAAAATTTCTAATATTCTCAGGGATGAGTATGGTCATATAGCTGCCCCACAATACAATGATGATTATGACCAATATTCATTAATTGACCTTATAGAATATGTTGCTGAAAATATAAAGGATATTTCTGAAGGATGGAATAATGATCGTTACAAAAATTATTGGGATATCCGTTGTTTGGATACAACAAAAGTTTTTGATGATTATCGAAATGAAATAAACGAAATATTTCAAGAGTCGGGGTTGTTGTTTACATTAACTAGCGGAAAACTTATTGAGCGTATAGTAGAAAACAGCCCGCTTTCACCTGCAATAGAGACACAAGTACAGCAAATTGCTGAATATGGAACAAGAGAATTGATGAAAGATGCAATTGCATTATATAAAACACCAAATCCAGCGGCTCGCCAAGATTCAGTTGAGAAAATATGGGACGCCCTTGAACGCCTGAAAACTTATTATACTAATCTTGACAAACGTGGCTCTGCAACCAAAGTGGTAAATGATATGAGCAATGGGAAGTATGATTTTATTACAATTTTTGATGCTGAATTTAGGGCACTAACGGACATTGGTAATAGTTTTAGAATCCGTCATCATGAGACAAATAAAATTGATATTACAGATAATCGCCACTATGATTACTTTTTTAACCGCTGCTTGTCGTTAATCGCTTTAGCAATTCAATATTTAAAATAAAAGGAGATTAGAAATGAGTGATAAAATAACAAAATCACCTCAAATCAGATTCGCAGGATTTACGGATGCTTGGGAACAGCGGAAGTTGGGGGAGTTTATACAAGATTATGTTGAGAAAACTATAGTTCAAAATCAATATCCTGTACTAACTTCATCTCAAAAGCGTGGAATAGTATACCAAGAAGAGTATTTTGCAGATAGACAAGTAACAACACAAAATAATATAGGATATTTTGTGTTACCAAGAGGATACTTTACATTTAGGTCAAGAAGCGATAACGGTATATTTAAATTTAATCGAAACGACCTTATTGATAAAGGGATCATTAGTTACTTTTATCCTGTATTTAGAATATCTAATGGCAATAGTGATTTCTTTTTGAATATGCTCAATTCAACTATAAAAAAACAAGTTGCCTTAGAAGCTGAAGGAACAGGCCAAAGAGTTCTTTCATTGAAAAAATTCAAGAATATTAATGTAGTTATTCCAGAGATTCAAGAGCAAACCCAAATAGGAAACTTTTTCAAACAACTAGTTGACACTATCACCCTTCATCAGCGTAAGTTGGAACTGCTGAAGGATACGAAAAAGAGTCTACTTCAAAAAATGTTTCCGAAAGATGGAGCCAATGTTCCTGAAATTCGCTTTGAAGGATTTACTGACGCTTGGCAACAGTGTAAGTTGGGGGAAGTGGCTGAATTTTCTAAGGGAAACGGATATACCAAGAATGATTTGAAGGAGACGGGATTTCCAGTTGTGTTATATGGTCGCCTTTATACAAAATATGAAACTATCATTAATAATGTCGACACGTTTGTTGAAATGAAAGACAAATCTGTAATCAGCGAAGGGAATGAAGTTGTTGTTCCTGCGTCCGGAGAATCTGCAGAAGACATTTCAAGAGCCTCTGTTATTGGTAAACCGGGGTTTATCCTAGGTGGAGACTTGAACATTATTAAACCTAAACAGGAAGTAAATTCAATATTTTTAGCCTTGACAATATCAAATGGTACGCAACAAAAGGAAATGTCAAAACGTGCCCAAGGGAAATCTGTGGTTCACTTGCATAATTCAGATTTGAAAGAGATTAATTTACTTTACCCAAAATTAGAAGAGCAAAAACAAATCGGCACCTTTTTCAATAATCTAGACAATCTTATCACGTTTCATCAGCTTGAGTTAAATTCGCTTAAAAATTTGAAGAAATCACTGCTTCAACAAATGTTTGTATAAGAAAAGGAGACTACACAAATGAGTAATGCAACAGATATTACATCAAAGCTATGGGAAATGGCTAACAAACTGCGTGGGACAATGGATGCAAGTGAGTACAAAAACTATATTTTGCCATTTATGTTCTATCGTTACTTATCAGAAAATCAAGATGAATACTTGAGAGACAATGGTTTAGAAGAGTTCTACGAAGTGAAAGATGACACAGAAAAAGAAGATTACCTTGAAGAAATCAGTAAAGGTATCGGATATGCGATTGACCCAGCCTACACGTGGGACAAAATCGTATCAAAAATTGAAAATCACAAAATCAAAGCTAGTGACTTCCAAGACATGTTTGACTCATTCAATACAAATGCCAAACGTAACGCAGTCGCAGAAGCTGACTTTGCTAACGTATTCTCAGATGTTAACCTTGGGGACACACGTCTTGGCTCAAGTACAAATGAACGTGCGAAGGCTTTGAATGATATCGTTTTGATGATTAACGAATTTACTTTCAAAGACGATTCAGGACGTGACATTTTGGGGGACGTTTACGAGTATTTGATTGGGCAGTTTGCTGCCAATGCTGGTAAAAAGGGTGGCGAATATTACACACCTCATGAAGTTAGTCAAATACTAGCAAAAATTGTCACGATTGCTGCAGATGGTACTGGCGATCAATTCCGTGTATATGACCCTACAATGGGATCAGGGTCACTTCTTTTGACAGTTCAAAAAGAATTGCCAAATGGTGATGAAGAAGGAAGCGTTGAGTTTTACGGTCAAGAGTTGAATACGACGACTTATAACTTGGCTCGCATGAACTTGATGATGCATGGTGTTAACTATCGCAATATGGAGTTGAAACGCGCAGATACACTTGATGCTGACTGGCCATTTGCTGAAAAAGATGGCACACAAATTCCTTTGAAGTTCGACGCGGTCGTGAGTAACCCCCCATATTCCCAAAATTGGAATACAAAAGACGTTGATCGAGAAAAAGACACACGTTTCAAGGGTTTTGGTGTAGCACCTGCATCTAAGGCAGATTATGCCTTTGTTCTTCATGGACTGTACCACTTAGATAAAGCTGGAACAATGGCTATCGTGTTGCCACATGGTGTACTCTTCCGTGGTGCGTCTGAAGGTAAAATCCGTAAGAATATCATCGACAACAATCTGTTAGATACGGTTATTGGATTGCCAGCTAACTTGTTCTATGGGACAAGCATCCCAACATGTGTGCTAGTGTTCAAAGGTCGTGAAGCTCGCAAGAATAAAGATATTTTGTTTATCGATGCTTCAAATGAGTTTGAAAAAGGCAAGAACCAAAACAAACTCTCTCCTGAAAACATCAACAAAATTATCGAAACTTACTGTAACCGTGAAGACGTTGAGAAATATGCTCATGTGGCATCTTTGGATGAAATCAAAGAAAATGATTACAATTTGAACATTCCACGTTATGTCGACACGTTTGAAGAAGAAGTAGTTATTCCACTTTCACAAGTGGCTCAAGAGTTGACCGAAGTTAAAGCAGAAATTGCGAATTCATATGATAACTTGTTTGAGCTTTTGAACGAGTTGAACGGGACAACTGATGAAGCCAAAGAAGAACTAAGCAAATTTATCAGTCTTTTAGGTAAATAATAGTGTTAGAAAAGAGCTAAGGAGGATTCAATTCTTGGCTCTTTTCACAAATGCTTGGGAACAGCGTAACATTTCAGCTACTGCTAATAAAGTAGTTAAGAAGGACCCTCCCATTGTTGTATCTTCTGTTACAACTAATGTGTCATCTTCTTTAAGTACTGCCCCCACAACATATTTTTATAAAATATAGTCAAAATTATAGTCAAAATTTATATAAGGTCTTTTAAAGTTTATTAAATCAATGTTATGGAGACGTGGGTTCGACTCCCACCGTCTCCACCAATACATATTTGGTGGTTTTTTTATTTTGTATATAACAGGAAGCATAAGATGGCCGTTTTGGTCAACTTATGCTTCTTTTAGTTTACGGCCAACTTATGCTTCTAGGATTTGAAGAATATTTTTAATGTCGCCTTTAAATAAAGTCGCAACTTTTAGGGATAGCATCACATCACCATCAATCTAAGAATAGCAAATACCCCAAAACGAAAAAAATGTACATTTTTTTCGTTTTTGGGGCGTTATAAAATTCTCAAGTCGATGGGCATATGGCGGCTCATTTCTAGAATTGTTTTCATGTGTCAATGATAGAAATATATTTTTTGTTATGGCTACTTTTCAACTAGTACGATATCATCAAGATAGGCATCACCGATTACACTTCCATTAATTTGTAAGAAGAATGTATATGGATCATTAGTATTTAGAGTAGTAAATTCAACCGATTTTTGTTCATACTGTGAGGAAGTAAAAAGCATATGAGGTGTGTCTTTTCCCCCAGGAGACAGTGCTCCTACCACTAAGCTTTTATTACCAGGAGTCATTACTTTTCCAGATGCGGACAGTATGTATGTAGTATTAGGCTTCAAAGTTACGTCCCCTATAAATGCACCGTATCCTCCACTTATATGAAGTCCTTTAGAATTATTTACTCCTGCATGCTCTTCAATATTGTAATTTATATCGCCATATGGTTGAAAAGGTTCTAAACTTGAATTGTGGTCAAAATCAATATTTAAAATATAAGATTTCTCCTTTTCCTTTAATTGTACATTATCAAACTTAACCCTCCCATTTGCCGTAGAAGCAAGTTTGACAGCAAAGTTTGACACATCCCCTGTTTTAAACTTCATCTCATGATGTTCGGGCTTAAATCCTGTATACTGCTTCTTTGTTAATGGAACGATTTCTTGATTGGCATTCAGATTACCTACTGTTACTTCTGATGGAGAAACTATACTTCCCGCTATATCAAATGTTAATGTATATTCTGTATTCGGCTTTACAGTAACAAGTTGATAGGCTGTGTCTGCATGTATTAATTTCAGATAATGATTGCCTGGTTCAGAAGTGCCGATATTCTCGGTAGAAGAATTAGGATTAGATAAAATCCAGTTATTTAGCCCATCCTCAAAATCTCCATTCTTAACTTGTTCATTTGCAGATGGACTATCTGCTGATACAATACCTGAAAAACCTATACTGGCACTTAATACAATTGCTGTAGAAAATACTCCTATACCGACTTTTTTAAACAATTTCTTCATCTCCTTTGGTCAGATTAAAATTTATTTTTTCATACTTTCTATATATATTTGGATAAACCTGCCAAAGAACATCTTTATTAATAAATGATTTATAGGTTATTTTCAATTGAAAGATCTTCAACATATACAAGGACACCTTGCTCAAATTGAACGGGTAAAGAAAGCATATCAAAAGAGCAAAGTGACCTATTAACTAACGGAATCGTCAGTTCCACTTGCTCGTTTATTAAGGTTATTAGTATCAATTTGACCAAACATTATTCCAAAGTTACATTAATAAAATACACGGCAAGCTTATGGGTTAATAATTAACTCACGGCCAATTTATGCTTCCAATTCCGTTGAAAAATTAGATAATCGCCTACAAAAATAAGTGTTTTCTGGTTAACTTATGCTTTCAACTGCGGCCAACTTATGCTTCTTTTAGTTTACGGCTGATTTATGTTTCGAATATAAAAGTGAATTAATAAGAAAAATCCTGCAGCTCAGTACAGGATTTTTAATCAAACTTTATTAAAAACTAAATTGTGGTTTAATATCACCTTTATATGGTTCATGCTCAACGAATACAGTTATGTCTTTACCAGCTGGGTCTTTACCGGTTCTTTTATACGTAAATTTATTATTATTCAGTTCAGTAAGTTCAAGAGCGGCACCATATTTATTATTTCCAATTGAAACATGGGCTCTTATTTTATTTTCGTGTACAACATCGAAGTAGCCATAATCACCGCGGCTTTGACCTGTTTCAGCATTGAAGAACTCATATTTACTAGACTTGTCATCAAATTTTGCTAGACTTATAAAATTCGAATTAAACTGTGTTACATCATTACCAGCTTCATCTAACACTTTTGTTCCGTGCCAAAGGGTATCGCCTAAAATTTTATCTCCATCAACGTTTTTAACAATATCTCCTGTAGTAGTGTTCAGCTGCTTGTCCGGATCAGTGAAAGAAAGTTCTTTTTCTTTATACGGAACATGCTCAACGAAGACTTCTACATCTTTACCGTTAGCATCTTTCCCCATTCTTTTATAAGTAAATACATTTTTATTTAGTTTTGTCATGTCAACAACAGCTTGATACTTCATTGATTCTGAAATTAATATTCTCTTCTTCCCATCATTTGTGACAAAGAAAGTGCCTTTATCGCCACGACTTGCACCTGTCTTAGCATCAAAAAATTCATATCTTCCTGACTTCGCATCATACTTTGCAAGGCCGATGAAGTTTGCATTCTCATTTGTTAAGTCATTTTTATCTTTGTCATACACTCTTGTACCCTGCCAGTTTGTATCGCTAAGAATGTTAGCCATTTTTTGTCCTTTAGTTAACTTATTTTCCTTTTTTGTCTCTTTAGCAGCTTGTTCTTGTTTTTGTTTACTATGAGTTTCTTCGGCTTTAGTACCAGCACACCCTGTTAATGCTAATGTGAATCCGAGCAGTATTGATGATAGTGCTTTAGTTTTTTTGTTCATTTTTTATCGTCTCCTCATTTTATGATTTTTGTGTTATTCACTTGGTTTAAAGTAGTACGGTTTGCGATTATAGTAGCAGTTCGTCTTTCTGATTTTTTGTTATAAGCTATATATGACAAGACTCAGATTGAATCAATGAACTTAATTACTACGTTTATTATGTTAATCCCTGAGTATAAACTCCCTCTAAATAAATCATTAAAAAAAGATAAACTAATTCCTAAAATTTTTTCATATTTATAAAAAATAAAAAGAAACTAGTATTTTTATCTAGTTTCTTTTTATATAGATGAATGTATAAAAACGATGAAATTGGTATGGTAACAATAATTAAAAAGAGAAATATGAATATTATCTTTTTAATCCACTATTAAATCCATCTAATACTCCTTTTTATAAATAAGCATATAAATACTTTACTCTTTCCAAAACTGTTCCAGTAGAATGACAATCATAGTACCTACGAGTAATCCATTACTTAAAACATATTGTAAGGAAGAAGGAATACCGTTAAATGCACTTTCTGGAAGGAACATTATTCCCAAACTGATTAATAATGTAATTCCTAATATAGTTAATCGACGTTGGTTTAATTCTTCACGTAAAATCGATTGAAATGAAATTCCTATCATTTGGACAAATGTTGCTAGAAGTGCGGCATTAGCAATAGGGCCTGGTAGCAAGGATATAAAGTTTACAATTGAGGGAATAAAAGAAAACCCTGCTAATATGAGGCTTGCTATAAGGAACGACTTTACTTTTCTTTGTCCTGTTAGTTGAATAAATCCTGCTGATGCAGGTAATGGTACAATTCCAATTGTAGAGAATAACGACGAGATAATATGTGATATACCTCCGACCCATATACCACGGTTCAGTGTTTGCTTTTCATTTTCTTTAGATAACGGAGCCACTTGTTTTACAGCTGAAATAGCAGCAATCGTATTTGCAACTAAAAGAAATGTAAATAAAGTTGCAGTTAGAGTCATTCCAATATCGAATTTAGGTGTGCCCCAAGCAAATAGCTCTGGTAACTTAACTAACGATGTATGAGAAGGCATATGAGACGATTTTCCTAATAAAGCATACAAAAGCCAACCGCATGAAATTCCAAGTAACACAGCGTAACTTTTCATCCATCCTTTCTCTTTAATTGATAAGAAAGTAATAATGACAAAAACAAAGAGTGCAATAGTAGCTGTTGTATAATCAGGATGATTTGCAGTTCCTTGTAATCCCATCATTCCTTTTAGTAACACACCACTAAGTTGAAGAGCTAAAATTAAAAGAAAAGTTCCAGTAACCAAAGGTGTAAATAAACGTAAAATTCGATGCACAAGTCCTGCTATACCAAGAACGAAGAGTAATATACCTGCAATAATTAATCCACCTTCTAAGAGTTGTAACACATCTTTTGCACTTTGCCCTTGATGCATAGCTACTTGTCCAAGTATGACAAATATACTTACCCATGAACCGGCTGGACCATCCGCAATGGGATAGCGATGCCCAAACCATGCTTGTATAAATGAACTTACTCCCACAACTAAAAAAGTTCGCTGCATTAATGTTGAGATATCTTCTATTGATAAACGGAATATACCACCAATAATGATAGGCAATGCAATTGCATTTGCTAATAAAAACACCAACCACTGTAGAATACTAAAGCTCGTATCGAAGTATTTTTTATTCATATTATTCTCCCTTGTATAAAAAGAATCTCATAGTAAAAATCCATCCTTTTTATACAGTTAGATTAAAAAGGATGGATTTTTTAAGTCTATAAAATTGTTTTAATTATATAGATAGATTTTTAATTAATCACCATGTGCGGAATGGTAAGAATTTCCCGTTAAGTGTAATAACGATACGAGGATCACCACCTTTTGGATCTTCTTGTGTGTCCACACCTAGATTGAAGTTAATTGCACTCATTACACCTTCACCAGCTTTTTCTAGGATTAATTCTCTAAGAGTTGGTGCGTATTGTAACATCATTTCATACAATCGATATAAGATTGGGTCAGTAGGAGGCATTTGCATTACTTGACCTCTAAGTGGAACTACTGTTAATGCTTGAACTACTTCTTCATCTAATTCTAATAGTTTACCGATTTTTTCTGCTTCTGAACGTGTCATTGTAGCTTGTCCTAATAACGCTGTTACAACCCAAGTCTCAGAGTTTTCACTTACTTTTGAAATTTCTTCCCATGTTAAACCTTTTTTTATTTTTGCTTCCATAATTTTTTGCGTAGCTTCTTGTCTATTCATATCTAATAACTTCCTTCCATTTAAGTAATAATAATTAATTTTTCATACCATTTAATGTTTTATATCCATCAACTACTAAATCTAATTTACCTGTGTGAGGATCAATAACTAAACCATGTACAGGAACATCTTTTGGAATAAGAGGATGATTTCTTACTAAATCAACATTAGCTTGAGTTGAATCACAGACATCATCGAATCCAAATAACCATTTTTCAAGGTCAACACCAGCATATTCAATCGCTGATAAAATTTCTGGTGAAGCTGCTCCACGGTCTAATATTTTTTGAAGTGTTCCTTTTGGATTAGTTTGACTCGCACCACATCTATGGTGTCCGATAAGGAAGATTTCATCTGCATTTAAATCATATACTGATGCTACAACACTTTGCATAACACTATCGAAAGGAGAAGCAATTTTACCACCTGCATTTCTGATAACTTTTGCATCACCATCGTGTATATCTAAAGCTTTTGGAAGTAGCTCAATTAAACGAGCATCCATGCAAGAAACAACAACCATACGTTTTTCAGGCATTTTTGTCGCTTCACGAGGAGCGTATTCCTTATTTTCTACAAATTGTTCATTGAACGATAGAATTTCTTGTAATAACATATTTGTAACCTCCTTTAAATCTAGATGTATTTTTTGTTGCGTCCTCTATGTTATAAGTAAATATAACTGATAAATAATGTGATGTAAGAGGATAAACTAAGTATAGTGAATTGTATCGATAAGCAGAATAAGTTGGCGAAACACTTTCTGGCTTTCCACTTTCACGGTGAAAGGATTGGTTTATATCATTGATCAAACAGATTTTGAGATACTGAAATTATTAGGAGAAAACTCAAGAATACAATGGAAAGAACTTGGTCAAAGAATACATATGACGGGGCAGGCTGTAGGAAATCGAATTCGAAGATTAGAGGATTTAGGGATTATTGAACAATATACAATCGCAATAAACCGAATCAAATTAGGACAAGTAGTGACTGCATTTGTTACTTTGTTCGTAACAACAGCTAATCATCAAGAGTTTATGAATTTCTTTCAAAAAGAAGAAGGAATTTCTGAAGTACACCGTATAAGTGGTGAGGGGTGCTATTTATTAAAAACACATTTTGCTTCCAATGAAGAATTGGATGACTTTCTAGGACGGCTATTAAAGTACGGGAATTATCGTGTGAACCTATCAATAGGAAAGTTAAAATAAGGTTGACGGTTATAGTAACATTATTTGCTAACCTCTATTTGTATAGAGATAATAAAGTAGTTTAATTTTTATCCCACATTAACGGTGAAGAAAAAAACCACTGATCAAAGTTTCACTTTATCTTACATAGTCAGAGCCTTACTACAATTTGTGTGTAGTAAGGCTTTTTAAAGTTGTTTAAAAAATGCGAGTCATCCTATTCAACAATCGGGCTGAATTGTTGAGGAAAACATGAGACGATTTTTTCAAGTGAATCATAAACAATTTTGCTTAATAATAGGTATACATCCCATTTCTTTAAGAGCTATTCTACGGAAGTCACAAAGGCCGAAAATATGATTTAACCCATCTCCAATTATAATTTTGCTATAATGAACAAGTACTTATACGAAGGGGAGTTTAAAGAGAAAATGAAATCATTTAACATCGATCATTTTATTGCGAGTGTTTTACAGTGGATATTAAATTTTGCTCTAATCATATTATCCATTGTCTTATCTATTTTTTTAATTAATGAGACAATCACATTTGTTCAATACATATTTTCAGCGAAGAAGTATACATCCTACAAACTAGTTGAAAGTATTATCGTCTACTTCTTATACTTCGAGTTTATCGCATTAATTATTAAGTATTTTAAATCGAATTATCATTTCCCGTTACGTTATTTTATTTATATCGGAATTACGGCATTAATTCGATTAATTATTGTATCTCATGATGAACCGTTTGAGACGTTATTATATGCAGGATCCATTCTTGTTTTAGTCATTGCTTTATACATATCAAATTTGAGAGATTTAAGAAAAGAGTAGTAGTGCAGGCATAAGTTTGCACTACTTTTTACGTCTTGACCTTCAAGTAACTTGAAGGTTTACAATGTAATTAGGGCGTTTGAAATCGAAAAAAATAGAGAAATTAAGTGAAGAGGTTTCTTTTATTTGGAGGTTATAGGAATGAATCAGGAATTGAAGTTACGTCCATTAGAACGAGAAGATTTAAAGTTTGTACACGAACTTAATAATAACGCGCATATTATGTCTTATTGGTTTGAAGAACCGTATGAGGCATTTGTGGAGCTGCAGGATTTATATGATAAACATATACATGATCAAAGTGAACGCCGGTTTATCGTTGAGAAAGATAATGAGATGGTTGGATTGGTCGAATTAGTAGAAATTGATTATATTCACCGTAGAACTGAATTTCAAATTATTATTGATCCTAATTATCAAGGACACGGTTATGCAGCTGATGCAACGCGTTTAGCGATGGATTACGCTTTTTCTGTATTAAATATGCATAAGATATATTTAGTTGTCGATAAAGAGAATGAAAAGGCTGTACATGTGTATAAAAAGGTTGGATTTATGGTGGAAGGTGAGTTACAAGACGAGTTTTTCGTTGATGGTACTTACCATAATGCGATAAGAATGTGTATGTTCCAAAAGGCATATTTAGAAGCAAAATGATTGAGTGATAAGGCTATAGACAGCGATTTGTCTATAGTCTTTTTATTATGTTAAACAACAACTATTTATCGTAAAACGATAAATAGTTGTTGACTTATAATGTGGTTGGATTTATTATGATGGTAGCAAGCATAGTGAAAAGGAGAGTATATTATGAAAAGTAAATATTTAGTAGCTATGACTTTAATGATTTTAGGGGCTACTTGTTTAACAATTCATGCGACAACTAGTAAAGTAGCAGCAAATGGTTTGCTTGTAGAACCGTTCTTTTTTCTAGTACCAATAAGTTATTTACTATTCTTTAGTGGTATTGGAGTGTCGCTATTTGGAATTATTACTTCAAAGTTGAAAAAACAGTAATAGATACACACTGTTAGTTCAGGAGGTTATTTTGTGAAACAAAAAGAATTGTCATTATGGTTAAAGTTGATTATCGTACTTTGCGGATGTTTTGGTTTAATGTTCTGCATATATATTGGGCCAGAAACGGGAAGAGCGGTATTGTTAGCTTCAGAAAGTTTGAAGGGACTATATGAGCCATTTGTAACGTTCATTTGGATTACGGGAATTCCATTTTTCAGCGCTTTATTTTTAGGATGGAGAATATGTTCAGACATTGGTTCAGACAAAGCTTTTACTGTAAAAAATGGGAATAGGTTAAAGACGATTAGCATCTTATCGATGACTGAAGGTGTTTTATATATCGGAGCATTATTATATATTTTCGTAGCGGGAAGTTATCATACGAGCATTTTAGTTATTCTGTTACTTATTTTGTTCTTCTCGGTCGTTATATCTATTTTTACTTCCTTACTTTCTCATTTAGTTAGAAAAGCAAGTGAAATAAAAGATGATAATGACTTAACGATTTGAGGTGTTCTGTTATGACAATTATAGTAAATCTCGATGTAATGTTAGCGAAAAGAAAAATGAGCGTGACAGAGATATCTGAGAAATTAGGAATTACAATGGCGAATGTCTCGATATTAAAAAATGGAAAAGCAAAAGCAATTAAATTCTCAAGTTTAGAGAAAATATGTGAAGTTTTAGAGTGTCAGCCAGGTGATATTTTAGAGTATGAAAAGGAGAAATTATGATGAAGAAAAAGTATTTATTAGCGTCTAGTCCGATATTTTTAGGAGTGTTATGTATAATTATGTTTAATATAATTGGTTCGGAAGTGAAGCCGGATGGAACCTTAGTGGAACCATTTTTCTTAATTCCATTAGCTTATTTGTTTGCTTTTAGTGGAGTTATGGCGATATTGTTTGTAGCTATTTTCTCGATGTTTAGAAAAAAACAGGTATAATTTTATCCCGCATTAACGGGCAGTAAGACTCCCACCTCAAAATTCGGCTGTAAAGCAAAGGAGTTAGGTGGGAGATCAACTGCCCGTAAAAGCCCGATTGATGAGGGCTAATAATCAGTAGGGATGAACAAAAATCCCACTGATTAAATTTTCACTTTATATGTAATTGAAAAGACCGTATTTTTTACGGTCTTTTATGTTTTGTTTACTTTAATATGGAGTAGGAAGCGGGGATCCTGGTGGTCTCCACCAAGATTCAACGGTTTTCCAAGCGGTATTATAATCGTAACCTCTTCCAAGTAAGTAGCCGATAGCAACAGCTTCGGTTAATGCATGTTGATAGCCGAGATGAGCAGCTTCACGTAATCCGTGAGAAACAGCAGGACCAATTATAGCGATTGTTTGGTGTTTTAGTGGATTCTGGGGATGCCAGTGTTGATCTCGATAATAGTCATCTTGAGTAAAAGGTTGTTGTTCGTAGAAACTCATATTCTCACTCCTTTTCATATATTGGTGGGCATTTATATACTCTATGAAGGTGTTTTATGTATGGGTTGGGCTAAAAACATGTTTTATGTAAATTTAAAACACTCACATCGTATGTAAACATAACATGTAAAAGGAATTTACTCTGTATATAAAGTGAGCTGAATAATGATGAACCATTATTTTTACACTGGAAGACAAGCAGGGCCGGCTATTACACTGGCCGGGGCACAGGAGACAATTCAAGCAGTACATCAGGCTATTCAAATGCAACAACAAGCACAGATAGAGCAAATGATGCAGAGTCAGTATATGCCGTATACACAGCATCCGATGCATATTGTACATTATAATGTGTATCCAGCCGGTTTATTTTCAATTCCTTATGGTGCAACATACTTTTTATGAAAGAAAGCGACTGATAAGAGTCGCTTTCTTTTTTATATTCCACCTAACTTCATCCCAAGGAATGCGAATGTGATACCGATTATATAAGCAGCACTTAAATATAAAAAGAAGGTGCAAAAGTTTTTACGATTAAGCAGCTGGATGGACTCTAATTTAAATGTTGAAAATGTAGTGAAGGCGCCCATGAATCCTGTGCCTAATAATAATTGCCAACTTGTAGTTATCCCTTTGCCAATTATATATCCGAGTAAAAATGCTCCCGTTATATTAATGAGAAATGTAGCAATTGGAAATGAAGTTTTGTTTCTTTCTTTAAACCAATTGCTAATCGCAAATCGTGTGATGGCACCGAAGAATCCGCCGACTGCTACTAATAAAGCGTTAATCATGATTTTCCACCTTCCCCAAGGCGTTTTTGTAGTGAAAGGTTGCCAAGTTTATAGCCGAGTCCAGACATAAGTAGACCACCTAGCATGCTGCATAATACATATAAAAAGGCGATACCTAACTCAGAATGATTGATTAGTTTTACAGTTTCGACGCTAAATGTTGAAAACGTCGTAAATGAACCGATAAAGCCGGTTCCAATCCCTGTGATAACTTCGGAAGGTAAGATGTTTAACCGAGCAATATAAGTGGTCAACCAAGCTAGTAAGAAACAGCCAATTAAGTTAATCGTTAATGTAGCGAATGGTAATGAATGATGCCAAAATATATCGATAGTAAGGCCTAAATAATAACGGGAAAGGACACCTAATATACCAGCTATGCCAACAATAATATATATCAATTTCTTCACCTCTCTAATAGTTTACTAAAAAAAAATAGACTCCTACCAGTGTACATACTGGTAGGAGTCATTAGCTATGCAGCGGTTATGGCGAACTCCATCGCCTATAAGTTCTATTTATAGTTTACTAAATATTATTTTGGATTGCCAATAAATATGTTAATGTTAAGTTTTTCTTATGGTAAGATATTTCTTGTGTCTTTAATGTACTTTCGTTTAACTGAAAATACGGAAAAGTTAAATGTTATTTTATAAATAAAGGAGTCATTTGTTTTGAAGAAATTTTTAAAGATAGTATTAATATTTATTTTGATAGTGGCGGGCATTCTAGGTGGTTTTTTAGCGTATATGACACTTACAAAAGAGCGACCGGCGGACGTTATAGACGTAAAGGTTGAAAATAATAAAGAGCGCGTATTACAGCCAGGAAATGAATTTAAAGTTACAACATTTAATATTGGATATGCTGGATTAGATAAGGATCAAGATTTCTTTATGGACGGGGGAAAAGGTTCTGGTTCGAGTAGTAAGGAGCAAACCGAGACTAATTTAAAAAATATACTTTCGTTTTTACAAAGTGAGAATAGTGATTTTACATTGTTACAAGAAGTTGATAAAAAATCTCTTCGCTCATTTGATATAAATGAGCATGAATTTTTGAAACAAGGATTATCAGATTATGCTACAACGTTTGGGAAGAATTATGATACAAAGTGGATTCCTGTCCCGGTCACAAAACCGATGGGATATGCTGAGGGAGGACTAAGTACATTTTCTAAATACACAGTTCAAAAAACAACACGATTCCAACTGCCAGGAATGGAGCCTTGGCCGAAGCGTTTATTCGATTTAGATCGGGCAATTGTCGAACATAAAATCCCAGTTAATAATGGTAAGTATGTTAGGCTCGTAAACGTACATTTATCTGCTTATGATGAAGGCGGAAAAATTAGAAAGCAACAAGTAGAATATTTAAAAGAATATATGAACAAATGTTATCAAAATGGTGATTACGTAATATTAGGTGGAGATTGGAACCAGTTACTTTCTAATGTCCAATTAAGTGATCCTAAGTTTGTAAAAGAGCGTCCCGAATGGTTAGTAGAGTTGCCAAAAGACTTTGCGGACGGAGGATTTCAATGGGCTGTAGACCCTTCTGTTATGACGGTAAGGGATGATGTGAAGAAATATGTGGAAGGTGAAAATTTCGTCACTATTATTGATGGTTTTATCGTTTCGCCTAATGTCGAAATTGTAAATGTACAAGGCAAAGATTTAAAGTTTGAAAATAGTGATCATAACCCAGTGAGTGCAGTATTTAAACTGAAGTAATCGAAACGTATAAGTGTAGGAACAGAGTAGCATAAAGGATGTTACATATGGTTAATCAGCAAGTGGAGTCGTTAGAAAATATTTTAGAAAAACAAATTCGCTTTAAAAGAGCACAAATGATGTGCTCTTTTTTCATTTAAACGAATACTTGGTAGGAATTTAATTGCTTTTCTCTTCGTTTTCTGCCAAGCTTAAGGAGATAAAATACTTCAAAGAAAGAATTATATAGGTGACGAATATGATTGAAGTTAAGACTTCTGAACTTAGTGATGGAGAATTTAATAGAGGTGTATTTGCAACTCGTGATATTAAAAAGGGTGAGTTGATACACGCAGCACCAGTTATCTCTTATCCGAATGAACAGCATGAACATATTGAGAAAACATTACTTGCTGACTACGCATTTGAGTATGGGATAAATCATACGGCAATCCTTTTAGGATACGGCATGTTATTTAATCATTCATATACGCCGAATGCAACGTATGATATTGTTTTCGAGAATCATACGTTTAACTTCTTCGCTTATAAAGATATAAAAGCGGGAGAAGAGATTCTAATCAATTATAATGGTGAAGTTGATAACGATGAACTGTTATGGTTTGATAAAGAAAAAGAAGAGAACGAAAAATAAATTAAAGAGTATAAGAAGGGCACATTCTGTGGGATGTGCTCTTTTTTTTATTGATGAAAATAAAGTAAAGATTACAAAAAAATACCACTTTTCTTTCGTGTGGTATAGTAAGATACTGAAGGATAGTGCTTTGAAAAACCTATATATTTTACAAATTATTGTCTATATGGTTACATGTCAAGTTTAGTAGTCCATTTGGGTTGCTTTATTATGCGATATATATTTTAATATGAGTGGCACCTCTTATAATTTAAGAGGTTTATAGGTGTGTTTTATGTACACTTTATCTACCACTTGAGCTTTTTAATTGTAGTACGTTTTTTATGTGGGGATATTATGGGCCCGTAGATAGCGGGATAAAAAGATTATAGAAATAGAGGAATCGTAAAATGAATATGCAAGAGGTTTATAAATATTTAAGTACAGTATTGCCTGAAGGTCATGTGAAGCAAGATGAAATGTTAAAGAATCATACGCATATTAAAGTAGGAGGAAAAGCGGATGTGTTCGTTGCTCCTACGAATTATGATGAAATTCAAGAAGTTATAAAGTATGCAAATCAATACAATATTCCAGTTACGTTTTTAGGAAATGGCTCTAATGTTATTATTAAAGATGGCGGTCTTCGCGGGATTACAGTAAGTTTAATTCATATTACAAATGTTACTGTAACAGGGACAACAATTGTTGCGCAATGTGGTGCAGCGATTATTGATGTATCACGAATTGCATTAGACCATTGCTTAACAGGACTTGAGTTTGCTTGTGGTATTCCAGGTTCAGTTGGCGGAGCGCTATATATGAATGCTGGTGCGTATGGCGGTGAAGTAGCATTTGTATTGACAGAAGCTGTCGTAATGACGGGTGATGGCGACTTACGTACTTTAACGAAAGATGAATTTGGATTTGGCTATCGTAAGAGTGTGTTTGCGAACAATCATTACATTATTCTTGAAGCGAAGTTTGAACTTGAAGAAGGTGTGCGTGAAGAGATTAAAGAAAAGATGGATGATTTAACGTTTAAGCGTGAATCAAAACAACCGTTAGAGTATCCTTCATGTGGTAGTGTATTTAAGCGCCCACCAAATAATTTTGCGGGTAAGCTTATTCAAGAATCAGGATTGCAAGGTAAGCGAATTGGCGGTGTAGAGGTTTCTTTAAAACACGCTGGATTTATGGTGAATGTGGATAACGGAACTGCACAAGATTATATCGATCTAATTCATTTCGTACAAAAAACAGTTGAAGAAAAATTCGGTGTGAAATTAGAGAGAGAAGTAAGGATTATTGGAGAAGATATATAATAATCTTTGAACTAAAAACGTATGAATTATTTTAAAATAACATTTGGGTATTGTTGACAATTTGTTTTTAATTCAATATAATGGCTAATAATTTAACATATGAAATACGTTGAAAGAGCCCAGTAGCAGTTTGTCACTGTTATCGAGAGAGCTAGGGGTTGCTGGAACCTAGCACAAACAAACTTGTGAATTACACTCTGGAGTATCTTAGGTAATGCTAAGCGGAGTAGCAATCGATATTATTGCTAAGAGTGGTATGAATAGCTATGCTATTTATGCAAGCTGGGTGGTAACACGGTGAATAATCGTCCCTATGTCTATCGTAGACATAGGGACTTTTTTGTTTTTAAAAAAATAAAGGGGATGGCAAGAGATGAATATTATTGATGAATTAGAATGGCGCGGTGCTGTTAATCAACAGACGGATGAAGAAGGATTACGTAAGCTAGTAGAAGAGAAAGAGATTTCGTTATACTGTGGGGTAGATCCGACCGGTGATAGTATGCATATCGGACATTTGATTCCTTTTATGATGATGAAAAGATTTCAATTAGCTGGACATCATCCGGTTATTTTAATTGGTGGGGCAACAGGAACAATTGGTGATCCGAGTGGTCGTCAATCAGAGCGCCAACTGCAAACTTTAGAAGTGGTGCAGCATAACGTAGATGCGTTAACGGCGCAAATGAAAAAGCTATTTGATTTCGGCGGGAATAGCGAAGTGAAGATGGTAAATAACTACGACTGGACACATGAAATAAACATTATCGAGTTTTTACGTGATTACGGCAAAAACTTTAGTATCAATAGCATGTTAGCGAAGGACATTGTAGCAAGTCGTTTAGATACAGGAATTTCTTTCACAGAATTTACGTACCAAATCTTGCAAGCGATGGACTTCCATCATTTATACACAAAAGAAGATGTTCAATTACAAATTGGCGGTAGTGACCAATGGGGAAATATTACGAGCGGTTTAGATTTAATTCGTAAGTTAGAAGGTCATGAAGCGAAAGTATTCGGATTAACGATTCCGTTATTATTGAAATCAGATGGTACGAAATTTGGTAAATCGGCAGGTGGTGCAGTTTGGCTCGATCCTGAAAAAACAACACCGTTTGAATTTTACCAGTTTTGGGTGAATACAGATGACCGTGACGTAATTAAATACTTGAAATACTTTACGTTCTTAACGAAAGAGCGCATTGATGAATTGGCAGTGAAGGTGGAAGCAGAACCACATAAACGTGAGGCGCAAAAAGTATTAGCGGAAGAAATGACGAAATTCGTTCACGGAGAAGAGGCATTTTTGCAAGCTGTGAAAATTACATCGGCATTATTTAGCGGAGATATTAAATCGTTAACAGCTGATGAAATTGAACAAGGATTTAAAGAGATGCCGACATTCCAATCTTCAAAAGAGACGAAAAATATTGTAGAGTGGCTAGTTGATTTAGGAATTGAACCATCTAGAAGACAAGCACGTGAGGATATTAATAATGGTGCTATATCTATGAACGGTGAAAAAGTAACGGATGTCAGCACGGATGTTACTGTAGAAAATTCTTTTGATGGAAGATTTATTATTATTCGTAAAGGGAAGAAGAACTACAGCTTAGTGAAACTGGGATAATGGTTTTTGTGGAAGAGTGGAAGTAAGGAAGATACTTTCACTCTTTCCTATACACAATTTCGACACAAAAAAGTCAGTATATTTAGATAATTGAAGAGGGTTATAGTATTCCTCTGCCGAATATAAGTAAGTGGGGAAAATTACGGATAAAAATAGCCCGAACCATGCAGGGCATGATTCGGGCTTATATTCAGATTAGTAAGCTAAGCTGAATAGACCTTTAATGTGTGATAAGTAACGAACGTTACTTGCTTCTTTCATTAATGATGCTGGTAAACCTTTAAGTGGAGTATTGCTTGCTCCAATTGTAGCAACAGCATCTTTACGCCCTAGACTAGCAAGTGTTCCAGAGTTTACAGGTGCGAACTCTTCGAATGCTTTGCCTTCTAGTGCTGCGTATAAGTTGTATCCAATTAACTCACCCATTTGCCAAGCGATTTGTGCAGTTGGTGGGTATGGACGACCGTCTGGAGAGAAGACAACAGCGCTGTCTCCAGCAACGAATACGTCTTTGTGAGAAGTAGATTGTAGGTATGCATCAACTGTTGCACGACCACGGTTTACTTCAAGACCTGATTCACCGATTAATGGGTTACCTTGTACGCCGCCTGTCCAAACGAATGTGTTAGCAACTAGTTTTTGACCGTCTTTTAAGTCGATTTCATTGCCAGCAACGTTTGTTACAGGAAGACCTGTTAAGAATGTAACGCCGCGTGCTTCTAAGCTAGTAGTTGCACGTTCGATTAAGTGGTCTGGTAATACTGGAAGGATTTTTGGACCTGCTTCAACAAGAAGAAGTTTAACTTCTTTTGGATTTACGCCGTGGCTTTTTGCAAGTTTAGGCATAATGTCAGCAAGCTCACCAACTAGCTCAACGCCAGTTAATCCGCCACCACCGATTACGATTGTAGCATCAGCTTCGTTTTTCGTTTTAGCGTATTCACGAATACGGTCTTCAACGTGTTTGTAGATTTTGTTTGCATCAGCAGCAGATTTTAATACCATGCTGTTTTCTTCTAGTCCTGGAATACCGAAGTAAGCAGTTTTACTTCCTAAAGCAACTACAAGTGCATCGTAAGATAAAGTAGTGCCACCAGCTAGTTTGATTTCTTTGCTATCAACTGAGAATGACTCAACTGTTGCGATTTTAAGATCGATGTCTTTGCCTTTGAAAAGCTTTGTAAGTGGCATTGCAACTGCTTGCTCAGCAACGTTACCAGCTGCAAGGCGGTGTAGTTCAGTGATGATTTGGTGTGTTGGGTATTGGTTAATCACTGTAACTTGTGCTTCTGATTTGCTGTAATATTTACGTACGTTTAAAGCGGCAAGAAGACCGCCATAACCAGCGCCTAAGATGACAATTTGTTTTGACATAGTATGATATCCCCCGTCTTTACTAATTGTTGTTATAAGTTAAATTATTTATTATTACGTTCTGCACTAACTTGAAGATATGCGTTTACAAAGCGGAACATTTTTTGTGCTTGTGGGTCTTTTAATAATTTTAATAGACCGAACAGGCCGATAACTTCGCTGCTTTCATCAGCGCGATCTTTCGCTTCGATAGCAGTTGCAGCCATGCTTTTCACTGTATCTTTTACAGGTTCTACAATCTCTTGGATTGCGCTAACAGTGTCGCTTTTTAATACTTCGTCAGTAGCAACAGTTTGAGCGAAGTCATAAGACTTAGTTAAAATGTTAACAAGCTCAGTTAATTTTGGAAGCTGCTCCACTAGTGTTGTTAATGATTCTTGTACCTCAGGTTTTAACAACTGATCAAGTACATCAAGTTGTCCTTGGCTAGCAGAAATTTGTACAGTTTCTTGTTCTGGCTTTGTTTGAGTCATAGTTTCTGGCATCTCCAATTCTCCTTTACGATAGCAATACTCTTATTTTTTTGGAATTAATATCCCTGGCATAGGTAAGGACAGAAAAAGTTTGCGAAACTTTATACAAAGTTTCACAAAACACAATAAAATGCCTTTAAATTTATGAGGGCAAATAAGCCGAAATCATAAATCTAAAACCATAATGTCTTACCTATTATCTATGAACTGTCCGATACATGGCTTGTCCGCATAATGGAAAGTTCCCTTATCGGAAAGTGTATATAATATATAACCTATATTATATACTATATACACGTATGTTAACATAAAAATGATTCCTAATTATTTGATATTGAGTCCGTAACCTAGTACTGACAAGGCATGAAAGCGCATAAATTATTTTGTCTAGGTTAGAAATGTACATATATATGTAGAAAAAAAGGAAAAAAAGAACAAATTTTTGTTCTTTTTTTCCTTTTTTCTTATTGTTCACCCTCTGTAATTAACATGGATGTGTTGCCGCTTTTTTCAAGATGGCATTCGCCCCAAGTACAAAGAGAATCAAGAATCGATTCTAAAGACCACCCGTAGTCAGTGAGGGAATATTCTACTTTTGGTGGTACTTGATTATATACCTTTCTGTGAATAACGCCATCTTCTTCTAATTCACGTAATTGCTGCGTTAACATTTTTTGTGTAATACCAGGCATTAAACGTTTTAGTTCACTCGTTCTCTTTGTACCTTTCGTTAAGTGACAAAGAATAACGACTTTCCATTTTCCGCCGATAACCTCTAAAGTTGCCTCCACAGGAATATTATATTTCTTCATATAAAAATCTCCTTTGATGAACATAGATTTCAGTTTTTCAACAAAAGAAGCTAAATAAACTTAAATGTTACTTTTTAGTGCCTATAGCACTTTAAAGTACGTACTTTTTATCGTGTTGAATATGTTTCATAATAGCATACGTAAGAGGGAAATGAGTAGTACGGTACTAAAAAGTGCCTATGTTACTTTTTGGTACCTATCGTACTTTAAAGTGCGTTCTTCAAAAAAAGAATGAAACGAATCATAATAGTATTTATAAGCAATAAAGTTATTTTTGTAAAAGATAAAAAGGCCTTTTTATCATACTATTATGATTGGATTTCTTGTATTAAGGAGGAGTTCAATTGAATTCATATACAGTATCTTCTTCGGCTGTTCAGACGAATCGAAGAAGTATGTTAGCTTTATTAGCGCTAGCAATTAGTGCGTTTGGGATTGGTACAACCGAGTTTATTAGCGTTGGTTTATTACCGTCTATTTCAGAGGATTTACATGTTTCCGTTACAACAGCGGGCTTAACCGTTTCTTTATATGCATTAGGAGTAGCGTTTGGCGCTCCTGTGTTAACGGCGTTAACAGCTATTATGTCGAGAAAGACGTTATTAATGTGGATTATGATTGTTTTCATTATTGGTAATGGAATTGCAGCGGTAGCAACGAGTTTTACTGTTTTACTTATCGCAAGGATTGTCTCTGCATTTGCACATGGTGTTTTTATGTCAATTGGTTCAACGATTGCAGCTGCACTCGTCCCAGAAAATAAACGTGCTAGCGCAATTGCTTTTATGTTTACAGGTTTAACCGTTGCGACTATTACAGGTGTCCCTATTGGAACATTTATTGGTCAACAATTTGGCTGGAGAGCATCGTTTATGGTGATTGTATTAATTGGAATCGTTGCCTTAGTCGCAAATAGCGTGCTAATTCCGTCTAATTTAAAAAAAGGCACGTCTGTATCATTTCGTGATCAATTCAAACTAATCACGAATGGAAGACTATTACTTGTTTTCATCATTACTGCATTAGGATACGGGGGGACGTTTGTAACATTTACGTATTTATCTCCGCTATTACAAGAAGTGACAGGGTTTAAAGTAAGTACCGTTACAATGATTTTGTTAGTGTATGGAATCGCAATTGCGATTGGAAATATGATTGGCGGGAAGTTATCAAATCATAATCCAATTCGCGCATTATTTTATATGTTTTTCATTCAAGCAATTGTATTATTCGTACTAACATTTACAGCGCCATTTCAAGTAGCTGGGCTTATTACAATTATTTTCATGGGACTATTCGCATTTATGAACGTTCCCGGGCTACAAGTGTATGTCGTTATATTGGCTGAACGTTTCGTGCCGAGTGCCGTTGATGTTGCATCAGCAATTAACATTGCAGCGTTTAACGCAGGGATTGCCCTCGGTGCTTATTTAGGGGGCATTGTAACGAACTCGTTAGGGCTAATTCATACAGGCTGGGTAGGCGGCATTATGGTAGTAGGCGCTGTTATTTTAACAGCATGGAGTATGAGCTTAGAAAAAAGAGATCAAGTGAAATAAGGGAGAGAAGAGTATAATGAAAAATTTACAAAGTAAAACAGTATTGCATAACGGTGTAGAAATGCCTTGGTTTGGTTTAGGTGTATTTAAAGTAGAAGATGGACCGGAACTGGTAGAGGCTGTGAAATTGGCAATTAAAGCAGGATACCGTAGTATTGATACGGCTGCGATTTATGGAAATGAAAAAGCGGTTGGAGAAGGCATTCGCGCTGGTATAAAAGAAGCGGGAATTTCGCGAGAAGATGTATTCATTACTTCAAAAGTATGGAACGCAGATCAAGGGTATGAAACAACACTTGCTGCATATGAAGAGAGCTTAAAAAAATTAGAGCTAGATTATTTAGATCTATATCTTGTTCATTGGCCTGTTGAAGGGAAATATAAAGATTCGTGGAGAGCGTTAGGGACACTTTATAAAGAAGAGCGTGTACGTGCAATTGGTGTAAGTAACTTCCAAATCCATCACCTGAAGGATGTAATGGAAGGTGCAGAAATTAAACCGATGATTAATCAAGTCGAATATCATCCGCGTTTAACGCAAAAGGAACTACAAGCTTTCTGTAAAGAGCAAGGTATTCAACTGGAAGCATGGTCACCGCTTATGCAAGGTCAACTATTAGATAATGAAACATTACAAGAAATTGCTAATAAATATGGTAAGACAACAGCTCAAGTTATTTTACGATGGGATCTGCAAAACGAAGTTGTAACAATTCCAAAATCAACGAAAGAACATCGTATTATTGAGAATGCTGATATATTTAACTTCGAATTAACGAAAGAAGATATGGAAAAAATCGATGCGTTAAACGAAAATCACCGTGTTGGTCCAGACCCTGATAACTTTGATTTCTAAATTTATAGTGGAGAGAAAGAGTGCAAACAGTTAGCACTCTTTTTTTTTTTTTTTTGTTTTGCTTATGCATAAAAAAATGTTCTAACTAAATAATAAACAGTAGTAAATTTGTTATTTTATAAGGGGTTGTAGACATGAATATAAAACGATCGTTCAAGCTAATGGCTGCTTTTTTGAGTGTTTTATTTGTATTTACGAACTTATTATTCCCACTTCAAAAAGCATCCGCAGAAGTTATGGACCATACAAAGTATGAAATGGATTGGAGTTATAGTAGGACAAAGAAGAAGCCAATTCGAACAGAACTTATTAAAACTGCAGATGGTAAAATTGCTTTTTGCTTAAATGTTGATTTGAAATCTCCAAGTGGTCAAGATTTACCGGAAATGGGGAAAGTGGATATTGAAGTGTACCGCGTATTATTAAACGGATATCCACAGAAGAGTCCGCAAGAATTAGGTGTTTCTGATTGGAGAGAGGCACATTACGCAACGCAGCTTGCGGTGTGGAATGCGTTAAAACAAATTGATATTAACGATTTAGATTTTCGTAATAAAAATGTAGAAAAAGTAACGAAAGATATAGTTGCAAGAGCAAGCGCTAGTGAGGAACTACAAGAAATTACGATGAGTGTAAATCCTACAGAAGAACAAGAAGCAGTATTGAAAGATGAGTTTTTTGAAACTGGCTTATATACAGTGCAAACAAACGCTAAAAGCGGAACGTATAAAGTACAAGCAACAGGCGCACCAGAAGGCGCGAAGTTCGTAAATGAAAAAGGTGAAGCGAAAACTGAATTTAATGTGGGAGAGAAATTCCGCATTTTAATTCCGAAACAAACACCATCGGGTGGATTTAGCTTTAAAGTATCAGGAAATTTAACGAAATTACAAGGAATTGCGCATAAAGGAACGCCGACGATTCAAAATGCAGTTGTGTTACTTGAGCGTAGTGAAGAAAAAACAAGTCCAGAGTTAGCGGTAAGTTGGAAGAAGGCTGAAGGGCCACATAAACCAAATAAACCGAATCAACATAAAAGATAAAGGAAAAAGCATTGGCATTTGCCAATGCTTTCTCTTATGCACACATCATTAATTATATTAGGGAAATATAATTAATGATGTAATACAAGATGATGTTAAGAAGACAGAAGAAAAGTTCTTTAAAATTACAGAGCAAGGTTAACAGAAGGTATACAAGAGGTAAAAGCTTAAAAGAAATAAAAAAGCTCGTAAACATAATGTTTACGAGCCTTTTTTATTACTCAGCTTCAGAAACAACTGTGAAGCGTTCATTTATATGTTTTGGATTTTCGATTTCATCAAGTGCTGCTACTGCGAAGTCTTCGTAACTTACGTAGCTATCACCTTTTGCGTTAACGAGAAGGTTGTCTTTACCAGCTTTGTAAGAACCAGTGCGTTTTCCTAGTGCAAATAGCGCAGAAGGGCTGATGAATGTCCAAGTAATATCGTTTGTTTGTTGTAAGATTTCTAAGTTTTTACCTTGGTTTTGAGCAGTTGCTAGGTATTCTTTTGGGAATCCTGGTGTGTCGAATACACGTGTTGTTTTCTCTTCGTCTACAAATAGGCTTCCAGCTCCGCCCACTACAAATAATTTTGTATTTGGTGCACCTTTTAGTGCTTCAATTAGTACGTTTCCTGCATCTACGTGAAGGTGCTCTTCACCCGCTGGAGCACCGAATGCATTTACAACAACATCGAATGCTTGTAGGTCATTAGATGTAAGGTTGAATACATCTTTTTCTAAAACTTTTACATTGTCTTCTGTAATTTTTGCAGCGCTTCTTACGATGGCAGTTACTTCATGTCCGCGATCTAATGCTTCTTTTAAAATACGACTTCCTGCTTTTCCGCTTGCTCCGATAATTCCAATTTTCATAATGATTCCCTCCAAAGTGTTTTGTTAAAGTGTATATCTGAAAATGAATGAATTTAATGTAATTAGGTTTGTTACAACCTGTTGTAATCATTATAGTTACAGGTTGGGTTTTTTGTCAATGCATTTGTTTATGGAATTATTTCTTGTTTTAGTATGTACAGTTCGTAAATATCGAGTCATAAATCATAACAAATAACACCATGATGTTATAAAAGCTAACATATGGAAGTAATACCCTGTCGAAAAATGTTGATTTTTGAATATTTTTGAAATATAATTCGATTTATGAAGAAAAAAGGGAGGGGCTAATTGTATGAATATTTTAGAACAGTTCGTTTCATCAACGAATACAATTCTTTGGTCATATATTCTTATTGCAATGCTAATTGGTTTAGGGCTTTATTTTTCTATTAAATTAAAATTCGTACAAATTACTCATTTAGGGGAAATGGTTCGACTAATGAGTGATGGATTAACTGGAAAGACACGTAAAAAGGGCAGCGTATCGTCATTCCAAGCTTTTTGTATGAGTTCAGCAGCTCGTATTGGTATCGGGAACTTAGCTGGTGTAGCGCTAGCTATTTCTATGGGAGGACCTGGAGCTGTATTTTGGATGTGGGTTATTGCGATTATTGGAGCGTCTTCAAGTTTCGTAGAAAGTACGCTTGCGCAAATTTATAAAATAAAAGATGGCAGTGGCTTCCGTGGTGGTCCTGCTTATTATATGGAAAAAGGTTTAAATAAACGTTGGATGGGAATTTGGTTCTCTATTCTTATCACGATTAGTTACGGTTTAATTTTTAACTCAGTACAAGCGAATACAGTTACGTTGGCATTTAAAAACGCTTTTGGCATTGAGCGTTATGTTGTAGGGATTGTACTTGCAGCATTAGTCGCGATTATTATTTTTGGTGGTGTGAAAAGTATTGCACGTATGTCTGAAATGATCGTTCCGCCAATGGCAATTATTTATATTGCAGTAGCTGTTTTCGTTGTTATTAAAAACTTCTATTTAATACCGGATGTGTTCACAGAAATCTTTAAAGGTGCATTCGGTTTAGATTCAGCTGTAGGTGGCGGTATTGGGGCTGCAATGAAATATGGTATTCAGCGCGGATTATTTGCGAATGAAGCAGGTATGGGTAGTGCGCCGAATGCGGCAGCAACAGCGGATGTAACGCATCCAGCGAAACAAGGGTTTATTCAAACAATTGGAGTGTTAGTAGATACATTCTTAGTATGTACATCAACAGCATTTATCGTACTATGTTCTGGTGCATATAAGGCAACAAACTTAGAAGGAATTGAATTAACACAAAATGCATTAAGTTCACAAATCGGTCCATGGGCAAGTAGCTTCTTAGCGATTATCATCTTCTTATTTGCATTTAGTTCACTTCTAGGAAACTACTATTATGGTGAAACGAATATTGAATTCATTAAACAAAGCAAAACTTGGTTAACAATTTATCGTATTGCGGTAGTGGGAATGGTATTATTCGGTTCTGTTGCGACGCTTCAAGTCGTATGGAATATGGCAGATTTATTCATGGGTCTAATGGTAATCACAAACTTAATTGCGATTACACTTCTTGGACGATTTGCGTATGCTGCATTAGCGGACTATGTAAGGCAAAAGAAACAAGGGAAAGATCCAGTTTTCAGTGCAGATTCTATTCCTGGTTTAACGAATACAGAGTGTTGGGATAAGCCAGCGGTAGCGGATAAAGAAAAAGCTGTATAATAAAAGATGAAACGAGCATCAAAGAAATTTGATGCTCGTTTTTTTATGGTAATAAACTAAGGAGAGAGGTAAAAGACGAACATTAACGTGGTTTTATAATTAAATGTAATTTTTTTAAGGGAAATGCAGATGTGAGTTATAATTTGTGTTAGAATGGTTAATGGCCTTGGAATAAGAGGTTAGATGACTTTTTGTATTCATTTTTATGTTTTTAATGATAAATGGAAAGTTCGGATTATTTCTTATTTCGAGTCGTCAGACGTTCAACATTAAAGAAGAGTTAAATGGAGGATTTTATTAATGAAGTTTGTTATGTTTCTTGTAGGATTACTCGCTGTATTTGTACTCGGTTTTCTTATAAGTGCGGATCGAAAGAAGATTAAGTATAAACCAATCATGGTTATGCTTGTTATTCAGTTAGCGTTAACGTATTTCTTATTAAATACACAAGTTGGTTATATTTTAGTAAAAGGAATTTCGGATGGATTTGGGGCGCTTCTTGGATATGCGGAAGCTGGAATCGTTTTCGTATTTGGAGGTCTTGTTAATAAAGGAGAAGTTTCATTCTTCTTAACGGCATTATTACCAATCGTATTCTTTGCGGTATTAATCGGAATTCTGCAGCATTTTAAAATTTTACCGATATTTATTCGTGCTATTGGTACTTTGTTAAGTAAAGTAAATGGTCTAGGAAAACTAGAATCATATAATGCAGTAGCGGCTGCAATTGTTGGACAAGCAGAAGTATTCATTACAGTAAAAGATCAATTAAGTAAAATCCCGAAACATCGTTTATATACACTATGTGCATCTTCGATGTCGACAGTATCGATGTCAATCGTTGGTTCTTATATGAAAATGATTGAGCCAAAATATGTAGTAACAGCACTTGTATTAAATTTATTTAGTGGTTTCATTATTATTCATATTATTAATCCGTACGATATTACGGAAGAAGAGGATACACTAAAGTTAGAAAATAAGAAAAAGCAATCATTCTTTGAAATGCTGAGCGAATATATTATGCTTGGTTTCACGATTGCGATTACGGTAGCAGCAATGTTACTTGGTTTCGTAGCATTAATTACAGCAATCAATAGCTTGTTTGATTCAGTGTTCGGTATTACATTCCAAGCTATTTTAGGATATATCTTCTCACCATTAGCGTTCGTAATGGGTATCCCGCAATCAGAAATGGTAACAGCGGGACAAATTATGGCAACGAAATTAGTATCGAACGAATTTGTTGCGATGCTTGATCTAGGAAAAGTAGCTGGTGATTTATCAGCTCGTACAGTCGGTATTCTTTCTGTATTCCTTGTATCATTTGCGAACTTTTCATCTATCGGAATTATTGCAGGTGCAACGAAAGGAATTGATGAAAACCAATCAAACGTTGTTTCATCATTTGGATTACGACTTGTATACGGTGCGACACTAGTAAGTCTTTTATCAGCGATTATCGTTGGTGTTATGTTATAAAAAAGGATAGCCCTAGCTCATAGTTAGGGCTATTGTTTTATGGTAATTTTACATAAAAAAACCAATTAGTTAGGAATATATTAACATATAAAAATCTTTTAAAATTTATATTGCATTTCGTCTAGATAACGCTTACAATTTGATTTGTAGGTGGTATCAATTTCAGACTTTCAATACGGTAGGAGAGAAGAGGCTACCTTTTATAAATTGCAATTTATGTAAACGCTTACTGATTTTAGGTGACAGTTGAATAGTATTTAGGGGTTTTAAATTTTTTTAACATCAATGGTCAGACGTCATTCGTTATACGTTATACGACCAATAACTCGTGGGAGAAGTGGAGGATTCACATATGAAACTAGTAATGTTTCTAGTCGGTTTACTTGTAGTGTTTGTACTAGGTTTCCTTATCAGTTCAGATCGTAAGAAAATTAAATATAAACCAATTGCAGTTATGCTTGTTATTCAATTGGTACTTGCGTATTTCTTACTAAATACAAAGGTCGGATTTGTATTAGTAAAAGGGATTGCAGATGGATTTGGCGCTATTTTAAAATTTGCGGAAGCTGGGGTTAATTTCGTATTTGGTGGTCTAGCAAACGATGGACAAGCACCATTCTTCTTAACAGTATTATTACCGATTATTTTCTTAGCAGTATTAATCGGGATTTTACAACATATTAAAATTTTACCGATTATCATTCGTGCAGTCGGTTTCGTATTAAGTAAAATTAACGGTTTAGGAAAATTAGAATCATATAATGCAGTAGCGGCTGCAATTGTTGGTCAAGGTGAAGTATTCATTACAGTAAAAGACCAACTAAGCAAATTACCGAAAAATCGTTTATACACACTATGTGCATCTTCAATGTCAACAGTATCGATGTCAATCGTCGGTTCTTACATGAAAATGATTGATCCAAAATATGTAGTAACAGCACTTGTACTAAACTTATTTAGTGGATTCATTATCGTTCACATCATTAATCCATATGACGTAAAAGAAGAAGACGATATTTTAGAATTACAAGAAGATAAGAAACAAACATTCTTTGAAATGTTAGGCGAATATATTATGCTTGGTTTCTCTATCGCTGTAACAGTAGCGGCGATGTTAATCGGTTTCGTAGCATTAATTACAGCAATTAACGGTGTATTCGATTCAATTTTCGGAATCACATTCCAAAGCATTTTAGGATATATCTTCTCACCATTAGCATTCATAATGGGTATTCCAACATCAGAGATGCTACAAGCAGGACAAATTATGGCAACGAAATTAGTAACAAACGAATTTGTTGCGATGCTTGATTTAGGAAAAGTAGCTGGCGACTTATCAGCTCGTACAGTAGGTATTTTATCAATCTTCCTTGTATCATTTGCGAACTTCTCATCTATCGGAATTATCGCAGGTGCAACGAAGAGTATCGATGGAAAACAAGCAAACGTTGTATCTTCTTTCGGATTAAAACTTGTATACGGTGCAACGTTAGTAAGTATATTATCAGCGATTATCGTTGGGGTTATGCTTTAATAAATTAAGAAAAGCAATGAGCGCGGGCTCATTGCTTTTTTTGTTATTCAGCCGGAGGCGTAAATGTACGCTTCTCTAATTCAGCATCTAGCATAAATAGTGCATTTGAATCGTTTGTAATACGCTTTAATTTTTGAATGATGCTATCGAATGAAGCTTCTTCTTCTACTTGCTCGTCAACGAACCATTTTAAGAACGTAATTGTTGCGTGTTCGCGCTCATCCCAAGCGATATCAGATAAGTTATAAATGCGTTTCGTTACTTCGCGCTCGTGCTCAAGTGCGACTTCAAAAGCGTTCAATACAGATTCATATTCATTATTAGGATTATCAAACCCAGTAATAATAGCGCGCTCGCCGCGGTCATTAATATAGTTGTAAAGCTTCATTGCGTGGAAACGCTCTTCTTCAGCTTGTACAAGGAAAAAGTTAGCGAAGCCATCATAGCTCTCGGCTGTACAGTAAGCAGCCATTGCCATGTAAGCGTGGGCAGAGTAGAATTCAAAGTTCATTTGTTCATTTAGTGCATCATGTAATTTTTTTGATAACATAATAAAACTCCTCCTTTGTATCGTAGCAAAGTTATTATATCATAATTGATAATATTCTCATTTAGTCACTTCGAACCTTTCCGAAAGCTTTGTGACGTGTGCTTCCATAATGTCTTGTAAATCTAAATCATATTTTTGCGAGAGAATAATAAGATTCGCAAGAACATCCCCAAGTTCTTCTTTTAATTCTAACCTTAATTCCTCTTGTCCTTTCGTTTGTTCATCAGGACGATCACGACCAATTTCAATTGCGCGTACAACGCGTGAAACTTCCCCAACTTCTTCAGTTAAGAAATTTAAGCGAATAAAGGAGTTATACTGAGACCAGCTCCGTTTTTCGTAAAATTCCTCAACCCATCTTTGAAATGCAACGATATCCATTTCTTCCTCATCCCTTCAATATGTTGTACAATATTCATTGTATCATGACAATATATAGTTTCGGGGTGTGGAAATGAGAAAGATTTGTGTGTTTGCAGCTTCAAATTTAGGGGAGAGACCAGAATTTAAAGAGCAGGCAATTCAATTAGGAAAAATGTTTGTTGAGAACGATTATGAGCTTGTATACGGTGGTTCATGCGTTGGATTAATGGGAGAAGTAGCAAACGAAGTTCTTCGCTTAGGTGGACGCGTAACGGGTGTTATGCCGCGTGGTTTATTCCGCGGTGAAATTGTTCATACAGGATTAACAGAATTAATTGAAGTAGAAACGATGCATGAGCGTAAGGCGAAAATGGCAGAGCTTGCAGATGCTTTCATTGCATTACCAGGCGGATATGGAACGTTTGAAGAGCTATTTGAAGTTGTGTGTTGGTCACAAATTGGTATACATAATAAGCCGGTTGGTTTATTAAACATTAAAGATTTTTACGGACCAATTTTACAAATGGTTAATCGTGCAGCTGAAGAAGGCTTTATGAATCCATCGAATAAAGAGTTAATCGTTTCAGCTGAGACGGCAGACGAATTAATTCATAAGATACAAAATTACGAGCGTCCTGTTTTGGGGACGAAGTGGAAACAACTATCATAGTGTATTTTTATAGAAACACATGTCTTTTTTATCGTAAAAAGGCATGTGTTTTTAATTTGGTTAAATATGTTAATGTTGAAATGTAATGTTTTGGGAAAGGAGAAATAGATGGAAGAGTTTGTGTACTTGCGTCCGGTTTTTAAAAGCATTTTAGCAGCGTCTATTCTTGCTATGTTAATTGTTTTAAGACAGAAGAAAGAGCTGATTAATGAATTTTCGCTTTGGTTTATTTCTATATTGTGTATTGGTGTTTCGGCGATAGCACTCTTCATGGAGGGCTTTATCGTTGATGAATATGGTCTTGTTGGAGATCCACAGACTTTTTATATGTTTATAGGAATTGGTTGTATTAGCGGTTTGAATTTTATTATTTATTATAGACGGCAATAAAAAGAAGGCATTCTATATTACTTTGGAATGCCTTTATCACTTTGATTACTTTGTTTTTTATACAGGTACCAGCCACCCCAACCGCCACCAATAGCTACAACAATGAGGAAAGGATAGTCTTTAACCTCGACATGTATGTTGAAAATATTAGCTATAAGTAAGAGAATCCCAACTGTTATTAACGCGAAAAATGCCCGAATTAAGTAGTCTTTCAACTGAACCACTCCCGCCATTTAAGTAGTAAATGATGAATTTGGAAAAGCTTTTTGGATCTGTTTACTAAAGGGTGTTTTCTATATTTTAACATAAAAGGGATTGTAATATAGTGATAAAAGTAGAGGAGGGGGTGCTAACATTGTCACTATTTGTGGAAAAGCCGATATATTTGAAAAATCGGCGATATAATTCCATGTACCATCATGTTTGAGCACTGTATAAAAAGAAGCGACTCTGAACGAGCCGCTTCCGCTTTAAGTTGATATCCAGCTCCAGCGGCTAGAATGTTCGGTGGCTTCGCTTTTTCCTGCGAGGCAAAGAGCGCCTCTACGTCAAAAACTCCATCCTCCTCACATTCTGAACGAACCGCTTCCGCTTTTAAGTTATTATTGATTCAAGAATGCACGTAGCATCCAAGCGTGTTTTTCTAGTTCTGTGTAGATGCCAAGTAGTAAGTCTGATGTCATTTCGTCGTCAGAGTCTTGTGCAATTTCCATACCTTTTTTCAATTCGCCTAGCATCATTTCGTAGTCTTTCATGATTGCTTCGACCATCCCTTCTGCAGTTTCTCCGTAAGCTGCTTCTTGAATAGAAGATAGTTCTAAGTATTCTTTCATTGTTGCTACTGGTTTGCCACCAATTGCTAAAATACGTTCTGCAATTTCATCGATGTGAGTAGCTGATTCTGTGTAAAGCTCTTCAAATTTCTCATGTAGTGTGAAGAATTGAGGTCCTTTTACGTACCAATGGAAGTTGTGTAGTTTTGTAAATAAAACACTCCAGTTTGCTACCTGTTTGTTTAATACTTCGATTACTTGTTTATTCATTATGATCAATCTCCTTTTGAGTTGTTATGTTATATCAATTACTAATTTATAATTATTATAATCTAGTAATTTATATAAATCAACCCTTTTGCTGGAATTAATTTGAACAAATTATGAACTGTTGTAAATAAAAATCCCTATTACTGTGAAGTAATAGGGATTTCTATTTAATATCCAGCTCCGGTGACTAGAACAGTCGGTCATTTTGCGCCTTCCTGTGAGGCAAAAAGCGCCTCTTCGTCAGGAGCTCCAATGCCCTCCTGTTCTGAGCAAGTCACCTCCACTTTTAGTTGGTATCCAGCTCCAGCGACTAGAATGTTCGGTGGCTTCGCTTTTTCCTGCGAGGCAAAGAGCGCCTCTACGTCAAAAGTTCCATCCTCCTCACATTCTGAACGAGCTGCTTCCGCTTTTATTTGTTATACAGCCTGCTGTTTTTCTTCTACATCTTGTCCATCCCAGCACTCCGTATTTTTTAAGTCAGGGATAGAACTTGCATAGAAAACAGGATCTTTTCCTTGTTTCTTTTGCTTAATATAGTCTACTAATGCTGCGTAGGCGAACTTGCTAAGGAATGAGATGGCAATTAAGTTTGTAAATACCATTAGTCCCATAAAGAAATCAGCTAAACTCCAAACTGTTTGAAGGGCAGCGATTGATCCGAAGAACACCATTCCGACAACTGCAACGCGATAAATCATTAACCATGTTTTGCTTTCTTTAATGAATGCGATATTTGTTTCACCATAATAGTAGTTTCCTAGTAAGGAACTGAAAGCAAATAGGAAAATAATAATCGCTAAGAAAGTGCTTGCCCACGGTCCGATTTGTGAACTTAATGCTTGTTGTGTTAATTCAATACCTTGTAAATTTGATCCTTTGTAAAGTCCAGAACATAATACGATAAATGCTGTTGATGTACATACTAAGAATGTGTCTACGAAAACACCTAATGCTTGAACAAGTCCTTGTTTTGCAGGGTGAGATACATCTGATGTTGCAGCTGCATTAGGAGAGCTACCCATACCTGCTTCTGTCGCGAATAAACCGCGTTGAATTCCGAACTTGATTGCTGCTCCAATACCACCAGCGATGGCTTGGTCTAAACCGAATGCACCGTTAAATATTTCCAGAAAAATGCTTGGTAACATATTGAAGTTTTTAATAACGACAAAAATAGCCACACCAATATAAACGATTGCCATTGGAGGAACAATCATTTCTGTAATACGTGAAATGCTCTTAATACCGCCAAAAATAATAACTGCAACTAATAAAGCTAATAGAGCTCCTACGACAGTTCGCTCTAGTCCAAAAGCATTTTCAAACGCTATTGTTACTGTATTTGCTTGTACTGAATTGAAAATTAATCCGTACGCAACTGTAATGAGAAGTGAAAACCAGACACCCATCCAGCGTTTGTTTAACCCTTTTTCCATGTAATATGCTGGTCCACCACGGAATCTGCTTCCATCTTTTACTTTATAAATTTGTGCAAGCGTACATTCCACAAAACTAGTAGCTGCTCCGAGAATAGCGATAAACCACATCCAAAATACTGCGCCTGGTCCACCCATGGAAATTGCTAATGCTACACCAGCTAAGTTCCCGATACCGATGCGAGCTGCAGCACTTAAGCAAAATGCTTGGAATGGGGAGATGCTATCTTTTTTCTTTTCTTTTTGACTGAATCCTCTACTAATTAAACTGACCATCTCACCGAAATGCGTAATTTGGACAAATTTCAATTTAAAAGAGAAATAAAGACCGAAGCCGATTAACATTGCAATAAGAATATATGACCACAAAATATTATTCGTTACCTCAAGGAATCTGCTAAAGATATCAACCATATAATACACTTCCTTTTTTTCATAATAAGAAAATTATATGCAAAAAATATACCAGAATCAAATTTTCTAAAAAAACATGTTACTTAAATATGTTTTATGTTATGATTAAGTTACATCGTAATATTTTTAGAATTATTTACATTTTAAAAAACTAAATTTAAAGCGAAAAAGAGGGGATAATTTGAAAGAAGAGTCTTTATTGAAAGTAAGTCTTGAGAGTTTGAAAATGAGAAGTAATGTATTTTTTATCATTACGTCTTTAAGTATCTTTTTAGGGGCCACTTATTATTACAATAAAAGATTTCCAAATCACAGGTACCCTGAATGGTTAGAATTTCTAAAATTGATTGGATGAATAAAAGACAGAAAAACAGAAAATTCAAATAAAAATCGTTGTGGAGGAGCTAAATATGAATATTAGAGAAAGTGAACTTCCGGGTATTGGGTATAAGTTTCAAATCGTTACGAAAGGTAACGAAAAGATGGTGATTGTCATTCATGATGATGGGCGTAGAGAAATGTATCATTTTGATTCAAATCATGAAGAAAGTATCTCAAGTATTTCACTGCGTGACTCAGAGGCAAGACAAATTGCAGCAATATTAGGCGGAATGGTGTATAAACCTCGAGCATTAGAAAATGTTGAGATGGTTTTTGAAGGTTTAGCGATTGAGTGGTTTAAAGTGGAGAATACAGCTCCGGCAATCGGAAAAACAATTGGTGATCTTGAAATAAGAAAAACATACAGCGTAACGATAATTGCAGTTATGAAAAAGAATATGAAAAAGCTATTTAATCCAGGACCAGAAACGGTAATTGAAGAAGGAGATATGCTTGTAGTTTCAGGTGAGAGAGAAGAAATTAAAAAAATTATTAATGAATTACTTTCAAATAGGGGGACTGACTAGATGGATACTTTAATTTTTGAAGTTGGTACAGCGTTAATATTAGTTGCAATTGCTGCGGTGATTGCTGGAAAGTTTAAATTCTCAGTAATTCCTTTTCTAATTGTGCTCGGAATGTTAGTAGGGCCGCACGCGCCGACAATAGGTGTTATCGATCTCAAATTTATTGAAAGTGCAAGTGTGATTTCCTTCCTTGGAAGGATTGGCGTTCTGTTCCTTCTTTTCTATCTAGGATTAGAATTTTCGATGAAAAAACTAATTAAATCTGGACGCTCTATTGCGATTGGTGGAACGATTTATATCTTAATTAACTTTTCGCTAGGATTATTATACGGATTTATAATGGGCTTCCCGTTACTTGAAATCTTAATTATTGCGGGTATTATTACGATTTCTTCTAGCGCTATCGTTGCTAAAGTATTAGTTGATTTAAGAAGAACTGGTAATAATGAAACCGAACTAATTTTAGGAATTATTATGTTTGAAGATATATTCCTTGCTGTATATTTATCGGTAGTTTCTGGCTTAGTCCTTGGGGATCACGCTTCATTCTTAGGTGCTCTCACTTCAATTGGAATTGCTTTAGGATATATGCTTCTATTCTTTATTGTAGCTAGAAAGGCTACGCCGTTATTAAATAAACTGTTGAATATTAGTTCAGATGAAATCTTTATTATTGTAGTATTTGCTTCGTTATTCTTTATTGCAGGTTTTTCAGAAACAATTCACGTTGCAGAAGCAATCGGGGCACTTCTTTTAGGACTAGTTTTCTCTGAGACAGAGCATAGTGATCGAATCGAACATCTTGTTGTTCCATTTAGAGACTTTTTCGGAGCTATTTTCTTCTTCAGTTTCGGTTTAAGTATAGATCCGTTCTCATTAGGCGGAGCAATATGGCTAACGTTAGGTGCTGTACTCCTTACAATAATCGGTAACTTTGTAGCGGGAATGATTGCAGGAAGACAAGCTGGATTATCTCATAAAGCATCGACAAATATTGGTCTAACAATTGTTTCAAGAGGAGAATTCTCTATCATCATGGCCAACATTGGTATTGCGGGTGGTTTAATGTCAGTATTGAAGCCATTCTCTGCGCTATATGTGCTCATCCTATCCATTTTAGGACCGCTTCTTACGAAGGAATCAAATAATATATATAAGTTCTTGAATAAAATCTTTAAGTGGAATACAAAGACTACCTAAACTTAGAAAAAACAAAAGTACAAGATGTTCACTTCTTGTACTTTTATTTTGGATAATTAAAACAGTAAAGAGAGAGGGAAAAGATGTTAGGAGATTTAATTCATTCAGTTTTAGTTTTTCTAGAAGGACTCGGTTATTGGGGAATTATGCTTGGATTAATGCTGGAAGTTATCCCAAGTGAAATCGTGTTGTCGTATGCAGGGTATTTAGTATCAACAGGAAGCATTACATTTTGGGGTGCTGTTGCATTCGGTACAATTGGCGGTGTAATCGCGCAACTGTTTATTTATTGGATCGGCCGTTACGGGGGAAGACCAGTTCTGGAACGCTATGGGAAATATATTTTAATTCAAAAGAAACATATTGATTATGCGGAAGCGTGGTTTAATCGTTATGGAACTGGTGTTATCTTTACAGCGCGTTTTATTCCTGTTGTACGTCATGCTATTTCGATACCAGCAGGTATTGCGAAGATGTCGCATGTTAAATTTATTACGCTGACTACACTTGCTGTTATTCCGTGGTCAATTGTATTTGTGTATTTAGGCCTAAAATTAGGTGAAGAATGGGAAAGTATCAATAAAGTGGCTGGCCCTTATGTTAAATATTTTGCACTTGCGGCTATAGGGTTTGGCATTTGTTATTTCGTGTTGAAAAAAGTACGAAAACAGAGTAACAAATAGGAATATATTATGTATAAAGCTTTGCTTTGAAAAATTGACATATAAGATCGGATTTTATAAAAATCATTATCGTGAAGGAATCTATTGATAAATAGATTCCTTTTTTACGAGAAATAGATATGACGCCACATTGGTTAGAGAGGGATATGTTTAATATTTACCATATTGTGGCATATATATAAGGAAAGGGAGTTTGGGAAGGGGATTATAGAGAAATGGAACTCCAGTTTCAAAATGTATATCAACAAGTTGAGAATTGGTATGTGTTGGATTCGGAGCTTCCTTGGGATGTCAAAAGGATTAGAAATGATTTGTTTTCTCTTATTGAAGTAAGTAAAACGCCAGTTATTTTTTGTGATACGTGTGATGCAAATAATGTGCTTTTAGCACTAGGGGAAGAAGAAGAGGAGTTTTTATTCCCAGTAGGTGGTTTTTATCATAAGGAAAAACAATTAATTTTCGTTTGTATGTGGGAAGAGTATGAGCAAGTGCTTAAAACACTTTTGCATGAATTTCGCCATGCGATGCAGCATAAGAGGGATGTATTGTATGTTGGAAGTGAATCGTACGAAGAGAGATGGATTGAGAAAGATGCGAGGAATTTCGCGGAGAGGAAATTAGATGAATATAAAAATAGAAAATTGATGTAAAGCATAGTGGAGAAATAGTGCTGTGCTTTCTTTTCTGCTTACTAAAAATAAGTATTCGACTTTTATAAAGTTTAGTTCTAAACTAATAATATCAAACGAGCGAGGTGATGGAATGAAAACAGAAGAAAGACTAGGGTTACTATTATGGTTTCGTTTATCACGCTTTTATAATAGAAGTATTCGTGAGACAAATCAGCATTTGAAAAAGTGGAATGTATCTGCTGCTCAGTTTGATGTATTAGTTCAAATTGGAGGTCACGATCGTTTAACGCAGCAAGAACTTGGAAATAAGCTATTTGTTACGAAAGGAAATGTCACTCAGCTTTTAAATAAAATGGAGCAGCTGGAGTGGATTGGGCGTGAACAAGAAGGTACTACGAAATATATTTCGTTAACAGAAAAGGGAAGAGCTTTATATGAGGAAATCGTCCCACCTCAAGAAACGTTCCAAGCGGAGCAGTTTCATAATTTAAATATAGAAGAACAAAATCAATTATTAAAATTACTAAAAAAATTACAGTAAGAAAAAATTTTAAAATAAATCTTGAATTCGAGATAATATGAGGTGAAGGATATGTTTAGAAAAGTTGATCATAAAAATATGGGAAGAGCAAATCACGGCTGGTTAAATACACATTTTCATTTTTCTTTTGCAGATTATTATAATCCAAACAACATGAATTTTGGGGCGTTACGTGTTATTAATGATGATCTAGTAGCAGCACAAACTGGATTTGATATGCATCCGCATCGAGATATGGGGATAATTTCTTACGTTGTAGATGGGGCATTAACACACGAAGATAGTATGGGAAATCGCGGGACAATTGAGCGTGGACATGTTCAATATATGAGTGCAGGTACTGGTGTATTTCACAGTGAGCATAATTTAGGAAATGAAACATTACGCCTATTACAAATTTGGATTTTGCCAGACCGCGCTGGTCATAAGCCAAACTATGGTGAGTTTAAATTTGATTGGAGTAAACGTGAAAATGAGTGGTTCCATATGGTATCTCCATTGGAAGGCGATGCACCAATTCAAATTCATCAAGATGCGAATTTATATTCTTTATCGTTAGAAGCTGGAAAAGAAATTCATTTTCCTGTTACAGAAGGACGTCAATTGTACCTTGTACAAATTGAAGGTAGCAGCGTTGTAAACGGTGAAACACTTGTAATGCGTGATGCAGCGGAGGCTGTAGAAGAGGATGTTCACATTCAAGCGAAAGAGAAATCACACTATTTAGCAATTGAAATGAAGATGCAATAAAGTGAAACTTTAATCAGTGGGGGTTTTCAGCATATAAATAACGGAATGAAAAATTAGAGGAAAGAGGACATCGAAAAAAGATGTCCTCTTTTTATGGGTGGAATTATCAGAAAAAACTTTCTCAATTTTTGGAAACAGGTGTTGGGATGATTATACAGAATTTTATAAAAGTGTCAAAAACTTTTAGGGGAATGGGGAGTGTTAGATTGAAAAAGCAAGTAATTTCATCAGCATTAGCGTTAACTGTTATCGCAAGTGGGTTTGGGGCATTTGGAGCAACTACGACGAAAGCAGAAGAGCAAAAAATCCAGTATCACCAAGAGTTTAAAACACCAGCTTACATAGGTGAAGAATGGAAAGCACCAGAAGGGCTAGATAAAAAAGAGACAGTATTTCAATATTTAGAGAGCAAAAAAGATATGTTTAAATTAGCAGGAAATATTGAAAAACATTTCAACGTCGTTGGTGAAGAAAAAGACGATGAATCAGGTACGACACATGTGAAGTTAGTTGAAAAGCATAATAATGTCCCTGTGTATGGATCAGATCAAACTGTTACTCTTGATAAAGAGAATAATGTAAAAGCATTTTTCGGACAAGTTATTCCGAATTTAGAAGATAAAAATATTCCAGCGGCAGCAAGCATTAGTGCGGAGCAAGCAGAAACGATTGCAAAGGCTGATATTGAGAAAGAAATTGGTAAAGTAAATAATTATGATGGTGTGAAAAAAGATTTATTTGTGTATGAAAAAGATGGAAAGTACTATCTTGCATACCTTGTTAAAGCGTCAGTTTCAAAACCAGCTCCAGGATATTGGCATTATTTTGTTGATGCGACAAATGGAAATATTATTGAGAAATATAATGCTGTAGATCAAATTACTGGATTTGGTTATGGCGTATTAGGCGGTAGACAATCATTTGAAATCGCTCAAGATGCGAAAACAGGAGCGTTCAACTTATTTGATGGTAAACGAGGACAAGGTATCCATACATTTGATGCAGAGAATATGGACGAAAACTGGTTTAATTTATTCTCACAATGGCTTGGATATACAGGAGAAGAAGTTGAAAGTAAATCTAAGTTCTTCGAAGATAAAGCGGCTGTTGATGCACATGTGAACGCAGGAAAAGTATACGATTACTATAAAAAGACATTTAATCGTAATTCCTTCGATGATAAAGGTGCAAAACTTATTTCTACTGTTCACGTAGGTACAGCATGGAATAATGCGGCTTGGAACGGTGTGCAAATGATGTATGGTGATGGTGATGGAAAGACATTTATTCCATTATCAGCTGGCCTAGACGTTATTGGCCATGAGTTAACGCATGCTGTAACTGAACATACAGCAAATCTTGTTTACAAAAATGAGTCAGGTGCGTTAAATGAATCGTTATCTGATATTATGGGTGTCATGGTTGAGAAGAAGAGCTGGGATTTAGGTGCGGATATTTATACACCTGGAAAACCTGGTGATGCGCTTCGTTCTCTGAAAGATCCAGCATCTATTCCAAATCCATTAAAACCAGGTGAAGGTTACCCAGATCATTACAATAAACGCTATACTGGAACAGCTGATAATGGCGGCGTTCACATTAACAGTAGTATTAACAATAAAGCTGCATACTTAGTATCTGACGGCGGAGAGCATTACGGTGTGAAAGTAACTGGAGTGGGCCGTGAAGCGACAGAGAAAATTTATTACCGTGCTCTTACTAAATATTTAACTGCAAACTCTGACTTTAAAATGATGCGTCAAGCTGCACTTCAATCAGCAGAAGATTTATATGGTAAAAACTCTAAAGCTGTACAAGCTGTAACGAAAGCTTATGACGCTGTAGGAGTAAAATAATAAGAGAAAAAAGACCTGACTGGATTGTCAGGTCTTTTCTTTATTTAATCACGGATACCTAATGCGATTTTTGCCATGCGTGACATACGTTCTTTCGTCCACGGTGGATTCCATACAACGTTTACTTCTATTTCATTTACTTCAGGTACGTTCGTTGATAATACCTTTTTAACGTCTGATACGATTTGGCCAGCCATTGGACAACCGATAGAAGTCATCGTCATTGTAATGACAACATTATTATTTTCATCGGCTGTAACGTCATAAACTAATCCAAGATTGATAATATCAACACCTAGCTCTGGATCAATAACAGCCTCTAAATTTGCATACAACTTATTTTCAAATGCTTCTTGTGACATGAGTAGCACCTCCTACACATTAATGATATCGATTCTCATTATAACGGAAATACGTGCAATGTGCAGGAAATGAGCTCAAAAAAAATTCCTCAGTGGAAGAGGAATTTTTTTGAAAAACTATTCAGTTTTAAAGTGAGATACAAGTTGATCTAATTCTTCAACCGTTTATTTCATTTGTTTTGCAGTTAGAGTCATTTCATTCATAACAACGACTTTCTGTTCAGCCGATTGCGCTGTTGCGGCCGTTTCACTTGATACTTCATTAGAAATTGAAGCAATGTTATTGAGTGAAGCATTCATTTCTTCAGCACTTGCAGCCATCTCTTCAGCAGTTGCTGATATGTCTTGAATTTGAGTGGACACTTTATTCACTTGATTAACGATTGTTGTGAAAGAAGAGCCGGCCTCACGAATGACGTTAATACCTTCAAATGATTCGGAACGACCTTGAGACATCATAGAGCTAGCAGTTTCTGTGTCATTTTGAATTTGATGCAGCAATTGGTTAATATCTGTTGCAGCTGTTTTTGATTGTTCAGCAAGTTTACGAACTTCATCTGCTACGACAGCAAATCCCTTCCCTTGTTCGCCGGCACGAGCCGCTTCAATAGAAGCATTTAAAGCAAGTAGATTTGTTTGCTCAGCGATATTAGAAATAGATTGTACAGCTGTATCAATCTATTTCGTATGAGTGATTAGACGTTCGACTACTTCGGATGTAGCATTTACGGCTTCGTGTATCGTTGTCATTTGTGAAATAGATTTTTGGATTACAGTACTTCCGTCGTTAGCATGTTCAGATGTGACTACAGCTAGTTCGGCTACAGACGAAGCGGATTCTGCAATACGTTGAACACTTATTGACATATCATCCATTGCAGTCGAGCTTTCTTCCATACTAGAAGTTTGCGATTGAATGCTTGCATTTAAATTAGACATCGAGTTTTGAACTTTTATTGTCGCATCAAGCGATGTATTGGTCTTTTCTAGCATATTTTCAGAAGCGTTTTGTACTTCCACAGAAGTTTTTTGAACACGCTTAATGATATGTTGCAGATTTTCTAACATTTTATTAAATGATGTTGCAATTGCACCGATTTCATCATTGCTATTTACTTGTAGGCGAGCTGTTAGGTCACCCTCTTGAGAGGATAATTCTTTTAGTTTAGTATCAATTTGCTGAATTGGTTTTACAAGCTTACCAGAGAACCACCATGCAAGAATAATTGCAACGACAATACATATAACAAGTGATAAGAATATAACGTATTCAATGAGTAGTGCTGATTGATCAATTTTTTCAATGGATTGTTCACGTAACTTAGCTTGTTCGTTGCTATAGTTTGTAAAATCACCAATAACTTTATAAACAGTGCCATTTTCTGAAGAAGCAACTTGTAATGCTTCGTCCCACTTTTGTTCTTTTGCAAGAGAGAAAACTTTTTCTTCAATAAATTTTCTCCAAGTAGAGCCTAATTCCATTGTATCTTTCACGGATTGGGATACGTTAGGGTTAGAAAGAAGTTGTGCTTTCTTATCTTCAAGAAGCTTACTCATTTCATGAAACTTGTCTAATTCGACCTGATCGTGTTGCAGTAAATAACCTCTTAAAGCAGAAAGTTGAACTTGATAAGCGTCTCCACGCTCTTTTAATTCTGTTGCAAGGGGGGAAATTTCTTTTTGCAATGCTTCAGCCTTACGAGTTTGATCAATAGCGAAGAATAGAATAAAGGCTAAGGCGATGCCAAATAAAGCGCAAACCGTTCCCATCATGAACAGCAGTTTTTTTCTAATGCTCATAAAACTCATATGATAAAAAAGCCTCATTTTAAAATCTTAGTATTAGGATTAATTCATATTAAAAGTTAAAAGAAAGCTTCACTCCTAAAGGAACAAAGCTTTCTTCTTTCCTTTAGGCATTATAGCAGACAGAGGGGGAGAGAGAAAGATATATTTAAAAGTAAAAAAAGAAGGGCTAAAATGAGAAATCCCCCTTTTTTATTTTTATGCATTTGTTTTGAAATGAGAAACGAGACCTTCAAGTTCTTGTACTGCAGTTTTCATTTCTGATGACTTTGTAGCAATGTCTTTCATTACACTTACTTGGTCACCAGCTGTATGAAGTTATTAATCTGTTCAATGAAAATTATAGCAGGTAATGGAAAGAGGCAGATGAGTATGAGTAAATGTTCTTAAAATGTATACATTTATATATCAAAAATTCTTAAATAAAAATAAGAAATACTATTGTAATTCGAGATAACATCATGTATACTTCTAATTAGTTGATAACGATTATCACTATCAACTGAAACGTTACTCTTCGTTATGTTGGTCATACCCCTTTTTGACGACGTAAGTCAGAGACGAATGTTGAAATATCTTGTGTCCTATTCTACAGAATTATGGTAATCTCCAACCTCAACTTATATGCGTAAGCATGCAAAAAAAAGATCCTATCCGTGAAGGGATCCTTTTTTGCATGTTGTCGCAATTAATGTATATAGACCTGGTATACGTTCTTCAATTCCTTCGGGTGCAGTAGGAGGGAAGACCCATCTTTGATGAGGTCCATGTTCTTCAATTAGCTTTTCAACTTTGAAATTTGTTTCTGCCATTGCCGTAATAATTTCTCCAAGTGTCCAGCGCCTAATCTTTGTTCTCGGTAAAGCCTTTTTCTGTGATTCCGTAAGGAGAGTACTATAAGCTACGTCATCTTCAATAAGTTCCTCACCAAAATAATTTCCATTTGCTCGAAATGCTGGATGATCTACTCCTAATAATTTTGTATAAACAGGATGATAGTCACGCAGTATAAATGTCCCATCTTGTTTTAGTAAGTTAGAGATTATATGAAAGAGTGGCTTTAAGTCTAAAAAGTAATGAAGTACGCCAAGTTCCAGTAATACGATATCAAATGATTGGGATAGATTTAAATCTAGTACGTCGGAAACGATATACTGAATAGAGACTCCAGCAGCTTTTGCTAATTCAGTTGCATATTTTTCATTGCTTGCTGAAATATCTACAACTGTTACATCCGCCCCTAAAAGGGCAAGAGCAACTGCTTTATTTCCTTTTGATCCGAGTAAATTAATAATACGTTTCCCTTTTGGAGAGTGTATGTAAGGTAAATAATAAGCTACTTCATGAACAGGATCTTGCATGAGCTTTTTTGCATATTCTGCCGGCGCACCGTGGCGATTTGTCCAAGCTTCATAGGCAGCTGCATTCCAGCTTTTTTCATTAATAGTACTTAGTTGCTTTTGATTCAAGCTTATCACTCCTTTTGTGAACGTATACTTATTCGGTGGGAGAATGAGATTTCCTGTTCTTTTTGAATAAAAGTTTGATTTTTCTGTTCTTTAGTCGTAAAATACGTGTTATACATAAAAGCATTGAAAAGGAAAAGTAGAATGAAACCATTCTTTCCAGAGAGCTTCGGTAGCTGAGAAGAAGCAAGAATATTCATTTGAACAATGGCCTTTGAGCTTCGTCCTGAACTTATCAAATGATAATAGTAGGCGGCGACGAGAGTTGGTACTCGTTATCAAAACCACAGTATAAGAGCATATAGCTCCGTACTTGTTAAGGTTAGTTATGTGAATGACTGACGAAATAAGGTGGTACCGCGACTGTTTATACAGCCCCGCCCTTATCTTTTTTAAGATAGGGGCGGGGCTTTTTATATTTTTAAGGAGGAATGTAAGATGAGTATTTTTATTGGAGGCGCTTGGCCGTATGCAAATGGTTCGTTACATCTTGGGCATATTGCAGCTTTATTGCCAGGAGATATTTTAGCTCGTTATTACCGGGCTAAAGGTGAGAGTGTGTTGTATGTTTCAGGAAGTGATTGTAATGGAACACCGATTGCAATTAGAGCAAAACAAGAAGGGGTTACAGTAAAGAAAATAGCTGATCAATATCATGAAGAATTCGAGCGATGTTTTCATAATCTTGGTTTTACGTATGATTGCTATACGCGTACAGATAGTGAACATCATCATGAAACTGTTCAAAAAGTTTTTTTGCGACTATTAGAAGAAGGTCATATTTATAAAAAAATAGTCGAACAAGCTTATTGTGAAACGTGTACGCAATTTCTACCTGATCGTTATGTGGAAGGTATTTGTCCGCATTGTCATGAAGGGGCGAGGGGGGATCAATGCGATGCTTGTTCCGCTATTTTAGATCCACTCGATTTGTTAGAAAAGAAATGTAAGTTATGCGGTAGTACGCCATCAGTACAGGAAACCGAGCATTTCTATTTTGCATTGCATAAGTTCCAGCAGCAAATTAAAGCGGCTGTAGAAATTGCAAAGCAGAAAGGAACATGGCGCGACAATGCAATTCAATTAACAGAGAGATATTTAAAGGAAGGCTTACAAGACAGGGCAGTATCACGTGATTTACCAATCGGGGTACCAATTCCAGTGGAAGGATATGAGGATAAGAAAATTTACGTATGGATTGAAGCGGTGACAGGATATTATTCAGCGAGTAAACATTGGGCTGAAGAAACAGGGAAAGATGATCAAGAGTTTTGGGATAGAGATGCGAAAACATATTATGTGCACGGAAAGGATAATATTCCGTTTCATTCAATCATTTGGCCGGCGGTATTACTTGGAACAGGAGAAGAAGCGATCCCTCGTCATATCGTTTCGAATGAGTATTTAACAGTAGAAAAAAGGAAGTTATCTACAAGTAAAAACTGGGCAGTATGGGTACCTGATATATTGGAACGCTATAATCCAGATTCTATTCGTTACTTTTTAACAGTAAATGCACCAGAAAATCGTGATACTGATTTTTCATGGCGTGAATTCATTTACAGTCATAATAGTGAATTATTAGGTGCATACGGGAACTTTGTGAATCGCACGTTAAAGTTCATTGAAAAGTATTATGATGGCATTGTACCAAAGGGGAGTATTAATATAGAGCTGAAAGATAAGGTTGAAGGATTATATAAAAGTGTAGGAGAGGCGATTGAACAAACTAAATTTAAGGTGGCGCTAGAAACAATATTTGATGCAGTACGCTTTGCAAATAAATATTTTGATGAAAAGCAGCCTTGGAAACAAAGAGAAGACGACCCAGTTTCATGTGAGGAAACAATTTATAATTGTGTTTATCTTATCGCTAATTTTGCAAATCTCCTTGAACCATTTTTACCGTTTTCCAGTGAAAGAGTTAGAAACACATTGTCGATTGTTAAACAAAGTTGGGAACCACAAAATACGTTGCCAAACCGAATTGATAATGTACAGCCATTATTTGAGCGAATCGATGTAAAACAAATTGAGCATGAGGTAGAGAAGTTATATGGAGCGGTAAAGTGAAATATAAGGAAAAGACCTTTCAAGTAAATGAAAGGTCTTTTGTTATGCATTATGCACACTACTATGTTTTTTTCCTGCCCTAGCCGTAAGCAGCTGAGGTGTAAAAATACCAAGCAATATGAAAATAATCCCAATCCACTGCATGAGCGTTACAACTTCATGTACAAGTGTAATAGAAGCAATAATAGCTGTTGGTAATTCAGCTGCTCCTAGTATCGTACCGAGTCCTGTGCCGACTTTTGGCACACCAATAGAAAAACAAATGACAGGTACAACAACGCCGAATAATCCGAGGAAGAAAGCGTATTTCCATAGACCGGCTTGTAAAGCACCATCTGTTAAAAAGGTTGGCGGGAAGAATAGGCATACGATAAGAGTAGCACTTGTTGTCATAAGAAAGCTTTTCGTATAAGGCGGAACATCTGTAGCAACGCGTCCACTTGCAAACACATAGAATGAAAAGGAGACAGCAGCTAATAATCCAAAGATAATACCTTTCGTGGAAAAACTTTGTCCGAGACCGTCAAAGACACCACCCGCAAACAATGTACCAGTAAATAAAATAATGATAGATATAACTTTTTCGCGGCTTGGAAATGTTCGATTTGCAATAGCTTCGATAACGACACCAATCCATGTGAACTGGAAGAGTAAGACGACAGCGATAGAGGCTGGTAGTTCTTCTACAGAAATAGCATAGAAAATCCCAGTCATACTCATCGTTGTTCCGACTGTTAGTAATGAAAAGAATTGCTTTTTTGTTACTTTATGGCGTGAAAAGAAAAGAACGAGCAGAAGAAGTCCGATCCATCCGAAGACATATTGTCCACCTAATAGCTGATGGGCTGAAAAGCCATCCATAAAACCGAGCTTAAAAATAGTAGAAAGTACGCCGTAGCTACAAGCTCCGAATAAAACGAGTAATGAATACTTGAATTTTCCCATGAATATCCTCCTTATAAATAATAAAAAACGCCCGCTATCCAAATAAGGACAACGGGCGAACGAAACAGAGTAAGACACTCTACAAAATTCCGCCACTCATACGAAGTATGAGTTTGGGGTATGAAATTATAGTAGTTTACATTGCTTTTGGAAAAACAATCGAGCATTTTACACCTTGAGGTGTGTTTTGTATTCCATAAGGAAACTGATGTTTATCTAGTATTTGTTTTACAATATATAAGCCAAGACCGCTACCTTGTACTAAACCATTGTTTCCAGGGTTAGCACGATAGAAAGGCTCAAATAAATGAGCGAGTTTGTCTTCATCGATTTGTGAACCTGTATTTAACACTTCTAATGCGTAACCGTTTGGTTTTTCATACAGCTTTATATATACATGCTGATGATCGATTGTATAATGAATTGCATTTGAAATAATGTTAAAAATAGCAGTTTGAATAAACTGAGGATCAGCTAAAATTTGTACATCTTGTTTAATATTAGATTGAACATTTAATTGCTTTACAGATATAAAGTAATCTACTTTTTTCATCACGTCCTCAATGATATTAGATAGTGAAATAACTTCTAAATTCGGTTTAAATTGAGGGTTTTGTATTTTGGATAATTCTGACATTCTTTCCGTTAATACGTTAATATCTTGCATCATCTCGTAGGATCGCTTTAAGTATTTGTCTCTATCTTTGTAAGCACCGATTCCGTGAATCATGCCATCTAGTTGTCCCATAACGGCTGCGATTGGTGTTTTTAATTCATGGGACACCATAGACATAAATTCTTTCCGAGATTGTTCTAATTGTTGTTCTTTCTTGAGTTCATTTCGTAAATCTTTATTTGTTTCATGTAAATTTTTCACAATATGTGGGACCTGTGAAGCGGCTACTTGCAAATTAAAATCTGTTTGATCCGCATTTTTGTTAAGTGATTGTTTATCTGAAAAGTCCAGCTTCATAATGTCCTTTAAAGTATCACTCATATATTGGAAAGGTTTGGCAATTAATTTTGCGTAAACTAAAGAACCGAGTAAAGATAATGCAAGCATTGTTGCACCAATATGCGGAGCTAATTGGTGCAGAGCATCTGCTAAACTTGGATTATCTTGCGATTCACTTGTTTTATTCGTTGCATTTTGCGTATGTAAGACATTATTGCTAGCGGCGTTTTTTTCAAGCCCAGTAGGTGAATCCGTTTTGTTACTTTCCCCCGAAATATTTTGCGTATTTTCTTTCGCGTTTGCTTTTGCAGTTTGGCTAGGCTGCAAAATATGATTGATGGCTGTAGAGAGTGTTTTAATATCTATACTAGAAGGCTGAAAATTCGAGATGCTACTCTCTGATACAGCTTTATTTTGTTCCTTTTTACTTTGATCGTTTTTCTTATCTGACTCCGCATGTTCTACATTTTGTGTTTCAGGATTTTTCGTATAATGCCCTTTATCGTAGTTTAAGGCTAAAAAATAAATAATTTGATAAAGGCAAAGTGATAAAAGGATACAAAACAATAAGGTTTTGATGAAAATATTTTTGGTGATGTTGTCTTTGCTACGCTTCGATTTTGTAGCCAATGCCTTTCACCGTTTTAATATAATTAATTCCTAATTTTTTTCTTAAGTTTTTAATATGTGTATCTATTACTCTTACATCACCATAATGTTCATAGCCCCATACCTTATTCAACAAATCACTTCTTGATAATACTTTTCCACGATTTTGTAGCAAAGTATATATAATTTCAAATTCTTTTGTTGTTAATTCAATTTGATTACCATGAACATAAGCTGCGTATGCTGTAGAATTTAACATCAATTCATGGAATTGTAGTATAGTTGCGGTTTCAGCTTCCTTCGTTGTTGTCCTTCTTAATACAGCTTCTACTCGTTTAATAAATACCGCGTAATGGAACGGTTTCGTAATATAGTCATCAATACCTAATTCAAATCCTTTAATTTCACTTTCTTCATTATGTAAGCCTGTTAACATAATGATTGGTACATCAGATTGTCCTCGCATAATTTTACAAATACTATAGCCATCTATATCTGGTAACATTACATCGAGGAGGACAAGATCGTATGAGTTTTTTTGGAAAAGAAGAATGCCTTCTGTTCCAGCACCAACTACATCAACAGTAAAGTTTTGTGCCATTAGAAATTCACGAATAAGTTCTTGTATATCTGGGTTGTCTTCAATCACCAGTATATGCGTCATAGTAACACCTCCTAAATAACGCTTTTTACTGCAATATTCGAATTCATCATTTTTCGGATGACTCAGATTGTTTATACATATAATAAGCCCCCGCTATAAAATAATCATGAAAGTAGCAAGGGGAATTGTTTAGTGTCACTGAATAGTTCAGAATTACAGTAATTCTATTATAGTATGTATTGTAAAATTTATAAAATATTATAACTGTATAATTTTAATATCTATGTTTATCAATGTTCCGATGATGTTTAACACAATATATTTTCATTATATATGTAAATACAGTTGTTTTGCTACTGTAAATGAATAAATAAAATAAGCCAAGACATAAAATTCTTGGCTACACGTAAATCTTGTTCTTAGGTTAGTTTACAGTGACAGTAGCTTGTTCATGAATACGCTCAAATAACCAGCGTACATCATTGTTATACATACGAATACAACCAAGTGTTGTTGCTTTTCCAATTGCTTGATTATTGTTAGTTCCATGAATCGCATAAGTTGTTCCGTAAGTTCCTGCCATATTTAATCCGAGCCAACGGTCACCAAGGGGATTACGCGGATCGCCACCTTTAATTTTCCCTGTATAATAAGGACGGTTTTTAATTTTATTTACGATTTGAAAAGTACCTTTAGGTGTAGGTGTTGCTGCTTTTCCAGTAGCGACAGTGAAACTTTTTATGAATTTTCCATCTTGATAATAATCCATTTTATTTATCTGCGTGTTTACGATAAGCTGATCTTTCGTTGTAGCTGCCTCTGCAGTAGTGAATGGAAGAGTTAAAAATCCTAATGATAATAGCGCACTTAATAATAGTTTTTTCATTATATTCTCCTTTTTCTTATTGTAATAGTCTTACATACAATGGATTTGTAACCCTCGTAATGCTTGATTGATATTTTCATCTAATGCTTCAAAGAAGGCAGTAATCTTTGTATTGTGTTTGTTGTTTTTATCAATAAGTAATCTTTCATTTAATAAAAGCTCACCGTGTAGTCCGAAACTTTGAACTTGAATATTTAGTTCATCTTCAGTTTCAGAAATAATCGGTAAGAAATAGTGAAAAGCTTTCGTTGGAATGATGTAACTTTTGCCAATCATGCTTTCTTGCTTGGAATTGATCCATTTTCTCGTGACGATCTTAATATTCTTTTTTGAAACGATAAAAGACAGCGTTGTAGATTTTGTTAAACTTACGTCAAACTCATTTGTTTCACATATGTGTAAATTAAAAACGGTTTCATTTTGATGAGATTCAACATTTGTATTAATAAAATCATGCACTTTATAAGCTTCCATTTCTTATTCACCCTTTTTTCAATTTCGAAAAGCGACTTATATTTATTCAATTTAATGTTTAGTCATATATTGGTTAAATTTTTCAACAAATTCCGATATAATCTTACAATACGTATATGAAGCTAATATGAAGTTTGTATGAGTTTGTGATGGTTTTTTATAGAGAACAAAATAAGGTGATTTTCGAGTGTTAAAAACTGGATAAAAATTGTATATTAATGGATTTTCTCCGTACGATAGATAGTTGTTAGCTTGTTTTAAAATGATAATGGATATAAGCAAATAGAGAACAGGAAATTTTAGTGTTAGCCTTACAAAAATGTAATAAAAATGTAAGCTATTGTGATAGTTATTTCGACAATTTTTTTATACAATAATAGTAAGAAATTGCACGTGATTGAAAGGAGAGATGACATGGAATGGGTTCATGAATTATTTCAGCAGTACGGGTACTACGTTGTACTTGTTGGCTTGCTGTTAGAATATATTGCACTTCCGTTTCCGGGAGAGCCAACATTAGCATATGCGGGATTTTTAGCACAGAAGGGTGATTTAAGTTTACCGATTTTAATTATCCTATCCTTTATTGGGACAAGTGTAGGAATGACAATTCAATACTTTTTAGGAAATAAATTAGGTATGCCTTTCGTTCAAAAATATGGGAAATACGTATTTTTAACACAAAGAAAAATTGATTTAACGAGAATGTGGTTTGATAAGTATGGATATTTTCTTATCTTTATCGGCTTCTTCATTCCAGGCGTACGCCACTTTACAGGATACTTCGCAGGAATTATTAACCTACCATTCCGGCGCTTTGCAATCACAATTTATTCCGGTGCTTTATTCTGGGTATCATTCTTCTTAATCGGTGGCTACTGGCTAGGTGGTAACTTACATGATATTTTCGGAGCACTGGAAGAGCATATCGGCAAAATCATCTTTGGAGTAGTTGTTATTATAGCAATCACGCTAGGCGTTCGTTTCCGCAAACAGCTAAAACGAGTATTCGTACAAAACGCAAGTTAATATGGAATCCATTCTATGTCAGAATTTAGGAAGGCAGTGCTTTTGGACACTGCCTTTTTATTTTATGTTCCAATCTACTTTCAACGTTCCTTTTAACTTATTTCCACTAACTATAATGTAATAAGTTCCTGTTTTAATTGCCGCGAATTGGTACGTATTAGGACCGTTTGAAGCTAAATAGTTTTCTTTCTCTTGAAATTCACTAGACATTTTTATGTCTCCCATGTAGGCATTCGGATTTTCAGATGGTGATTCAATGGTAAATTCTAATATGTCACCCCGTTTTAGTTCAATTGGGATTTTATGTTCACCACTGAAATGTTGAAAAGATGCTTCGAAAGAGTTTTGGGTTCTTTTCTCGGTCCATTGCTCCTTCTGTGTGACATCAACGAAGTTAATAGTGATGAGTGTAATCAAGATAACAATAGGAATGATATATCCAATCCATATAAATTTTTTCGTTATAAGTGTGCATAGATAGAAAAAAACAGAAAAAATTGCTCCGATAGATCCTGCAAAAAGTACAAAGAGAAAATTTGTTTCTTTAAAAATTAGGAATGGAAGAAAGAATAAATAACCGCAAAGAATGTAAAGACATACTTTTTTTAAGGTGCTATGATTTTTAAATTTTACTTTATCAATGAAAACGGAACAAAGGATTGCATAAGAAACAATAACAAGTGTAGGTAAAGTAAAGAGTAGTTCATGTAATCCGGTCAAAAATTTATATCTTGTTAGCCCGCTACCGCCGGAGAGTGTGAGACTAGTAAGTAATAAAGATAATAAGCAAGCTGCTGTAAGTTTAGTGAGAATATAAGAAAAGATAGATGTTTTATTCATATGTCACCTCGCATGTTTAATATTCCATGTTCATTATATAGGGTATGGATGTAATAATATAGAAGTTGTGTTGTCAATTATAATTGAAGAAAATAAGGATATTATTTACAATTTTAATTGGATAAATGAAAAAGAGGTAAGACATGAAGCTTCGAAATCGAGTGAGGGAATTTCGAGCAAAGCATCGTTTATCACAAGGGGATTTAGGGAAAGCGATTGGCTCATCACGGCAAACCATTAGTTTAATTGAGCGCGGAGATTATGCGCCATCTATTGTGTTATCGCTAAAAATCGCACGGATTTTTAGGGCGCCGGTAGAGGCGATATTTACATTAGTGGAGGGGGAAGATGGAGATGGAGAGTAAAGCGAAGGGGAGAAAAACGTTGGACATTTTAAGAAGACCTGCCTTTTCAATGTTTGTTGCCCTTGTTTGCTCCGTTTTATATGGATTTATTCGAATAGAAAAAGTACAGCAAGTCATTGAAATATGGACGTTTTTTGGAATTGCATTGTTAGTGTTAGCTATCCATGAATTAGGGCATGTAATATTTGGTTTGATAGGTGGTTTGGAATTTAAATTTATGACAGTAGGCCCCATTACTGTCATAAAAGAAAAGGGAAAAATACGAATTAGAGAAAATAAAATGTGGATGTATGTTGGAGGCGTTGCAATGCTGGTGCCGCCTTCTCCATACACACCGAACCTTTCAAGAAAATGGGCATGGATGACTTTAAGTGGACCATTAACGAGTTTCGTATTCGGCATTGTATCAGGTTACATATATATGGTGAGTTATTACCACATGCTTTTATACTTTTCTGTGTTACACCTTGCAATCTTTGTCGTCACAGCAATTCCAGTAAAGGGAACGCTATTAAGCGATGGCATGCAATTTCTCATTTTAATTAAAGATGATGAAAAGGCTAAGCAACATTTATATAACATTCAAGTATCGGGCGAGTTATTAAGCTACAAAAGGCCGAAAGATTGGGATGAGAGTTTAATAGAAATAAGCGAAGAAAAATTAAAAGAGGATAAAGATATAAGAGATATCATGAGTGGACTCATGCTCATCTTTTTTGCTCGATCTGATCAAGAGGGAATGGAAAGAGCGATACCGTATTTAGAACAAATTGTTCAACTACCTGTAACGAAAGAAAATAAATATTTCGTTGGCAGTTTTCATAGTTGGTATCTTTTATATAGAGTACTTTATCAGAAGGAAAGCCTTTCTCTGCAAGAGGCGAAGGAACACGCAAAGGCAATTACAAGACTGGATTTACATGGATATTACCGTACACAAGCAATTCTTAAATATTTAGAGAATAATGTGGAAGCTTGCTGCATTTATATGAAAGAAGCGGATAAAGAATTGAAGAATAGTGAAAAGAGTGAAATGGGCTTTTGGCGACTAGAGCGAGAATGGTTCGAGCAGTTGAAGGAAAGGGTATCTTACGATGGATAAGGTATCCTATTTTTTATATGTCATCTTATGCCGTTCCATAAAAAGTCTGAGGCGAGTAAAATGAGATAAGAAGAGCAAAGCTTGGAGGAAGTAAATATGGAAATTTTAACGATTATTTTGATAGTCTTGCTTATTTATGCTGTTTTTAAAGTAGCATATGTAGCATTAAAGATACTCGCGATCCTATTAGTTATCTTTTTAATCGTAGAGTTCGGCAGTAAGTTACTTGGGGGATAGGGTATGTTGTGCGTTTAGGATGTCGAAGAGTGTCGGTAAATCGATATCCTGTATCGAAGCGTCGATATAATGAAAAAATCGTTGATATAAGTGGAGAAATGATCGATATATTTGAAAAATCGTTGATATATTTTAATAAATACTAAGTGGGGTATGTGGAAAAGAAGTTGCCGTGGGGTAACTTCTTTTTATTTGTTTATAAATTGTTTATTTTTACCTTCTATTCTTGTAGTAAGGAGGCGGTAAGGATGAAAAAAGCGGTTTTAGAAGTAAGAGATGTGACGAAGAGGGTGAAGGGAAGAACGTTGCTAAGTCATATGTCTTTTTCGGTTTATAAAAATGAAATTTGTGGTTTTGTTGGGCCAAATGGTTCAGGAAAGACGACACTTATTCGGACCATTATGGGACTGATTCGGCCAAATGAAGGGGAGGTTTTCATTAATGGAAAGAGCGTACAAAAAAATAGGAAAGAAGCTCTTCAGTATGTAGGGGCAATTGTAGAAGCTCCAATTTTCTTTCCTTATATGTCAGGGCGAAAAAATTTACGGAATTTAGGTAGGATTACGTTAAATACTGGTGGAGAAGTTCTTGAAAAAAAAGTGCAGCAAGTGTTAGAAATCGTTGGTTTAGAAAATCGTGCGGACGATAAAGTTGGTACGTATTCGTTAGGGATGAAACAGCGTTTAGGGATTGCACAGGCACTTCTTGGGGAGCCAGATTTTATCATTTTGGATGAACCGTCTAATGGATTAGATCCAGTTGGAATTAAACAACTTCGTAAAATTGTACTCGACTTACAGCGTGAGAAGGGAATTACTTTTTTTATTTCTAGTCATTTAATTCGTGAATTGGAACTTATGTGTGACTCGTGGGTCATGATTCGGGAAGGATCACTTATTTGGCGTGGAACGACAGAAGAGCTGCAAGGTGAAAATAAAGAGTTAGAGGATATTTTCGTGGAGATGATGAGTTCATGATGAGGCTAGTACGCTCTGAATGGGAGCGGCTTTGGGCGAAGAAAGTAACATGGCTTTGTTTTTTGATGATACCGGTAATGTTACTTGGGGCTGCGAAGTATTATTTGAAACATAATCAAGAGGTAGAAAGGATAGCAGTTGATTATACATATGCGAATTCATTCCCAGTACTTGCATTATCTGAAATGCTTATGAGTATATGTAATCTCGTTTTACTCGTTTTGATTGTCCTTGTGTTTGCTCAAGAATATCATAGCGGTCAAATTCGGATGATAATCCAAAGGTCATACACGTATTCTGAGGTTCTTATTGCGAAAATAATTACGGTATTAGCAGTAAGTTTGCTATTTATAGGTGCCTATTTTATTTGTAGTTATTGTATTGGCTACATTTTCTTTGAGCATGAACCGAGCATTCTTTTGTTTTATCATACGGAAAAAATGAATGCGCTTGGCGTTTTCTTATACTGTATTTCTTATTATGGAATTGCTTATCTTACCTTAATAGCGATGGCTAGCATATTAATTATGCTATCGGTTATAAGTAAATCGACAACAAGTGCAACCCTTCTTGGTATGGGATTCATTATATTTTCTTTTGGATACCCAGCGATGGCGTTAGTGATAGGGAAATCACCGGCTTTTCTTTATATTAATTATTCTTCTTTAATTAAATTACAACATGAAGGAATTGCTATATCTTTATCTGGTAGTTCACGAATGATCTTTTTTGGATCTGTAATTTTACTTATATACATTGTTGTTTGTAACACTGTAACAGTTTATTGGATAGGAAAAAAAGATAATTTTGTGTGAGGTGTGAAGAATGGGACAAATACTTATAAGTGAATTTGAACGGATTTTTGATAGGAAGAAGACGAAAGTATTAATTGTTATTTTTGGCCTGCTACTTATTTTGCACAGTGTATGGGTTCATACTTTTGGAGTTGCTATTTACGATACAAAAGGGACGGAAGCAATCTTAAGTAATTTGAACTTTCCTGTCGCAGTTACAAGAGAATGGTATTTTACTCTATTCTTATTAATTTTTCCGATTTTATTTATTGATAGCTTTAATAGTGAAATTTCATCTGGCGCATATCGTCTTATCATGATCCGTCCGGTAAGTAGATGGGAATTATTATTGGCAAAATGGATTACTCAAATGAGTATCGTAAGTTTGTTTTTGTTAATAGCATTTATAGAGAGTTATGTATATGGAACATTTTTTATAAGGCATGCAGAGGAGACATTCTTTTTGGATAAACAAGTCATTTATGGGACAGGTGCCTCTATTTTATATACTCTAAAATATTATTTAATATTATGGTTTATCGCAAGTGCTTTATTAATGTTGAGTAGCTTTGTAAGTCTTTGGTTTCAAAACGCTATTATTACGTATTTTGTGATAGTTGGTTTACTAGTAGCTGTTTTGTATGTGAATGAAGAAATAAGTTATTTTGTAATTGGAAGCGAATCAATTCTAAGAATATTAAGTGAGGGGAAAGTAACATTTTACCTAATAAATGGTACAATTTTAGGAGGATGTGCAATAGCAGCTATGTTTAACTGGCGTAAAAAAGATGTATTTAATTAGGAGGGAATTACCGTGGCGGGCAAAGTATTACTTGTAGATGATGAACCGGATATTCTTACATTTATTAAAGATAGTCTTGTCATGGAAGGGTATGAAGTAAGAAGTGCATTAAGTGGTGAAGAGGCTTTGGAAAAATTGGATAGTAGCGTGGATCTCATTATTTTAGATGTTATGTTGCCGGATATGAATGGATTTAAAGTGTGCGAGAAGATGAGAGAGTTCTATACATGCCCTATATTATTTTTAAGTGCAGATAGTAGTGAGCAGTCTCGTATAGAAGGTTTATTGATTGGTGGAGACGATTATATTAATAAGCCGTTTAGTTTAAAAGAGTTGAAAGCGAGAATTGTTGCCAATTTACGCCGTACGACAGAATTGAAAATGATGGGGCAAAAGAATTTTCTGCGTTATGGCGATTTAGTAATAGATTTGCCGAGTTATGAAATAATATTAGGCAAAGAAAAAATTCACTTTACAAAAAAGGAGTATGAAGTCGTGAAAATGTTAGCACTTCATACCGGCCAAGTTTTGACGAAAGAGCAGCTGTTTGAAAAGATTTGGGGATATGATAGTGAAAGTGATGTTTCTACTGTAGTTGAGCATATCAAGAAAATTAGAACAAAGCTTGGTGTATATGACAGAGAGTATACATATATTCAAACTGTATGGGGAATCGGATATAAGTGGAGTGTACAGAATTGATGCAAAGGCTACGAATTAAACAACAGCTAGTAATTGGTTTTTTAATAGTTTTAATTGGTAGTTTAATACTGACAGTTTTAACGGCGGCTAGTGGTTGGTATTGGCTAACGAAGAGTGGGAAAGTATTTCCTGCAAATTATTATGAGCAGAAAATTCCTATGATAAAAGAATACGTAAAAGATAAAGGCACGCTATTGTTAAATGAGAAAGAGCGAAATGAATTAGAGAAAGTTGTCCCTAGAGAGGGCATTCAATATCAAATTGTTAATAGGCAAGGAGATATTTCTTATGGTACATATAAAACAAAATTGATAACAAATGAGAGACCGATTTTGAGTGTTATTAATACGAATATTCATGAGGAAGATGATGATAATGAAGTTACGACATATCTGCCTTTAGTGGATAAGGATGGAGAGCTACAGGGAGCAATAGGGCTTAATTATCATTTGGCGCTGTCAACCGCCTCGTCGGTTGATTTCTTGTTGGTAATCTTATTTTTAGCCTCACCCTTTATATACATTACAATTTTATCCTACATCGTTTCAAACCGAATGGGGAAAAGAATAAAGAAACCACTTGCTGAATTATCAGAGGCTTCAAAAAGAATTCAAGAGCAGGATCTAGATTTTCATTTAGAATACAACGCACAAAATGAGATTGGTGAATTAGTCGGTTCATTTGAAGATATGCGTGCAGCATTAGCTACTAGTTTGTCACGGCAGTGGGAGTTAGAAGAAGAAAGAAGAGAATACATTAGAGCAATTTCTCACGATTTGAAAACGCCGCTAACGATTGTGCAAGGTCATACAGAAGGCTTGCAAAGTGGCTTATGGAAAAACGAAGACTTGTTGCATCGGTATTTACAAACGATTGAACGAAACACAAACAGAATGACAAAACTTCTTGAGGAGTTTCAAACAGTAAATGAGTTAGAAAGTTTCTCGTTTCAATTACGTTTAAATAAAGTGCATATAAATCCATTCTTTCTAAAAAAACTAGAAGAATATGAATGTATAGCTAGGAAAAAAGAGATTGAGTGGGATGTTACCTTTGAAAATAATGAGGATATACAGAGTTTAGTATTGGACCAAGAGCGGATCAGTCAAGTAATGGATAATATCGTAATGAATTCAGTTCGGTTTACGCCGGTGTCAGGGAAGATGCTCGTTAAAGTATGTGCTTGGCATGACACAATAAATTTTCATGTATATGATTCAGGACCTGGTTTCCAAGAAGGAGATTTGAAAAAAGTATTGCAACGTTTTTATCAGGGAGATCAGTCACGCTCAGGAAGTAAGGAGCACTTTGGACTTGGGTTATATATTGCCAAGACAATTGTTGAGAAGCATGGCGGTAAAATACAGGTAGAAAATAGCAAGGTGCGAGGCGGGGCACATGTTTCGTTTCGAATTCCAAGCGGGGGTATATAGATAGGAGTTAAGCATCGATATAATGAAAAAATCGTTGATATATTTCGGTAAATACTAAGTGGGGTATGCAAACCAATCTAAAAAAGCTGGAAGAATATCTTCCAGCTTACGAGTTACTTTCAATTTGTTGACCATTTTCTTCTTCGTGATCTTGTAGTAGGTTGAATACGTCTGCTAGGCAGAATGCAATAAACCAAGTCCAAAGACCGTGGAAGAAAGCTGAGCTTAATTGAAGTGGTAATGTATAGTTTGTCATTGAGTAGGAAATACATCCGCCAACGATTCCGATCATTGTTAATAACATTGTTTTTTGAGCATTTTCTTCTGGATTGAAGAGGAAGAAAATGTATCCACCTAAAATTGAAGCGCTTACAAGTGTTTCGATTCCATTAAAGATGATATTCTCTCCAAGCTGAGTGTTTGTCCAGAAGCAGATTACGCCGCCGATGATGGCAAACAAGATAGCTATTGTATATCGTATATATTGATTCATATGTTCATCTCCCTATGTAATAAGATGATTTGGAAGTTAACAAGGTAGGTATAGTATATTGAAGTGAATTGAATTGTTAAAAGGATATTGAAGAGTAACTATGTTGATTTGTGTATACCTGGCTTCGCGTTTCTAAAGAGAAACTCCCAAAGTCTATACGTGCTTTTTTGTATTATAACATATTTGAGCGCATAATAATAGAATTATCTGATTTTGTAACAAGTGTAAAAAATAAAAAGCGCAAGGAATTGTAGTTCCTTGCGCCTTTTTATATACGTTTGAAACGTCCAACAATTTCAACGGTTTCAGTAATATTCATAAATGCTCGATTGTCTACTTGGCGAATGATACGTTTCATTTCGCCTAACTCGTAGCGAGTTACGACAGTGTAAATCATTTTTTTCTTATGGTTTGTATAGCCGCCGACAGCATCTACCATTGTTACGCCACGTATGCCGCGATGTAGTAGTGCGCTTTTTATTTCCTCGCCTTTTTCTGTAACTGTCATTATCGTTAATTTAATATGTTTCGTATGCACAGCATCAATTACTTTGCTGACTACAAACCGGCTAATTAACGTATAAAGTGTAATATCCCATCCGAAAATGAATCCTGCTGCTACAAGTAAAATTAAGTTGAATCCAAAGATGATTGCTCCAATTGAAACATCGCGATGTTTCGCTACAATCAATCCAACAACATCAAAACCACCTGTTGAAGAAGCAAATCGGAATATAATTCCTGAGGACGCGCCGCAGATGACACCACCGAATACAGAAGATAATAAAATATCGTCTGAAACTTGATGTACCGGGATAATATTCATCGCTAAAGATGATATAGCTACAAAGTATGCTGTTAAAAAGGTTGTCTTCTTCCCTAAGTAAAAGTAACTTAAAATAAGAAGAGGAATGTTTAGTAAAAAGATAAGTGCACCGATATTGTAGTGCATTAAATAACCGATAATCATCCCTACGCCAGCGAATCCACCGCTAATCATATTATGCGGGATAAAAAACATATTCATAGAAATTGCATACAAAATAGAAGCTATAAAAATAACAATCAACTGTATTATAAATTCTAGGTGAAATGTTTTAGCTGCTGGGAAGGATAAAAAGGCGGTGTCGGGAACGTAATCGGCGTCTCCTAGTTGACCCATAGTATGTTTCATCTCCATATTCATTTTTGATTACAAGAAGAGAATAAAGCTTTTTTCAAAAACTGGCAATAGTTTTATTATAATGCAAAAATTTTATAAATTTCTAATAAATTAAACCTATTCAAAGATGTGTGTGAATATACTAAAGAAAGCGAATACATTGATTTTCTAGCATAGTTTTTTTGAGAAAATATGCAAAATTCTTTTTTGAAAATAAAAGGAAATAGAGAATGTTTGTTGAATGTGCTAAAATGACTTTATTAAGGATGTGAAGCGATGGAATTTTTATTGCAGGATGCAATTCTCTATATATCGTTTGTAACGACAGCGCTTTGTTTATTAGAAGTCTTTTTTCTTGCTAACGTTTCTCGTTTCGTACGCCAGCAAGCATCGAGTGGTAGACAGAGAGCTTTTAAACTAGTTGATACATGTGAAGAGGGTATAGGAAATGTACCGCTATTTTCTATTTTTTATAAATATGGAATGATTCGTTCTGTTCGCAGACAAGAATCGAGTGGAGAGAGTGACGAGGTAGGTCCGTATACACCAATGTTTCGCTAATTAATTACGAAACATTGGAGGAATGAACATGTTAAAATCATACCGAGCTGCGCTCATTAGTTTATCATTATTACTTGTTTTTGTTTTATCTGGCTGCAGTAATGCAGGCACAATTGATTCACATAGTACGGGGATTTGGAACCATTATTTTGTATATCCAATCTCGTTTATGATTCAATTTGTTGCTCATCATATACCTGGTGGAAGTTTCGGGATTGCTATCATTGTCATTACACTTGTTGTTCGTTCAGCAATGATTCCATTAGCTGTTTCGCAATATCGCAGTCAAATGAAAATGAAAAAGATGCAACCTGAATTACAGAAGCTGAAAAAGAAACACGGTGATGTGAGTAAAGATCTTGAAAAACAAAAGCAGTATCAAAAAGAAATGTCAGAACTAATGAAATCAGGCGGTTGGAATCCGTTAGCTGGGTGCTGGCCAATCTTTATACAAATGCCAATTTTCTCTGCTTTGTATTATGCGATTAGCCGAACTGAAGAGATTCGTACATCTTCGTTTTTATGGGTGAACTTAGGACATGCAGATCCATATCATATATTACCGATTGTTGCAGCGTTCACAACATTTATCCAGATGAAGGTGTTTCAATCTAATATAACGCCTGGAGAGCAAGTACAAATGCTGAAAATACAGCAAATTATGATGCCGGCAATGATTTTATTTATGGGATTTGCGGCACCGTCAGGACTTGTGTTGTATTGGATTACAGGTAACTTATTTACAATGACACAAACAATTGTATTAAGAAAAGTAATGGAACGTGAAGAATTACAATTACAAAAAGCTTAGAAAAACGCCGCTCGTGATGAGCGGTGTTTTTTTTTCGTAAATGCCCGATTGGTGTGGGCTAATAATCAGTGGGGGATGAACAAAACCCCCACTGATTAAAGTTCCATTTTATTTAACTCGTTAAGGAAATTTTAAGAAATCAACATTACTATTGGCATTGTATACGAAAGTGTACATGCTTTAGAAATATGAAGGAGGAAATTTCCTATGAAGAAGAAAACAGTTGGGTATTTAGCAATTGCAGGTGCTCTATCATTTGGAATTATAGGAGGAGTTGGTGTACCGGCGTTTGCGGCAACTAATACCCCAGCAGCTGAGCAAGTTACAAAAGGGACTGCGAAGAAGAATTTAGATGAGGCAACGAAACAAAAAGTGAAAACAATTATGGATGATACAAAGAAACAATTAGAGGGACTAGGTGTGAAATTCCCAGAGAAGGATAAGCACAAGGACATGTTTGCGGGATTAGATGAAGCGACAAAAGCAAAAGCGAAGTCAATTTTAGAGCAAGAAAAATCCGGGAAACTAACTCGTGAACAGGCAAAAGAGGAATTGACAAAGCTAGGTGTGAAATCCCCAGAAAAGGGTAATCACAAGGACATGTTTGCAGGATTAGATGAAGCAACAAAAGCAAAAGCGAAGTCAATTTTAGAACAAGAAAAATCCGGGAAACTAACTCGTGAACAGGCAAAAGAGGAATTGACAAAACTAGGTGTGAAATCCCCAGAAAAGGGTAATCACAAGGATATGTTTGCAGGATTAGATGAGGCGACAAAAGCAAAAGCGAAGTCAATTTTAGAGCAAGAAAAATCCGGGAAATTAACTCGTGAGCAAGCGAAAGAGGAATTAACAAAATTAGGTGTGAAACTTCCTGAGAAAGAGAAGCATGAAGACATCTTTGCGAACTTAGATGAAGCAACAAAAGCAAAAGCGAAAGCGATTCTAGAAAATGAAAAGAAACAACTAGCGGCATTGAATGTTGATCTGCCACATCATAAGTTTTTTATGAAAAACGAAGATAAATAATTGAACTATGTTGTATCTTTCGTGTGGGCAACCGAAAGGTACATATGCGAGGGGGCTGTCTTTGGAACAGCCTCCTCTTATTATGTAGGTTGCTATCGTTGTCATTTTTTTGTTGGAAAATCGATATATTTTGAAAATCGCCGATATAATCTCATGTCGTTCACGGAAGAGCAGATTAGAGAAATGTAGTATCTTCTGTTATAATATAAGGAGAGAAATATTTCTTATGTTATATAAAATATATATTGATTTTTTCTAACAATTCAATATAATGAACAATAACTACAAAATTCGACATCAAGAAGTGATGATGAGGACATGATCAGTTTTTTACGATTCTCAGAGAGGGAAGCCTTTGGCTGTGAGCTTCCTAATACGGGGAAATTGATTACCACCTCTGAACTGCAGCAGTGAACGGATACCTAGTAATTGCTTGCCGGCAAAAACCGTTATTTAGACTTGAGAAATTGGTGAAGTGTGTAACTTTACGAATTGAAACAAGGGTGGAACCACGAATATAACACTCGTCCCTTTTTTAGGGAGGAGTGTTTTTTTATTTCATTTTTGCATCACACTAGAATTGGAAGGAGGATACGCAGCATGCATCATGATGAGAAAAATAAAATTGGTTTAACAGTAGCACTTTCTATCGTAGTAGGAACTATTATTGGGTCTGGTGTGTTTATGAAACCAGGGAGCGTATTAGATTACTCAGGGAGTTCTAATATGGCTATTCTTGCTTGGGTAATTGGTGGTTTGTTGACGTTAGCAAGTGGTTTAACAGTAGCCGAAATTGGAGCACAAATTCCGAAAAATGGTGGGTTGTATACGTATTTAGAGGAGATTTACGGAAGCTTTTGGGGTTATTTATCAGGTTGGATGCAAACGATTGTTTATGGACCAGCTATTATTGGAACATTAGGTTTGTACTTTAGTTCTTTAATGATTAATTTTTTCTATTTAGATAAAGTATGGAATTTACCAATCGCAATTGGAACAGTTGTGTTCCTAGGCGTTGTAAATAGTATGGGAACAAAATACGGAGGTATCGTTCAAACAATCACGACAATTGGGAAGATGATTCCGATTGTATTAATTGTTGTGTTAGGTTTTTGGAAAGGGAATAGTGATATCTTCAACGTAGTTGTACCGATATCAGAAACTCAAAGTATTGGGATGGCAATTTTAGCAACTTTATTTGCTTATGATGGCTGGATTTTACTTGCTTCTATTGGCGGAGAAATGAAGAATCCAACAAAGTTATTACCGAAAGCAATGACAGTTGGGATTTTAATTGTAACGGCTGCTTACGTGTTAATTAACTTAGCGTTATTAAATGTATTACCAGCAGCGAAAATTGTAGACCTTGGAGAAAATGCAACAGCGACAGCTGCGGGCATGTTGCTTGGAGAATATGGCGGAAAAATTATTAGTATCGGTATTATCGTTTCTATTTTCGGTTGTTTAAATGGAAAGATTTTAACGTTCCCACGTATTCCGATGTCGATGGCAGAGCGTGGACAACTTCCATTTTCTAAGTTTATTGCAAAAGAAAATCCGAGATTCAAAACACCAGCAAATGCGATTACTGCTGAAATCATTTTAGGAATTATTTTAATGATTATTAGTGATCCGAATAAGCTATCTGAGATTTCCGTATTTATTATTTATATTTTCTATGTAATGACATTTATTGGTGTATTCATTTTACGAAAACGTAACAAGGATAAAGAGCGTGCATATAGTGTACCGCTATTCCCAATTGTACCGATCGTTGCGATTTTAGGTTCGCTCTTTGTAATTGGTAGTGCGATTATTAATGATCCGGTAAGCTGTTTCTTATCAATTGGAATTGTCTTTACTGGACTGCCGGTGTATTGGTATTTAAATAAGAAGAAAGAAAGTGGAGTTTAATGATTGGAAGGCAGGCGTATAATACGCCTGCCTTTTTATTGTGAAAAAATTATACTTGCGTCCACTTTTCTTTTAGGTTACTATAGCGGTAGTAACCTAAAAGAAAGCGTGGGGAAAGACTTGAATTTTCGTGTATATATTTTAGCTATTGCGGCTTTCGTAGTCGGAACGGTTGAGCTAATTATAGGAGGAACGCTCGATTTAGTTGCCAATGATTTAGGGGTATCTATTAGCGCAGCTGGTCAGCTTATAACCGTATATTCGGTAGTATTTGCTTTGTCAGGTCCAGTTTTATTAGCATTAACAGGGAAGTTTGAAAGAAAAACATTATACATTGGGGCATTATCGATTTTCTTAATTGGAAATATCATTTCAGCATGTAGTGTGAATTACGGAATGTTAATGTTCTCAAGGGTCATTTGTGCAGCTGGTGGTTCGCTTATTATTGCACTGTCGGTAACACTTGCATCTAGTGTAGTAGAACCGCATTTTCGTGCGCGTGCAATTGGAATCATTTTCATGGGGATTAGTGGCTCGCTCGTACTTGGAGTACCGCTCGGTCTTGTACTCGGAAATGCATACGGATGGCGTGCACCATTTGTGTTAATTTTGATATTAACTGTTATGGCAATTGCTTGTATTTCGTTGTTCTTAACGAAAGTACCAGCGACATCAGTATTATCAATAAAAGAACAAATCGCTACTTTAAAAGATAAAAAAATTGTAAGTGCACAGTTAACATCATTTTTATTTTTAACGGGGCATTTAACACTATATGCATATTTAACACCTTTCTTAAAAGATGTCATGCATGTTGAAGCAAACTGGATTAGTGTGTTTTACTTTATTTTCGGAATCGCAGCAGTAATCGGCGGTGGCTTCGGTGGATGGCTTGCTGATAAATGGGGATCGAAGAAAAGTATTATTTCCGTCATTATCGTATTTGCCTGTGCAATATTCATGTTGCCGATGATGACATTCTCATTCCCACTATTTATTATTATGATGGGAATTTGGAGTATGCTGAGCTGGGCGATTTCACCCGCACAGCAAAATTATTTAATTGAAATTGCACCGGAATCAGCTGGTATCCAGCAAGGCTTAAATAACTCCGCACTTCACTTAGGTATTGCGCTCGGTTCAACAGTAGGCGGAGTTGTTATTGAGAAATCATCTGTTATAAATAATGCGTGGGTAGGCGGCGGTTTTATAATATTGGCACTGCTTTGTGCGATTTTCTCTATTACGAGAGGGCGTTCTACTCAGTTTGGGAAAGAAGAATCTATCGTTTGATAGGTTCTTTTTTGTTTAAAAAAATTAAAGGATTTAGTAGAAGGATGAAGAAGGATGTAGGTAACGAGGTGATGATATATGGATTCAAACTTTTCGATAATTGGCTTTCTATTTACTGTTGTACCATTCTTTCTTGTAATTTTTTTATTTAGATGGGTTCGTTTCATCTATCAAAATTCTGAGAAACAAGTTGAGCAAAATGAGAAAATCATTGAGCTGTTGATGGAGATAAAAGAGCAAAATGAAAAGGAGTCTAGGTGAATAACTAGACTCCTTTTTTATATATTGAAGTAAGTATAAATCAAATTCGAGACCTGTTAATTGTTGTTCTGCTAACTATGTAGTTACTGTTAGCTCTCCCCTTGCTAGTACCTCAACTTCATCAATAAACTCTTAATTTCCTCATCTTCCATAAAGAGATCATGGTGCTTCTCTGTAATCTTCGCAAGTGCAACGTCATGATAGAAGAATTCCGTAAAAAATTTCACGAAAGGCTGCGACATTGTTTTCATCGCTTGCCATGATTCTTGTTCTACACCAGCAAATAAAATTTCGCGACCGTCAACGATGAGCAGTAAGTAGCGCTCTAATGCGTTAGGCTCTTCAGTTGGGATTAGAAAATGCATGTTTTCTAAGTCTGTTTCTACTTTTCCAACTATGAGGGCCTCGATCTGGACACCTTGTTTTGCCTTTTGTTCTAGTAAAGGAAGATATTCTAAAAGGGTATCATTCCATGCGGAGATGCGTATGGACTCTTTCGCATCCTCTACAAGTTGCCTACTTTGTACTTTAATAGAAGACTGCATTTTTAAACTCCAAACACGGTCATCTGTAAATGATTTTTTAGAAATATTATTTTCAAGTTCTTTAATATTAGATTGGAATTCTGTCGTTAACTTTTCAATTGCTAGCTTGAGTGGTAATGCTGTATACAATTTTTTCTTTTCTGAAACAGAATCCATTACCATCCCTTTATCAATTAGGCGTGCTAACACTTCATATATTTTTGCTTTTGGAACACCTGAATGTTTAACAATGGTTGTTGCATCTAATGGTTCATTGCTTGATACGACAACTTCATAAGCTTGGCTTTCATATTGTGAGAAACCGAATTTTTGTAACATAGTTCCCTCCGAACGAATGAGATTATATGTTAAGGATAATGAACTATTTGTTTTTACACAAGTACTACGATAATAACTAAGCTGATTGGAATGAGAACAAATTTCAAATTTTTAAACTATATAGATTGAGCTTTCTTATTTATCTATTATACTTAATATAGTGATTAATATGATTAAATTTCATCGAGAAGGGGATGCTTGGGGGAAGATGTTAAGAAGTTTACGTTTAAAAATTGCGGTAGTATTTTCGGTGCTTATTTCTATGATGTTTGTAATATTAGGTACAGCTGTGTATCAGTTACAGAAAGAGAAGGAGACTCGTTCCCTTGATCAGTATTCTCAAAATACGATGGATCTTGTAACAGAGCAGTTAACTGCATTTATGCAGCGGATTGAAGAAGATATGGGCCATTATGGAAGTCATGATGATATTCAAAACATGTTATAAGATGGGGTTACTCCAGAAGAGGAGAGTTTTATTTTAAAAGAATTTTCAAGATTTAAAAAGAATCATCCTGATATTTTAGATGTATATATTGGGACGAAAGATAAAAAAACGTTAAGCGCAAATCTTGCTGACGGAGGAAAAGTACCTGAAGGATATGATCCAACAAGTCGTCCTTGGTATAAAACATCAGAAGCAGATACAAAATCGATTATTTGGGGACAACCACAATATGAAATCGCGACAGGTAAGTTAAGTATTGGAGTTTCAAAAGCCATTGTCGGACAAGATGGTTCTGTGTTAGGGGTTGTAGCAATGGATGTATCATTAGGTACGATTCAAAAGCTACTCCATAATATTCAATATAATAATGGCGGAGAAATGTTTATTGTAAATGATAAAAATATTGCCATTGTGTATCCAGAAAAAGTAGGGAAAGATGTAGTAGCCTATAGTCAGTTATTTGATAAGATGAAATGGAAAATTGGGATTGTATATCCGAAAGAGTCAATTGATAACTTACTCGTAGAAACAAGAAATACAGTTATTATAATGGCATGTATAAGTTTATTGATTGGAATATTAGCTTCATATTTATTCTCAAGAAGATTAGCAAGACCGTTACAATTGTTAACGAATCACGTTCATAAAGTAGCGGAAGGTGATTTAACACTGCAAATGAAAGTGACAAGTAAAGATGAGGTTGGTACGCTTACGACTCACTTTAATCATATGGTGGAGCAAATGAATGAAATGGTAAGTAAAATTAAAAATAGTGTATCGACAGTGCAACAATCAACGAATAACTTACATTATTTAACGAATGAAACGGTAGCAGCTAGTAGAGAGGTTTCAGGTGCAATGGATGATGTGAGCGGGGGAGCATCTACTCTTGCTAATAGTGTAGATGAAGTTTCAGCGCAGCTTGAGAATATGGCGCAGTCAGTGGAACAAATGAATAGCTCCGTTGGTGAAATAAAAGGAGTGGCTGGCAAAGCAGAAGAGGCATCTAAGCAAGGATTAAATACGATGCGGAATTTAGTTCGTACAAAAGGAGAATCATCTTCGATTGTTGTTCATACAGAGGAAGCATCCGGTAAATTAGAGCAAAGAGTCGGATCGATTCAAAATGTTGTAGAGCTTATAAAAGGTATTTCGGATCAAACGAATTTACTTGCTCTAAATGCTTCGATTGAAGCGGCACGTGCAGGTGAGCAAGGTAAGGGCTTTGCTGTTGTTGCGGAAGAGGTTCGAAAATTAGCTGAACAATCAAAAGAGGCAACCGGAGAGATTGCATCGATGATTGGTGATGTACAATTAGAAGTAAAACGAGTTGTAGAAGTCGTAAGTAAATTGAAAGATATTGCGGATATACAAAATCAAGTGACGACAGAGGCAGAAACGGAATTCCGCACGATTATGTCAGTTGTAAATACGATTAGTACCTCAGTTGAAAAAATTGTAGAAGAGGTAAATAATATAGGTGACGAGCAGGGAGAAATTACAGAGGTAATGCAAACAATTGCTGGTACGAGTCAAGAAAGTGCAGCTGTTTCTGAAGAGGTAAATGCTGCAACTGAATCGCAAGTGAATCATTTAGAAAAAGTAGCTCATACGATGGAAAGTTTGACAGAGAATATGAGAGACTTAGAAAGATTAGTTGAGCAGTTTAAAGTAGAGGAATAACAAATTAGTAAAATGATGAGGATTTCGGTAAAATAGACAATGGATATATAAGAAGCAATTATAGGAGGAAGACTACGATGGCAATTGTTGACGTATCGATTATTCCAGTAGGAACAGGTAATCCAAGTGTTAGTGAATATGTTGCAGAAGTACAAAAAGTGTTAGAGAAAAATGCTGATCGCGTGAAGTATCAATTAACACCGATGAATACAGTAATTGAAGGAGATCTTCCTGTTTTATTAGAAGTAATTCAACAAATGCATGAAGTACCGTATACGAAAGGTGCACAGCGCGTTGCGACAACAATTCGTATCGATGATCGTCGTGATAAAGTAAGCACGATGGAGAAGAAGTTAAACTCTGTTCGATCAAAATTATAAGAAAAAGCAGCGATCTTCGCTGCTTTTTTTATAGTGTTACATATAGGAGGAAATGAGATGAGTGAGAAGTTTAATGAGCAATTTGATGGACTTTTAGAAAAGTATACAGAGCTATTGCTAGGAGAAAGTAATGAAGAACGAAAAGAGCAGGTGCAAAAATGGGCACTTTATTCTTACATCGCTAAGACGATGCCAGCTTTAGTGAAGCATTGGAATGAGACGTATCCAGAAGCGAAAGAAGAGATGGTACAGTTAATTACGAATATTAAAAAGTTAAATGATGAGAAGCGAAATGAGAAGTGAGAAAGCTTGAGGTAATGTTACCTCAAGTTTTCTTTATTAATATCCTTATATAACTTACATGGAATATAAAGGGTTTTATAAGCATGTCGAATATTTTCAGTATGCTTATTTTTTGCCTAGTAAACCTGTTTTTTCTAAATGTCGAAAAATATTTCCTTCATATTTACAAGCGAGAATATAGGGTTTTAAATATTTTTATAGTATTTTATAAATTATCTAAATAATTATTTGTATCAAATAATTTTAAAGAATGATATAATTTTGAAGAGGGGTAAAAAACAGATAAAGTACAGTCATAGGGGTGAATTACATGGAACAATTAATGCGAAATTCGTTTCTTTTCTTGTCAAAAAATAAAGCGCTAACAAAACTGGCTAAAAAGTACGGTTTGCGCTTTGGTGCAGGTCGCTTCGTCGCAGGGGAGACGATTGAATTAGCGACAGCGGCAATTCAACAATTAAACAAGCAAGGTCTTTGTGTAACAATCGATTATTTAGGTGAATTCGTTGATAATGAAGCCGAAGCAAATGAAATGGCTACCCAATCGATTGAAGCGATTCGTGCAATTGGAAGAGAAGGTCTTGATTCGCAGCTTTCTTTAAAAATGACTTCTATGGGATTAGATATCTCTGATGAGATTGTAATGAATAATATGCGCCGCATTTTAGAAGCTGCAAAAGAAAATGGTGTGTTTGTTACAATTGATATGGAAGACTATACGCGTTGCGGAAAAACAATTGATATCTTTAAACAATTAAAATCTGAATACGATAATATCGGTACTGTTATTCAAGCGTACTTATATCGTACAGAAAAAGATATTGAAGATTTAAATGCTTATAATCCGAATTTACGTCTTGTAAAAGGGGCTTATAAAGAACCTGAAGAAGTAGCGTTCCCGGACAAGAAAGATGTAGATGACAATTATAAAAAAATTATTAAAATGCACTTATTAAATGGAAATTACACTGCAATTGCTTCACATGACGAAGCGATTATTGAATATACGAAAAAACTTGCCGAAGAACACAATATTTCAAGGGATCAATTTGAATTCCAAATGTTATTTGGTATTCGTACAGAGCGTCAACTTGAGCTAGTAAAAGAAGGTTATAAAATGCGTGTTTACGTGCCTTATGGAAACGACTGGTATGGTTATTTCATGCGCCGTCTAGCAGAGCGCCCAGCAAACGTTGCATTCGTTTTAAAAGGTATGATTAAAAAATAACCAAGGAGAAAATTCTCCTTGGTTATTTTAATTGTTGAAATGCGTAATGTGCCATTTTCTTCGTATCAGGATATAGCTGTGTACGAGTAGAAGATAATACGACGTTAATAACACGTTTACCGTCTTTTTCATCAACAGTTACGACTGTATATTTTCCGAGTGCAGATAAACCGCTTTTACTTCCAATCGCATATGGATCGTCATGTAGTTCTTCTCGTCCATAGTTTGCAATTTTGGGAGAGCGCTCTGAAGTATGCAGTGTTGTGCGTGTTGAATTCATATATTCTAAAACAATCGGATATTTTAATGCTTCTTTCGTAATAATAGCAATGTCATAAGGTGATACTTTATTTCCAAGTGCATCAGCACCGCTTGCGTTTTTGAAAGTTGCATGTTTTGTACCAAGTTCCTTCGCTCTAGCATTCATCATTTTCACAAACGCTTCTTTTGATCCTGCAATATGTTCTGCAATTGATTCAGCGATTGGGTCTGCACTAATGATCAGCATAAGCTTTAATGCCTCATCACGTTTTAATTTTTCACCCGCGCGTAGCTTAATCTTTGCGCTTTGACTTTCTGTTTTAATCGCGTGTTCTGTAATTGTAATTTCTTCATCTTCTTTTACATTCTCTAGTAAGAGAAGGGTCGTCATCATTTTGGCTATACTAGCCGGATAAGAGCGTTCATCTTCACGTTTTCCATACAAAATTTTCCCTGTGTCTGCATCGATTGTAATCCCATATTGACCAGTAATATCAGGTTGATCTGCTCTTACAACTTGTTGCCTATGTGCATAAGAGAAGAAAATCATCCCTGTAAATAGTGTGGCAATCATTACAATCATAATTATTGTTCGTTTCATCGTCGTTCCCTCTTTTGTTTTCCGTATGTACAAATAAATTGGGCAGAAAAAGCAGCCATTAATCATTATGCCACGTTCTCTGCCCAAAAATATAGCGTTATTTTTCGCCCATATTATGCTTCTTATATTGTTGGTTATTACCTTGACGCCCTTTTTCAACGCCACGATCAATTGGACCAGCGTTTCCTGTTACGCTTGCTGCACTAATTCCAGCTTTTGAAGGGTTCTTCTTAATTTTTGCCATATATATTCCTCCAGTTTCGTCAGATTATAAAAAGGAAAAGTGTATTTGAGTAACGAAAATACACATACATAGCATAGCCAAATGAAAGAAAAGTATTTATTTCAGAAAATTTTATCAATAAATATATTGCGAAAATTCAAACGTTGTCATATATTTATTAGTAGAGGCTCACTCATTGATTGCGACTTATGTCGAAAAATTGAATGAGCATTCATTCAAGAATAGGGGGAGAATTGGATGTTCCAAATTAAAAAGGCTGCTGTTCTAGGTTCAGGCGTAATGGGTTCAGGAATTGCGGCACACTTAGCTAATATTGGTATTCCGACATTATTGCTTGATATTGTACCACCGGCGCTTACGAAAGAAGAAGAAGCGAAGGGACTTACATTAGAACATAAAAGTGTGAGAAATCGTTTTAGTAACACTGCACTACAAAAACTAGTAAAGCAAAAACCAGCTCCTCTGACAGTGAAAGGTAATCTAGCGCTGATTGAAGCAGGTAACTTAGAAGATGATCTTGAGCGTCTTGCTGATGCAGATTGGATTATTGAAGTAGTAGTTGAAAACTTAGATATAAAGAAAAAACTATTTGAAAAAGTAGATGCTGTTCGTAAATCAGGCTCAATTGTGAGCTCAAATACATCAGGCATTTCCGTTGAAAAAATGGCAGAAGGTCGTTCAGACGACTTCCAGAAACACTTCTTAGGTACACACTTTTTTAACCCACCACGATATTTAAAACTTCTAGAGGTAATACCGACGAAAGAAACTGATCCACAAGTATTAAGCTTCATGAAATTATTTGGCGAAGACGTTCTTGGAAAAGGCGTTGTTATCGCAAAAGACACACCAAACTTTATCGGAAACCGCATCGGTACGTATGGCTTGCTTGTAACGCTTCAAGAAATGATTAAGCGTGGCTATAGCGTTGGAGAAGTTGACTCTGTAACAGGTCCATTAATTGGTCGTCCGAAGAGCGCAACGTTCCGTACATTAGATGTTGTTGGTTTAGATACATTTGTGCACGTTGCAAATAACGTATATGAAAATGTACAAGAAGAAGAGCGCGACGTATTTAAAGTACCAGCTTTCATGCATGACATGCTTGATAAAAAGTGGCTTGGAAGTAAAACTGGTCAAGGCTTCTTCTTAAAACAAGGAAAAGAAATTTTGGAATTAAATCCTGAAACGATGGAATACGAAGCGCGTAAAAAATTAAAAGCTGCATCCGTAGAGTTAAGTAAGCAAGAAAAAGGATTAGCGAATAAATTGAAAGCGCTTGTATACGCGAAAGATCGCGCAGGAGAGTTGTTATGGAATATTATCACACCAACTCTTTTATACTCTGCAAAACTTCATAAAGAAATTGCTGACGATATTGTTGCAATTGACCAAGCAATGAAATGGGGCTTCGGCTGGGAGCAAGGACCATTTGAAATTTGGGATGCAATCGGTGTTGAAAAGTCTGTTCAAAAGATGGAAGAAAACGGTGCGGTTGTTCCTAATTGGGTGAAAGAAATGTTAGAGAAAGGTTTTACTACTTTCTATAAGTATGATAATGGCGATAGCTACTATTACGATAATGGTGAATATAAGCTAATCGAGCGTAACAAAAAAGCAATTTCTCTTAAACAATTAAAAGAGAAAAACGGCGTGTTAAAGAAAAATAGCGGAGCGAGCTTAATTGATTTAGGTGATGGCATCCTTTGCCTAGAATTCCATTCGAAGAGCAATGCAATCGGTATGGATATTACGCAAATGATTAACTACGCTGTTGATGAAGTAGAAAAGAATTATAAAGGTCTTGTTATCGGAAACCAATCGAAGAACTTCTGCGTTGGTGCGAACCTTGCAATGATCTTAATGGAAGCACAAGATGACAACTACTTTGAAATTGAGTGGGTTGTGAAAAACTTCCAAGATGCAATGACGAAAATTAAGTACTCTTCTAAGCCAGTTGTAGCAGCACCATATGGTATGACGCTTGGCGGCGGTACAGAAGTTTGTTTACCAGCAGCGAGCATTCAAGCTTCTAGCGAAACATATATGGGCTTAGTAGAAGTAGGTGTTGGCTTAATCCCTGGCGGAGGCGGTAACAAAGAGCTATACATTAAACACTTAAACAAAATGGCAAATGGTGTAGAATTCGACTTACAAAAAGTTGCGAATAAAGTATTTGAATCTGTAGCGATGGCGAAAGTTTCTACATCAGCACAAGAAGCTGTATCTAACAACTTCTTAGGCGATAAAGACGGTATTAGTGTGAATGGTGATCACTTACTATATGATGCGAAACAAAAAGCGCTTGCTTTATATGAAGCAGGTTATAAAGCACCGATTCGTAAAAAGATACCAGTTGTTGGCGAAACAGGCTATGCAACGCTTGTACTTGGTGCAGAAGCAATGCATTTATCTGGTTATATTTCTGAGTATGATCTTCACATTGCGAAGAAACTTGCATATGTCATTGCGGGCGGAAAAGTACCGTACGGAACAGAAGTTGACGAGCAATATTTATTAGATGTAGAACGTGAAGCATTTATTAGCTTAGTAAGTGAGATGAAATCACAAGCAAGAATGCAGCACATGCTTGTAAAAGGGAAGCCATTACGTAACTAATAACGAGGGGAGATATCGTTCATGAGAGAAGCTGTCATTGTTGCGGGAGCAAGAACACCAATTGGAAAAGCAAAGAGGGGTTCATTAAAAACAGTTCGTCCTGACGATCTAGGGGCGTTAGTAGTAAAGGAAACGTTAAAGCGTGCGAATTATGAAGGACCAATCGACGATTTGATTTTCGGTTGCGCGATGCCAGAAGCAGAGCAAGGTTTAAATATGGCTCGTAATATCGGCGGGCTAGCAGGACTTTCTTACGATGTTCCAGCTATTACAATTAATCGTTACTGTTCTTCAGGTTTACAAAGTATCGCTTACGGAGCAGAGCGCATTATGCTTGGGCACTCTGAAGCTGTATTATCAGGCGGAGCGGAATCAATGAGTTTAGTTCCAATGATGGGACACGTTGTTCGTCCAAATAGTCGCCTTGTAGAAGCGGCTCCAGAATATTATATGGGTATGGGACATACAGCAGAGCAAGTTGCTGTGAAATATGGAATTTCTCGTGAAGAGCAAGATGCATTTGCGGTAAGAAGTCATCAGCGTGCAGCAAAAGCATTAGCTGCAGGGAACTTTGCTGATGAAACAGTATCTGTGGATGTAACGTTACGTACGGTTGGATCAAACAACAAATTGCAAGAAGAAACGATCATTTTCGCACAAGACGAAGGTGTAAGAGCAGAGACGACGCTAGACATTTTAGGTAAATTACGTCCAGCATTTAACGTTCGCGGTTCTGTAACAGCTGGTAACTCTTCACAAATGAGTGACGGCGCAGCATCTGTACTATTAATGGATCGTGAAAAAGCAGTGAGCGATGGCATGAAACCACTTGCGAAATTCCGTTCATTTGCAGTAGCTGGAGTACCACCAGAAGTAATGGGAATCGGCCCAATCGCTGCAATTCCGAAAGCGTTAAAACTAGCTGGTTTAGAGCTATCCGATATCGGCTTATTCGAACTAAATGAAGCATTTGCTTCTCAATCTATCCAAGTTATTCGTGAGCTTGGATTAGATGAAGAAAAAGTAAACGTAAACGGCGGTGCAATCGCACTTGGACATCCACTTGGCTGTACAGGAGCGAAACTAACACTATCTCTTATTCACGAAATGAAACGCCGCAACGAACAATTCGGTATCGTAACAATGTGTATCGGTGGCGGAATGGGAGCAGCGGGAGTGTTTGAATTACTATAAAAAAGTGCAGGTGGCTCGCTTAGAACAAGAGGACGTTGGAAAGCCCTGACGAAGAGGCGCTTTTTGCCTCACAGGAAGTAGTGAAACGGCCGACTGTTCTAGCCCCCGGAACTAGATTATAAAAAAAGTGGAAGCGGCTCGCTCAGAACAAGAGGACGCTAAAGTAAAGAATGGAAGCAACAAAGGCTTATAAAAAATAAAAGGGAGAGCCAGCTTCTTTCAAAGCGAGAGAAGCGGCTTATGAAAATATGAAGGAGGAAATTTTCATGGAAAAAACAGTAGGAAGTGCGGTTAAAGGCGGTAGCTTTTTAGTTGATGAGATTACAATTGATCAAGTGTTTACGCCAGAAGATTTTTCATCTGAGCATAAAATGATTGCAAAAACGACAGAGGACTTTATCGTAAATGAAGTTCTTCCAGAGCTTGAATATTTAGAGCAACACGAATTTGATCGTTCTGTTCGCCTTTTAAAAGAAGCCGGTGAACTTGGTTTATTAGGCGCTGACGTACCAGAAGAGTACGGCGGAATTGGCCTTGATAAAGTAAGTTCAGCGTTAATCGCAGAGAAATTCTCTCGCGCTGGTGGCTTTGCAATTACTCACGGTGCTCACGTTGGTATCGGATCTTTACCAATCGTATTATTCGGTAACGAAGAGCAAAAGAAAAAATATTTACCACTACTTGCAACTGGTGAAAAATTAGCTGCATATGCATTAACTGAGCCAGGTTCTGGATCTGACGCTTTAGGTGCAAAAACAACTGCACGTTTAAATGCAGAAGGTACACATTATGTATTAAATGGTGAAAAACAATGGATTACAAACTCTGCATTCGCTGATGTATTTGTTGTATATGCAAAAATAGATGGCGAGCATTTCTCAGCATTTATCGTAGAGAAAGAGTATGCTGGCGTATCTACAAGCCCAGAAGAAAAGAAAATGGGTATTAAATGTTCTTCAACTCGTACGTTAATTTTAGAAGATGCATTAGTACCGAAAGAAAACTTACTTGGTGAAATCGGTAAAGGTCATATTATCGCGTTCAACATTTTAAATATCGGCCGTTATAAATTAGGTGTTGGTACAGTTGGATCTGCGAAACGTGCAGTAGAAATTTCAGCACAATATGCAAACCAACGTCAACAGTTCAAACAACCAATCGCTCGCTTCCCATTAATTCAAGAGAAACTTGCGAATATGGCAGCGAAAACATATGCAGCTGAAAGCTCTGTATATCGTACAGTAGGTTTATTCGAAAGCCGTATGAGCACATTATCTGAAGAAGAAGTAAAAGACGGTAAAGCAGTAGCAGCTTCTATCGCTGAATATGCAATCGAGTGCTCTTTAAATAAAGTATTCGGTTCTGAAGTGTTAGATTATACAGTAGATGAAGGTGTTCAAATTCACGGTGGTTATGGATTTATGGCAGAGTACGAGATTGAAAGAATGTACCGCGATTCTCGTATTAACCGTATTTTCGAAGGTACGAACGAAATTAACCGCCTAATCGTACCAGGTACGTTCTTACGTAAAGCGATGAAAGGTGAATTACCATTACTACAAAAAGCACAAAAATTACAAGAAGAGTTAATGATGATGATGCCAGAAGAAGTAGGCGATGAGCCATTAGCACTTCAAAAGTATTTAGTAAATAACGCGAAGAAAATCGGTTTAATGGTAGCTGGGTTAGCTGCTCAAAAATACGGTAAAGCATTAGATAAAGAGCAAGAAATTCTTGTGAATATCGCTGACATCGTAAGCAACCTTTATGCGATGGAATCTGCTGTTCTTCGTACAGAAAAAGCAATTAAAACAACTGGTCTTGAAAAGAATAAACAAAAAGTGTTATACACTGAAGTATTCTGCCAAGAAGCATTCAACGAAATTGAAGCAGACGCGAAAGAAACACTTATCGCAGTTGAAAACGGCGACATGCTGCGCATGATGTTATCATCACTACGCAAACTAACTCGCCACACACCACTTAACGTAATTCCGAAGAAACGTGAAATTGCTGCGAAAATTTTAGAAGATGAGCGTTACACAGTTTAATAGATGAAAGAGAACCAGTGGCCTTATGGCTACTGGTTTTTTTATTGATAGATTCTTGAAAAGGGCTGTTTTACATATGTATTTGTAAACGGCTTTTTTTAATGGAGGTAAAGGAGATGAAGGTAATAAAAGTAGGAACAGTTCATCAAATAGCATTTTTACCGCGTCTATTTCCGATTAACTGTTATTTTGTCGAAGAAGAAACAGGATTAACTTTAATTGATGCAGCTTTACCATTTTGTGCAAAGAAGATTTTAGATTCGGCTCGAAAAATAGGGAAACCGATTACGAATATTGTTATTACACATGCACATGATGATCATGTAGGAGCGCTTGATGCTATAAAACAAGAACTGCCGGATATTCCAGTCTATATTTCTAAAAGAGATGCACGTTTACTTGAAGGAGATTTGTCACTGCAACTAGGGGAACCAGGCACGCAGGTAAAAGTGAGTGTGTCAAAAAAGATAAAGACGGTTCCAGATATTCTTCTTCAAGAGGGAGATGAAATTGGTTCTCTTGTAGCGATTGCAGCTCCAGGCCATACACCAGGATCAATGGCGTTTTTAGACATGAGAAATGATGTACTAATTGTTGGAGATGCATTTCAAACGAGAGGAGGAGTGGCGGTTGCAGGGCAATTGAAGTGGCTTTTTCCATTTCCTATGTTTGGTACTTGGGATGCAGAAGTTGCATTAACAAGCGCTCAGAAATTGCTGGAGTATAAGCCGTCTATATTGGCGACAGGTCATGGGAAGATGATTAAAGATCCATTATTGCAAATGCAAAGAGCGATTGAAGAAGCGGAAAGGAATTTAATAAGGAAGAGCCTCAAATAATTTAGAGGCTCTTTTTTGTTAGATGATATTATTTTGCAGGTTTTAAAAAGGTATATACGGCTAAGAAAAAACAAAGGAAAATAAATACGATAGGATCTTGATATGGATTAGGTTCAGAACCTTTCTGGATTTCTGTAAGGAAGTCATGTGTTTTCATGTTTATCTCTCCTTTTATTCATGAATTTTATATATAGTGAGAATCATGATGAATAAGTAAGGTGGTGTAATAATAAATAGTAAGAGGTGCTTTAATTTTTTTAATTTTCATTTAATAATTATTATATAGTAATTTATTTTCTAAAACTATAGAATGCAAAGCTTTTGTGATATGTAAAATTGCATATTATTCTTTTTAAAAATCTCGTTATATCATCTTTATATTTACATTGAAGGATTTTAATTATGGAACGGACTTGTGAGTATAAGTATGACTGTATCTCTATAATATTGAATAAATATTTAGCGTAAAAGATGAATGGCTTAGCTATTCATCTTTTATTTTGTTTATACGTGGGAAAAATTAATGAATACAATCCCAAAAGAACTAAATACTAATATTGAATGAACAAAGAAAGGTAGGAGTATTCTATGCAAAATTTAACAGAGCTTGAAGTGGAAAACTTACGTCATTTGATCGGTGGACACGCAACAATTATTAACAAGTTAGAACAGTATGCACAGGCTTGTACGGACCCGCAGTTAAAGCAAATGCTTGAGAAGGATGCACAAGATGCACGAAATACGAAGCAACAACTAATGACTTTTTTAGGATAGGAGGAAGCGAAAGATGAATGAAAAAGATATGGTAAATGATTATTTAGCAGGATTAAATGCAAGTTTAACAAGTTATGCAAATTATATTTCTCAGTCTGATAATGAACAGTTACATCAAACTTTAATTCAAATTCGTAATCAAGATGAAATGCGTCAACGTAATATGTATGAATACGCAAAGCAAAAAAACTATTATAAACCAGCTGCACCTGCCAATCAAATGATTGTCCAACAATTAAAAAGTCAATTAAGTGCCGAATAGTACGATGAAAAAAACGAGCGAATGGATTCGCTCGTTTTTTTATTTTTGTATATGTCAATAAATACAAAATAAATATTTTTCCAGTTGTAACAAATATGACGAAAATAGAATATAGCATTTCACAAAAAGGACAAAAACTTTGTTCAATATTTCACAAAGTATCCATGGTTTCTACTGTGAGAATCTCTATAATTAAGAGTGTAAAGAACAAAAGAAATAGATTACATGATCAATTGGGGGAGATCGCCATGAATAGAAATACAAGAAAAATTGCAATTATCGGTACTGGGTTAGTTGGATCAAGCTGTGCGTACTCCATTGTAAACCAAGGTATTTGCGAAGAGCTATTATTAATTGATATAAATCATGAACGTGCAGTTGGAGAAGCGATGGACTTATCGCACTGCATTAACTTTACAAATACAAGAACAAAAGTATATGCAGGAAGCTATGAAGACTGCAAAGATATGGACATTGTAATTATTACAGCAGGACCAGCACCGAAGCCCGGACAAAGTCGTTTAGATACTTTAGGAACAAGCGCAAAGATTATGGAAAGTGTCGTAAGTGGCGTAATGGAAAGTGGATTTAATGGCATTTTCTTAATCGCATCGAACCCAGTTGACATTATTACATATCAAGTTTGGAAATTATCTGGTTTACCAAGAAATCGCGTGCTTGGTACTGGTACATCATTAGATTCTTCTCGCTTAAGAACTATTTTATCTGAAATGTTAGGGGTAGATCCTCGTAGCATTCATGGATATTCATTAGGAGAACATGGTGATTCTCAAATGGTTGCTTGGTCTCACGTAACTGTTGGTGGAAAGCCAATTCTACAAATTTTAGAGGAACAAAAAGAACGTTTAGGTGAGATAGATTTAGATGAAATTGTTGAGAAGACTGCAAAAGCTGGGTGGGAAATTTATAAACGTAAAGGAACTACTTATTACGGAATTGGAAATTCTTTAGCTTATATTGCTCGTTCAATTTTCAATGATGATCACCGTGTTATCGCTGTTTCAGCTATTTTAGATGGTGAATATGGCGAATACGATATTTGTACTGGAGTACCAGCAATTATTACTAGAGGCGGTGTAAGGGAAGTTGTAGAGCTGAACTTATTAGAAGATGAAGAAAGTCGCTTTGCAAAATCAAACGATGTTTTACGCGATTATATGAAGACAATTGGTTACTAACTTATAGAAGAAGGTGAAACAAATGAAGGAATATATAATGTCTCGTGTGTTTAAAGCATCTGCCGGAATCGCACAGGGTATTTTCGTATCCCTTGGAATTGGTTTACTGATCGAAAATATAGGAAGAATTGTTGATATCCCACTACTTATTACAATCGGGGTTGTTGCAAAATCACTTATGGCACCAGCAATTGGAGCCGGAATTGCTTTTATGCTCGGTGCAAACGGGCTCGTAATCTTTTCGGCGATGGTAGCTGGAGCAATTGGAGCTGGATCAATTTCAATTACTGAAGCTGGTCTTATCATTAAAACAGGTGAACCAATCGGTGCATTATTAACAGCGACTTTAGCAGTTTATATCGGTAAACGATTAAGTGGAAAAACTGCTTTAGATATGATGCTCGTTCCATTTGCAGCGATATTAGGTTCTGGTTTAGTCGGTATTTGGTTAGCTCAAAATATTAGCCCAGTTTTAAATACAGTTGGAGCATTCATTAAAGATAGTTCAGCTGGTAGCCCATTTATCGCTTCTATCGTGATTGCTGTAGTTTGGGGATTGTTACTTATCTCTCCAGCTTCATCAGCTGCTTTAGCGATAGCACTTAGCTTAGATGGTGTTGCAGGAGGTGCAGCACTTGCAGGATGTGTTGCTCAATTTATCGGATTCTCTGTTATTTCAGCGAAAGAAAATAATTTAGGTGGCATATTAGCTCAGGCACTTTGTACTCCAAAAGTACAGTTGCCGAACATTACTAAAAACCCAATGATTCTCGTCCCAACTGTCGTCGCCAGCGCTATAGTCGGCCCGGTATCAGCATTAATTTTCCAACTAGAAGCAGGAAAAGAAATTGCAGGACTTGGATTAAGCTCTCTTATCGCACCAATTAATTTAATTTCCAGCCAAGGATGGGAAGTTGTCCCAGCGATGGTAATCACTTATATCATCATCCCAGTAGCTGTTTCTTATATACTTTACATTGCTCTTAAAAAAGCAGGTCGTATCCATTCAGGTGATATGACTGTACCGCAATCTTAATTTGAAAATCTCCTTAATATAGATAAAAGCAGACTGAAGAAGCCACAGTCTGCTTTTTTAGTTACATTTTATGATTTTGTTTCACGGGAACTGTCGTTGTTTCTTTTGCTAACAAGAGTTGAACACCGAAGTATAGTATACCCGCGAGTAGCATACCAGAAACGGCATCTACGAATGCATGCTGCTTCGTAAATAATGTTGATAAAATGATAAGTGTACCGAAGAACGTAAGGATGTAATATTCAAAAGCGTGCTGTTCTCTACGCTTAAAGGCAGCTAACATAATTACAAATGTTGTAAGAACGTGAATGCTAGGGAAACAGTTTACTGGTTGATCAATACTATAGATATAGCGGACTAGTTCGGAAAATACGTCTGTTCCAACGACAGTTGGACGTGGTACAGTTGTCTGCCAAAAATAATAAATAGAAAAACAAGCAAGTTTTCCAAGAATTACACTACTTAAAGTGACGTAATATTGCTTTCGATCAGTAAAACAGTAATAAATAAGTGCACCGTATAAGTATGGAAACCAAAGTAAATAAGGAATAATAAATGCTTTCACAAATGGAATCCAATTGTCTACTATAGTTGTGACGTTTACTGCGTGAACAGTAGATTTATTTAATACATCGTAAAGGGGGCTTACGAGTACGAGTAGAAGTATATAACTTAACGGAAGAAAAGATGAAAGTTTAAATTTCTTCATGATAATCTCCTATGTTTTAGTAATGTAAGTAAATTCAATTGATTATAATATAGAAAATCCAATTGGGCTATCGAATTCACCTTACATTTTTGTCACTTGACTTAAAAGAGGGAGAGGGTGCTAAATGAAGCGTTCATTTTATTTCTTAGCTTTTATATTGTTATGCCTGGTGGGGGCTGGGTGTGCCAAAGATAAAGAAGGAGAGAAATTAGAATATAACGGAAGAGCACTCGTAATTGGAGTTGTTGGTGAAAAACCGAAAGATACATTTAGAAATATAAAATTTGAAAGTGTAAAATTAGAAGAGATGCAGGAGAAATCAGCAAAGGATGATGGTTTTCTCGTCATGAAAGGATATTTTCAAGAAGCATCGAGGGAGCAGTATACGGACTTATTTTTATCATTAAAGAAGCCAGTGTTTTTTATCGGATTACAGGATAGACCATATTTGATTTTTACTAAAAAAGCTTTAGATTATGACAATGCCCCGAAGGATGAAGCAATGATGTATACACAAGGATTTGTAAATATGGGAAGCAGTGAGGGGCAATATTGGGGTATGGGATTATATAATGATACTGTTTCGGATCAAAATATTCATAATATGTATATATTAGTATTTCAAACAATTGCAGATTATTTAAGTAGATGATGAAGGAGCCCATAAATGAGGCTTCTTATTTTTTATTTTAAATAAACGTTTGTTTAAGGGGTATGTTCGGCACGAAAGGATCTATGTATTTCAAAGGTTACTATAGAAAAATGTGAAATTAAATAAACGTTTGTTTAAGGTATATGTTCGGTATGAAAGGATCTATGTTTTCAAAAGGTTGATGTAGAAAATATGAAATTAAATAAACGTTTGTTTAAGATGTATGTTCGGGTTAAGGAGGGGGGAAGGGAATGTGAAGAAAAAATTATATATTTATTTTTTTCTTATAAATGGCGGAAAAATAAGAAAAATTTGCAGGATTATTAAAAATTATCACGAAATAAGTAAAAGTTTAGCGAATAATCGTTTGAAATAATAAAATGTTTTCTATATGATAAGGGTAAAGGTTAGTAAAAAAGTAGGTGAATTTATGACAGTAACATTTTATTCATATCCAAAGTGTGGCACATGTCAAAAAGCAAAAAAATGGTTTGAGGCAAACGATGTAGCATATGAGATGATTCATATTGTTGAAAATCCACCGTCAAAAGAAGATTTACGTAATTTACATGAGAAAAGTGAATTGCCATTAAAAAAATTCTTTAATACAAGTGGAATGCGTTACCGCGAACTTGGCCTAAAAGATAAGTTAAATGATGCGAGCAAAGACGAAATGTACGAGCTTTTAGCATCTGATGGCATGTTAATTAAACGTCCAATTGTAACAGATGGAACGAATGTAACACTTGGTTTTAACGAAGAGCAGTTTGAAAGTGTGTGGAAAAAGTACCAATAAGGTATTTTTACATAATTAATACATTCACTGGAGGTACAGTCATGAGCATTCCAAATAATTTACGTTACTCTGAAGAACACGAATGGGTAAAAACAGAAGGTAATGAGGTTGTTATCGGTATTACTCATTTTGCGCAAGGTGAGTTAGGCGATATCGTATTCGTTGAACTTCCTGAAGTAGGTGCAACAATCGAAGCTGACGAGCCATTCGGAAGTGTAGAATCTGTTAAAACAGTTTCTGAATTATACGCACCTGTAAGTGGTAAAGTTGTAGCAGTAAACGAAGAATTAAGTGACCAACCAGAACTTGTTAACGAATCTCCATACGAGGGTGCATGGATGGTTAAAGTTGAACTTTCTGATGCAAGCCAAGTTGAGAAGTTATTAACTGCAGAAAAATATGCAGAAATGACAAACCAAGACTAATTATAGTCGAAGAGAAAGGACAGCCTTTGTGCTGTCCTTTTTTTTGTGTGTTACATAATGAGTTTGAACATACATATATTAATTATCATGTAGGAGAACGTTTTTGAAAAAACTTTTTTCGTTGAGGTTTCATGCTGAGCGAGCCGTATGCGCTTTTCATTGTCTAGCTCCACCTCCTAGCCCTTCATGTCTAAGAACCTTCCGCACGAGAAGACAAAAAGCGTCTTCTGTGCGAAAGAACCTTAGCCAACAGGGCTAAACAGTCGGTTCCGCTTTTCTTTTGCAAAAATAAACAGGAAACAACATGAAAATAACGAATATACTATATACTAAGTTAAAGGTTGTATAGTATATGGTGATCGGGTGATGACATATGATTTATGTGGAAAAAGTCATTATTGTAGAAGGTAAATCGGACAGAAGAAAGATTGAATCTATTATTCGTGAACCGGTGGAAATTGTTTGTACAAATGGTACAATTGGTTTGTCGAAAATGGATGAGCTCATTGATCAGTTTTTTGATAAAGATGTGTATGTGCTAGTGGATGCTGATGATGCAGGAGAAAAGTTAAGAAAACAATTCCGAAAAGAATTTCCGCAAGCAGAGCATATTTATATTGATCGCTCGTATCGCGAGGTGGCGACTGCGCCTTCTTCACATTTAGCAAATGTATTATGGGGAGCTGACATTGACGTTTATACAGAATATTTACGGTAAGGAATGATAGAAGTGATTGACTGGACAGGAGCCGAAGCTACAGCCCTAATAGAAAACGAAGAAAAAACAGTGTTATATGTGTATACACCAATGTGTGGAACATGCCAATTAGCAAAGAAGATGTTAACGGTCGTTGAGATGACGATTGAAGATTTGAAAATTGGGATGTTAGATTTAAATTATGCTCCGCATTTTGCGAAAGAGTATGGGATAGAAAGTGTACCTTGTTTACTTCTTTTTGAAAATGGGACACTGATGAAGAAGATATATGCATTTCATTCGGTTGAATATTTATATACGGAGTTAAAGTAGGCGGCAAAGTTTTTGCCGCCTCGACATATTTCTTGGGAAATATGTCGAGATGCGTGATGGATACAGTATTTGTCGAGCGAAAGTAACAGGATTGCTCTTTAGTGAGAGGGAATGGTATGTAATAGAAAGTGATATGAAGGATGTGATTTAGGGTGAAATTATATTCTTTGCTTCAATCATTTGTAAATTACGCTAATGATCAATATCATTTAGAACCGCTTTTAAGGCAAGGAGAAAGAACTGTTAATTTTCGATTTGGAGATGAATGTTGTTCATTACAAATTTCAAGAGATTATATAGAACTTTTGAAAGAGGCGAGAGGAACGGAACAAATCGTCTGCTTAGAGGAAGAGGATGTTCAAAAATTAGTGACTGGAAATATAAGGTTACAAATGTTGGTGAGTGATGGAAGAGTACAATATTCAGGAACGTATCGAACGATGCTATTAGTTGAATCAATGTTTCATATATGTAAACCGATGTCAGTGGGAGCTTAAAATTCTGAAGTTTCTTTTTTTGTGAAAATTTCTGTTGACACGGCGTGTAGATGTTGATAGAATTCAATTCATAAAATATAGACAATTTCATAAATTTTAAATCAGACGAAAATTTAATCTGATTTCTCTTATCAAGAGAGGTGGAGGGACTGTGCCCTGTGAAGCCCGGCAACCGTCAACTTATGTTGAAATGGTGCCAATTCCTGCAAAGCAAATGCTTTGAGAGATGAGAGAGAGGGATAATGTTGTTATATACGCATATAAACCTTTCTGCTTCTCTAAAAGCGGAAAGGTTTTTTTGTTGTTTGAATGTGGAGGATATTCAAACAACAAGATGAGCAATAGCGATAGATTACACGCATTAAAAATAAAAAATTGCGGAGTAAATCTAAAAGAGCCGCTTGCGCTTTTTATTAAAAAAAGGGGTGAACATCATGATCTTATTAGAAAATGTAAAGAAAATATATAAGTCAAAAAGCGGTGATGTCACTGCTGTAGATAACGCCAACTTAAAAATAGAGAAAGGTGAAATCTTTGGTGTTATCGGATATAGTGGCGCTGGGAAAAGTTCTTTAATCCGATTGTTTAATCAGTTAGAGAAACCAACGTCTGGTCAAATTACGATTGCATATCGTGTGATTTCAGCGATTACTGGAAATGAACTTCGTAAGGCGCGACAGGAAATCGGAATGATTTTTCAACATTTTAACTTACTTTGGTCACGAACTGTTCGTGAAAATATCGCATTCCCACTTGAAATTGCAGGTGTTGATAAGGCGGAGAGAAGAAAACGTGTCGATGAGTTAATTCATCTTGTTGGATTAGAAGGAAGAGGCGATGCATACCCATCTCAGCTAAGTGGTGGACAAAAGCAGCGCGTCGGGATTGCAAGAGCGTTAGCTAATAATCCGCAAGTACTTTTATGTGACGAAGCAACGTCAGCTCTTGATCCGGAAACGACAGATCAAATTTTAGATTTATTGTTAGATATTAATAAGCGTCTCGGTTTAACAATTGTATTGATTACGCATGAGATGCACGTTATTCGAAAGATTTGTAATCGCGTTGCGGTAATGGAGAGAGGAAAGATTGTAGAAAGTGGTCCTGTACTTGATGTGTTCCGTAACCCACAGCAAGACATTACAAAACGATTTGTACAGCAGTTAACTGATTCTGAAGATACGAATGAAACGATTGAAAGTTTAATTGAAAAATACCCAGATGGAAAAGTAATTCGCTTGCAGTTTATCGGTGAGGCAGTAGAAAGACCGGTACTTCAAAGGTTAATGCAGCGCAGTGATATAGAAGTTAGCATTTTGCAAGGGAATATCGCACAAACGAATAACGGTTCTTATGGAAGTTTAGTTGTTCATTTAAATGGTGAGGAAACAGCGATCCAGCAAGCGATAGAGGGAATACATCAAGATCAAGTAGAGCTGGAGGTGATTGCTCATGGATAAGTTACTTGCAAATGTTGATTGGAATCAAATGTTAGAAGCAACAGGTGAAACACTATATATGACGGCAATCGCAGCGCTTGCCACATTTGTTTTAGGACTTATTTTAGGACTATTACTCTTTATGACAGCGAAAGATAATTTATGGGAAAACAAAGCAATTAATACGGTGATTGGAGCATTCGTAAACATTTTCCGCTCTATACCATTCATCATTTTAATTATTTTATTAATTCCGTTCACAAAGATTCTTCTTGGAACAATTCTTGGAGCAAGTGCAGCATTGCCAGCTTTAATTATCGGTGCAGCACCGTTTTACGCAAGAATGGTTGAGATTGCACTTCGTGAAATTGATAAAGGTGTAATTGAAGCTTCAAAAGCGATGGGTGCAAAAACAAGCACAATTATTTTGAAAGTGTTAATTCCAGAATCGTTACCAGCATTAGTATCTGGTATTACGGTAACGACAATTGCGTTAGTAGGCTATACGGCAATGGCAGGTGTTGTTGGTGCTGGTGGCCTTGGAACACTTGCTTACCTAGAAGGATTCCAGCGTGGTAATAACGATGTAACAATCGTCGCAACAATTTGTGTATTGCTAGTTGTATTTTTAATTCAGTGGATTGGTGATAACGTAACGACTCGAATAGATAAAAGATAATGAAAACGGGAGGGTATTTTAAATGAAAAAATTATTACTTACAGCACTTATTTCAACTTCAATTTTTGGGTTAGCTGCTTGTGGTGGAAAAGATAAAGATGAAAAGAAACTAGTTGTTGGGGCTTCTAACGTACCGCACGCTGTTATTTTAGAAAAGGCAAAGCCGTTACTTGAGAAAAAAGGAATTGATTTAGAAATTAAAAAATTCCAAGACTACGTGTTACCGAATAAATCGTTAGCGGATAAGGAAATAGATGCAAACTACTTCCAGCACATTCCGTATTTAGAAAAAGAAATTAAAGATAAGAAATATGATTTTGAAATAGCGGGAAAAATTCATTTAGAACCAATTGGCGTATACTCTCAAAAATATAAGAGCTTAAAAGAGCTTCCAGACGGGGCGACAATTATTATGAGTAATTCTGTTACCGACCATGGACGTGGTTTAGCAATTTTGCAAAAAGAAGGCATTTTAAAAATTAAAGACGGAATAGATCCAGTTAATGCAACTCCAAAAGATATTGCAGATAATCCGAAAAATCTAAAATTCAAAACAGATATTGAGCCTGGTTTATTACCACAAGTGTATAACAATAAAGAAGGCGACGCTGTTCTAATTAACTCTAACTATGCAATTGATGCGAAGTTAAACCCAGAAAAAGATGCAATTGCAATTGAAGGAAATGATTCACCGTACGCAAACGTAGTAGTTGTTCGTAAAGGTGATAAAGATAAAAAAGAAATTAAAGAGCTAGTAGAAGTACTGCATTCAAAAGAAATTCAAGATTTTATTAAGAAAGAATATAAAGGTGCTGTGCTTCCTTTAAGTGAATAAATACAAGGAAAGGACTGGGAAATTACCAGTCCTTTTTTCTTTATATATAAGAAGAAAGGTGTATCATATAAAGATGCAAAGGAAATACTTATATACATTTGTGAAAAAATTGTTACTTTTTTTAGTTGTTTGCGATATCATTTTATTTGATATAAAATTAGAATGAGAATAAAATGAGAATATGAACGTTTTAGGAACTTTTAAAATGTATATAGAGGATTAATGGAGGTATTGAGATGGCTGGTTCTACATTAACGGTTAAAGACTTACACGTATCAATCGATGGCAAAGAAATTTTAAAAGGTGTAAACCTTGAAGTAAAAGGTGGAGAAATCCACGCAATTATGGGACCTAACGGAACAGGTAAATCAACTTTATCTTCTGCGATTATGGGTCACCCAAAGTATGAAGTAACAGAAGGTAGCATCATCATCGACGGTGAAGATGTATTAGAAATGGAAGTAGACGAGCGCGCACAAGCAGGTCTATTCCTAGCAATGCAATATCCAAGTGAAATTAGTGGAGTAACAAACGCTGACTTCTTACGTTCTGCAATTAACGCACGTCGTGAAGAAGGCGATGAAATTTCTCTTATGAAATTTATCCGTACATTAGATAAAAACATGGAATTCCTAGAAATGGATCCAGAAATGGCACAACGTTACTTAAACGAAGGTTTCTCTGGCGGTGAGAAAAAACGTAACGAAATTCTTCAATTAATGATGATTGAGCCAAAAATCGCAATCTTAGACGAAATCGACTCAGGTCTTGATATCGATGCGTTAAAAGTTGTATCTAAAGGTATTAACGAAATGCGCGGCGAAGAGTTCGGTTGCCTAATGATTACGCATTACCAACGTTTATTAAACTACATCACTCCAGACTTCGTTCACGTTATGATGAACGGTCGCATTGTTAAATCTGGTGGTCCTGAGCTTGCACAGCGTCTAGAAGCTGAAGGTTACGACTGGATTAAAAAAGAATTAGGTATTGAAGACGAAACAGCAGAGCAAGAAGCGTAAGAGAGGAGCATAAACATGACAATCGGTACATTACCTTTCGATCAAGAAACAATCCGTCAGCGCGCAAGCGAAGTAAACGAAGCTGCTTGGTTGACTGAGTTCCGCTTACAAGCTCTTGCACAAGCAACTGAACTTCCAATGCCAACGCCTGATAAAACGAAAATTGAAAAATGGGACTTTATCGGAAAAGGCGACGCTGCTAAGCAAGAGCCTGTAAGTTCTTTAACAGAGCTTCCAGAAGCAGTGAAAAACTTAATCGATGAAAATAACAGCGTATTAGTACAACGTACTGGTACAACTGCATTCGTTTCTTTAGCAAACGAAGCAAAAGAAAAAGGTGTTATTTTTACAGACATCGTAACAGCTGCAACTGAGCATGCTGAGCTAGTACAAAAGTACTTAATGAAAGACGGCGTGAAAGTAGACGAGCATCGTCTAACTGCACTTCATGCTGCATTAATCAACGGCGGTGCATTCGTATATGTTCCGAAAAACGTTGTTCTTGAAACTCCACTTCAAGCTGTATTCTTAGTAGACGGTGAAGAAGCTAACGTATATAACCACGTATTATTCGTAGCTGATGCGAACAGTACTGCAACTTATGTAGAAAACTACGTTGCAAATGAAAATGCTAAAGGTATTGCAAATATCGTAGCAGAAGTAATCGTGGAACAAGGCGCACAAGTGAAATTCGGTGCGGTTGATCTATTAGCAAAAGACGTAACAACTTACGTTAACCGCCGCGGTGTTGTAGGACGCGACGGCCGTGTTGATTGGGCTTTAGGTCTTATGAATGACGGAAACACAATTTCAGAGAACGTAACGAACTTAATGGGCGACGGTTCATTTGCTGATACGAAAACAGTAACAATTGGCCGTGGTAACCAAACACAAAACTTTACAACTAAAGTTGTTCACTTCGGTAAACACTCTGAAGGTTTCATCTTAAAACACGGTGTACAAAAAGATAGTGCAACATCTATCTTTAACGGAATTGGTAAGATTGAACACGGTGCATCTAAATCAAATGCACAACAATCTTCTCGCGTTCTTATGTTAGACGAGAAAGCTCGTGGTGATGCAAACCCAATTCTTTTAATTGACGAAGATGATGTAATGGCAGGTCACGCAGCTTCAGTAGGTCGCGTAGATCCAACCCAACTATACTACTTAATGAGCCGTGGTATTCCAAAACGCGAAGCAGAACGTTTAGTCATCCATGGATTCTTAGCACCTGTAGTAAATGAGCTTCCAATTGAAGGAGTAAAAGCACAGCTTGTTGAGGTAATTGAAAGGAAAGTTCGCTAATGAATATTCATGAAATACGCAAACAGTTTCCAATTCTTGATCAAAAAGTGAACGGCAAACAACTTGTTTATTTCGATAGTGCAGCAACTTCTCAAAAACCAATTCAAGTCATTGAAACGTTAGAACGTTACTATAAAGAATATAATTCTAACGTGCATCGCGGTGTTCATACGCTCGGTACGAAAGCTACCGACGCGTATGAAGGTGCACGTGAGAAAGTTCGCAAGTTTATTAACGCGAAATCAATGGAAGAGATTATTTTCACACGTGGGACGACAACTGCATTAAATACAGTAGCAGCGAGCTATGGTCTTGATAATGTAAAAGAAGGCGACGAAATCGTTATCTCTTACATGGAGCACCATAGTAACATCATTCCGTGGCAACAAGTTGCGAAGAAAACTGGCGCAACTTTAAAATACCTTCCGCTTCAACCAGACGGGACAATCTCAATTGAAGATGCTCGTCAAACAATTACACCGAATACAAAAATCGTTTCAATCATGTATGTATCAAACGTACTTGGAACGATTAACCCTGTAAAAGAAATTGGAGCAATCGCACACGAAAACGGTGCAATTATGGTCGTTGATGGTGCACAAAGTACACCTCATATGAAAGTAGATGTACAAGATTTAAACTGTGATTTCTACGCATTATCTGCTCATAAGATGTGCGGACCTACAGGTATCGGCGTATTATATGGTAAGAAAGAATTGCTGAACAATATGGAGCCAATTGAATTTGGCGGTGAAATGATTGATTTCGTAGATTTACAAGAATCTACTTGGAAAGAGCTTCCGTGGAAGTTTGAAGCAGGTACACCGATTATCGGTAATGCAATCGGACTTGGTGCGGCAATTGATTTCCTAGAAGAAATCGGTCTTGATAATATTGAAAAGCATGAACATGAATTAGCGCAATACGCTTTAGAAAGACTATCAGAAGTAGATGGCGTTACAATTTATGGTCCAAAGCATCGCGCTGGTCTCGTTACATTTAATATTGAAGACGTACATCCTCACGATGTAGCAACAGTATTGGATGTAGAAGGCATTGCGGTTCGCGCAGGACATCACTGTGCACAACCGCTTATGAAGTGGCTGAAAGCTTCTTCAACAGCACGTGCGAGCTTCTATTTATATAATACAAAAGAAGAAATTGATACATTTGTTGAATCGCTAATCAAGACAAAGGAGTATTTCACAAATGTCATTTAATAATTTAGATACGTTATATCGTCAAGTTATTATGGATCATTACAAAAATCCTCGTAACCATGGCGTATTAGAAGATAGTGTTACTGTTAACTTGAACAATCCAACTTGCGGCGATCGTATTCAACTTACGATGAAAGTAGAAGAGGGTATTGTACAAGAGGCGAAGTTTGAAGGCGAAGGATGTTCAATCTCAATGTCTTCAGCTTCGATGATGACACAAGCAGTAAAAGGAAAGAAAATTGAAGAGGCACTTCAGCTTTCTAAAATTTTCTCTGACATGATGCTAGGAAAAGAGTATGATGACAGCATTGATTTAGGAGATATTGAAGCATTACAAGGCGTATGCAAGTTCCCAGCACGTATTAAATGTGCAACATTAGCGTGGAAAGCGTTAGAAAAGGGCTTAAACGAAGATAAGTAATGTTAAAGGTTCCTAAAAACGAGGTTATCTAAGGAGGGACATACCAACATGGCGAAGCAACTGCCAGATATCGGCGATTACAAATATGGTTTCAAAGACAAAGACGTTTCGATTTTCCGTGCTGGACGCGGTTTAACAAAAGAGATCGTTGAAGAGATTTCACGTATGAAAGAAGAACCACAGTGGATGTTAGACTTCCGTTTAAAATCACTGGATAAGTTCTATGAAATGCCAATGCCACAATGGGGCGGCGACTTAAACGACTTAGATTTCGATGAAATTACGTACTACGTAAAACCATCTGAGAAATCTGAGAAGTCTTGGGATGAAGTACCTGATGAAATTAAAGCGACATTTGATAAATTAGGTATTCCAGAAGCTGAGCAAAAATATTTAGCTGGTGTATCTGCACAGTACGAATCTGAAGTTGTATACCACAATATGAAAGAAGACCTAGAAGCTCTAGGAATCGTCTTCAAAGATACAGATAGCGCATTAAAAGAGAACGAAGATATTTTCCGTGAGCATTTCGGAAAAGTAATCCCACCAACGGACAACAAATTCTCTGCATTAAACTCTGCAGTTTGGTCTGGTGGATCATTCATCTACGTTCCAAAAGGTATTAAAGTTGATACACCACTTCAAGCGTATTTCCGTATTAACTCTGAAAATATGGGACAATTCGAGCGTACGCTTATCATCGTAGACGAAGGCGCACACGTACACTACGTAGAAGGTTGTACAGCACCTGTTTACACGACTAACTCACTTCATAGTGCGGTAGTAGAAATCATCATTAAGAAAGATGCATATTGCCGTTATACAACAATCCAAAACTGGGCGAACAACGTATACAACCTAGTTACAAAACGTGCGGTTTGTGAAGAAAACGCAACGATGGAATGGATTGACGGTAACATCGGATCTAAATTAACGATGAAATACCCAGCAGTTATCTTAAAAGGCGAAGGCGCTCGTGGTTTAACATTATCTATCGCGATTGCTGGTAAAGGCCAACACCAAGATGCTGGTGCAAAAATGATTCACTTAGCACCAAACACATCTTCAACAATCGTTTCTAAATCGATTGCGAAGCATGGTGGTAAAGTAACTTACCGTGGTATCGTACAATTCGGACCAAAAGCGAAAAACTCTCGCTCTAACATCGAATGTGACACGTTAATCATGGATAACCAATCTACATCTGATACAATTCCTTACAACGAAATCAAAAACGATTACGTTTCACTTGAGCACGAAGCGAAAGTATCTAAAGTATCAGAAGAACAATTATTTTACCTAATGAGCCGCGGTATTTCTGAGCAAGAAGCTACAGAAATGATCGTAATGGGCTTCATCGAGCCATTCACTCGCGAACTTCCAATGGAATACGCAGTTGAAATGAACCGCCTAATCAAGTTTGAGATGGAAGGTTCTATTGGTTAAATAGAAATGCGGAGCCGACTGTTCAGACCCGGTGGCTAAGGTTCTTTCGCACAGAAGATGCTTTTTATCTTCTGGTGCGGAAGGTTCTTAGACATGAGGGTCTAGGAGGCGAAGCTGGACAATATTTAAAAGTGGAAGCGGCTCGTCCAGAATGTGAGGGGGATGGAGCTTCTGACGTAGAGGCGTTCTTTGCCTCGCCGGAAGAAGCGAAGCCACCGAACATTCTAGCCGCTGAAACTGGATAATATATTGAGGAAGCGCCCTGCATAGCAGGGCGCTTTTTTGTATTGTGTGGAGCTTGGTGAGGGATACCCCACTTAGTATGCAGTCAATTATATCAACGATTTTTCAAATATATCGACCACAACTCCGAATATATCAGCGATTATTACAATATATGGACGTTTCGACAAGGATATATCGATTTATCCCGCTATTTGTGGGCAGTAAGACTCCCACCTCAAAATTCGGCTGTAAAGCAAAGGAGTTAGGTGGGAGATCAACTGCCCGTAAAAGCCCGATTGGTGAAGGCTAATAATCCGTGGGGGATGAACAAAACCCCCACGGATTAAAGTTTCACTTTATCCACAAATTGAGACATGGTGAACGGACGCATATACCCCTCAACCTGCAAAAAAAGCCATCAAAAGACGGCTTTAAAACCCAAATATTACAAATATAAAAGGAACGCATATTAAGATAAAAATAACTAATATAAGTAAGACAAAGATACCGACAAATCTCAATTTGCTCGTTTCGTTTTTAGATATTGCAATCATGCTGAATATGAGGCCGAGAATAATGAGTGGGACGCTAATAAATAGAAATAGATTAGGCAAGAAAAGTACGGAAGCGATAAATAAAATGCCTCCTGCTAATGAGGACCATAGTGAGAGAAAGCTATATCGATTAATAGAGAACACCTCCTTATGTAGATAATAATGTAAAATTTTTCATGTTGAAAGGGGAATCTTTTGCTTTTTCTTATAATGCGAGTACAATGTAAAATAGCAAGAAAAGACGAAAAGTATTTACAGGATTATTGCGCGCGTGTAGCGTAAATGGCAGTAAGGAACTGAGAGGAGGTTTTTTCTCTGAATATAAATAAGGAAACAATCATCCACCTATATCATACAAACGATATACATAGTCACTTTGAAAATTGGCCGCAAATTTCTCGGTTTGTACTAGGGGAGAAAAAGCGCAGACAGGAAGCAGGAGAGACTGTTTTAACTGTGGATATTGGCGATCATGTGGATCGTTTTCATAGTATTTCGGAAGCAACAAATGGGCTCGGGAATACGAAGTTATTAAATGAGGCGTTATATGATTATGTAACGATTGGAAATAATGAAGGAATTACATTGGCGAAAGAGCATTTGAATCGTCTATATGATGCTGCTGGGTTTGAGGTGCTCGTAGCGAATCTATTTGAAAAAGAGGGCGTACGTCCGGCCTGGGCAAAGCCTTATAAATTACATACAACGACAGATGGAGTTACGATTGCCTTTATCGGATTAACGGTAGCTTACCCAGAGTTTTATCATATGTTAGACTGGCATATTGAAGATCCAATCATCCATTTAGAATCTATTTTAGAAGAAGTTAAGGATACGGCTCATATTACTGTTGTGCTTTCTCATCTTGGAAAAAGTATGGATGAGTATATGGCGAAACATTATGATATAGATGTTATTTTAGGTGCACATACGCACCATTTATTTGAGCGTGGTGTTCTTGTAAACGATACTTTGCTTTGCTGTTGTGAAAAATGGGGACATTACGTCGGTCACGTTCAGCTTACTGTGGATAAAGAGACGAAGGTGCTCCTAAAAAAAGACGGTAGAGCGATTAAGACAGAACGGTTAGGTGCTTATAGCGAGCCGTTATCCACAATTGAAATGCTGCAGGAAGAAAGCAAACATATAATGGCTGAGCCTGTCGTTCATTTAAAAGAATCATTACCGGTTGATTGGTTTAAAGAGACGACATTTTCTCATATGTTGGCAAGTGCGCTTAAAGAGTGGTGTGATGCGGATATTGGAATGGTGAACGCTGGTGTACTACTTGAGGGATTAAATGAAGGTGTTGTGACGCGCGGGGACATTCATCGAATTTGTCCACATCCAATTAATCCATGTCTATTAAAAGTACCGGGGAAAACGTTAAGAGAAGTTATTTTGAAAGCTCGTAGGCCGAATATGGAGAACCTTGAAGTGAAAGGATTCGGATTCCGAGGAAAAGTAATGGGGAAAATGATTTACGATGGTTTAGAAGTGATTCCAGATACAATTTCAGGGAATAAAATTTTACTAGAAGATGTATTGATTAACGGTGAGTCGCTGGAATTAGAACGTATATATACGGTAGGAACGATTGATATGTTTACATTCGGATACTTATACCCAGAGCTATCCACACTTTCTGACAAACAATATTATATGCCAGAATTACTTAGAGATGTGTTAACAAATATGTTGATAACTTATACATCTTCAGTCAAACTATAGGCTAGTTAACTTGTAACACTCATTTTTCTCTTGTCATACAGATAAGAAAGAGAGGAGTGTGAACTATGGTTAATGTAGAGCCAATTATAATTGATAACTATACGTTCATTGCTGTTAGCGTAAAGCTTCCAAAGACAAATTTGCTAGCTGTAATGAGCGATAAAGGATATATTATGTGCGGTGCTTTAGATGTAGGCCTTTTAAATGAGAAGTTAGGAGATCGAGGAATTATCGCTGGCCGTGCAGTCGGTGTAAGAACAATCGAACAACTTCTTGAAGCGCCGCTGGAATCAGTAACAACTGGAGCAGAAGCTTTAGGTATTCCAGTAGGAACGATCGGAAAAGATGCACTATTAAAAATGAGATAAGCATATATCGTCCCTCTTTCTTGCATAGAGATAGTATAAGAAGGAGGGTTTTCTTATGCGTAAATTTCGTTCGAACAATTCGCGGTTTCGGAGGGGGCCGATTTCCTTTCGGTATATACTGCTTATTTCGTTTATTATTTTTATAGTAATGGTCGTACAAGGATTATGGATTGTGAATAAAAGTATCCAGCCAACATTAATTAAGTATGGAGAAACAGAGACACATAAAATGGCAACAGCAGTCATGACGAAGGCGGTAAAAGACCGAATTAATGAAGGATTTGATGTGGATACGTTAATGAAAGTACAAAATGATAAGAACGGAAAAGTATCTACCATTGATTTAAATACAAAACAAGTAAATGAAATATTAACATCGACTACTGCATACATAGAGAAATATTTACAACAAGTAGAAAAAGGGGATATGAAAGCACTTGGTATTTCTGACGAGAATGGGATATCTATGTCAGTTCCTTTTGGTCGTATAACCGATAATGCGCTTCTTGGTAATATAGGACCAGATATTCCGATTAAATTTACGCCAATTGGTCATGTGAATACGGATATTAAACAGCTAGTTGAGCCGCAAGGAATTAATAATACAGCGATCAAAATTATTATGGAAGTGGAAGTGACGTTGCAAGTTATGATTCCGTTACACACGAAAGAAATTACGGTGAAGCAAAACATTCCGATTGCAACGCGCATCGTTCAAGGTGAGGTACCCACTTATTATGGAAGTGGCGGAGTTGTTGTACCAGATAAAAAGAAAACGGATAGTTAGTATATCTTTAATGAATATAAAAAATAACCGTAGCAATGCGCTACGGTTATCGTTTTGTATTCGCACGTTCTTTTCGTTCCCAAAGGCTCAAATGCATGTATGGATCGAAAGCCCACTCTGTATAGCCGTTGTCTTTATACATTCCAAAATGTAAGTGTGGTGGGAACTTTCCAGCTGTACCAGGAGGACCGTAGCCGGTGCTACCAACAAATCCGATTACTTTTCCTGGTTCGACAATTTGTCCGAGCTGTATTTCTTTTGAGAATCCACCTAAATGAGCGTAATAATGGTAATTATTATGAAGGTCACGAATACCAATGCGCCATCCACCAAGACGATTCCATCCTTTTGTTTCAATAATGCCATAGCAAGTTGATCTTACTGGTACGCCGTATCTAGCAAAAATATCGGTTCCTTCATGAATCCGCCTTCCGCCAAAGCTTCTTCCAGCACCAAAAGTACTACGGTAGCTATGGTCACTGCGAATAGGGAGAGGGAAAGCATTTCCTTCTAAGTTAATACGTCCATAGTGTCTATAAATGCGGGCGTATTCTGTAATTAATTCAACGGTTTTTGCACGTCTATAATATTCCCAAAGCATAATTCTAATACGGTCTTCTGACGTTCCTTGTTTCTTTAAAATAGTTGCTGCCGTATGCAGAAGATCACGGTCGTTATTTGCATTTGCAAACCCATCTTTGTCACCATCTAAACCTATTCCACCAAATAGAGAAATCGCATGGGGGAGAGTATCGTTACTATTAACAGGTCCAGCCCATAGTTCAGGTTTGAAATAAAGGGAAATGATGGCATCTGGTTTTTTCGGAATATCCTTTCTTACGCTCCGTATATTTCTTTCGTATTGATCCATTGCAGCTAAGTAATACCACGGAATGCCTGAAGATTGCTCGGTTTCTTTATATAGTGCCATGCGCTTTTCATATATGCTTTGCTGATTATCTTCACCGTAAGCGATGTTTTGGTGGAGAAGAAAGCAAATTGAAAGCAAAAGAGAAATTTTTCGAAGCATGAAATAGACTCCTTTCACAACATCACTCTTTTTAGTGTGGGATATACGGAGTATTTCATTATAGGGAACGATTGGAAAAAATCTTAGAATCTTCATTTGAGCAAATCGCTTTCATACGTTAGAATAGATATGTTACATTGAAAGAAGCGAACACGGTAAACTATTTCATATTGTGCGGAGTTGATAACCATGACAAAACAAACAGAATATAAGCGCAAGCCCGAATGGTTGAAAATTAAGTTAAACACGAATGAAAACTATACAGGCTTAAAGAAAATGATGCGTTCTAAGAATCTTCATACGGTTTGTGAAGAGGCGAAATGTCCGAATATTCATGAATGCTGGGCTGTAAGGAAAACAGCGACATTTATGATTTTAGGTGCGGTTTGTACACGTGCTTGTCGTTTTTGTGCGGTTAAAACAGGCTTGCCAACTGAGCTTGATTTACAAGAACCAGAACGCGTAGCAGATTCTGTAGTACAAATGGGCTTAAAGCACGTTGTTATAACAGCGGTTGCACGTGATGATTTAAAAGATGGTGGAGCAGCTGTTTTCGCTGAAACAGTACGTGCTGTACGTCGTAAAAATCCATTCACGTCTATCGAAGTATTACCATCTGATATGGGTGGGGTAGAAGAAAACTTAAAAATGTTAATGGATGCAAAACCAGATATTTTGAATCATAACATTGAAACAGTACGTCGATTATCTAACCGAGTTCGCGCTAGAGCAAAATATGACCGTTCATTAGAGTTTTTACGTCGAGCAAAAGAAATGCAGCCTGATATTCCAACTAAATCGAGCATTATGGTGGGCTTAGGAGAAACACGAGAAGATTTAATTGAAGCAATGGATGATTTACGTGCAAACAATGTGGATATTTTAACTCTTGGACAATACCTACAACCATCTAAGAAGCATTTACCAGTTATTAAATATTACCCACCAGCAGAATTTGCAGAGCTTAAAGAAATTGCACTTAGCAAAGGATTTAGCCACTGTGAAGCTGGTCCACTTGTACGTTCTTCTTATCATGCGGACGAGCAAGTACGTTCTGCAAAAGAAAAAACAGCAGAAGCGAAATAATGAAAAAAGAGAGCTATTATTAGCTCTCTTTTTTCTTATACTCTAAAACTCTATTTTGACATGTTGATAAAATCTTTTTTAATTCCTCTGTGGATAATTCAATTGTAAATTCAGGTACACCAGGTGTGATCAAAATTTTATTGTAAGTATAAATGGAACTGTCCACAATAATCGTTACATCTTGTGAATAACCGAAAGGAGCTACACATCCTGGAGTGCAACCAGTCTCTTCTCTTAGCTCATCAGGAGAACAGAGAGATAAGCTCTCTCCTGTTATTTCTTTCATCTCTCCTCGGTTGAGGCGAGTTCCTTCTAGCGTAAAGAATACGTAATACTCCCCGGATTTTGATTTTAAAAATAGGCTTTTACTTGGAGTACCTTGTAAGCCGAGTCTTTCACGAACGATGCGATCTGTCTCATAGTCGAGTACTGGTTCGTGTTCAAATTTTTCATAAGAAGCATTTGTTTTATGTAGTAAAGAAAGTACGTCTTCGTACATATTGCATGATACCCCTCTCTATGTTTTACTGCAGTCTCGCCATATCTTCTCGCAGTGTCAACTGAATGTACTGGAAAGGGATATTACTTGGATGGCGCTTCCCATAATCGTTTTATGATACATTGCTCATCGATTGTAATTTCGTATATATCAGGATTCGTTAAAGTTTTCCATTCACCAAAGCCAATAGTATGATCAAAGTGCTTTAAAATTAGTGTGAGTAAGTTACCGTGTGTAACGAGTAATGTTGTGTCATGCTCTAGTTTTAAAACTTCTTGGATAAGTGAGATAGCGCGATCCATCGCTTGTTTTGTTGACTCTCCGCCTGAATAGGCTATATCTATGTTTGTGAAAGTGTATTCTAGTTTTTGCATCCAATCGTCCATTGGCGCATCGCTTAATACCCGCTCGGCTAATCGTTCATCTTCTTGGATAGATAAGTTAGCTTGGAGCGCATAGGGCCGAATAGAATCGATAGCGCGGACAAAAGGGCTTGAAATAATGTAATCTATTTGTAGATGATTTTCTATGAGGAATTTAGCAAGGGTGTTTGATTGGTCTCTTCCTTCATTTGTTAATTCGGCATTACGCTCTTGTCCAGTTGCTGAACAATGTCGCATTACAATAATTTTCTTCATATTTCATCCCCATCTTTCAAGTTGACGATATATACTTCGACAAATGTGGAAAAAATTCCTTTTTTGTGTACAGAGAAGAGAATAGGGACCGGGGCATGTGGAAAAGTAATGTGGATAATGAAAATTTGGGGTGCTAGCATGAAAAAAATAATAATTATTGCATTCATTGCTTGTTTTCTCACGCAACTGTCCACAACATATGCACAATCAAATCAAAACTTAGAATACCCGAGCAATCAAAATAGGTCATTTGTGAGTGAAGATTTGTTTTATGAGCAGTTAGATAAGAAAATCTATAAGGAATACAAAAATGCAACATATAGTGTTCGTAAAAAAATCTTATTTAAAGAAGTACAAGATGCAGAAGTTACCTTCCGAAAAAAAACAGATGTCGGCTGTCGCAGTAGAGTGGTGATTCGAGATTCGTTTGTTCATCCTGATCGCCAAGTGTACTTTTTGCTTCCTTTTCTCAAGATGAAGTAGAGGAGTTTTATAAGTATATCGTTATAGATGCAGAAACAAAGAAGGAGCTTCTAGGCGGAAAAAGTTATCAACATTGCGATAATCCACATAAAAAATAAACCACCAATTTTGGTGGTTTATTTTTACTCTGAAGCACTCACTAATTTCTCTTTCATTTTGCGAATAAGAACGAAAGCGCCAATTGCGAAGAGAAGAGTAGTTCCTTCTGCGACAAAGATGTTAATTATTTTTGTTTGGTAAAGTGCTGCGAAAAAGTCCACAAGTGCGTGGAATAGTATAGCGTATACGAGGAAAATGTATTTCTTTTGTTTTACCGCGTATACGACAAGCATTGTGAAAGCAATTTGCAGAACGAGTGCCATAATTCTTTCTAAGCTACCGAGTAAGTATAAGTAGGCAGGTTGCTGAATTAATATGTCCTGTAAACGGCTGAGCTCAGGCATTTTTTCAACCATTTGAGCGAAACTTCCGTTGTTAATGGAAGTAGCAAAGATTAATGCTTGTAGGGCAGAAAAGCCACCGACTAAAATTGATTCAATACCACCGTGACCAATTCCGTATGCAAGACCGTCTTTATATTCTCGATATTTTTTCAGTAAGTAGTAAAAGGCAACAAAGCGCCCTAATTCTTCAAAAATACCAGCAGTTAACCCACCGTAAATCGCAAAGATAAATGGGTTTTCTAAAACCGCAGCTGTTGCTGGATTTCCTCGCATAAATAGGTGGAATGGTGTTTCGAGAATTTGGGTAAACCCGATAAAGATAAGGACACCAACGCCAACTATTTTCCAATTAATATTATATTTCTTGCGGAAATAAACGAGTACAATAATTGGGATCAAAATCGAGAGAACGAGCTGAATGATGATACTGGCAATTACAGTATTTGAAACCATACTTTCACCGCTTTCTAATGTATGTACATATATATTATGCATGAAATGTAGGAGAATGTGGAGAGATGAATCTTTCAAAAGTAAAATGAAGTTTTTATTGACTCTAACGTTGCGTCATACTTTATCGTATGTAGTAAGGGGGAGATATGCATGACAATGAGGGTAAAAGAAGTAGCTGATTTAGTTGGAATTAGTGTGCGCACACTGCATCATTACGATGAAATTGGGTTGTTAACCCCAGATGATACAACAGAGTCTGGATATCGTCTGTATTCCGATGAAAATTTAGAAACGCTGCAGCAAATTTTATTTTTCAAAGAGCTTGGCTTCCCTTTGAAGAAGATTAAGGAAATTATCATGAGTCCTTCATTCGACCGTGAAGAGGCATTACAGCTTCATAAGAAAATGCTTCTTGAAAAGCGAGCTAGATTGGATAAGGTGATTGCGACGATTGATAAAACAATTAAGCATACAAAAGGAGAGATTGAGATGACGAATAAAGAGAAATTTGAAGGATTTGATTTTAGTCATAACCCATATGAAGAAGAAGCACGTGAACGATGGGGAGATACAGCTGTGGATAAAGCGAATGAGACTGCAAAAGGTATGTCTAAAGAGAAACAGGAAGAGTTTAATAATATTTATAGAGAGCTAGCGGCGCTTAGACACGGCGCACCTGATTCTAGAGAGGCGCAAGACGCAATTGGAGTATGGTACAATTACTTGCAAAACTTCGGTGAATATTCATTAGAAGCCTTTAAAGGATTAGGTCAAATGTATGTCGCTGATGAGCGCTTTACAAAAAATATTGATAAGTTTGGTGAAGGTTTAGCACAGTTTATGTGTGATGCGATGGAGGTTTATGCGGATCGTAATAAAAAATGAAATAATCGTTAATATAATTTCATTTAAATAGTTATTTGTTCAATGAATTCAAAAAAGGTGGAGGCTTTCTCCACCTTTTTTATTTTTTAATCATATTATTCAAAGTTTGATTCCCCGTATTGTTCAAATGAGGATTTTTGCTCATTTCCCGTTTTAGCATATCAAGACTTTGTTCATATTCTTTATCGTTTAATGCACCGGATTGAAGGCCTTGAATTTGAGAAATCAACTTTTGGTTTGTTGATACATATGCTTTATAATAGCGAGGGACGATGGACAAAGCTGTTTTATATACTTGATCTGTTACGAGTGCTGGGTCAGTTGTGTTTGCGCGGTATACAACAAACACTTCATCATCGGTAACGAGTGTAGCCGCATTGGTGACGTCAGGAAGTTTGACTGTCATGCTTGTAATCATTTCAGCGACTTTCTCGCGGTTAATTGCTCCTACTTGTTTGTTAGGTACTTCATGTTTTTGTTTAGAAGAATAACCGACTCTCGTTAATCTTGTATTTGTGTTTTCAGTATGATACATGTCGTTTTTGTTGGAAACGAGAACACGACTTCCTTCTTCACGCTCCATTTCGGCTTTATTAGTTGTTTGGCAGCCTGCAAATAAGGAAAGAGTGAGAAGAGAGAGTATAATTTGCTTTTTCACGATGTATCACCTCCTTCTCCATAGCATGCACTAATTTTCAATTTTTTGTATTTGAAATTGTTGGTTGTTATGCTTTGTGATACGATAAAAAGAAGAATGCTTAGAGAGGAAGTTAATGATGGAGCAAAAGCAAGAGATTCATGCTACGGTGAGCGTTAATAATGTTCAGTACGAAGTAATTAAAAACTTTCGTGATGGTTTTAGTGAAGAAGCATTTAAAGAGCGTTATGCAGAAATTTTAAATAAATATGATTATATCGTTGGAGATTGGGGTTATGAGCAACTTAGATTGCGTGGATTCTTTGATGATAGTAATCAACGTTCGACATATGATACGAAAATTAGTACTTTATCAGAGTATTTATATGAGTACTGTAACTTCGGTTGTGCACATTTTGTATTACGAAAAGTGAAGAAATAAAAAAATCCTCTTACGATTGTAAGAGGATTTTTTCATAGCAGTTGTACCAATTATGAGGAGGCTGTTTACTTGCAAAATAAACAGCACCGCGGCAAATATAATTGTTTTTTTTCGTATAGGCTTAATGAAACGGGATTACCTGTAAAGCAACCGTACTTTTTCTCACCTTTAACATGAGAGCCCCCTTACAAGCAAATTGAAATATAATCACCTTCAGAAAGAGTTTTCTTTGGCTTCATTTGTTGGCCATTTAATTGAATATGACCACTTTTAATTTTATCCACAATGATAGTACGGCTCCAATCTGAAATATATGTGGATAACACTTTATCAATTCGGTGGGAGCCGAAAAGAATGTCTATTACGATTGTTATTTCGGCTATACCATTTTCTTTGTAGTGTGTAATGGAAATATTGTTGTTTGTTTCATGTTGTTCTTGCTCAGTCATATCGACTGTTTCGACATGATCAGTAAATGATTTATAAATATGAAGTTTTTGATTCCACGTATGATTTTTCGGACACTTATAAATTGCAAACCGGTATATATTCTTTCCGTTTGCATTATGTCTGCGAATATTCGTATCAGTAAAAAGGGTAGTACATCCGCAATTTTTACAATACTTTTCGATTATGCTTTGCTCGTTTTCATATAAACTCCAAGAAAGTTGTACTTTTTGCATTTTCCTTCACCTCTTATATTAGTTATATTAGTGGCAAAGGAACGTAATACAGCTATTTGGATGTCTTGTAGTATGAAGACATAAGAAGTAGACAAAAATAAAAGGAGGCTCCCAAAAGAGGAACCTCCGTAAACGTCATACTACAGATGCGTCACGTTCCTTTGTAATGGGAATGGGCAGACTACTCCCTTGAAAAAGCACGGTGCTTTTTTGAGAGTAATGCTATCCAATTGCTGGTCCATTACAAAGTAAATGTTGGCATACGTAGATAACGTCCTTTCTATCCAAATAGATTTTCTCATAATTATAACACAAGGGATTGAAAATTCGAAACTGTTATAATAAAAAAACACCAGCTAAACTAGCTGGTGTATAAGATAAATTATATAAGTTCAAATAAAAATGAGCGTAATTCTTCTGCAATTTCTTCAGACATAGAAAATACGTGCTCTAAGTAGCCTGGTTCGTTTAAATCGTCAGGACCGATGATAGCAAATTTATTGCGCTGCATATCAAGGACAATCGTTTTACCGTAATGACGATCGGAGTATAAAAGCGCTAAATCATGACGCTCATTTTCCCCCATAAAGCTAACGAAGCGAGTTTTTGTAGCGACTGTATCGTCGTACAGAAAGAAACGTTCTTCCATACACATGGCTCCTTTTTAAATATCTAAGTTTAAGTGAGGCTTATGGTCTAAATGGTGATGTGTTTTAATGAATCGTACCGTTCTTGTTTTGTAACGCATAACGATAGAATATGTTTCAGCTAAATCTCCACCTAGGAATTTCACGCCATCTAATAATTCACCAGCAGATACACCTGTTGCTGAGAAGATTGCGTCATCACCAGATACTAAGTCATCTAACATAAGAAGTTGACGAGGATCTTCTAATCCCATTTCACGGCAACGAGCTTCTTCTTCTTCGTTCATTGGAACTAAGCGAGCTTGCATTTCGCCTTCAAGGCATTTTAATGCAGCTGCAGAGATAACGCCTTCTGGAGCGCCACCAACACCTACGAATAAGTCGATACCTGTTCCAGGTAAAGCTGTTGCGATTGATGCACCGACATCTCCATCACCAAATAGTTTTACGCGTGCACCTTTTGCACGAACACGGTCAATAATATCTTGATGACGTTCACGTTCTTGGACGATAACCGTTAGGTCACGAATTTTTTTATTGTTTGCTTCTGCTACAATTTCAATTGTTTTTTCAATTGGATCATCTAAGCTAATTTTACCAGCTGCTTTTGGACCAACCGCGATTTTTTCCATGTACATATCAGGAGCATGAAGAAGGTTTCCTTTATCTGCGATTGCGATAACTGCCATTGCATTTGCAAGACCTTTTGCAACGATGTTTGTACCTTCTAATGGATCAACGGCGATATCTACTTCTGGACCGTTACCTGTTCCTAGTTCTTCACCAATATACAACATCGGTGCTTCATCAAGTTCTCCTTCACCGATTACAACTGTACCTGCCATGTTTACTGAATCGAACATATCACGCATAGCTGTAGTTGCTGCATCATCTGCTTCGTTTTTCTTTCCGCGGCCCATCCACTGTGCGGATGCTAAGGCTGCTGCTTCTGTTACACGGACAATTTCTAGTGCGAGTTCACGTTCCAAGGTTGCATTCCTCCAATTTCAAAAATCATACAAATATAACTATAACAAATAACAAGGAAAAGGTGAATTCGAAAAATTGTCGATTTTTTCAGAAGAAAGCGTTACAATTAAAATGTAAATGCTTTAATTTCCAGGTAGGTGACATTCATGTACTTTGTAGACAGAAAGAAAATTGAACAAATGCTAGTATGTTTAGAACAGGCAACAAATACATTTCAAGAGAAAAAGACATATGAAACCGAGTTTGAATTTTACGCATTAGAGCGCATGTCGCATCTTATTATTGATTGTATATTAGATGTAGGAAATGCAATGATTGATGGATTTATTATGCGAGATCCAGGAAGTTATGAAGATATTATTGATATTTTAATGGACGAGAGAGTCATAAGTGGAGAAGAGGGAAAAGACATTAAAGAGATTATTCTTCTTCGAAAAATGCTTATGCAAGATTATATTCAAATGAATCATGATGAATTATATAAGACGATTCAAAAACATATCGCAGTGGTAGAGAAATACCCAGCGAATATTCGCAGTTATTTAGAAAAGGAATTAGGACCTGTATCTGCATTTGTACCAGAATAATTGTGCTTATAAGATCCCCAAAATACCTTTTGGGGATCTTATATTGTATATGAGAAGGAAAAGGGAGAAGGGTGAAATATGGGAGAAGCACGTACTACGAAAGAAGAGATTATACAATTATTGAAGGTAAAGGGCGAGCATACTGTAGCAGACTTAGCTGAAGCTTTAGAGATTACTGAGATGGCGATCCGTCGACATTTAAGTAAACTGGAGAAAGGTGAGCTAATCTATTCAAAGATGGTAAGACAGCATGTTGGACGACCAACATATTTGTATGGATTAAGTCAAAAGGGAGAAGATACATTCCCGAAAGAGTATAAGCAATTTGCTATTGATATGCTAGAAGATTTAGCTCGAATGGGCGATGAAAAAATACTTCGATACGTTTTACAAGCGAGAACGAAACGAATGGAAGAACAGTTGCAAAAGAAGATAAGTAATCAAAGTCATTTAGCCTATAAGGTACAGGAAATAGCTGCTATACAAGAGCGAAACGGTTATATGGTTCAAATAAAGAGAGATGGGGAGCATTCTTTCATACTTGAAAAGCAAAACTGTCCGTTAAAGGAAATTGCAGAGAAATTTCCGCAAGTGTGTGAAGATGAAAAAGATATGTATAAGCGGTTATTTGCAGGTGCAAATGTGAAAACATTAGCAAATATGTGTGAAGGCGATTGTAATTGCTCGTACCAAATAAAAGAGAAAAAATGAACGTTATGGGACGCTTTAGGGTAAAGCGTTTTTTTCTTTTGAAAAAGGGGTTAATATAAGAGTGGTATGAGAGATGTAGAACTCTAGCATAGAAGGAGAGACATGATAGATGTATAAAGGCTATTTAATTGACTTGGACGGTACGATGTATCGCGGGGAAGAACAAATTGAAGAAGCGAGCGACTTCGTAAAAGCGTTAGGAGAACGCGGCATTCCGTATTTATTTGTTACGAATAACTCGACTCGCAAACCAGAACAAGTTGCAGAAAAACTTGTTCGTTTCGATATTCCAGCGAAAGCGGAACAAGTATTCACAACGAGTATGGCTACAGCGAACTTTATTTATGAGCGCAAACAAGATGCAACTGTATATATGATTGGTGAAGAGGGCTTACATGATGCACTTGTGGAAAAAGGATTTAAACTTGTGGATGAAAATCCTGATTTCGTCGTTGTTGGATTAGATCGCGATATCACATATGAAAAATTAGCGAAAGCATGCCTTGCAGTGCGTAACGGTGCAACGTTTATTTCAACAAATGGGGACATTGCTATTCCGACTGAGCGCGGATTATTACCAGGTAACGGTTCATTAACATCAGTTGTAGCAGTATCAACAGGTGTGGATCCAATCTTTATTGGAAAACCAGAATCAATCATTATGGAACAAGCGTTAAAAGTGCTTGGTGTAGGAAAAGAAGAAGCATTAATGGTTGGGGATAACTACGATACAGATATTTTAGCGGGGATAAATGCTGGTATGCATACCCTTATTGTCCACACTGGAGTAACAACTGTGGAGAAGTTAACAGAATATGAAGTACAACCGACGCAAGTTGTGCATAACTTGACGGAGTGGATTGAGAAGATGTAATGAGAAACAGGTGACCTTTTGGGTGACCTGTTTTTTTATGCACAATTGCATATGTAATACATGTATAAGAAATATAAAATTAAGATGTGATGATATATAAAGGTGGGATAAAAGTGTATTGGATGTCATGTATTATATTTGTTTTTACATTATGTACTTTGTTCTTCGTTCTATGCAAGATATATAAAATAAAGGGTATGAAAAAAAGTGCTGGAAAACTTATTGCAACATATCCTCGGGTGAAACGACGTTGGATTGCGTCACTTGGACCAGCGTATTTCATCGGACAATGTATGTATACGTATGCTCAATACGTAAGTGGTGATATTGGTACAGCAGATCAGTTTCTCGTTCAGTCAGGTAGTTATGCTGTAGCAAGTTGTTTTATGACTTTATTAGCCATCCACCTTATTAAAAATGTACAAATATATGAAAAAGGTGTAATAGACGGATTAAACTTTTATTCATATGAAGCATTAAAAGGGTATAAAACATCTACATGGGAAAATTCAAAGGAAAATATTTTTTTATATCGCGGGCGAGAGAAAATGAATGATAATGTTAATTTACTTATTAGAGAAGAGGATATGGATGAGGTGGAAAATATCCTTCAAAGATATATTCCTAAACTAATGATGAAATAGAAAAACTCCGGTCTTATAACCGGAGTTTTTCATTTTTGTGGATATGCGAATAGTTATGTTTAACGTATTTGTGTAACTATTATGGTTACTTTTGTTGCGAGAGTCAAATAATAGATTGTGTATGTATAAAAAGACGCTAAAAATCGCCTTTCTATACTCCACTCATACAAAGAACAAAGAAGACGAATAAAATGATGATAATACCGATACCAAAGTTGAATACAAGAGTAGTATCCATATATGTAACCTCCTTGTTTGAAAGTAAAAAGCACTCTGGCTGGAGTGCTTTTTATTATCCGAATCTGTAGCAATTGACTTCATAACCTATATAGAGGGATTAATGTGTTTAAAGAGTCATATTACTGTATGTATTTATTTTAATGAATGAGCAAGTCCTGTTAAGAAAGAAATAGTGAAATATAGAAAAAAAGACACTCTTTCGAGTGTCTTTTTCGATGACATAATGTGTCAATTGCTTGAGTTTGATAAGACGCTAATTTCCGTTTAACGCCTTTTCTTTAATCAAGAAGTGTAGCAACAGCGATTCACATAAATTGTAGCACTTTTCAAATGGAAGTGCGTATGTAATTATGCATATTACGATTAGAGGAGAATCAATTGTAAAAAATGAATGAGTAAATATATGTAAATCAGTAGAGTGGTTGATAAGGAGTGAGATGAATGGATATACATAAGTTAACAGGAGAAGAAGCAAACGAAATAAATGCGTGGGTATACGAGGAACCGTATACGTTATATAGCTTTTCAGGAGATGCGGAAGTAATAGAAGAATTATTAGATGGGACATATTACGGTTGTTGTGATGAGAAGGGAGACTTAATCGGCTATTTTTGCTTTGGAGAAAATGCACAAGTGCCAGGCGGAAGAGATGCCAATTTATATGAGGGCGAAGATGTAGTAGATATCGGAATTGGAATGAAGCCGGAGTTAGCAGGGAAAGGGATGGGGGAAATGTTTTTTCAAGCAGGGATAGCATTTGCTGCTGAGGAATTCAATTCGAAAATGTTTCGACTGAGTGTGGCGACATTTAATAAAAGAGCGATTAGGCTATATAAAACAATTGGATTTCAACCAGGGCCTATTTTTTTGAGTCGGGGAAGAGAGTTTATGCTTATGGAATATGAAAGGCCGTCAGTATGAAACTGGCGGCCTAGAAAATGTTATTATCCGGTTAATGCCGGAGTGATGCGGGCTAATAATCAGTGAAGGAACAAAACCCTACTGATTACAGTTTCACTTTATTCCGAATGCTCAGCTCGGTGCGCTAAACGACTTGAAGCAGCGGCAGCGATTCCGCCAACGATATCATCAAGGAATGTGTGCACCTTTCCAGTTGATTTATCATTTAAGTACTCTAAAATACCCGGTTTTAATTTATCGATATATCCAAAGTTCGTGAAACCGATAGAACCGTACACGTTAACGATTGAAAGTGCGATAACTTCATCAATTCCGTATAAGCCTTCATCACGTTTTACGATATCTTGTAACGGTGCGCTTAACATTCCTTTTTCAGCAAGGACATCAAGTTCAATGCCTGTAATAAGTGCGTTTTGTACTTCGCGTTTGGATAGTACACGCTCAACATTATAGCGACATTCTGACATCTCTAATTTTGGATGGTATGTTTTTTGAAGAAAATGAACAAGTTCAGCAATATCGTCAATTGTTACACCGCGTTCTTGTAATAGTTGTAATGCTCTTTCTTGTAGTTGATTTGATTCTTTCATGTTTATCACCTTTTTTTCTTTTTAGTATTTATATACGTTTCGTTGCTTTATCATGTGCATAGGAATGAAAGGCGAGCACAAGCTCATATATATATAGAAAAACCATAGGTGGCGACTGCGATGATTCAGCATATTTATGAGCATTATCACATGCATGTTAAAGAATTAATCCCCCTTGGCCCCTATAAAAGCTTTTGGATTCGCAACAAAATTTATGTACTTGTTCCAATTGGAGAAATGGAGGAAGAAGTACTTGTAGAGATGAAAAAGCTCAGTGATTATATGAACCAGCAAGGGGATATAACTGTTGCGACTTTCGTTCCGACTATACACGGCTACTATGTGAGTGAGATAGAAGAAAAAAATTATTGCTTATTAAAAGGTATGCGTATGTTAGAGCGACATGCTACATCATTAGGAAGCGAGCTTTCTATATTCCATAAACGTGGTGCATTCTTTCCAGAAGAAGTTGAGCAATTAAGCCGCATTGGTGAATGGAAAGCGTTATGGGAAAAAAGGCTCGATCAATTAGAAAAGTTTTGGCAATCGCAAGTGATGAACCATCCTTCAGATGTATTCGATCAATTGTTTATTGAATCCTTCCCGTATTACTTAGGAGTTGCAGAAAATGCTATTCAATATGTTGTCGATACAGAAATGGATGATATACCACAAATAACTGACGCAGCAACCATTTGCCAGGAACGATTTACACCTTTATTATGGCATCAAACGAAGCGTCTCAAACTTCCTTTTGATTGGGTGTACGATCACCCAAGTAGAGATATAGCAGAATGGATTCGCTACATGATGATAGAAAAAAAGCAAGACTGGGAGCAAACGGTAGTTCAATTCATTACAGACTATGAGCGTAATTATTCACTATCCTCATTTGGTTGGCGCTTATTATTCGCAAGGCTCCTGTTTCCACTTCACTATTTTGAAACAGTCGAACGATATTATCAAACAGGAAACGAAGAGCAAAAAAGCATATATAGAGATCGCTTAGAAGCCATTTTACACGATGTGAACCGCTCTGAGCAATTTATGAAGCATTTTTATGAATCCTTTCGCTTACCAGTTGATAAGTTAGGGATTAGGAAATTAGATTGGCTATCTTAAAAGTATAAAAAAGAGGCCGATTGAGGTCTCTTTTTTATATCGCAATTTTATGTAATAAATTATGCTCCTACTTTTTGATCTGTACATATATTTAAAATGAGTTGATGTCTTTCAATTTTCTCATTTACCTTATTTAATAATTCTTGCTGAATTTCTTTAAATAAAAATTGATAGCTCGTATTCCATGTCGGTATAATGGGTGAAAGGCTTAATAAATATTCTTTTTTCTGTTCTAATTCTTGAAGTGTAGAAGAGATGTTTATAATTTTTGGCATGTGTCGTCCCCCTATGTTTTACTTTTCTTTCTGTGAACGATTTACTATATAAATAATTATCGCATTTTTTGAGAAGGATTTCCAATTATGTTTTATGATGTTAAAAGTGGTGAGGTGCGGATTTACTATTTGGAGAAGAAGTGCATGCGAAAAAAGAGACCAAAATTGGTCTCTTTTTGAGAAGGGGTTCTAAAGATCCGCTTCTGCTTTTAATTAAAATACTTGTTCTACTTCAATAACGCCTGGTACTTCTTCAAGTAGTGCGCGCTCGATACCAGCTTTTAGTGTGATTGTAGAACTTGGGCAGCTTCCGCATGCACCCATAAGGCGTAGTTTTACGATACCTTCTTCAATATCTACTAATTCAACGTCACCGCCATCACGAAGTAAGAACGGACGTAATTTATCTAATACTTCTAGTACTTGTTCTTGCATATTTGGGTTTTCCATTTTTATCGACTCCTTTCATCAGTTTTATTATAATCAAGATACAGAGGAAAATCTATTTTTTCTGTTCTTGTTTTATTGTCGAAATATTGTATCATGTTTACAACGTGTTTTTTCAGTATAGGGGTATAGAATGAATTTGTAAAACGATGTGCTTATGTAGTAAGCCATCTGAATATACTGTTAGAACAAAGAATTGGGGGAGAAGAAATGGTTAATGTTCAAGTGTATGGGGCGAAAGTAATTTGTGCAAGCTGCGTTGGAATGCCATCTTCAACAGAAACGTTTGAGTGGTTACAAGCGGCGATTGGTCGTAAATATGAAGGACAAGAAAATAAATTTAAGTTCGAGTATATTGATATTCAAGAAGATCAAGAAGATGAGGATAAACAAGCATTCGCAGAGCGAGTGGTGGAAGAAGATTTATTTTATCCAGTCGTTCTTGTAAATGGTGAAATCGTTGGAGAAGGAAATCCACGTTTGAAGGATGTTTACGAAGAAATCGAGAAATATTTATAAAGCATGAAGTCTTTGCGAATTTGCAAAGGCTTTTTTATATGGAGGGATAGATATGGAAAATGTAATAAAACATGCTTTGCCAGAAGAAGTAAAGCAGTTAATGAAGCGGTACATAGTAGAATTAAGAGAAATCTTTTCGGATGAAAAGTTAGTCGGCGTATACGTTTATGGATCCATTGCTTTAGGGGCATTTCATATAGAAACGAGCGATGTTGACTTTGTTACGGTAATAAGTGATTCCGTGAATGAAGCTGAAAAACAACAAATTATAGAACTGCATAAAAAACTTAGTAAAAATACGTTAGGTAAAAGAATGGACGGTATGTATATTCCGCTTGCTGACTTAGGAAAATATAATCATGAAATGGACGAGTACGTATATTGCGCAGATGGTAAGGCAGATATTGGCCATTGGGATATTAATGCGGTCACATGGTGGACGTTGAAAAACCAAGGTATTACTGTTATCGGGAAAGAAGCAGATGAACTCCCATTTCAAATAAAATGGGATGATGTAGTAAATACGATGAAATATAATGTAGAACATTACTGGAGTGAAAAAGCGAAGCGTCCCTATTTATTTTTTATAGAAGAATGGGTAGAATCAGCTGTCGTTACAATAGGGCGTATTTTATATACGTTAGAGCATAAAACAATCGTTTCAAAAGATAGAGGATTACAGTATATGTTAGAGCTTTATCCTCATAAGTGGGAACCTTTATTAAAAGAAGTAGAGCGAATACGACATAATCCAAAAGAAAAGCGAAAGCTCTCAAGTTGGAGAAGGGCTGATATGACGAAGAGGTATTTGCTTAGTGTGATAGAGGAGTGTAGGAGGAAGTGGTAGGAGAGGATAAAATGTTTCGAATGGGTGATCAGCCGAAGATTATGAAAGACTTAGCAAGTATAGCAGGTGATTTAGAAGAACTAGCGATTGATGGGAAAACGAAAAATATAGAACTGTTATAAAGGATTAGTAGAAAACGCAATGTGAAATTACATTGCGTTTTCTAGTAGTTTTTTCATATATATATCAACTTTATGAAAGAATATCGGCTCTTTTTTCTCATTATTAAGATGCACAGGGCAATGTAAATATTGCTGTAAGTAGTGATTTGCTTGTTCGTACTGTTTTAGATTGTAGAAAGCGAAACATGTAAGAAGCAAAAATGCTTTTTCTTGTAATATCGGAACGACAGATAGTATAGGGGGAATGGAATGTCTATTTGTTTTTACTAAACTGAAACCAATCTGGAATGATAGAAAGGTAATACGGAATATGTGTAGTTTCATGTGAAACATTATGCAATAGACGGTTGGGGTACAATGGTGGAATAGTAATTTGACATAAGTATCTGTAGTTAAAATAGGGAAAAGAACTCTAAAAGGGGCTCTTTTTTGTTAAATATATAAAATATTTAACATGGTGTATTAAATGTTTTATATATAAGCATTCTAATATATTTAATGGTAAAATGGAATATAAAATAAGGAATTGTCGGAATATATTCAATTTCTGTTCGTTTTCATGAAATATGGCTACTTTTTGTTAGATTCCTTCTTTTTATTTCTTTACAATAAAATTATATAGAAATAAGAAAAGGATGATGTATGTGAAGGAAACTGCTGTAGAGGGAAAAATTTCTTCGCCAGAATTACATAAAGTTGTGCGCAAGAATACGGCGTATTACGACTTTAAATGGGGACAAGTGAAGAATCCTGAGAAAGAAAATACGTGGAATTGGGTAGCATTTATCTTTCCGCATTTTTGGTTAGCTTATCGTAAAATGTATAAGTTATTTATTATACTTACATTAATAGGAGTACCTACTTTAATTACACCTGTTTTTATTGATATGCCAATGTGGATAGATTTTATAATATATGTTGGAACCATGCTATTTACTGGATGGCAAGGAAATCGTTTATATTATAAGCATATGGTTCGTATTTTACATAAGGCAGAAGATGTGCCTGATTATAAGAAAGAGTATTATTTACAATCAAAGGGCGGCGCTCATATCGGAGTTATGCTTGGTTTACAAGCGATAGTAATTGCGGTATTTGGTGCAATTAGTTTTGGCTTATCTTATTTACCAACTGAACCGAATATTAAAAACGTTGTTCGTTTAAGTCTTGAAGGAGATGCTTTAGAAACTATAACGGATAATCCAAATTGGAAGTATGTTAAGAAAGAAAAAGATTATGATGTAGTAGAATTTACTGGCTATGATTTTGAAGAAAAAAAGAATGTGAAAATTAAATTCGCTGTATATTTAAATGATGATTACTTCGAATGGCAAGAAGTGTATTTAAATAATAAGAAATTAAGTGAAGAAGAACAAGAAGAGTATCAAATTTACGTTGAAGAAAATATGTGGTTTTTCTAGAGAAAAACTCGTTTATTTAGAATAGAAAAGAAAAGAAGAATCTTGTGAAGGTTCTTCTTTTTATTTGTAGAAAACCGGAATACTAATTGAAATTTTGTAAAATACAATAAAAAATGAGAATTTGAGGTAGGCTTGTCAATAACGTGAGACTATGGCAGTATAAAGAAATGCTATACAAATTTTATTTATCGACATGTAAAAATCAGATTTGATTTTTACGTATAAATAATGAACGGAGGAAATGAACTTATGGCTACTTTACCAAATTGTCCAAAATGTAATTCAGAATATACGTATGAGGATGGCGTTCTTTTCGTATGTCCAGAATGTGCTCATGAGTGGGGCCAAGAAGCAGAGGCTGAAAATAATGATGGTGCAAAAGTTGTAAAAGATGCGAACGGAAACGTTCTTCAAGATGGCGATGCTGTTACTGTAATTAAAGATTTAAAAGTAAAAGGAACTTCTTCAGTTGTAAAGATTGGTACGAAAGTAAAGAGTATTCGTCTAGTTGAGGGAGATCACGATATTGATTGTAAAATCGACGGTTTCGGAGCTATGAAGTTAAAATCACAGTTCGTTAAGAAGGCGTAAGGTTAGTAAAGAAAAGACATTCCTTTAAGTACATCTGTTACTTATGGAATGTTTTTTTATTTTTAATTTAGGTAAAGGTTAACTTGAAGCAATTTACGGATGATAATAAACTGTGTGATTGGTCTTTGGGAGAATGGATGGAGACATGGGGAAATAGAAGAAAGCAAAGCTAGCTATGATTAGTCAGCTTTACTTTCTTCTATTTTTACGGAATTGCTAAAAAAGTCATTCATAAGTCGATCGTACAATTTTGAATTTTTGGGTATAGTATATAATTCTTTATCACCGTTTAATTTCATTCGTAAACTACCTGTTTTTGTGTTAAGCCAAAAGCGATAGTTCCCTTCATGGTATAAATTTTCGCTACTTTTCATTGTGCTCCTCCTACTTACAGCCATCTTATTTAATACTAGTTTTTTTATGAGTGCCTTTCAACTTCATTCAACTGACACCGCTTATTAAAGAACGTTTTATACCCAAGCTGTAAGAAGATAATGACAGAGAAAGCTGTACTTCCAGAAATGCCAAGTATAATTGCGATTTGATATTGAATAGCTGTAAATGGTGATACACCGGATAAAATTTGTCCTGTCATCATACCTGGAAGGCTTATAATTCCCATTCCGACCATGGAATTAATTGTTGGTAAAATAGCAGAATCAAAAGCGTCTCTTATAAGCGGAGCAACTGCTTGTTTTGGAGTTGCCCCGAGCATAAGTGCACCTTCAATATGATTTCTTTGCGATTTCATATTGTTTAAGAACGTATTTGCTCCGAGAGAAACTCCCGTCATTGCATTCCCGACTAACATTCCGGTAATTGGAACGATATATTGCGGAGCATACCAAGGATCGTGTCCGATAATAACAAAGATAAATAGTAGAAGCGGCCCGATTGATCCAGCAATCATGGAAATAGCGGCTACTCGTTTTAATTCTTTTGACATCGGAATATTAACTCGTTTATAAATGTTAAAAATTGCAAATGTAGTAATAGAAGTAATGAGAGCAATTGTATAAAATGGATTACTATTTTCAAATACGTATGTAAGGACATATGCAACAAGTACGAGCTGAATGGTCATACGGAATGTTGCAATTGTAATTTGTTTCTCACGCGGTATCCCTTTTAATTTCACAAGTCCGATTAAAATAAGAATGAAAATATATGCAGCGGCAAGTTGCCAAATTTGGAGTTCAATAACGCCCTTCAACTGAGAGCACTTCCTTTCGAGTAGCACCATTTGTTTTACTAATTTCAATAATATCGTCTGCAATTTCTTCTGGAAGTTGTTGCGAATGCGTGATGAAGATAACTGTTTTTTTCTTTTCTCTTGCTAGTTCAGTAAATCGTTTCATTACGCGGCGTTCAGTGTCACTATCTAATGCCGAAGTTGGTTCATCTAATAAATAGACGGGTGGATCCATTAGTATAATGCGAGCGAAAGCAAGTCTTTGCTTTTCACCGCCTGATAAAGAGGAGGCGCTATCTTCTAATTGTTTATCTAGGCTTACAGTCGTTAATGCGCCCTGTAAAGAATCGTCATTTGGAAATGGTTTTTCAGAAAGGCGAAGTCCCATTAATAAATTATCTTTAATCGTCCCATCAAAAATAGGCGGAGTTTGTCCGAGCATGACAACTTCACGGCGTAATTGAATGGGAGGATAATTTAAAATAGATTTTCCGTTATATTCAATTGTGCCGGATGTTGGGGATTGTAAATCATTTAGCATGCGAAGTAACGTGCTTTTTCCGCTACCGCTCTCTCCGATTATACAAGTGATATTTTCTTTATGAATTTGTAAGTAAGGGATGTTTAGAATATCTTTATATTTGATGTCTTTTAATATAAACATAAATTGCTCCTTTCTGATTCTAGTTATATCGTATCAAAAAGAGAGAAAAATAGAAAAATAAAGTGTATTTAGAAGGAACATCTTTTTTCTTTGCTTGTGGTGCTAGGGAGTCTTGAGACGGAAGTATTTAGCTCCGTTAATAAGTTTAGCAAACGATCTAAGTCTTGACTGAGAGAAATGACTTTATCGTGAGTAAATCCATATTTTTCAACGAGGTGGATTAATTCTTTCTTTTTCACTTCTATTCGATTATTTAGTTTTGTTAAGTTCATAAGTGAAACGGAATGCCCCCTATATGTATAGTATTTATAGCATAAAAAATAAGACCGAACGCATTCGGTCTTAAAGGAAATAATAAAAACAACTTACAAATAGCATACACTTTTCATCAATAGTTTTTAATATAAAAATAGAAAATTTTGCGAATCAATATTGAGAAAAATATTTCTAAAAATTATTATTTTGTACAAAAATTTTCTTTTTAGACGAATATAAAAAGGCTGTCTACTATGTAGGCAGCCTTTAAAGTATTAACCGTTATGATGTTTGTACATCCAAAGAATACCGGACTTCAATAATCTAGGAACACGTCCCATTAATGGTTGGTTTGCTAGTAAACCAAATCCGTGCTTTTTACCGAGAGAGCCGAGAACTCCTTTTAATTTAATAACAGGCAGTTCATCAGGAAGTGGTTCGTTATTCCAACGTTTTAATAATATTTGGACAATTTGTTCTCCTTGACCCTCAGCAAGTTGAGCAGATGGTGCGTGTGGAAGTGCTGCACAATCACCTACAACATAAACGTGCTCGTTGTTTGGAATATTGTGATATTTTGTTAAAACAACCCGTCCGCTACCATCTTGTTCAACTGGAAGATTTCGAACAACTACATTTGCTTGAATACCAGCTGTCCATACGATTGCATCACATTCAAGTGGTTCATCGTGGTTGTATACAATGTTTGGTTCCACTTTTGTGATGTTAGAGTTTCGTATAATGGTAACGTTATGTTTTACAAACCATTCTTCTACGTATCTACTTAACTTCTCTGGGTATGGGAATAAAATCCTATCTTTTCGGTCAAATAAATAGATTTTTAAATCAGAACGGCTCTCACGAAGTTCACTTGCTACTTCAACGCCGCTTAAACCAGCCCCAACGACAGCTACTGTTGCATTTGGTTCTAAGCTATTTAATTGTTCATATGTTTTGCGTGTTTGTTCAATCGATTGTAGGCTATGTGTATATTCCTTCGCCCCAGGAACGTTATGATATTTATCTTCACAGCCAAGCCCGATAATTAAATCATCATATTGGATTGTTTCGCCGCCATCGAGATGAACAGCTTTTGTTTCAAGATCAATATTTGTTACTGTACCATATTGAATATTGAGACGTGGATGTTCAGGAAACGGTATGCGAATATGCGTTTCTGAAATTGTACCCGCAACTAATGCATAATATTCAGTCTTGAAGCAATGATATGGTACTTTGTCGATTAATGTCACTTGTACATCATCTGGAAGCTGATTGTTTGGAAGTAGCCGCTGAAGAATTCTCATTCCACCGTAGCCGCCACCTAGTAGTACGAGGTGTTTCATGATGGATTACCCCTTTTCTGTTGAAATATCCCCTAATCATACAATTTTATATTGAAAAAATATTTTGACTTTACTCAATCAAATTATATCGAATTTGTGAACAAATAACAATGCATGAATGAATACTCTGTTGTACAATAAGAAGAAAAGTAAAGTAAACTGTTTTCATTTTCTAGTTACTATTTCATTATGAACAGCATGTTACATAAAAAAGGACATCTATTTTGAAGTGAAACAGTGAAGTAACTAAATGGTTTAGAATGTATAACGAACACAACAAGAAACAGCTTAGTTTTCTTCTTATAAATAAAATGAAATGGGATTAAGTAGATAAGGTTACTTATCCATTTTCACCAATTAGGCATGTACTTCGTTTTGAGGCGTATATGCTATTGCCCGCTAAAGTAAAGGGTAATTTGTTTAGAGATATAGGGGGGAGAGTTTTGATTAAACCATTAATCGAATTTTGTGTAGGTAACCTTGCAAGTGGCTCACAAGCAGCTTTAGAAAAATTAGAAAAGGATCCTAATTTAGACGTAATGGAATATGGTTGTTTAGGATATTGTGGTATTTGTTTTGAAGGTCCATTTGCACTTGTAAATGGTGAAGTTGTACAAGGTACAACAGTAGAAGAACTTGTAAATAATGTATATGATTATTTGGATGAAAATCCAATGTTTTAAGGCGTTGCAAATAGGCAACGTCTTTTTCTTTTGCCATTTATTCCGCTATTTGCGGTAATGTTTGTTTAAACAAAAAAAGGCCCTTTTTAGAAGGGCTTTTTTCTTACACGATTTGTGTAAGAATGGCTTATCGCCAAAACGTTGTCAAATATGAGAAACGGGGGACATTCATATTGTGTTCTAAAAGCATGCATTTTATACTTGAAATAATAAATTATTTTTGGAGTGAATAAAAATGAGCCAATTTTCTTTTACAAAAATGCATGGTCTTGGCAATAGTTATATATATGTAAATATGTTTGAAGAACAAATTCGCGAAGAAGATTTAGCTCTTGTAGCGGAAAAGGTTTCAAATATTAATACTGGTATTGGCGCAGATGGAATGATTTTAATTTGTCCTTCTGATGTAGCGCCAGTGAAAATGCGCATGTTTAATAATGATGGTTCAGAAGGAAAGAGCTGTGGTAATGGTTTACGCTGCGTAGCGAAATATGCGTATGAGCATAAACTAGTAGAGGAACCAGTGTTCACAATTGAAACGTTAGCTGGTATTGTTACCGCAGAAGTAACGGTAGAGGATGGAAAAGTTACATTAGCGAAAATTGACATGGGAGCACCTCGTTTAACACGTGAAGAGATCCCGATGCTTGGTGAAGGAGAAACACCATTTATTCGTGAAAACTTCTTATACAATAATCACCGTTATGCATTTACAGCTGTTTCAATGGGAAATCCGCATGCGGTTATTTTTGTTGATGATGTAGAAAATGCGCCTCTTACAACGTTAGGTCCAGTTCTTGAGACGCATGAAATGTTCCCAGAGCGAGTAAATGTTGAGTTCATCGAGATTTTAAACGATGAAGAGATGAACTTCCGCGTTTGGGAACGTGGATCTGGTGTAACACAAGCTTGCGGGACAGGAGCATGCGCCGCTGTCGTTGCAGCTATTTTAAATGGGAAAATGGAACGTGGTAAGGAAATTACGGTTCATTTAGCTGGCGGCGATTTAATGATCGCATGGACAGAAGAAGGGAATGTGTTAATGAAGGGACCTGCGGAAGTAATTTGCCGCGGAGTGTATGAGTACAAGATAGAAGCGTAAAGATGTATAATAGAATGAGAACAGAAAGGATGGTGTATTTCATGATTGAAGTAACAGAACAAGCAGCTTTTCAAATTAAAGATATGTTAAAAGATGCTGAAAATGGAGAGAAGTACGTGCGCCTTGCTGTACACGGCGGCGGATGTAGTGGTCTTTCTTACGGCTTAGGATTTGAAGTAGAACCAAATGAAGACGACACAGTTCTTGAGTTTTTCGGTGTTGAATTTGTTATCGATAAAGAAAGTGCTCCAATTGTTAAAGGAGTAAAAATTGACTATAAACAATCTATGCTTGGCGGCGGATTTACAATCGACAATCCAAACGCAATTGCATCATGCGGATGTGGATCATCTTTCCGTACAGCGTCGAATGCTGGTAAGCCGGAAGAGTGCTAAGTTTTTAGCAGAAATAGAGAAAGACCTTTTTAGCGATGAAATAAAATCGCTAAAAAGGTCTTTTCTTTTGTCGTAAAAAATCAAAAACGTCGCCGTCCAAATTTAGAAACCGACCTTAAGATATGTTGCATAACGAATTTTAAAATCTAATTTATTTTTGCATAGATGCATGTATCAGTTAGTTGTTTGCCGTCAGCTGAAAGATCTTCATTACGTAATATACCTTCAAGCTCAAAACCTAGTTTTTCAGGAATCGTACGACTTTTCGTGTTAGTACATTCACATCGTATTTCAATCCTTCTAAATTTAAATGATTGAAATCCAAGGTTTGTTAACGCACTTACTGTTTCTGTCATATATCCATTGCCACTAAATTGCGTGTTAATCCAGTATCCAATTTCACATTTAGAAATACTCCAATTAATTCCGTGAAGGCTGGCAGTTCCAACAAAATCATTTGTCTCCTTATGATAGATAAGATAGCGAAAGCTTTCTCTTTTCAAAAAATCTATATGCGCATTTCTCAGGAGAATTTCCGTTTCTTCAACAGTAGGGATTGACTGGAATAAAAACAACCATTGCTTTAATTCATTAATTGAATCTTTAATAGCTTGGTGTACTACATTCCCTTCACCAGCTTGAAGTGGTGCTCGAAGAATGAGTCTGTCTGTTTCTATTTGTAACGGAACATCTAATAAAATAGGGTTCATATAATTTCTCCTCTCGAAAACTTTAAATGATGACATAATGAAACTTATATAATAAAAAAACTTTCACCCCAAAGAAATAATTCTTGAGGACGAGAGTTGTAATTTCGTGTTACATTATTGCGATAAATAAATTAAAAAATATCCTATCTCACTAACAGGAGACCCCGTCACAGCATCACTATAAGTTATTATAGAATCGTGCGAAGCTCCTAGTCTTTCTTCATTAAGCACTTGATATACAGCAATACAGTAAAATTTATCTCCCATAAAGGGAATTCCTAAAAATTAGTAAACGGTAAATATATATTCAATTCATCACTTAGAAATCCCTTTTCACATATTGAAAACTAAACTACCAGTTGGTACAAAAAAATGGCTACCGAAGCAGCCTTAGGTTGTTCAACTAATGCATGTGTTAAAGGAGATTGCATGATAAAATCCGTAACAAGTGTCGTATATGATTGGTACTGCTTTATAAAGTCTTGAAAAATTAGCCGTGGATAATAAACGATTTGATTTCTTCTTTATTGATGCTGATAAGGAGAATTATGAAAATTACTTAACGTACTGCATTGAACTTGCTAAGCCGGGTGCATTAATTGTTACAGATAATGTTTTAGCTGGTGGTAGTGTAGTAGATGAAAGTGCGGAACAAAAACGTTATACAGAAGTTATGAAGAAGTTTAATGAAGTAGTAGCAAAGCATCCAAATTTAGAATCCGTACTGATTCCAATTGGTGATGGGATGACTGTTTCTAGAGTGAAGAAATAATTATTATCTTACAAAAGTGTAATGTTCATGTCATGTTTTTGAATTTCTTCTTTAGAGCGAAGGCTTTAATATGACAATATAAGAAAACATATGAGGTGAAGGAATTGAAGAGATATATTGCACTTTTTAGTATTTTAGTTGTATTTGCAAGCCTTTTAGTTGGCTGTGATTTAAACCGCATGGGGAAAGATGAGTACTACGTTCAAATTACAGTAGATGGAAAAGAGTATAATGGTAAATCTGATAATGGTGAGCCATATAAAGATTACCAATATAAGCTAACTGGTTTTGATAAAGATGGTAAAGAAAAAGAATTAGAATTTAATGCACAAAAAAACCTTCGTAAAGAAGCATTTCTACGCGTATACTACTCAGATAAAAAAGGTGTAACGGCTTGGGAAGAAGTGAAGAAAGACGAGCTTCCTGCGAAAGTGAAAGAAAAATTAGGTGCGAAATAAAGAATGAGGAAAAGGAATTGACGAGCGTAGTCAATTCCTTTTTTCATTCTCAAAATCTTCTTCTGAAATGACTTTAAATCCATTTCTTTTAAATAAAGCTGTTGTTACCCCGTAACCAGTTTGTTTATTGCCGTTAAATTCTCCTGTGTAAATAGTAGAACTACCACAAGATGGACTACGCTCTTTTAAAATAATATATTCTGGATTTAAATCTTTTATTTGTTCTAATGCTTTATAAGCACCATGCACGAAAGCCTCCGTGACATCTTGTCCCTCCTTCGTCATCACTTTTGCTTTTCCATCTAAAACGTCATCGCCATTCCCACCAATAATTTCAGCTGAAGGACGAGGTGTCGGTAAGCCGCCCAATACTTCGGGACAAACAAGTATCGTATCTTCGCTTTGTAATAATTCCTCTATTTTTGAAACGAGATTGTCGTTGCCGTCATACCGACAAGCAATACCACCTAAACAAGCGCTAATTACAATCATATTTTCATCTCCAATAAAAAAATATTAAATATCACGCCAAATTCCATTTCTGTTTCCTACATATAGATGAGGTGATAAAAATGGGAAACTTATATAACTTAATGAAACCATATAGTGAATTTCGAAGTAAAGAGGAGTTTAATGCATATCAAAAACAACTTTTTAAATGCTATCAATTTCAACTAAATAAGACAGATTCTTTAGTTATTCATTTTTTAGGAAAGTATGCGGTTAATGAAAAGAACGAAACCGTTGGTGTTGCTTGTCCATTAATGGAGACGATTGCGACGAAAATCGGAAAGAGTATTCGTACTGTACGCCGTTCGATTGCAAAATTAGAAGAAATGGGAATTATAAAGCGTATTGCGACAAAAGAGAGACATAAGCGCGGCGGATATAGTGCTAACTTATATGTGTTTCTTAAATCTGCGATTGACCGTATGGATGTCCGCATGGAAATGTCCGCATGTGAAAGTGGTGATCGTACGGATGGCTGTAGTGGAAATGAGCAAAAAAATGAGAGGGAAACAATTCTTTCTAAAAACATTCCACAAATAAAAGAGAAAAGAGTAATAACGTACGAGCTTGATGAGACGTATTGTCGCCATGATATACCAAAGTCTTTTATATACGCACTTATACCGATGACGAGTCATCCGAAGAAGATTAATACACTTTGGAGTAAAGTAGAGCTTGCTTATAAAAAAAGCGGATTACTAGAGCAATGTGTTTTATTAGAGCAGATCTTAGCTGATGAAGAAGTGCATGGAAATTTAATTTGGCGGGTGAAAAGTGTTGTGAGGGCGTATAAGTACGGAGAAATTCGTAAAGATGTTGGAGCGCTTTTGTATAGTACGATGCGAGATTTATTTTTAGAAATTGGATTAGAATGGGGAGCGGCTTTGAGGCGGAGTAAGGGGATACCGTTATTCGATCCATTTAAAAAAGAGTCATGCGTATAATACATGACTCTCGGTGACTAATCGAATTTCCTTACAACTGGAACACGAATTGCTACAAATAGTACGAAGACGATAACGGCAATTGCACCGCTTTTCATAACTGTTACAATTGGAATGCCTATCCCAAGTGCAAGCGATGTAAATGCGTAAGAGAGCGGGATGAATCCCATTGATGAAAGCATGAGTAAACTCATAACGCGTCCCATCATTTCTTCTTTTACTGTTGATTGAATCATTGCCATAAGTGGAACGATAGCCATTGCAATTGTAATGCCGTAAAACATTCCAGCTAATAATGCTTGCCAGAGTACGGTGCTAAAGTTGATGGATAGGAAGAATACACCAGACAGTAGCATCATGATAATACAAAATAGCCCGCGTCTACGATTAATATTTTTTAATCCGACAATGACAGCGCCTATTGCCATCCCGCCACCAACAGCTGCTTCTAAGTAACTAAACTGGAGTGAGTCACCGTGCAGCACGTTTTTGACGAAGAGTGGGAAGCCTACTTGCATCGGACCGATTAAAAATAAGTTTAAAAAGGCGCTACAAATAAGGAAAGTTGAAAGAAATGGTGATTCTTTTACATATGAAATTCCCTCTTTAATAGAAGTAAACATGCCTTTATCTGCTTCAGTTTTTTCGGGCACTGTAAATTGTATTTTTTGAACGAGTATTGCGGCGATAATAAGTAGCAGGATTGTAATTGAAAAAATTGTTTCATAGTTCGTAAATTTAATGAGAATTCCGCCAAGTACAGGGCCCAAGATAACCGATCCTTGGTTTGTCATTTGTGTAAGTGAATTCGCTTGTGTTAAACGGCTTTTTTCTACGAGTTCAGGCAGAATAGATCCGTCTGCGGACCAGAAGAAAGCATCAGCAAGTCCGAAGAATAAAGCGAACAAAGCAAATGTATATAGTGTTACATCACCGACGATGAACCATGTGAGAATGGTTGCGACAAGAATAGCACGAATAATATTAGAGTAAAACATAATGTTCTTTTTCGGGAATTTATCAGCTACTGCGCCGCCGACAATCATAAAAACGAGCCTTGGGACACTAAGTGCCACGAAAACAATACCGAGTGAAGCCTCAAGATTTAATGTTTTTGCTATGTACCATGTTTGTGAAAAAGTAAAAAAGGCTAAAGCAAAACTTGAAAAGAGAGTAGCTGCCCAAAGAAAAAGGAAATTCGTATTTTTCAATAACGGCTTTCCGCTTCCTTCTAAAGCAGATTTATTTTGTTGTAGTTCCTCCATATTGCTTCCTTTCTATGTACCAATTTTAGACTAAAACCTATTAACAATCGTTTTATACAGTTTCTAATATTTCTATACTGCACTTTCTCATTGTAGACAATAATAATGAATTTGCCCAGTAGCTATTTAACGACAAAAAAAGATGCCGAAGGGCACCTTTTTTTAAGCTAATGCAATATAAATATCTACTTGTGCGTTATTTGGATCCATTGCTCTTTCGTCATAAAGCTCAAAGTCTGTTGTGAAAGCACGTTTGTTTTCTTTCGACCATTGCCAAATATATTCCCAAGCCTCACAAATAACTTCGGATACAGGGCCTTTTCTTGTTGTAAATACTGCATACGTTGCGGCAGGTATTGTTAAAGCTGTCATATTTTCAGGAACATCTTCTAATGAAGAAACGGGCATGCCAATTGTAAATTTGTATGTACCAGTTTCATCTGATTCATAGTTTGAATAGAAGGAACATGTTTCTTTTGTTTGTTGATTTGGAATGTGATGCATGATTTGTTCTTGGAAGTAGCGATCCCAAAGCTTTGGAATTTTTCCTTCAGTAGACGCCTCTTCTTCGTTTGTCGTCGTAATAGAAACGCCGATAGCCCGGAAAGCTTCTTTTTTTACGATAATAGGTTCTTTCATTGTAAAACCTCCTTTATCAAGTAAGGAACGTTTGTTCTGTTTTATTGTAACATATTTTTGGGAAAAAGTAGTGTTTTTTAGGAGAGAGTATGAAATGAGGGAGTGCTTTACTATTAGCAGTTTAAAGGACTGAGATAATTTGGATTAAGAATCTTTATAAGAAAGAAAAGAACTCCTTTCATACGTGAAAGGAGTTCTTTTTATTTCTATATTAAAACATACTTGAGCTATGCATTGGTTGAAGTTTTGCGTTTGGATCAAAGTAAGCTTTTGCGTTGTTTACTGCTGTCGGTGCTTCCCCGAAGCCACAAGCAATGAGTTTTACTTTTCCTTCATATGTACAAATGTCACCAGCAGCGTAAATGCCCGGAATATTTGTTTCCATTTTCGAATTCACGAGAATGCTGTTCTTTTGAATGTCTAAGCCCCAATTTTTAATTGGACCCAGAGAAGAAACGAAGCCGTAGTTTACGATTACGTCATCAACATCGATGATAACTTTTTCTTCTGTTTTTACGTGTTGAAGAACGACTTGCTCAATAGTGTCATCACCAATAAGTTCAATTGGAACATACGGTGTGCTTACTTCTGCGCGGGAATTTATTAAGTTTTCTACACTATGTTCATGTGCACGGAATTTATCACGGCGATGGACGATTGTAACTTTGTCTGCAATCGGTTCTAACATCATTGTCCAGTCTACTGCTGAGTCACCGCCGCCAAATACAACGACACGTTTTCCAGCAAATTTATTCATATCATCAACGAAATAATGTAAGTTTTTCTTATCGTATTTTGTTGCGCCTTCTAATTCTAAGCGGCGTGGTTGGAAAGCACCATTACCAGCAGTAATAATGACAGATTTAGAATAGTGAGTTTGTTTATTAGTAACAAGTTTAAATATGCCATCAGCTTGTTTCTCAAGCGTATCAACAGCTTCTTCTAAACAAACAGTTGGATCGAATTTCTTCATTTGTTCTTTTAAGTTATCAACTAACTCTTGTGCGCGTACTTTCGGGAATCCAGCTACATCATAAATGTATTTCTCAGGATATAGTGCGGATAATTGTCCACCAAGTTGAGGTAAGCTTTCAATAATTTTTACACTTGCTTGTCTCATTCCGCCATAAAATGCAGTGAATAGTCCTGTTGGGCCACCACCAATTATTGTTATGTCGTAAACTTTTTGATTTTCTGTCACTTTCATTCCCCCTATAGATGGAAAATTAATATTGATTTCATATATTGTTCATATGTACACGAAAATCCTGCAAATGATGATACTTTCAAAATAAATGATAGCATACTTCAGTTAATAATACTTCTGAAAACGACTGAATTATAAGTAAGTTTATGCATAGACGTTTTAGAATTGTATAAAATATAGCGAAAGGAAAATACATGAAAAAAAGGATGGAAAACCCTTGAAAACGCTATGTTATTTTAAAATATTGATAATTCCCCAGACGCTTGAATTCTAGAATAAAACCGACTAATATAGGGAAGTATTATGTTAATTTTCTATGACAAATTTCGTACGATTTTTTGACTGCGTTTTGTTACGATATAGAATGTGATAAATTCCACATTCTTGACAAATAGAGATTTTAGTACTTGGTATTATTTTTTCATTACTATTATATAAAGAAAAGGGTTGTGATTTGGTGAAGACTCCAAAAATCGTAGTTTTAGGTGCAGGTTATGGTGGGATGATTACGACTGTTCGTCTGCAAAAAACATTATCTGTAAGTGAAGCTGAAATTACGTTAGTAAACAACAACAGCTATCACTACCAAGCAACTTGGTTACATGAAAGTGCAGCTGGTACATTACAGGATGATAAAATCTGTCTAGATATTCAAGACGTTATCGATACAAATAAAGTAAACTTTGTACAAGATACAGTAGTAGAAATTAAAGCTGCTGAAAAACGTATTATCTTACAAAATGGTGAATTAGAGTATGATTACTTAGTAATCGGACTTGGTTTCGAATCAGAAACGTTCGGAATTAAAGGATTAAAAGAGCATGCATTCTCAATCACTAACATTAATGCAACTCGTCAAATTCGTGAGCATATGGAAGAAAAATTCGCTCAATATGCGACTGAAAAACGCGATGAGTTAATAACAATCGTTGTTGGTGGTGCTGGATTCACTGGTATCGAGTACGTAGGTGAGCTTGCAAATCGTATTCCTGAACTTTGCAAAAAGTACGATATTCCACGTGAAAAAGCACGCATCATCTGTGTAGAGGCTGCTCCAACGGCACTTCCTGGTTTTGATCCAGAACTAGTAGAATACGCTGTAAAACAACTTGAGAAAAAAGGTGTAGAATTCCGCATCGGTACAGCAATTAAAGAAGCAACTGAAGAAGGAATTATCGTTGCAAACGGTGATGATTCTGAACTTCTTAAATCTGAAACTGTAGTTTGGGCTGCAGGTGTTCGTGGTAACGGTATTGTAGAAGAGTCTGGATTTGAAGCAATGCGCGGACGTATTAAAGTGGATGAGTTTATGCATGCTCCAGGTCATGAAGATGTATTCATGGTTGGTGACGCAGCGTTAATCATCAATGAAGAGATTAACCGTCCATACCCACCAACAGCACAAATTGCAATTCAACAAGGTTATAACATCGCACACAACTTAACTGTATTAGTTCGTGGCAAAGGTGAAATGAAAAAATTCGCATTTGATAATAAAGGATCTGTATGTTCATTAGGTCATGACGATGCAATGGGCGTTGTTATGGGTAAAAAGTTAACAGGTTGGAAAGCTTCCTTCATGAAGAAAGTAATCGATAACCGTTACCTATTCTTACTTGGTGGACCTTTATTAGTTCTTAAAAAAGGTAAATTAAAGTTCTTTTAATATATAGTAGAAAAAGCAGAAACGGCTATGAGCTGTTTCTGCTTTTTTTTGTATAATACACGTTTCCGATATAGTAATAAAAAGAGGATGAAAAGAGAAAGAAAGACTGGTGCAATACTGTCTTCAAGGCTTGTTGTGTCATGAAATGGATGAATCCAATGTCTGAATCCGAAAATGAGTCCAGCTTGAAGGGAAGCGAAAGAAATTACATATAGAATAATTACGTTTCCAGAGAAAGAAAATGCAGATTCGCGAAGCCATTGTTTCGTTTTCTTCATATGTGCTTCTCCTTCCGTATAGTTCTTTATTAACGTTATATCAAAAATATGGAAGGGGATATTACTCTAAGAAAGGAAAAGTCACAGTGTATTTAAAAATATAGTATAATATATAAAAAAGAAAGAATATTCTGTCCGTTTTGATGGAGGAGGTTACGTCATGGGGAAGCGAGGGAAAGTGTGGTTAGCTGTCAGTGGCTTAGTAGCTACAAAAGATGGGAGATGGCTATTCGTTAAGAAGAAATATGGTGGATTGAAAGGGCAGTGGTCTTTACCAGCTGGTTTTGTTAATGAAGGTGAGACTGTTGATGAAGCTGTGAAACGTGAAATTTTAGAAGAGACGGGCATTGTTGCCCATGTAAAGGGGATTATCGGTATTCGTTCGGGTGTCATTCGTAATGAAATTAGCGATAATATGATTATTTTTCTTTTAGAGCCAGAGGGAGAAGACGTTATTGTACAGGAGAAAGAATTGTCGGAAGTAGCTTTTTTACGTCCAGAAAATATTGCAGATGATCAAAATACTTCTGTACTCATTAAATATTTATTAGAAGGAAGAGCAGAGTCGCATCTTGAGATGGATAAAACATTAAATCCAGGAGAGCAATTTGGTTACACGGCTTATCATGTGTTTACGGCGTATGCGAAGGAGAGGGAGAAGAAGTGAGTATACCGGTACTACTTATTTCAATGATGTTGTTCTTTATTTTGTTTTTTGGCATTGGATTTTTACTCAACATGATTTTGCGGGCTACATGGGTAATGGTTATTGTTTATCCAATTATTTGTATGCTTATTATTAATAAAGCAAGTGTATGGGATTATTTTTCAAAACCAAAAGAAACATTTTCTTCATTTGGAACGAGTGTATCGCATTTAGGACAAGCAGATATGTTTATTTTATCTACTGGATTAGTAGGAGCAGCTTTAGCGGGAGTTGTAATAAAGAAACTTCGGAAAAGTGGGTATCAAATGTTTTAATCCCCAATTTCATTGGGGATTTTCTTTTGCATATTTCTTTATCGTATAGGGAATGATTAACGATGAAGGAGTGTGGAATATAAAAATGTTAAAACGATATTGTATTCGCATTATGATGACTTGTTTACTTGCATTCGCATTATGCGTAACATGGAAGGCTTTCACAGGAGTTTCTTTATTAGAAATTATAAAATCATATGAAGAAACGAGTGCAAAAGAAGTACATGCAGCAGAAATTGAGAAAAAAGTTGCTCCGAGTAAAGAAGTGATAAATGCTTTAGAACAGGCAAATGACTGGTCTAAATATCGTGTTATAGAAATGACTGCAACCGGCTATACATCAGGTGTTGAGTCGACTGGTAAGAGGCCGGGGCATCCAGAGTATGGTATTACATATTCAGGTGTCAAAGCGAAAAGAGATTTATATTCTACGATAGCTGCTGATCTACGTGTATTCCCAATTGGAACAATTTTATTTGTACCAGGTTATGGATATGGAGTTGTAGCGGATAAAGGCGGCGCTATTAAAGGAAATAGGCTTGATTTGTATTACGATACGGTTCAAGATGTGTATAGTCAATGGGGCAAGAAAAAAGTAAACGTATATGTAGTGAAAGTCGGAGATGGCAAGTTTACAGAAGAACAGTTAACGATGTTAAACCAAGATGAAACGATGCAGGTGTTTCGTGGTCAATATTTAAAACAAAGATAGTCTAGTGGCAATAACACTAGACTTTTTTTCTTGTCTTATTTTACCATAGAATATATTGGAGGTAGATTTATATGAGATGATAGAAGTTAGAATTATCGCATTTTATCGAAAATACAGTTATAATAGACGTAGAGAAATTTAGGGGGTCTAAACATGTTCCAAGTACAAAAAGAATTAGCAAGTCATGAAGCAGTAATTGTTGCTTTATTTGAAGAAGATAAAACGAGTAGTTTTGTACAAGAGCTGGACAAAGCGTTTGAGGGACAATTACAAGTTTTATTAGAAGAAAAAGAACTTTCTACTAAGAAGAAAGCCATTTCAAAAGTACATAGCTTAGGAAAAACAAATGTTAAACGTTATTATTTTGTTGGTTTAGGTAAGAAAGAGTCATACACAACAGAAACGTTACGTGCAGCTCTTAGTAAAGCATTTAAATCGTTACAAGTGGCAAAAGTACAAGATGCAGCAATCTTACTTGATTCTTTCGTAACGGAGAAATTAGACGCGATTGATGTGGCTCATATTGCATCTGAAGTATATTGCCTTGGCACATACGGATTACAAACATATAAAACGGATAAAAAAGAAAGTGTAGAGCTAGAAAAGCTTACTGCTATTACAGCAGAAGATGCGCAAGAAATTGAAGCAGCATTAACAGTTGGATATGTGCATGGACGTGCAACGAATTCAGCTCGTACACTTGTGAACATGCCGCCAAACGTATTAACAGCGACAAAGCTTGCTGAGTATGCAGTTGAGTTAGCTGAAAAATACGATATGGACTATAAAGTTCTTGAGAAAGAAGAGATGGAAGAGCTTGGTATGGGTGCATTACTTGCAGTAAACCAAGGTTCTACAGAGCCACCAAAAATGATCGCTCTTATTTATAAAGGAAAAGAAGAGTGGACGGATGTAATTGGATTCGTTGGAAAAGGGATTACATATGATACAGGCGGTTACTCTTTAAAACCTCGTGAAGGCATGGTTGGTATGAAGGGAGATATGGGTGGTGCAGCAGCAGTTCTTGGTGCGATGGAAATCATCGGTGAACTTCGCCCTGAGCAAAATGTAATTGCTGTGATTCCATCAACTGATAATGTTGTAAGTGGTACAGCATTTAAGCCAGATGATGTTATTACATCTATGAACGGAAAAACAATTGAAGTATTAAATACGGATGCAGAAGGTCGTCTAGCATTAGCTGATGGCATTACGTATGCGAAGAAACTTGGTGCAAATTACCTTGTTGATGTTGCAACGTTAACAGGTGGTGTAATTGTTGCACTTGGAAATCATACAACGGGTGCAATGACGAACGATGAAGAGTTGTTTGAACAAGTGTTAGAAGCATCAATGGAAACGGATGAGCCGATTTGGCAATTACCGATTTTTGAGCGTGATAAAGAACGTGTTCGAAACAGTAAATTTGCTGATCTAAATAACTCACCAGGTCGTGAAGGACATGCGGTTATGGCAGGTACATTCTTAGGTGAATTTGCAGAAGAGACACCATGGGTGCACTTAGACATCGCTGGAACATCTGAAACAACAGGTGCACATGATTTAGGCCCGGCTGGAGCAACAGGTGCGATGGTTCGTACACTTGCAACACTTGTTGAACGTTTCGGAGAAGAATAAATTTTGAAGAAAAGGCTGTCTCAAATTTTTGGGACAGTTTTTTCTATTGATACGGTACATTTTTAGGTAAGTCGATATAATTTCATTTACTATTGTACTGTTCAAAAAAATGTTACATAGTGAAAGGCATGTTTTATAAAGAACACATACGTAAGGCTCCATTTAAAGGAAATGAAGTATGACTGTTATTAACATAAGTGCATCACTTTTTTCTGATAAACCAATTCTATCTCTGTGACGTGTTCCTAGCTCATGGTCAACTTAATGGAAGAATAGTAGTAGCAGAGACAATATGGTTATCTTTAATGAGAATAGTACTATCATGAAGGGGAGTATCTGGATAAAAAATGATTCAAGTAACGGGCGGTTAAATGAACATTTAATGTAGTTTCAGCTGTGTTTTTTAGAAATACCATTATAGATGAGAGAACCCTTTATTGTTATTTAATAGCTGATTTTCAATGTTAAATTTATATGTTATAATCTTTCCTGTACTAGAAAGAAATAACAATTGAATAGGGAGGGACGGAAGAGAGTGAAAGGAATAGAAGCTCTCTTATTATTATGAGAGAAGGAACTTTATCTCAACAGAATATAGTTGTATTGTTTTTTAAACAGTTGCGCCCGAAGCAATGGACTAAAAACTTGCTTGTATTTGCAGCGCTAGTCTTTTCTATAAAACAAGTATCTTTAACTATGGTAGCACAAGCTGCAATTTGTTTTGCGTTATTTTGTGCGATATCTGGCTGTGTCTATATTTTAAATGATTTTATGGATATTGAGGCGGATCGACAACACCCTGTTAAACGATATCGACCGATGGCATCGGGTGCTTTAAATCCGTATTTTGCTATTACTGCAGGCTGCGTTATTTTAGTAGCGTCTTTAGTAGTTTCATATGTATTAAACCCATTATTGTGTTTAGTGTTAGCTGTATATTTCACTTTAAATGTAGCGTATTCAATTCGTCTAAAGCATGTTGTAATAATTGATATTTTAATTATTGCAGCTGGATTTGTTTTACGGGCATTAGCCGGGGGATTAGTCATTCAAGTGCCATTTACACCATGGTTTTTATTATGCACATTATTACTGTCACTATTCTTGGCTATTAATAAAAGAAGACATGAATTAGTGTTGTTACAGGCTAATAAAGGTTCTCATAGAAAAGTATTAGAAAGTTACTCTCCTGCTTTATTAGATCAATTAAGTACAATTGTTACATCAGCAACAATCGTTACTTACGCTATTTTTACTTTTAATGCAGGGAAAAGTATCTATTTAATGTGGACAATCCCATTTGTAATTTACGGGATCTTTCGTTATTTATATTTAGTTCACATGGAAGATAAAGGTGGAGAACCTGATAAAGTTTTATTAGAGGATCAGCATATTCTAATAACAGTGTTGTTATACGCGATAACAGTTATTATTATACTATTGAACTTTTAATTACTCTATTCGGGTTTGTTAAAACGTTTAAGAAGAGTGTCTTAAACGTTTTTTATTTGGAATAAAAACAGTTAAGGAGTATAGAGATGCAACAATTTTTAATGATTATGTTATCAGTTTGTATGGGAGTCGTAGGACAAATTTTATTAAAGTTTGGTGCAATGAAATCGCAAAATTCAGCGGCTTTAGGTATTATGAATTTTGTTAATTTACCAAACTTTTTTGGATTAGCTTTTTACGGTTTAAGTGCATTATTATGGATGATTGTACTGAGAAAGGTTGATCTAAGTTATGCCTATCCAATGGTGAGCTTCGGATATGTATTTGTTATTATTGCGTCAGCACTATTATTTGGTGAAACTATCAATTTCATGAAAATTGCTGGAATGGTATTTATAGTGGTTGGAATTTTATTTATTGCAAAATCATAGGAGGTAAAGCAATGGGAACATATTTATATTGTGTACTTCCATTTATAGCTTGGGTAGCTTCGGGAGTATTGAAATTTTTAGTGAATTATCTTCGTTCTGGAAAAGATGCTTTTCGTTTAGTTGGAAACGGTGGATTTCCTAGTACACATACAACGATTTTATCAAGTATGGTCATGACAATAGGGTTTCATGAAGGTTTTAATACACCGATGTTTGGAATAGGAATGGCGATTTTAACAATTGTTATCATTGATGCCACAGGACTTCGACGTACAGTTGGTAAACATGCAAAAATGTTGAATAAACATATTAGTTCGGAAGAAGAGAAATTAAGAGAGCGCCAAGGACATCATTGGCATGAGATTTTTGGTGGATTGATGTTAGGAACAGTTATTGGGTATGTAGCACATTTAATTATGGTATTTTTACCTTAGAGAGGAGAAGAAGTATTGAATATTTGGAATGGTTATAAAGGAAAGGGAATATTAGCCCTTGTCCTTTTCGTTTTTTATTGTTCATTTTATTCTTTTATCGGTTGGAAAATGGAAAACGACTCTAAGATTTTAACAGCTTCCTGGTATGATATGTATTTTTCTTTTGATCAGGGTTATTATATTTTAAGTTTTTTCTTGTCTAAACTACCGATTGCAGATGAAGTGTTGTTTCGACATCCATTTTTAAATTTTATAACTGAGGGAATAGCAACAGTGCTATCGTCACTAGGTGTAAAAAATGTAGTGCAAGGTATTATATTTTTTCAAGCGTTCTTAAGTACGGTAAGTGTAGTTATGATTTACATGTTATGCTGTAAAATTTGTAAGAACACAATTGTTTCTTTCCTACTAGCGGTCATGTACGGATTTTCAGCTACTCTGTTAGTTATTACGTGGACACCAGAATCTTTTGTCTATGCAAATTTCACATTGGTACTTATGTGCTTTGTGTGCTATCCATTCATTACAGGAGAAAAAGAAGCGAAAACGGGATTCAGCATTGCTAATATGTTATTGGCAATAGGAATATCGGGGGTTACATTAACTAATTCGTTTATGTGGTTTTTAGGTAGTGTAATGAGTTATAAAACAATAAAGAAAAGGGTCATTTGGACTGGTATTTCGATCGTTGTGGTCGTTTTGCTCTTCGTATTAGTAATTATAGAAAATAATATATCACTTATTGATGTGATCAATACTAATATTAAATTTACAGGGAATCAAGGTTTTTCAGAGGAATATGTAGGGTCTAAGTATATACTAGTATTTCATTTGTTATTGGGATCTTCATTCATCTTTGGACCGTTTTCGGAGGTTACTTTAAGACAAGGTGAGCAATTTGCGCAATTAAATATGCTCCCATCGCATACTATAATGGGTTGGATTGCGATTGTATCTGTGTATGCTTCTCTAATGGTAGTTGTCTGGAGGAATTTTAGAAAAGAACCTTTCGTAAGGTTTTTAAGTTTATGTTTATTATTTAATATTGTTTTACACGGAATTGTTGGTTTCGGAGCATCTGAAGCATTTATTTATGGCGCGCATATGGTATTTACAATACCTTTATTATTGGCATATGGCTTTAAAGTGATGAGACGTATAAAAGTAGTTGCTCTATGTGTGATATTGATATTAATAATGATAAATAATTTTGATAGTATGTTATATTTCTATCATTTTGCAGTCTCGAATTATTCTTTATAATAAAATAGATTTTTAATAAAAGGGTACTTTAGATAGGATTTCTAAAGTACCTTTTTTACTATTTCTTAAAAATAGATATAAAACAAAAGTCCGAAGTATCACAGAGCAGAAAAATATAATCGTCATGAAAGAGGTCTGAACATGTTTCAAGTACAAAAAAATTAGCAATTTATGAAGTGGGAATTGTTGCACTTAAAACATTGCTGAAATATTTGAAATGATAGGAACACATGATTTAGGACCAGCTGGAGCAATAGTACATACATTTGCAATACTTGATGAGCATTTTATAGAAGAATAACTTTTCTTATTGATACGGTATACCTATTTGTTAGTAAGTCGATATAACTTCATTTACTATTGTACAGTTCAAAAAAGGTGCTAAATGGTGAAAGACCTTTCTTATAAAGAAATCGTATATAAGGTCCCATTTAAAGCAAATGAAGTACGGCCCGTTTCTTCAGAGACAACTAATATAAGTGCATCACTTTTTTCTGATAAGCCAATTGCAGCTCTGTGGCGTGTCCCAAGCTCAGAATCAATCTCTGTACTTGTTGTTAACGGAAGAATATTAGCAGCTGAGACAATATGATTATTTTTAATAAGAACGGCTCCGTCATGAAGAGGATTACCTGGATAAAAAATCGATTCGAGTAGTGGAGCGGTTAAGTGTGCGTTTAGTGTCGTTCCAGTTTGAATGAAAGAATCAAGAATATCGTTTCGTTCCACAACAATAAGAGCACCGTGTTTTCGGGTGCTTAAATGTTGAACAGCTGTTGTGATAAAATGCGAACTTTCCGTATAAGGTGATAAGTATGCTTGAATATAATATGTAGCCGCTAACGTCTGTACGTTCGTTAACATATGATGAATATCTTCCATTTTACATAAAATACATTCATCTTCTTTATCGATTGCTTGTCTCATATTTGATAATTCTTTTTCGGCAATTTCGATCATCTGCTTTGTTTTTATTTTGAGCTCTTCTGACAAGCCCCATTCATGCATAATCCTCATTCCCTTTGGTGGAGTATTTAACCATAGTGTATACAAATATTTATAGTAAAATCCTGCTAGAGTTTAAAAAATATTGAGATACAGGTTGTTTTTTTCATATAATGAAGTTATGACACGTGAGAGGGGATAGAAGGATGAATTGGAAACAAGAATTTAGTCGATGGCTTTCATATGCAGAATTAGATGTAGAATTAAAAGAACAGCTAGAAAAAATGAGACAAGATGAGAAGAAGATTGAAGATAGCTTCTATAAAAACTTAGAGTTTGGTACAGGTGGTATGCGCGGTGAACTTGGTGCTGGTACGAATCGTTTAAATGTATATACAGTTCGTAAAGCAACAAAAGGATTAGCAGTATTTATTGAAAAATTAGGTGAAGAAGCGAAAAAACGCGGTGTTGTTGTAGCGTATGATTCTCGTCATAAATCACCTGAATTTGCAATGGAAGTAGCTGCTACACTTGGTGCACACGGTATTACAACATATGTATTTGAAAGCTTACGTCCAACGCCAGTGCTTTCTTTCGCAGTTCGTCATTTACATACAGTAAGTGGAATCGTTCTTACGGCGAGTCATAATCCACCTGAATATAACGGTTATAAAGTATATGGTGAAGATGGTGGGCAGTTGCCTCCAAAAGAAGCTGATGAGTTAATTAGCTACGTAAATGCAGTGAAAGATGAATTAACAGTTGAAGTTGCTGATGTGGAGCAATTAAAAGCTGACGGTTTATTACATATAATTGGACAAGAAGTAGATGATGCATATGCAGCAGAATTGAACAATGTCATTATTAATAAAGAAATGGTACAAAAAGTTGGTAAAGATTTAAAAATCGTCTTTACTCCCTTACACGGAACGTCAAATATTTCTGTACGCCGTGGCCTAGAAGAAGTTGGATTTACAGATGTAACGGTTGTGAAAGAGCAAGAGTTACCAGATCCAAACTTCTCTACAGTAAAATCGCCGAATCCAGAAGAGCATGCAGCGTTTGAGTATGCAATCCGTGACGGTGAAAAAGTTGGCGCAGACGTGTTAATCGCAACTGATCCTGACGCAGACCGTCTAGGCGTAGCAGTTCGTAATCACGATGGTGAGTTCCAAGTATTAACTGGTAACCAAACAGGTGCATTAATGCTCGATTACTTATTATCACAAAAGAAAGAAAATGGAACTCTTCCGGCAAACGGTGTTGTGCTAAAAACAATCGTAACGTCTGAAATTGGCCGCACAATCGCAAAAGCATACGGTTTGGATACAGTTGATACGTTAACTGGATTTAAATTTATCGGTGAGAAAATTAAACAGTATGAAGAAAGTGGACAATATGAATTCCAATTCGGTTATGAGGAAAGCTATGGTTATTTAATTCGTCCATTCTGCCGTGATAAAGATGCGGTACAATCTGTCTTATTTGCATGTGAAGTAGCTGCATACTACAAAGCGCAAGGAAAAACGTTATATGATGGTCTATTAGAAGTATTCGAGAAGTATGGTTTCTTCCGTGAAGATCTTGTATCGTTAACGTTAAAAGGAAAAGACGGTGCGGAACAGATTCAAGAGATGATGGCAACATTCCGTGAAAATCCTCCGAAAGAAGTAGCTGGCTTCACAGTCGTTGCGGTTGAGGATTATAAGGCAAGCATTATTACAACTTTACAAGATGGAAATAAGGAAGAGATTCACTTACCGAAATCAAATGTGTTAAAATATAAATTAGAAGATGGTTCTTGGTTCTGCTTACGTCCATCTGGCACAGAGCCAAAAATTAAATTCTACTTTGGTGTACAAGATGATTCCTTACAAAATAGTGAACAAAAGTTACTTACTATTAAAGAAGATATTATGAATCGTTTATAATAGAATAGAGTGCTACTGATAGGAAAAGAGGAGAACGGAGAACGACCTCCTCTTTTCTTATAGTTTTGTATGATGTAGAGGATTATTAAGAGTTGATGTTATAAATTTGCACCTTACTAAGAGAATTAGAATGAAAAGCGAGGGTATTTGTCATGAAAAAAGTGAGAAAAGCAATTATCCCGGCAGCGGGATTAGGAACACGCTTTTTACCAGCAACAAAAGCAATGCCAAAAGAAATGTTACCGATAGTAGATAAACCAACTATCCAATACATTGTAGAAGAAGCAGTGAAATCAGGAATCGAAGATATTATTATCGTTACTGGTAAAACAAAGCGCTCTATCGAAGATCATTTTGATAACGCATTTGAACTAGAGCAAAACTTATTAGAGAAGAAAAAATATGAACTACTTGAGAAAGTGCAAGCTTCTTCTAAAATGGTAGATATTCATTATATCCGTCAAAAAGAACCGAAAGGGCTAGGACATGCTGTTTGGTGTGCACGTAAATTCATCGGTGATGAGCCATTTGCAGTATTATTAGGTGATGATATTGTTCAAGCTGAAACACCATGTTTACGTCAATTAATGGACGAGTATGACAAAACACTTTCTTCTGTTATTGGTGTACAAACTGTTCCTGAGGCAGAAACACATCGCTACGGAATTATCGATCCGTTAGAGCAAGAGGGACGTCGTTATCAAGTTCGTAATTTCGTTGAAAAACCAGCGCAAGGTACTGCACCTTCAAACTTAGCGATCATGGGACGTTACGTTTTAACTCCTGAAATCTTTATGTTCTTGGAACAGCAACAAGTTGGAGCGGGTGGCGAAATTCAGTTAACGGATGCAATTCAAAGCTTAAATGAAATTCAACGTGTATTTGCGTATGATTTCGAAGGAAAGCGTTATGACGTTGGTGAAAAATTAGGATTTGTTCAAACAACAATTGAAATGGCATTGCAGCACGAAGAATTACGTGATGATATGCTTGTCATGATGAAGAAAATTTTAGATGAGCAAACGAAGCAAGAGTCTTAATATAATAAAAAGGAGTTGTTCCTATGGGAACAACTCCTTTTTATTATGAAATCGTCGAATGAGAATGTTGATAGGCTGAACGGCGTACAGCATAGTATATGCGAGGTGCGATAATAGCACCGATAATAGTAAATGCAATATCTTTTACTGCAAACCACATCATAATCATCCAAGCGGCTTTATAACTCATATTACCGCCCATGAAAATATTGACCGCCCCGTACATATAAGTAGTACCGATAATATACGTTAAAATGATTCCGGCGAAAGAAGCAATTGCAAAGGTGCTGAATGTTGGTCTTTCTTTTCGTTCCACTAGTTTTCCTGATACGTAAGCAACGATAATAAATGCGATAATAAAACCACCAGTAGGATCTAAAAGTGCTCCAAATCCAGCCTTGAAGTTAGCGAAAATTGGCGCACCTGCTAATCCAACAAGCATATAAACAGTCATTGATAATGCCCCAAGTCTACTTCCAAGAAGAAGCCCTGCTAAAATTGCGAAAAATGGTTGCATAGATAATGGAACGCCCGCTATTTGTAGGAATGGTGCCCAAGATACAATATTTGCACCAATAGCCATAAGAGCGACGAACATGGCAGCCAATGCTAGATCTAAAACATGAAATCTCCTCATATTGTTAACCTCCTGTTGTGTTTAGGTTAACAATATCGTAGCGAAAATATTTACTTGTTGTCAATCAAAATATTTTGATAAGAAGACTTTAAATAGTCTCTCAGCAATGTATATGGAATACGAAATTGCGGGATTCCGCTTGAATAAGGAGCAATTTCATATAAAGGGAAGTAAATAACGAGATTATCTGGTTCTAAAAAGTAGTGGAACTTTTTAGCGCTCATTACCTTTTCGGCAGCGTCAGGAAAATAAATGCTTTCATTTTGTTTAATTTGTCTTACAATCTCTGTACGAATTGTTTCTTTATATTTCTCCTCTTGTTGAAATAGATCGTCTAAGTGTAATAATTTTTTTTCGTTTAAATCAAATGTATTTGCTTTCCACGTATAAAGTCCGTGCGCTCCTCCTGTATATTGATAGTAATTCACATATAGGCTGAGAAAAGGTGGTTTGTTTAAAGCTACTTTATAGTCAACATTTGCAACGTATGGATGGAAAGGTGTGCTAGATCCTTCTGTTTCTTTATAATATTTCTTCGCTTCTTTCTCTAACTTACTTTTAAATTTATCAGTAGAATTTTTGTAATAGGAATTCAGCTTATTTTGAAATTGTGAATCAGAAAAATTGTGAAAAGAAGGCCTATTAATTTGATATTCTATATAAGGTTTCTTCCCTTTTTGCGTTACAGTCTTAACATCAATTGTCAGGTTAGATGCTTTGGCTGGATGCGTACAATTTGGTACAATAGTCAGCAAGGAGAATATAAGCAGTAGTATACAAAATTTTTGTTTCATTTAGGTGAAACCTCCTTATATAAGTGTTATAGGTAGTTTGAAAGTAAATAGGTAAAAATATACATTTAATTAAAAGTGAGAGAAGGGGGGAAACGATATGTCAAAAACTTTAATGGATTCGCTTGGAATTGAGTTGTTAGAAATGACAGAAGATAAGGTAGTTGCTACGATGCCGGTGGATGGACGCACGCATCAGCCGTTTGGCTTTTTACATGGCGGTGCATCTGTTGCTTTAGCAGAAACTGTGGCAAGTGTTGGTTCATACAATTTAATTGATCAAGAAAAATGTATTTGTTTCGGATTAGAAATTAACGCAAACCATATTCGTTCAAAGCAAGATGGAATTGTAACAGCGATCGGAACACCGATACATAGAGGACAAACAACGATGGTTTGGGATATTCGTATCATTGATGAAAATGACGATTTATTATGTATTTCAAGATGTACAGTAGCAATTAAAGAAAAACGTGAAAAATAGAAAAGAGGCGGCTCTTATGAGCTGCCTCTTTTTTATAATTAGAACTGGATTTTCTTCTCTAAGAAACCTTTTAGTTCGCTAATTGGCATACGAACTTGTTCCATTGTGTCACGGTCACGTACTGTAACAGCTTTGTCTTCAACTGAGTCGAAGTCATATGTGATACAGAATGGTGTACCGATTTCGTCTTGACGACGGTAACGTTTACCGATAGAACCAGTTTCGTCAAAGTCTACCATGAAGTCTTTAGCTAGTTCTGCGAATACTTCAGTAGCACCTTCAGATAGCTTTTTAGATAATGGTAAGATCGCTGCTTTGTATGGTGCTAAAGCAGGGTGGAAACGAAGAACTGTACGAGAATCATTTTCTAATTGCTCTTCTTCATATGCATCACATAAGAATGCTAATGTTACACGGTCTGCACCTAGAGATGGCTCGATGCAATATGGTACGTAACGCTCATTCGTTTGTGGATCAATATAGTTAAAGTCTTCGTTAGAGTGTTCCATGTGACGTTTTAAATCGAAATCTGTACGAGATGCAACGCCCCAAAGTTCGCCCCAACCGAATGGGAATCTGAATTCAATATCAGTTGTTGCATTACTGTAGTGAGATAACTCTTCTTCACCGTGGTCACGAAGACGCATGCTTTCTTCAGTCATACCAAGTGAAAGTAACCAGTTTTTACAAGTTTCACGCCAGAATGCGAACCACTCTAAATCTTCACCAGGTTTACAGAAGAATTCAAGTTCCATTTGTTCGAATTCACGTGTACGGAATGTGAAGTTACCAGGTGTAATTTCGTTACGGAAACTTTTACCGATTTGGCCAATACCAAATGGAAGTTTCTTACGCATAGAGCGTTGTACGTTTTTAAAGTTTACGAAAATACCTTGTGCTGTTTCAGGACGAAGGAAGATTTCGTTTGTGCTAGACTCTGTAACACCTTGGAATGTTTTGAACATTAAGTTGAACTGACGGATTTCCGTGAATTCTTGACTACCGCAATCTGGGCATTTTACTTCATGTTCTTTCATTAAGTCAGCCATTTGGTCGAAAGTAAGACCGTCAACGACCATTTCGATGCCTTTTGCATCTAATGCATCTTCAATTAATTTGTCAGCACGGTGACGAGCTTTACATTTTTTACAGTCGATCATTGGGTCATTAAAGTTACCAACGTGACCAGAAGCGATCCAAGTTTTTGGGTTCATTAAGATAGCAGCATCTAACCCAACGTTGTATGGAGATTCTTGAATGAATTTTTTCCACCAAGCTTTTTTAACGTTATTTTTTAATTCGATTCCAAGTGGACCGTAATCCCAAGTGTTTGCAAGACCACCGTAAATTTCAGAACCAGGGAAAACAAAACCGCGATGTTTCGCTAAGTTTACAACTTGTTCCATTGAATACATAATAAAATCCTCCTTTTGAAAGTTAACGTATTGGCGATGACGTGATGGGTACTTGTGAAACGAGCTATTTCCGCCTCACATTTTGAATGAGCCGCTTCTGCTTTTAAATTAAATACAAAAAAGCTCGTCTCTAGGCAATTCTGCCTAGGGACGAGCTTGTATATACCCGCGGTTCCACCCTAGTTGATGCGCATTTCGCACATCCACTTTCATCACGTATTGCTCGAGACTGCCGTTTCCTTGCGGTTTCAGGCTTTCACTATCCCTGAATCGCTTTTGTGCAAGTACTTATAAGTCCGTCATCGCTACTTATATTAATAATAATGAACATATTCTATCACGTTCTTTTTTAAATCACAATAGAGGAACGTGCCTATCTATGATAGAGTCTCGCCTATTTTTTCGTTATTTATTCCGTAAGTTTGTTTAATGTGCTTAATTGCTTCACGTTTACTTAACGGAGCGAGTTTGTTAGTTTGAACGTATTCCCAAACTACATCAGGCCTTGTTTTTGCGTATTCACGAAGGACCCAGCCGATCGCTTTTTGAATGAAAAATTCTTTTGATGAGTTCAGTTGTCCGATAGTCCAGAAAAGGAGTTCTTCATCCATCTTTTGTTTATATTTCAGCTGGAATAAAATAGCGGCACGTTGTAGCCATATGTTTTCTGATGCAATCCATTTTGGAATATATGCGGAAATTAATTCTGGATGTTTTAAAAAGATGTCACCTAAAAATGTAGGGACGATGCCGTCGACAGTATCCCACCAAGATTTTGTAACAATAAGCTCTTCTAAAAAGGGGATATGAGTTTCATTTATATGTTTTCTATATTTTTGTAGTATGTCGAGTGCGGCAGCTTGAAATTCACGTTCTGGTAAGTCCCAAAGCTCACGTACGATAATTTGAAAGTCCTTTTTATCTGGGAGAGTATGTATTTGAATGACGTCTTTCAATAATTGTCTTCGCTCGGGAGTTTGAATACCGAGAAAGGGGAAGTGATTTTTCATATAACGTGCCATCGGTTCTGCTTTTTCAGGATTTTTATGAGCTGTAAAATGCTCTTGTAATGCTTTTACAAATGGATGCATAAGTACGTTCTCCTCTCTTATTGTCTTTCTCATATTATTATACAGAGAGTTTGGATGAATTTTAAAACATAACTTGTAGGTTAATGAAATATGTTGAGAAGAGAGAGGAGAGGATAAGATGGAAGATCAAGGCGTACTAGCAGGTTTCTTTGCTCTTAGTTTTGCGTTTATTATTGTCGTTTTACTTTGGATCATTATTTCGTATTTGTTAACGGCTTTTGCACTTTATACGATGGCGAAAAATGATGGTGCAACTGATGGTGTTCTTGCGTTTATTCCTTTTTTAAATAGTAAGACGTGGGGGGACTTAGCGAAAGATAAATTGCCGGATTTCTTGAAAGAAGAAGCAGGATGGAAAGTATTCGGCATATATGTCGCATGCTTTATTTTTAATTATGTACCAATTATAAGTTTGCTAGCAATGGCTGTGTCGATTGTGCTGTCTATTTATCTCATCTACGCTATTTTAGATAGATACGGAACGAATGCCATACTATTTACTATCATTCATACAATTACATTTTCGGTGTTCTTGCCGATTCATTTATTCATTATTCGAAATGAGCCGGTGAGGTATAACGAGTAGATTTGTCATTCTTTGTTGATAAGTCGATATAATGAGAAAATAGCTGATATATTTGAAATTGCGCTTATATATTGAGCTTTGTTCCAGAAAAAAAGCGCCCTGCTTGGCAGGGCGCTTTTTCTACTACATAAGGTAGCGTAAGTAAATGTAAATGTGAGAAATGATTAATGAAACGATCATAATTGGGAAACCGACTTTTAGGAAGTCCATGTAGCTAAATTTATGCCCTTCACGGCTAGCGATACCGGCTACGATTACGTTAGCGGAAGCCCCGATTAATGTTCCGTTTCCACCTAGGCAAGCACCTAATGCTAATGCCCACCATAGTACGTCGATTTGTGCGTCAGAAGGTGATAAACCTAGCCCGACTGCCATATCGTTAATAAGTGGGATCATTGTTGCAACGAATGGAATGTTATCGATTGTTGCAGAGGCGATACCAGATACCCATAGAATAAGGATAGATGCGTGAGAAATATCTCCACCTGTTATTCCAATTACTTTTTGAGCTAACATTTTGATAAGACCGATATCGATAAGTCCTCCAACGAGTACGAATAGTCCCGCGAAGAAGAAGATTGTTACCCACTCTACACTAGCGAATACCTCTTCAATTTCATGTTCTTTCACACCGATTAGCATAAGTACAGTAGCGCCAGTTAAGGCAATGATAGCTGCATCAATATGGAAAATGGAATGAGTCATGAAACCTAAAATAGTAAGTCCAAGTACTGTTAAAGATTTTTTCATTAATACTGGATCTTTAATGTATTGTTTTTCATCTAAGCTCATTAATTTTTTAACTTGTACAGGATCAGCAATTAATTGCTTACGGTACATGAAGTAAAGCATTGTCGCTGTAACAGCAATGATAATAATTACGATAGGTGCTAAGTTTAATAAGAAAGCATTGAAATCTAAATGCTTATTTGCAGAACCAATCATAATATTTGGTGGATCACCAATTAATGTTGCTGTTCCTCCGATGTTTGAAAAAATAATTTCAGAAAGTAAATATGGAACAGGATTTACTTGCAGTATGCGCGTAATAGATAAAGTAACTGGAACAACAAGAAGTACTGTTGTAACGTTATCTAAAAATGCGGAGCCAAGCGCGGTAAGTAAGGAAAGTGAAATTAAAATTTTAATTGGATTTCCTTGTGCTCCTTTTGCAGCTTTAATGGCAACGTATTGGAAGACCCCTGACTTACTTGTAATGTTTACTAGAATCATCATGCCGATGAGTAACGTAATAGTTCCCCATTCAATATGTTTCGTAAAGGCGTTGTGTAAGTCAACGACACCCACAATTACCATGAGTGCTGCACCAAGAAGTGCGATGACAGCGCGATTAATTTTTTCAGAAATAATAATGGCATATGTAATTAAAAAGACTGCGATAGCAAAATAATACTGCCAGTTTGCGAGCTCTTGCGTTGTTTCGTGCAAAACTCTCATCTCCTTTCGTTCACTTTTCTTAGTGTGTCAAAAATATTCTAGAAGAAACACACATAACGTCATTATAAAGTAGGAAAATGGCGGATGTAAATGAAAGGGGCTATTTTGTCATATTTTCTGCATAGGTCATTTTTTCTTATTTTTTAAAATATTTGCGGGCATTTGACATATATATAAGATACATCCAATCCGAATATTTAAAATGGAATCAGCGTTCGAGCTTGTTCGTGTAGGAGTATCAAATAGAAAGGAATGACAAAAATGATAAGGAAGGGATCGTATGGATGAACAACGATTTTTATTTTTAGACTTTGAGTTTACGATGCCCCAGCATAGAAAAAAACCAAAAGGTTTTTTTCCAGAAATTATTGAGGTAGGACTCGTTTCAGTTGTTGGTTGTAAGGTGGAAGATACGTATTCGTCACATGTCAGGCCAAAAACATTTCCGTCCTTAACAGATCGATGTAAAAAATTTTTAGGAATTAAACAAGAAGTAGTGGACAAAGGAATTTCTTTTCATGAACTTGTTGAGAAACTTGCCGAATATGAAAAGAGATGCAAACCGACAATTGTAACGTGGGGAAATATGGATATGAAAGTATTGAAGCATAACTGCGAAATGGCGGGAGTAGCATTTCCATTCTTCGGACAGTTCCGTGATTTATCGCTTGAGTATAAGAAGTTTTTTGGGGAGCGAAATCAAACAGGGTTGTGGAAAGCGATTGAGGCGTATGGAAAAGTAGGAACAGGAAAGCATCATTGTGCGCTGGATGATGCGATGACGACATATAATATTTTTAAGTTAGTAGAAAAAGATAAAGAGTATTTAGTCAAACCAGCACCTCCAACATTAGGGGAGCTTGTTGATTTTTCGAAAGTGTTAAAGAAAGTCAGTACACAGTAACGACCAAATTGCACAATATGTAATTTGGTCGTTTTGTTTTTTTAGAGTTTGTAATCTTGCTTCAATTGTTGAAGTGTTTCTAGACTACGCCCTGCAAAAGGTGAATCATCTTCAGAAAATGAATTCATTTGAGTTTCTAATGCTAATTTTAGTGACTCTGTATAATCCGGGATTTCTCCTTCATATTTTTTCACCATTTGCTCTGTAATGTTCGTCTGTTCACGGAAAGCTAAAGCGCGTCTTTCATGGAAAAATGGTACATCAGCTTGTTTTACATTATGTAAATCACCCTGCACTGGATGTTTTAAAACAGCTAATACTTTTACGACGTAACTGCCAGGGCGGCTATTTGTAATTTCGCCGATATATTTTCCAGTTTTATAAATACCAGTAACGATTTCACCAATTTCAAATGTTTCTCTCATATTTTTCACCTCAAATTAATAGTAAGGAAAGTGCGTGAAGGAGTCAAAGAAATCATTCGTTCACGGAATGTCCTTGAGAATATGAATGGGTTCAACTATAATTTAAAATAATATGACAGAAAATTCTGATGTTGATTTTTATGAATCCCCTGATAAGGAGTGTTCCATATGATGCCTTTATATTTTCCGGAAGATAAAACAGAATATATTATTCCAGGTATTGTTTGTGTTCTATTTATCATCGGTGCGATTGCTACGTGGCGTATGTTCATTCGTGTATCAAAACGAGAAGCAGAGCGATTACAGAAAGTAGAAGAGAAGCTTTTAGCTGAGAAGAAACACTAATTCATTTTTGTATGTTTCCCTCTATGCTCGGACAATCTAAGGGCAGAATGTATTTTGGAGGGAATAGAATGAAAAGACGGCTTTTTTTCAGTTGTTGTTTGTTATTTCTGATGGCGGGTTGTGACCAAGGAAAGCCGAAAGAAATTGATGTGAAATTACATAATGCTTCAGGTGATGAAGTTGGGACTGCAAAAGTCGTTCAACAAACAAGTGGAGTGAAGATTAAGATTAAAGCGGAAGGTTTTACACCAGGCCCGCATGGAATACATGTACACGAAATTGGAGAGTGTAAAGCACCTCGTTTTGAATCATCTGGGAATCATTTTAATCCAGATAAGAAAAAGCATGGACTCCTCAATCCGAAAGGTGCAGAAAACGGTGATTTACCGAACGTAGTTGCAGACGGTTCTGGAAAGATTAAAGCGGAAATCGACGCGCCGCATATAACACTTGAAGAAGGGAAAACGACGATTCATAGAAAAGATGGAGCGTCTATTATAATTACAGAAAACCCTGATGATGGTATGACACAACCAGCAGGAAAATCTGGGAATCGAATTGCTTGCGGTGTTATTGTTAAAAAAGCGTCAGAAATGAAGAAAAAATAGAAGCTACCATTAAGGTAGCTTCTGTTATATTATGATGAAAATGTATTGCGAAGTCTGTTTAAAATCTCTTCTAAGACGGACCTTGGACAGCCGATGTTGATTCGAATATGTTCAGTTCCACCCAATCCATATTTCTCACCAGGTTCAACGATGATTTTTCCTTTCTCTTCGAGTAATGTTGTTCGCTCATTTTGAGAAAGGTTCAAGCGTGAACAATCAATCCACAGTAAAAAACTACCTTCTGGTTTCATTACAGAAAGAGTTGGTATGTGGTTTTGAATATACTCACAAGCAAATCGAGCGTTCTCTTCAACGTATAATCGAATTTCACTTAGCCAATCATTACATTCTGTATATGCACTTTGCATTGCTGTATAAGCAAATATATTTAATCCGTGGAATCCTTGTCTATATTGAATAGACGTAAAGGCATTACGGAGTTTTTCATCCGGAATAATAATGATAGATGCTTGTAACCCGGCGATATTAAATGTTTTGCTCGGAGCCATACAAGTAATTGTGCGCGCTGCTAATTCTTCAGATAAAGAGGCAAACGGTGTATGGGTATGACCTGCGTAAATAATATCAGCGTGAATTTCATCCGCAACAACGGTTACATTATATTTTGTACATAACGTACCGAGCTTTGTTAGTTCCTCTTTCGTCCAAACGCGTCCGATAGGATTGTGAGGGCTACAAAGAAGCATCAGCTTTACACCTTGTTGAAATTGCGTTTCTAAATGCTCGAAGTCTATCGCATATGTGCCATTTTGTTTCTGTAATGGACTTTCACATAATTTCCTGTTATTCGTTGTGACCATTTCAAAAAATGGTGGATAAATAGGAGGTTGTACGAGTACGGATTCTCCTTCTTTCGTTAAAGCTTGTATGCTCGTACTAAGAGCTGGAACGATGCCTGCGCTAAATACAATCCACTCTTTTTGTATATCCCAATTGTATTGGCTTTGTGTCCAATTACAAATAATATCTCCAATATTTTCGGGAGGAAGTGTATAGCCGAAAATAGGATGTTCTATCCGTTTTTGTAATGCAGTTTGAATTGGTTTTGGTACTTCAAAATCCATATCGGCAATCCAAGCGTGAATGAGTTCTTCGTTTTTATATGTATCCCATTTTGTACTATGTGTTCCGCGACGATTTACCGTTTTATGAAATAGCTGCATATGTTTTCCCCTTTCTTCTGTAAAACCGTTAAGTTATGAAAGTTCGCTCTCTTCTTATAGAATAGCGGATGTGATACGATAAAGAAAAGCATTAAAAAGTGAAAAGGCGGGAAGCAGATGGGTGCATATGAAAAGATGATAGAGGTTGTGAAAAATTGGGATCCGTTTCAAATGGGACCGGAGTTTTACGAAACAGAAGCGAGCGATGTTGTGAACGTTGCAAGTGTGTTTGACGATCCAAAATATATCGCAAAGAAGATTCAACATATATACTTTATGTCTTTTGAGGAAGTGCCTGCGCTTGAAAAATGTGAGAAGTTAGCTGTGGAATTACTTGTACTAAAAGAAGGCGGAAGTTGTTCATTATAGGCTGTCGGAATTTCCGACAGCCTTTTTGTTTATTTTAGTTCGTTCGGATTAATTAAAGTTTCACTTTACCCCGCTTTATCGCGCAGAAAATGCCATGATTTCTTCATAAACATGTTCGGGTTTTTCTTCAGGTAGTAAGTGACCTGTATTTTCGTAAGAGATAAATGTTGAATTAGGTAAATCTTTGTGTAAGCGACGTCCTACCTGTAAAGGGACGACGCGATCTTTTTCACCCCAAATGAGTAATATTGGCGTTTCGATTTTTTGTAATTCAGTTGAAGATAAGTCACCTTCACGGTCTCTTATCATTCGAGTTAAGGCAGGGAATATACGATTATCATAAAAAGGAGCAGCGTAGCCTTCCATCATTTCATTATCAATTAATGAATGGTCATGAACGACATTCATTAAGTTATGAACGATGCCTCTTCGAATAATCCAGTTCTTCACGTATAAATGGAAGAACGGTAAATAAGAAGAGTACAGTAAAGGTAAATTTGCGCGTGCTAAATAACTAGAACTGCATAGTAAAATCGTCTTTGAAATTAATTCAGGGCGTAGGCGGTTTACATAGAGGGAAATTTGTCCACCCATAGAGTGACCAACTAATACAATATCCGAGAGAGCTAGATGTTCTATCAGATCGATAATAATAGCCGCTAAATTGTGATAAGAATACTTAAAGAGATGAGATTTATCACTTTTTCCGAATGGAGGTAAATCCAGGGCAATTACTCTACCTTCTTTCATTAATAAAGGAATGAGGCGTCGATAGCTAAATGAGGAAGATAGGAAGCCGTGAACGAGTACGAAAGTAGGTCGCCCTTTATTAATATTATTATTATGTTCATACAATTCGTAATGAATAGTAGTGCCGCGAGTGGAAAAAGTGAAGTAAGGGCATTTGCATTCATGGTTCATTTTTTGTCACTCCATTGATTTTTGTTCATATCATCTCCAAGTAAGAAAAAAATATGTTAACAAAAAAAGGCAAGATGACTATGCCATCTTGCCTTACATTTATTTATCCCGCTATTTGTGGGAGTCGTGCTAATAATCAGTGTGGATGGACAACTCCACCAATGATTAAAGTTTCACTTTATTATCCACGCACAATATTAGGTGGTGTTTTTCCTTGTAATCCTGCCACTAAATTTTTAGCAGCTGTCATTGCCATTTGCTGTCTCGTTTTTAATGTTGCAGATCCGATGTGCGGTAAAGTCACAACGTTTTGCAATGATAAGAGCGGATTATCTTTTTGGATAGGCTCTTGTGTGAATGTATCGATACCAGCTGCAAATATTTTCTTTTCTGCTAATGCATGAATTAATGCAGTTTCATCTACTGTTTTCCCTCGAGAGGCATTAATGAAGATTGCTGTTTCTTTCATTAATGAAAATTCTTTTTCTCCGATAAGATGATACGTTTCATCTGTTAATGGAGTAAGAAGAATAATAAAATCAGATTGTTTGATTAGCGTTTGTAAATCACAATATGTAGCGTCAAATTTTTGCTCAGCGTCTTCCTTACGACGACGATTATAGTAAAGAACGTTCATATCAAATCCAAATTTCGCACGTTTTGCGACCGCTTCCCCGATTCGCCCCATTCCAATAATACCGATTGTACTATGGTGCACATCTAGTCCGAAGTGTTCTTTTCCGATTTCAGCATTCCATTCACCGTTTTTTACATATGAATCAAGTTCACACACGCGGCGACCAGCAGATAACATAAGAGCGAAAACGAGGTCAGCTACCGTATCATCTAATACGTATGGTGTATTCGTTCCGATGACATTTCGACTTTGCATTGCTTTTAAATCAAAATTATCGTAACCAACAGAAATGTTGCTCACTACTTTTAAGTTAGGAGCGGCTTGTAACAACTCTTCATTTATGGCTGAGCCGAAATTAAGTAATCCATCTTTATCTTTTATTTTTTCTAATAAAACATCACGAGGTACTTTCTCATTTTGATCCCATTTTTCGTAATCGCAGTGTTCCGATAAATAAGATTCTACAAATGTTGGAACTGGCTCAGCAATATATACTTTTGGTCTCACGGTTCCATCCCCTTTCATCTTTATCCCGATTGGTGCGGGATAATAATCAGTGGGGATGGACAACCCCCACTGATTAAAGTTTCACTTTATTTTTACATAATTCTCTAAAAAAATCTTCTTTTCAAACAGGAAAGGCTATTTGTATAATTTAGACACAAACAAAAGAGAGGATGAGTTATATGATGACTGAAAAGGAATTAGAATTGTTAGCTTGCCTTGAAAAAAATAGTCGTTTATCTGTAGAAGTATTAGCGAAGCTGTTAAGTATAGATGTAGAAGAAGCGAAAAAGATGGTTGCAAAATTAGAAGGTGAAAAAATTATCGTGGACTATGTAACACATATCGATTGGACAAAAGTGAAAGAACATACTGGTTTAACAGCAATGATTGATGTGAAAGTTACACCGAAGCGTGGTGTTGGTTTTGATGCGGTTGCTGAACAAATTTATCGCTATTCAGAAGTGAAATCAGTTTATTTAATGTCTGGTACATATGATCTTTCTATTACGTTAGAAGGAAAAACGATGGGCGAAGTAGCGATGTTTGTTTCTGAGAAATTAGCAACAATTGAATCCGTTGTTTCTACGACAACTCATTTTATTTTGAAGAAGTATAAACATGAGGGCATTATTTATGAAAAAACTGATGATGATAAGAGAATTGTGGTGACACCATGAAGCAATTTGAACTATCTAGAGTAGCAGAATCTTTACAACCATCCGGCATTCGAAAGTTTTTTGATTTAGCGTCGAGTATGAAAGGTGTTATTTCACTCGGAGTGGGAGAGCCTGACTTTGTTACACCTTGGAATGTAAGGCAAGCATGTATTCGTTCTTTAGAGCAAGGATATACAGCATATACAGCAAATGCAGGATTATTAGAGCTCCGTCAAGAAATAGCAAAGTATCTAAAAAAACAATTTGCAGTATCTTATGATCCAAATGATGAAATCATTGTTACAGTTGGAGCGAGCCAAGCGCTAGATGTAGCGATGCGCGCCATTGTAAATCCTGATGATGAAGTACTTATTATTGAACCAAGCTTCGTTTCGTATGCACCGCTTGTTACGTTGGCTGGCGGAGTCCCGGTTCCAGTAGCGACTTCATTAGAAGATGAATTTAAAGTACAACCAGATCAAATTGAAGCAGTTATTACAGCAAAAACAAAAGCGATTTTACTTTGTTCTCCAAATAACCCAACAGGTGCAATGTTAAATAAATCCGAATTAGAAAAGCTAGCAGTCATTGTGGAGAAATATAATTTAATCGTATTATCTGATGAAATTTATGCAGAGCTCGTATATGACGAAGCGTATACAAGTTTCGCGAGTATTAAAGATATGCGTGAGCATACGATTTTAATTTCAGGATTTTCAAAAGGGTTTGCGATGACAGGATGGCGTCTTGGTATGATTGCAGCCCCTGTTCAATTTTCAGAATTAATGCTCAAAATCCATCAATATTCAATGATGTGCGCACCGACGATGTCTCAATTCGCAGCACTTGAAGCATTGCGTGCAGGAAATGATGAAGTAATTCGAATGAGAGATAGTTATAAAAAGCGTCGCAACTTTATGACGACATCTTTCAATGAAATGGGCTTAACATGTCATGTACCGGGCGGAGCATTTTATGTCTTTCCTTCCATTGCTTCAACTGGACTATCTTCAGCAGAATTCGCAGAACAGTTATTATTAGAAGAAAAAGTGGCTGTTGTCCCAGGAAGTGTATTTGGAGACAGTGGTGAAGGATTCATTCGTTGTTCATATGCGACATCGCTCGAGCAACTTATGGAAGCAATGAAGAGGATGGAACGGTTCATAGAGAATAAAAAAAGGACAAAACACAATACGTTTTGTCCATAAAAGGGGGGGAATACTAGAAAGCCATGTGTTAGTATTCTATCCCAATATTGGAGAATTATACGTATTATAGGAAATTTCTTCATGAATTTTGAATGAGTTCTATCATAGTGGTATAATTTACTAATATAAGGTGTACTTATTCTAGATAGCTTTACTGAGGATAAGTATTAACCAATCGGATATTTAACAATAAATACATCTGCTTTGCTATCTACAATTGTAGAGAAAATGGTAAACGTATGGGAGTGTTTCATATGTCAGAACAATATACAACAGGAGTGGTTGTAACAGGGAAAGTGACTGGAATTCAAGATTACGGTGCATTTGTAGCGTTAGATGCAGAAACACAAGGACTTGTGCATATATCTGAAATTACAAATGGATATGTAAAGGATATTCATGACTTTTTAAAGGTCGGCGATACAGTAGAAGTAAAAGTACTTTCAATTGATGAAGAGCACAGAAAAATGAGTTTATCGTTAAAAGCGGCGAAAAGAAAACAAGGAAGGGTTCTTATACCGAAGCCAACCGATAAAGGGTTCAATACGCTGCGTGAAAAGCTAACGGAATGGATTGAAGAATCAGAGTTAACAAAGTAAAAGAGGAGCGCATATGAGCGTTCCTCTTTTACTTTGTCTTATGATATATATTTGCAAATATGATTGCATGCAATCATATTCGTATGTCGGAGATGAAAAAGACATACTGACTATCGAATTTCATTTGTTTCTGGGTGAGTACCAAGATTTTCGGATGGTTTAAATAGTAAACCAAGATTGATAAGCCCAGAAATACCAACGATGCCATAAATAATACGTGCGAGAGCTGAACTTTGTCCACCGAAAATGGCAGCCACTAAGTCAAACTGGAAGAACCCGATCAGTCCCCAGTTAACAGCACCGATTACAGTGAAGACTAATGCGATACGTTGCAGAGTACTCATGAAAAAGCCCCCCTTAATGTGAAGCATGAGCAAGCGAAGAGTTAATAAGAAAATGTAACTCCTTTATAGAATGGTATAGTTTTGGTGTTTTTATACATAAAAAATGTACGAAAAAGGATGTATATACATCTATACCGAAAAAAGCGAATTTTTATGCAAAAAATGAACTTTTTCTAAAAAATAAACAATGGTTACGTTTACAATTGTTGAATCGCTTGATTTACAACTTTAGTTTCGCTAAAGTGAATACAGAAATACATATACATAATTGGAGGGAAAAAGATGAGTACACATGTAACGTTCGACTATTCTAAAGCGTTATCCTTCATCAGTGAACATGAACTAACTTATTTACGTGATGCAGTAAAAGTATCACACCATGCAATCCACGAAAAAACTGGAGCTGGGAACGATTTCCTTGGGTGGGTAGAGCTTCCGCTTCAATATGACAAAGAAGAATTTGCTCGCATTCAAAAATGCGCAGAAAAAATTAAAAATGACTCTGACATTTTACTTGTTGTAGGTATCGGTGGTTCTTACTTGGGAGCACGTGCAGCAATCGAAATGTTAAACCATTCTTTCTACAACACGCTTTCTAAAGAACAACGTAAAACTCCACAAGTGCTATTTGTTGGACAAAACATTAGCTCCACTTACATGAAAGATTTAATGGACGTACTAGAAGGTAAAGACTTCTCTATTAACGTTATTTCCAAATCAGGTACAACAACAGAGCCTGCAATCGCATTCCGTATTTTCCGTAAATTATTAGAAGAGAAATACGGCAAAGAGGAAGCTCGCAAACGTATTTATGCAACTACAGATAAAGCGCGTGGTGCTTTAAAAACATTAGCTGATAACGAAGGTTACGAAACATTCGTTATTCCAGATGATGTTGGCGGTCGTTTCTCTGTATTAACACCAGTAGGTTTATTACCGATCGCAGTAAGTGGCCTAAACATTGAAGAAATGATGAAAGGTGCAGCTGCTGGTCATGATGACTTCGCGACATCAGAACTTGAAGAAAACCCAGCTTACCAATACGCAGTAGTTCGTAATGCTCTATACAATAAAGGGAAAACAATTGAAATGCTTGTTAACTACGAGCCAGCACTTCAATACTTCTCTGAGTGGTGGAAACAGTTATTTGGTGAAAGTGAAGGAAAAGATCAAAAAGGTATTTTCCCATCTTCAGCAAACTTCTCAACTGACTTACACTCATTAGGTCAATACATTCAAGAAGGTCGCCGTGATCTATTCGAAACAGTTCTTAAAGTAGGTAAATCTACACATGAACTAAAAATCGAATTAGATGACAACGATTTAGATGGATTAAACTACCTTGCTGGTGAAACTGTAGACTTCGTAAACACAAAAGCATACGAAGGTACATTACTTGCACATAACGACGGCGGAGTACCAAACTTAATCGTAAACATTCCAGAACTAAACGAGTATACATTCGGTTACCTTGTATACTTCTTCGAAAAAGCATGTGCGATGAGCGGCTACCTATTAGGCGTAAATCCATTTGATCAACCAGGAGTAGAAGCATACAAGAAAAACATGTTCGCTCTACTTGGAAAACCAGGATTCGAAGAACTAAAAGCAGAATTAGAAGAGCGTTTAAAATAAAAAAACTGTTGGGGACGAGCCCCAACAGTTTTTTTTATGGAATTTTTTGACGAGTAGCCGACATTCCGGATTGAATCTCATATATATTCAGAATGGAATGGGTATGCTAAAGGAAAGGTCTAGGAGGGATTGATTTGATTCCGATTCAATCAAATTTAGTAGGGCGTACATATGCGTTATATAAGTTAGAAGAGGTCATGAAGCCACTTGGATATAGTATTGGTGGCAATTGGGATTATGATAAAGGATGCTTTGATTACAAAATTGACGAAGAAGATGGTTATCAATTTTTACGAGTGCCATTTACGGCTGTGGATGGAGAGCTAGATGTGCCTGGTGTAGTAGTTCGTCTTGAAACACCGTATATTATTTCGCACGTATATCAAGACGAACTAGATAATGAAGTAAATACGTTAGCTGCTGGGACAAGCTTAGATCAGTTTGCTGAACCGAAAGATCCAGATGGAGATGTGAAAAGAAAGTATATCGATATTGGTAAAGTGCTAGTGCAAGAACTAGAAAAGCATTTTTTTAATGGCGAATAACAATGAGTACGTCACTTTCAATGATAATAAAAGAATGAACTGGATTAATCATATATTGTTCATCACGCTTTATACCCAATAAGAGGATATTTTGTTTTAAAAGAGTGTAGCTGCAATTAGCGAAAGTTTGTCCTATACATGATGGAGCTAGTTCCATCAGTTGTAATTTGTTATCAGAGATTTCATCGTAGAGCGAAAATAATACACCGGAAATAGAAGGGAATAAAAGGGAGGCGGTAAATACATAGCTTGTCAATTTATTTCCTTCTATAATTTCTGATGCCCCTGCTCTCGTTGCATTTTGTATTTGCTCTGAAGTAAGTAGTTCGGCAATACAGTGAATGTTTGGATTAAGTCCTTTTGCAGTTAAGATATTTAAAATGGACTGTGTATCTGCTAAGCTTTCATTTTTTTCTTTATCAGCCGTTATTAATATTGTGTGTGCTGTTGTAATGTTTGCTTTATGTAAAGTCTGATCGTGGTGTGGACAGCCTTTTATAAATTCTAAATGATGAAATGGTTTTGGAAGTAAAGAGAGTGTTTCATCAATTAAAACGATATCAAGATTTGGTTGTAATACATGCATTTGTTTCACAACGTGTTTGGCACGTTCATTCCAACCAACGATAATCATATGTCCGCTAGAAGTAGCCGCTTCTTCCCCTTTAATCTTCATATATTGTTTACTAATCATTTCGGTAGCAAATAGAACCATATAATAAGAACAAAATCCAGTTCCTAATAAAATAATGCCTATTCCAATAAGTTTCCCTATCGTTGTATGCGGGGCAAAGTCACCATAGCCAACTGTGAAGATTGTAACGATTGACCACCAAATCCCATCGAACCATGTAATAAAGTGAGTGGGTTCTAGTGTATGTATAAGAAAACCAGAGAAAGTAGTAAGTACAATAATAAAACAAATTAAACGAAAAATAATGGAATCACGAAATGTATCTACTAAGTTCGGGCGCGATTTCAATTTTGTATTCCTCCTTACTTTGCAGGACTACATTCATTGTTACCATTATAGAAAAAAGAAAAACTCCCTAATTAAAAAGAGAGCTTGTTTCATGTTACATACTTTCGACTTCAGTTTGTTGAACACTTTCGAGGTGTTGCAGGGCGTAGTAAACATCAGCGGTATGTCTTTTTTGATCGATAGACAATTTAAGATGTAAATAGTGAGAACCACTTTCTAATGTTTTGAGCTTCATATTTTTAACCTTTATATCCATTGCTTTTATTTCCTCAATGACAATAGGGATATTGTCCATATCTCGTACAACAAGTTTGACGGCAATATCGCGTTGGCGTAATGACCTAGGGCCTAAAAAATTCATAGCTAATGGGATAAGTTCTACACTAATCATAAGGAAACACATCCCGAAAATGGCTTCGAGATAAAAGCCAGCTCCGACGGCAATACCGATACCAGAAGCACCCCAAATCATAGCTGCGGTAGTTAGTCCTGCAATACTATCATTTCCTCTTCGTAAAATAACACCAGCACCTAAAAAACCGATTCCTGACACAATTTGAGCCGCTAGTCGAAGTGGATCCATATTCATATGGTCAGTGTGTGGTAAATTGTAAGCTGCTTTAATAGAAACAATGGTTAAGAGGCAGCTAATAATAGAAATAACTAAACAAGTTTTTAAACCGAGTGGTTTACGTTTTAATTCGCGTTCTAAACCGATAGCGAATCCTAAAATAGCTGAGAGACCTAGTTTTATTAATAAATCGGTGTAGTCCATGTATATTCCTCCTTGTATGATATGGTATATGAATAAAACGTTTATATAGAAAGAAATGTTTTTGGACAGAGTGACTTTCTATAGAATATATGTAGGAATTACTTAGAAATGAAAGAGATATTTCGTTTAAGTATATGATATTAAAAAAGAAATGTAGTTGTTTTAAAAAAAGTTTTCAAAAGGTGTTGTATTTCGTTTTTCTGCATGCTATATTAATAAACGTCGCTGATGCAGAAACGCAGAAAACGACAAAAAAGAAATTAAAAAACTTAGTTGACATCGAAAAACGAAGATGTTAACATAAGGAAGTCGCAAATGAGCGACTAAGTAGTTCTTTGAAAACTGAACGAAACAAACAACGTGAAACGTCAATTTTTATTTTAGATGCTAGACAAACTAACTTTATTGGAGAGTTTGATCCTGGCTCAGGATGAACGCTGGCGGCGTGCCTAATACATGCAAGTCGAGC